>NZ_JBVKBV010000025.1:0-112158 GCF_055635345.1 Streptomyces sp. NPDC111516 | reverse complement strand
CGGCCGCGACATCGACCACCGAACCCACAGGACCACCATCCAGATCGAGCACAACCCCTTGCCAAGCCCACCAGACGGCTAACCGAACGGCATTGAGGTTAGGCGCCGTTCGACGGGGGAGAAGGCAGGCGCTCGGGAAGACCCGCCGGTCGGATCCATCCGGGTGCGGTCCTTCCGTCCGCCGGTACTCCAGCCGGAGCCGCCGACTGCCCCGGAGGGTGGGACCTGCGGCGCGGCGTCTTGCCCGGTGCCGAATTCCAATATCGTCTTGCGGGGTTCCCGAACACGGGGCATCCAGGACGGGCGCAACGTTCAGGGCACGCGGGATGTCCGGCACGCGCGCCCCCGGTCCGTTGCCGAGACGCTCCCGGTCCGTCGCCGGACGCCCCGCATCCTCGAGCCCCAGGAGTTCTCCGATGCGCCTGAGCGCCGCTTCCGCCGCCGCTGCCCTGCTCACCCTCACCGCCGCGGTGCCCGCCGCGGCCGCCCGGTCCGACGGCCCGGTGCCGGACCGCGGGCTCTTCCTCGCCGTCTCCGGGAGTGAGAACACCTGGATCCGTGGCCTCGCACTGTTCTGCCCGCCCGCCCCGGACGCCCACCATCCCGAGGCGGCCGTCGCCTGCGCGGCGATCGACGAGGCGGCAGGTGATCCGGACAACCTGCCCGGCGACCCGCACCTGTGCGGCAACGAGTACGACCCGGTGACGTCCACCGTCACAGGCAAGTGGGACGGGCGCCCCGTCTCCTGGCAGAAGACGTTCCCCAACGCCTGTGTGATGGACGCGGCCACCGGACCGGTCTTCCGATTCTGAGCCCGGCCGTCCTGAGCCGGACGGCCCGCCCGGCTCAGGATTCGCGCGTCGCGGCCATCCCGACGGTGATCAGCCCGAGCACCACCCACCCGAACCAGAGCCAGCCACTGCTCCCCAGCGCCACCGTGTAGGCGGTGACCGCCACCAGGGCCGCCACGGTTATCACACCCATGGTCTTCGTGGATCCGGACATGCCCGCACCCTCCTCATCGGCCGGGTGGCCGTGGATGCCATCGTCACCCCGGAGGCATGCCCAGCGCTACTGCCCGCGCGCCTGCAATGAGGCGAGATAGGCGTTGTACGCCTGCAGCTCCTGGTCCCCGTTCCGGTCCGCCGCACGGTCCGAGCGCTTCGCCGTCCGCTGCTCGGAGCGGTACCACTGGAAGACCAGCGCGATCAGCACCAGCACCGACGGGATCTCGCTGAAGGCCCAGGCGATACCGCCCGCCCAGTTCTGATCGCTCAGCGCGTCGATGCCGAGCGAGGCCGGCGGATGCTTGTACGTCTCCACCATCGGCGTCGACGCCATCATGAGCGCGATACCGAAGAAGGCGTGGAACGGCATCCCGGCGAACAGCTCCAGCATCCGCATGACATAGCCGGGCCGGTGCGGTCCCGGGTCGACGCCCATGATCGGCCAGAAGAACACCAGGCCGACCGCGAGGAAGTGCACCATCATCGCGATGTGCCCGGTCTTCGAACCCATCAGGAAGTCGAAGAGCGGGGTGAAGTACAGCGCGTACAGGCTGGCGATGAAGATCGGGATCGTGAAGACCGGATGCGTGATGACCCTCATGTAGCGGCTGTGCAGCAGCATGAGCAGCAGCTCGCGCGGGCCGGTCCGGCCACGCCCCGCGACCGGGAGCGCGCGCAGCGCCAGCGTCACCGGAGCACCCAGCAGCAGCAGGATCGGTGACAGCATGCTGATCACCATGTGCTGCACCATGTGCACGCTGAACATGACCATGCCGTAGTCGTTCAGCTTCGTGCACATCACCAGGGCGATGGACAGCACGCCGACGACGAAGAAGACGGTCCGGCCGACCGGCCAGCCGTCCCCACGCCTGCGCAGACGCAGCACGGCGTACCCGTACAGCCCGATGGCGAGGACGCAGCCGATGAGGAAGAACGGGTCCGCGGAGAATTGGAGCCCACGTCCCAGCGTGAACGGCGGCAGATCCATGTTCATGCCGTGCCCGCTGTGATCCATCTGTTCACTCCCGCTGGGGACGTCCCCGTTTCGCGCCGGTTGTCCCGACCAGAGTAGAACTGCCCCCGGCCGCAGCTGCGACCGGGGGCAGTTCGTCGGACAGGGTGTCGCTCAGAGCACGCACTCCGCCTCGGCGTACCGCTCGACCGGGACCGTCTTCAGGGTCTCCACGGCATCGCCCAGCGGCACCATCACGATGTCCGTGCCACGCAGCGCCGTCATCATGCCGAACTCGCCGCGGTGTGCGGCCTCCACCGCGTGCCAGCCGAAACGGGTGGCGAGCACCCGGTCGTACGCGGTCGGGGTTCCGCCGCGCTGCACATGGCCGAGGATCACCGGGCGGGCCTCCTTGCCGAGGCGCTGCTCCAGCTCGACGGAGAGCCGCGTCGCCATACCGGCGAACCGCTCGTGCCCGTAGATGTCCTTGGTGCCCTGCTCGATCTCCATGGAGGAGCCCTGGCGCGGCTTGGCGCCCTCGGCGACCACGACGATCGCGAACTTCTTGCCGGCCGAGAAGCGCTCGCCGACCAGCTCGGTCAGCTCGTCGATGTCGAAGGGGCGCTCCGGCACGACAATGGCGTGCGCACCGGCCGCCATGCCCGAGTGCAGGGCGATCCAGCCGGTGTGGCGGCCCATGACCTCGACGATCAGCACCCGCTGGTGCGATTCGGCGGTGGTCTTCAGCCGGTCCAGTGCCTCCGTGGCGACGCCGACGGCGGTGTCGAAGCCGAAGGTCACATCGGTGGAGGCGATGTCGTTGTCGATCGTCTTCGGGACACCGACGATCGGCAGACCCGCCTCGGAGAGCAGATGGGCCGCCTTCAGCGTGCCCTCGCCGCCGATCGGGATGATCACGTCGAGACCGAGCTCGGCGACATGGCCCCTGGCCTGCTCGACGCCGCCCCGCAGATGGGCGGGCTGGACCCGGGAGGAGCCGAGGATCGTACCGCCGCGGGCGAGAATGCCGCCGACCGCGTCGAGGTCGAGCTTGCGGTAGTCGCCCTCGAGGAGACCCTTCCACCCGTCGTGGAAGCCGATGACCTCGTCGCCGTGGTCGGCCACCGCGCGATGAACGACGGAACGGATGACGGCGTTCAGGCCGGGGCAGTCGCCGCCGGAGGTGAGCACACCAATTCGCATTGCCCGGGAAACCTTTGCAACGTGGGCCGACGACCGGACCACGTCGTCCGGTTGGATCCTCGCCACCCTACCGGCGCAGGGTGGCGGGACCGAACCGGGCGTCCGCCTGCTGGACGCCGCTCAGCTGAGCCGGATGTGCCTCATCAGGCGGGCTGGGTCGCCGAGGCGATGCGCTCGGCGCGCAGCGCCTCGTACCAGCGGTCGTCCGTCGGCGGCAGGGCGTTGACATCGAGGGCCAGCTTCAGCAGCAGATCCGCGATCAGCGGGTTGCGCGCCATGACGGGGCCGTGCATGTACGTACCGAAGACGGTGTCGTTGTACGCGCCCTCCGTGCCGTCGCCGGTGCCGTTGCCCCGGCCGAACTGCACCCGGGCGAACGGCCGTGCCGTCGGGCCGAGATGGGTCACGCCCTGGTGGTTCTCGAAACCGGTCAGCGGCGGCAGGCCGAGGTGCGGGTCGATGTCGGCCAGTACGTCTCCGACGCACCGGGCCCCCTCGCCGCGGGTGGATACCACGTCGAGCAGCCCGAGACCGGCCTCGCGCTCACCGAGGTCGTTGATGAATTCATGGCCGAGGATCTGGTACCCGGCGCAGACCGAGAAGATGATCGCGCCGTTGGACGCGGCCCGGCTGAGCCCGCCATCGCGGCGCAGCCGCTCCGCGGCGAGCCGCTGCGGCCGGTCCTCACCGCCGCCGATCAGATAGATGTCGCCGGACGTCGGGACCGGCTGGTCACTGCGGACGTCGACGCGCTGCACGTCGAGACCGCGCTGCCGGGCCCGGCGCTCCACCACGAGCGCGTTGCCCTGGTCGCCGTAGGTGCTGAGGAGGTCGGGGTAGACCCAGACCAGACGCAGACCGTTGTTGCTCATGCTTCGTCCTCTCCGGAGGTGGCCGGGGCCGGGGTCAGTTGCCGACACGACGGCGCAGGTCCTGGAAGGCGGTGTAGTTGGCGATGACCTCGATGCGGCCGGGCGGAGCCTGCTGCACGGCCTCGTCGAGGTTCTCGCAGACCCGGAAGTCGAGACCGGCCACTTCGAGACGGACCGCGAGGTCCAGCTTGCGGTCGCCGAGCACGAAGATCGGGTGACCGGCGAGCTGGGTGTAGTCGACGTCCCACAGCCAGGAGGTGTCCGTGCCGTCCGCGCCCCGGGCGTTGACGGAGAGGATCACCGGGGTGGGCGGCGGGTCGATCAGGGAGAACGTCTCCAGCCAGCCCGCGGGGTTCTTCGCCAGCAGCAGCCGCAGCTCACGGCCGAGGAAGCCGACCACGTCGTAGCGGCCGGCGACGGCCTGCACCTGATACATGCGCTCCAGTGCGACCTGCGGCGGCACACCGAAGACGGCGGCCACGGCGGCGGAGCTGGTGGCGTTGGCCTTGTTGGCGCGGCCGGGCAGCTGGAGGTGGATCGGCCACGCCGAACCGTGCGGGTCCAGGACGTAGTCGCCGTGCAGCACCCAGCTCGGCGCGGGGCGGCGGAAACCGCACTCGCCGCAGAACCAGTCGTCGCCGGGGCGTTGCATCACACCGCCGCAGGACGGGCAGGACCAGGCATCGTCCTTCCACGCCTGACCGGCCGCGACCCACACCACATTGGGGGAGGAGGACGCCGCCCAGACGATCAGCGGATCGTCGGCGTTCGCGACGATCACAGCCTTCGAACCGGACAGCCCCTCACGCCACTTCTCCGCGAGCATCCGGGTCTCCGCGGCGCGGTCCAACTGGTCGCGGGAGAGGTTGAGGAGTGCGATCACCTTGGGCGTCGTATCGCGCGCGACCCCGGCGAGGTACTTCTCGTCGACCTCTATGACGCCGTACTTCGCGTCCGAGCCGCCCGCCAGTGCCGAGGTGATGCCCGCCGGCATGTTCGCGCCGAGAGCGTTGGACACGACCGGGCCCGCGGCCCGCAGCGCCTCGGCGATCAGCCGGGTCGTCGTCGTCTTGCCGTTCGTCGCCGACACGAGGATCACGTCCAGGTGCTGCGCCAGCCGCCCCAGCAGGTCGGGGTCGAGCTTGAGTGCCACCCGGCCGCCGATCACCGATCCGCTGCCACGCCCCGCAGCGCGCGACACCGCCGCCGCGGCCTTACCCGCCGTCACGGCCAGCTTGGCCCGCGGCGACAGCGGCTCCGTGTTGCCTGCCATCGTCCTAGATCCTCCTTGCATCGGTCCGCGCCCAGCCTATCGATGTCCGGCGCGGCGACCGCACCGCGGCACCGCCGGGGAGGCGGAGGTCACGTGGAACGTACGATTGCCGCCATGCGAAACCGCCCGATCCCCGGCAGTTCCGGACTGATTCGTGCCATGAGTCTGCTCGGCGATCCGGTGCTGCACGGCGCCTGTGAACCCGTCACGGACTTCGGCCCCTCGCTCGCCCGCCTCGTCGAGGACATGTACGCCACCATGTACGCGGCCCACGGCGTCGGGCTCGCGGCCAATCAGGTCGGCGTTCCGCTGCGGGTGTTCGTCTACGACTGTCCGGACGACGACGATGTCCGGCACCTCGGACATCTCGTCAACCCGAAGCTGGTCGAGGCGGACGGCATCACCGTACGCGGCCCCGAGGGCTGCCTCTCGCTCCCTGGCATCGAGGCCGGCACCCCGCGCTTCGACCGGGCCGTCGTCGAGGGCGTGACCGTCGGGGGCGAGCCGGTACGGGTCACCGGGACCGGCTTCTTCGCCCGTTGCCTGCAGCACGAGTGCGACCACCTCGAGGGCACGGTCTACACGGACCGGCTGACCGGGCTGCGCCGGTCGAGGGCGCTGCGCGCGGCCCGCCGGGCGCCCTGGGCGCGGGGCGGCTGACCGCCCGCCTCTCAGAATCCCGGGCCGCCGGGCCGGTCGCCCACGTCGGCCAGCCTGCCCCACAGCAGATCTGCCAGGCTGCGCACCAACTGCTCGCGGGAGCAAGGGCGTTCACCGAGCCACCAGTCGCCCGCGGCATGCATCATGCCGACGATGCCGTGGCCCCAGATGCGGGCCATGGCATCGCTGTCCGGGCCCAGGTCCACCCGTTCGGCGATGACCAGAGCGAGTTCCTCGCCGAGCCTGCGCAGCAGTGGCGCGGAGTGCCGTCCGACGTCGAAACCCTGCTCCGTCGAAGGCGCGGAGTCGTCGGACGGGTGCATCAGGAAGCGGTAGACCTGCGGGCGGGCCTCGATCGCCGCGAGATAGGTGTCGAGCGTCGACTCCACGCGCCGACGGCGCTCGGCCGGTGCGTCGAGCGCCGCCCGCAGAGCGATCAGCAGGGCATCGGTGTGGCGCTTGGCGAGGGCGCGGTAGAGGCCGCCCTTGTCGCCGAAGTGCCGGTAGAGGATGGGCTTGGTGATTCCGGCCTCCGCGGCGATGGCGTTCATCGAGGCGCCCGGCCCGTCCCTGAGCACCACGCGGTCGGCGGCTTCGAGCAGCTCGCGGCGGCGGCTCTCGGCCGCTGTCCGCTGCCGCTCGGCCTGTCGTGTGGTCTCCATGTCGCGTCTCCCCGCCCTGGCCATGCACATTGCGTCCTGCCTGCGCAACGTAACACCCTGGCCCGCGGCGTGTGGATCGGCACCCGGGCGGTTGACAGAGGCTACTTGTCGGTAACAGACTGCGGTTACCGCAAGTAACGAGTGGTCTTTTCAGGGCAGTACGTGGAGGGGAACATGGCGGAGTTCACGCTCGAACTCAACGATGACCAGAAGCAGGTCCGTGACTGGCTTCACGGCTTCGCCGCGGACGTGATCCGTCCGGCGGCTTCCGAATGGGATGAGCGTGAGGAAACGCCCTGGCCCGTCATTCAGGAGGCGGCCAAGGTCGGCATCTACTCCCTCGACTTCTACGCCCAGCAGTTCTTCGACCCGACGGGCCTCGGCATCCCGATGGCGATGGAGGAGCTCTTCTGGGGGGACGCGGGCATAGCCCTCTCGATCGTCGGTACGGGCCTGGCGGCCGTGGGCGTCCTCGCCAACGGCACCGAGGAGCAGATCGGCACCTGGATCCCCCAGATGTACGGCGACGCCGACGACGTCAAGGTCGCGGCCTTCTGTTCCTCCGAGCCGGACGCGGGTTCCGACGTCGCCTCGATGCGCACCCGCGCGGTGTACGACCAGGCCAAGGACGAGTGGGTGCTGAACGGCACCAAGACCTGGGCGACCAACGGAGGCATCGCGGGCGTCCATGTCGTCGTCGCCGTGGTCGACCCGGAGCTCGGCTCCAAGGGGCACGCCTCGTTCATCGTGCCGCCGGGCACCCCTGGTCTTTCTCAGGGCCAGAAGTTCAAGAAGCACGGCATCCGCGCCTCGCACACCGCCGAGGTCGTCCTGGAGGACGTCCGCGTCCCCGGCCACTGCCTGCTCGGCGGCAAGGAGAAGCTCGATCAGCGCCTGGCCCGGGCCCGCGAGCGCGCCGCGTCCGGTGGCGAGCGGGTGAAGAACGCGGCGATGGCGACCTTCGAGGCCTCCCGCCCCGCGGTCGGCGCCATGGCGGTCGGCACCGCCCGTGCCGCGTACGAGGTCGCGCTGGAGTACGCGAAGACCCGCACCCAGTTCGGCCGGCCGATCATCGACAACCAGGGCATCGCCTTCCAACTCGCCGACATGCGTACGCAGATCGACGCGGCCCGGCTGCTGGTCTGGCGCGCCTCCTGGATGGCGGCCACCGGCAAGCCCTTCACCTCGGCCGAGGGCTCCATGTCCAAGCTGTACGCGAGCGAGACGGCCAAGAAGGTCACCGCACAGGCCGTCCAGATCCTCGGCGGCAACGGCTTCACCCGCGAGTACCCGGTGGAGCGGATGCACCGGGACGCGGCGATCTACACGATCTTCGAGGGCACGAGCGAGATCCAGCGCCTGGTGATCGCCCGCACCCTCTCGGGCATGCCGATCCGCTGAGGCCGACCGGCAAATGGGGGGGGGGCGGCGTCGCGGGGCTGGGCACGCCCCATTTGCCGGTCGGCCCAAGGCCTTTCGTTCGGGTCGGTCCGGGGCACGCGAGCCCGGCATGATCCGAACGAGAGGCCCTGGCGCGAGGCGGGGGTGGTGGCGTGCACGGTTCACGCTCGTGCGGCCCAGCTTCGGCTGTCCGGTATCGAGGACGGAGCCGGTCAGGCGGGCAACTGGGACTCGATGGCGGCGATGAGCTCCGGGGCCTCCGGCTCCGTGCGCGGGCGGAGGCGTGCGACCGGCTCGCCCGCCGGCGAGATGAGGAACTTCTCGAAGTTCCACTGGACGTCACCGGCCTCGCCGTCCTCGTCCGCGAGAGCGGTCAGCTCGGCGTAGAGCGGGTGGCGGCCTTCGCCGTTCACATCGGTCTTCTCCAGCAGCGGGAAGCTGACACCGTACGTCGTCGAGCAGAAGGTCTGGATCTCCTCCGCGTTCCCCGGCTCCTGGCCGGCGAACTGGTTGCACGGCACACCGAGCACGGTGAAGCCGCGGTCCGCGTAGGCGTTCTGGAGCCGTTCCAGGCCCGCGTACTGCGGGGTGAGCCCGCACTTCGACGCGACGTTCACCAACAGGACCGCCCGGCCGCGGTAGTCGGCCAGGGACGCGGGCTCGCCGGTGAGCGTGCGCAGGGGGATGTCGTACAGCGTCATGAGGCTCTCCTTGTGAGGGTGGCTTCCACCGCCATTGTCGTGCCCACTGGTCGATCATCACGAACCGAACGCCCGAACGCCGGGATCGACGGCTGCGTCGACGGCGTGCCCTACGAGGACTCGGACGGGCTCGCCGCCCGATCCGACGTCCTCCGCGCGGCGCCGACCGCCTTGTAGTAGCACGTCGTCGGTTTCAGGGTCCCGGCCGGGTCGGCGGCGGCCGGCAGCGACCGGCCGAGCCCGTGGCCGCGGGCCGACGGACGGACCATCAGCTTGGCGATCTCCGCGCGGTGACGGGCGTTCGGGAGCAGAGCCCGGACCAGGCCGATGGTCCCGGCCACCCGTTCCGCGTCCCGGGCGATCCAGACCCGAGGAGCGCGGCAAGCTCGTCTGCGTAGGTGACCAGTTCGGGTCCGGAGACCGCAACGATCTCGGTCATGAGGCAGGTCCTCTCATGGCTGCCACGGCTGCCACGGCTGCCACGGTTTTCGCGGCCTTTACGGCTTTCACGGCAGGACGATCACCAGTGCGTAGCGGAGCTGCTCCGGCCCCGGACAGTGGAAGCGCGAGGGGCCGCGCAGCAGGAAGCGCAGACAGTCGCCGCTGCGCACGGTGTGCACGGTGCCCTCGACGGTGATCTCGACCGTCCCCTCCAGCACCCAGACATGCTGCTCCACGCCGGACACCGGCGCACTCTCGTACGCGATGGCGGCCCCCGCGTCGAGGGTGCCCTCGATGACCTCCGCGCGCAGGCCGGTGTGGGGCGGCGACACCGAGCGGCGTACGAAGCCCGACGCCTCGTCCCGCCACACCGATTGCCGCGCGGCGGGAACCAGTTGCGGTGCTTCCGCCTCGACCTCCATCAGCAGCCGCGACATCGTCCGCCCGTAGACCGCGCACAACGTGCCGAGCAGGGCGGCGGTCGGGCTCAGTTCGCCCCGCTCCAGCCGGGACAGTGTGGAGCGGCTCACTCCGCTGCGCCGGGACAGTTCGTCCAGCGACCAGCCGCGTCCGGTACGCAGTTCGCCCAGCCGTGCGGCGAGCCGGGCATCGACGGAGCCTGGCTCCGCCCGTTCGAAGTCTCTCACGCCGGAGATGATATCCCTGATGTGAGAAAATCTCGGGAGCCGCGGCCGGGACGTGGTTCTTCTGCTGACCGGGAGTTGTCGTGCCACGCTGGTTCGGGGAAGCCCCGGCGAGCCCACTCGGGTCCGCCGGGTTGCTCTGCTACCCGAGGAGGCCGACATGGCCAGTGCCAGTGCCAGCAGCGGGCCGAGCGTGGCGCGTGACACCACCCTGGCTTCGCGTCATCCCTTCCGGTACGGGTGGACCACCTTCGCCGCAGTTCTGATGATCTTCGGCGGTGCGATGGCGATCTTCGAGGGGATCGCGGCCATCACCAGGAACAACCTGTTCGTCGCAACCGGCAACTACTTGTTCCGGTTCAGCCTCACGGGCTGGGGCTCGATCCACCTCATTCTGGGCATCGTCATCGTCCTCGCCGGCTCTGCGCTGCTGCTCAACGGAGCCACTTGGGCGCGCGTCGTGGGCATCCTGCTCGCGGGCCTGGGCGCACTCGCCAACTTCCTGTGGCTGCCCTTCTATCCGTTCTGGTCCACCGTGCTCATCGCCACCAACGTCGTCATCCTCTGGGCGCTCTGCGCGGGTCCGCAGCAGGAGGAGCAGGCCTGAAGCTCGCCGATGGGGGCAGGCAGCGGCACGCTCCGCCACCGGGTCCTCCCGGGTCCGTGGCCGAGATGCGTTCCCGTCCCACCGCTGCTGCAATGGCGGAGGACGTGGCCTCCGGCGGAACCGGGGCAGTCGAGATGTCTGAAGGAGCTGACGTGAGCGGCGAGAGCGACGAGACAGGACCGATCGACTACCTGGTGGTCGAGTTTCCGGCGGGAAGCCGGATGACGGGAGAAGGACTACCCCTGCTGGTCGACCTGGTGGACCGGGGCATCATCCGTATCCTGGATCTGACCTTCGTCAGGAAGAACCGGGACGGCACCATCGACGGCGTGGAACTCTCCGAGCTGACCGGGGACGGCGGTGCCGACCTCGCCGTGTTCGAGGGAGTGTCCTCGGGCCTGATCGGCCAGGACGACATCGACGAGGCGAGCGCGATCCTCGAACCCGGCAGCGCTGCCGCAGTCCTCATCTACGAGAACGTGTGGGCGGCACCATTCGCGGCAGCCCTGCGCCGCTCCGGCGGACGCCTCGTCGCCAACGGGCGGATCCCGATCCACGAGGTCCTGGCCTCGCTCGACGTGGCCGAGTCCAGGGTCTGAAGACGCGGCCGGGGCCACGGTCCGAATCCGTTCGCGGTCCCGTCGGGCCGCCCGTTCCCGCAGAGCCAGTCAAAGGAGATGCACCATGCCAGGCCTTCTTCGCGGCGTCGCCCGTACGGCGGTGATCGCCGGAACCGCCACCTCGGTCTCCAACCGGGTCTCCCGGCGGCAGGCAGGCCGCTGGGCACAGCAGGACGCCACCCGGGCCCAGCCGGCTCCGCCGCCTCCCGCTCCCACCTCCATGGCGCCGGAGGAAGAGATGAGCAACAAGATCGCCCAGCTCAAGGAGCTCGGTGACCTCAAGAGCCAAGGAGTGCTGAGCGACAGCGAGTTCCAGGCGCAGAAGGCCAGAATCCTCACTTCCTGACCGGTCGGGAAACGCGTCCGGGGCCGTACCCGGGTCCGCGTCCACCTCAGTGGCGCTTGTCGTCCCAGGGGGTGCCCATCCAGCTGTCGAAGGTACGGATCAGCGCCGACAGCGCGGCCGCGAGCCGCCAGTCGACCCAGGCGGCGTGGACATGGATCTCGTCGTCGTCCGACCGGAACTCCAGTGGAACCTCCCGGCCGGCCCGCCAGATGATGCGCCTCGGCCCGCGCGCCGCGTCGCCGCTGCCGCTCAGGAGGCTGCCCACGCCGATGGCCACCTGGACGGGGAGCAGCAGCCACCACACGTACCACCAGAAGATCCGGCCCTTCAGACCGACCGCCTCCGGGCAACCGGTCTGAGCGACCGTCCAGCGGGTCCGCAGCCCCCTGCCGGAAAGGGCCTTCTCGCGGACGAACGTGCCGATGAGCTCACCCTGCGCGCCCCACACCTGGTACGTGGCGACACCGTCGACCGCCGACGCGGTGGACAGGGCGGCCAGCCGGGCCCGGCGTTCGGGGTCGGCCCACAGGACGAGGGAACGCACACCCGTCTTGCGGGCCTCCAGGTACGCCGGTATCCCGCCGGACGGCAGTTCGCGCTCCACATGCGCGACCACCCGGGACTCGCCGCGGGGTTCGCCGGCGAGCCTGACGACATGACCGATGGGCACGACCGCCCCGGCGCGGCGTCCCCTTCCGCCTTCTTGTCCTTCTTCGGCCGGGGGACAGGCTCCAATGCCAGCACGCTGCTCACCCGCGAACTCCTCCGTCGTGTGCCGTTCGACATGCGAAGTCGCAGAGTAGACGGGCGCCCTGAGACGATCGATTCGTGGACTCCGCCGAACCGCTCCGCGAACCCCGCCCCGAGCCGCTGCCCGAGGACGGTCCGGCAGGCCCGTCTGCCCGTCGACGGGTGGTGCGCTGCCGCATGTGCGGTCGCCCGCTCACCGGTACGGAGTCCCGCCGCACCGGCCTCGGCCCCGCCTGCGACGCCAAACTGCACCCGGCGCCCCCGGACATCCGCACCCGCCGTCACGAGGTCGATCAGGACCCGCTGCCGGGCCTCTGAGCCGGACGGCTACGCCCCCAGGCTGCGGAACAGTCCCTCCTGCACCACGGACACCAGCAGGTTGCCCGCGCGGTCGTAGATCCGGCCGCGTGCCAGTCCCCGTCCGCCGGTGGCGATGGGTGACTCCTGGTCGTAGAGGAACCATTCGTCCGCCCGGAACGGCCGGTGGAACCACATCGCGTGGTCCAGCGAGGCCATGTCGAAGCCGCGCGGACCCCAGAGCGGCTCCACCGGGATCCGGACCGCGTCGAGCAGCGTCATGTCGCTGGCGTACGTCAGCGCGCAGGTGTGCACGAGCGGGTCGTCGCCCAGCGGGCCGACCGCGCGCATCCAGACGGCGCTGCGCGGGTCCGCGCCCTTGACCTCCTCCTCCGTCCAGCGCAGCCGGTCGGCGTACCGGATGTCGAAGGGCTGCCGCCGGGCCATCCTCTCCAGCGCCTCCGGGAGCGCCCCGAGGTGCTCGCGCACCTCATCGGCGACGGTCGGCAGCTCCTCGGGGTCGGGGACCTCACGGGCGGGCGGCAGCTGGTGTTCGAAGCCCGCCTCCTCCGGCCGGTGGAACGACGCCGTCAGATTGAAGATCGTCCGGCCCTGCTGGACGGCCGTGACCCGGCGGGTGGTGAACGACCGGCCGTCCCGGATGCGCTCGACCTCGTAGACGATCGGTACACCCGGCCGGCCCGGACGCAGGAAGTAGGCGTGCAGCGAATGCACCGGCCGGTCCCCGTCGGTGGTACGGCCGGCCGCCACCAGGGCCTGTCCGGCGACCTGCCCGCCGAAGACCCGCTGCAGGGACTCCTGGGGGCTGCGCCCACGGAAGATGTTGACCTCGATCCGCTCCAGGTCGAGCAGATCGACCAGGCGCTCGGCCGGGTTCGTCATGGGGTTCGTCTCCACTCTCGCAGCGGCGCCGCCACTACCGCGTATGCCTTCACAGCTGACCCACGGAGGTGACGCGGACGACGGCCCGGCCCTCCTCGTCGGAGGCGGCCAGGTCGATCTCCGCGCTGATGCCCCAGTCGTGGTCGCCGTTCGGGTCGGCGAAGGTCTGCCGCACCCGCCACAGACCGTGTGCGGCGTCCTCGTCGATCTTCAGCAGCTTCGGCCCGCGGGCGTCCGGACCGGTGCCCAGATCCTCGTACTCGTCCCAGTAGGCGTCCATGGCGTCGCCCCACGCGTCCTCGTCCCAGCCCGCGTCGCGGTCCAGCTCACCGAGCTCGTGGACCTTGTCCAGCGCGGCCAGCTCCACCCGGCGGAACAACGCGTTGCGGACCAGCACCCGGAACGCCCGGGCGTTGGCCGTGACCGGCTTCACCTCGTCGGCCCGCTCCTGCGCCTCCTCGGCGGTCTCCACCTCCGGGTTGGCGAGCTGCTCCCACTCGTCAAGAAGGCTGGAGTCCACCTGGCGGACCAGCTCGCCGAGCCAGGCGATCAGGTCCTGAAGGTCCTCGGACTTGATGTCGTCCGGGATGGTGTGCTCGAGCGCCTTGTACGCGCTCGCCAGGTAGCGCAGCACGATGCCCTCGGTACGGGCCAGCTCGTAGTTCGAGGTGAACTCCGTGAACGTCATGGCGCGTTCGTACATGTCACGGATCACGGACTTGGGCGACACCGGGTGGTCGCCCACCCACGGGTGGCTCCTGCGGTACACGTCGTACGCGTGCCACAGCAGCTCGCTGAGCGGCTTCGGATACGTGACGTCCTGGAGCAGCTCCATGCGCTCCTCGTACTCGATGCCGTCGGCCTTCATCTGCCCGACCGCTTCGCCGCGCGCCTTGTTCTGTTGGGCGGCGAGGATCTGCCGCGGGTCGTCGAGCGTCGACTCGACGACGGAGACCATGTCCAGCGCGTACGAGGGGGAGTCGGGGTCCAGCAGGTCGAACGCGGCCAACGCGAAGGTGGACAGCGGCTGGTTGAGCGCGAAGTCCTGCTGGAGATCGACGGTGAGCCGGACGATGCGGCCCTCCACGTCCGGCTTGTCGAGCTGCTCCACGACACCGCCGTCCAGCAGCGAACGGT
Source organism: Streptomyces sp. NPDC111516 (assembly GCF_055635345.1). Taxonomy (NCBI): domain Bacteria; kingdom Bacillati; phylum Actinomycetota; class Actinomycetes; order Kitasatosporales; family Streptomycetaceae; genus Streptomyces; species Streptomyces sp. NPDC111516. Next base: position 97,682 of record NZ_JBVKBV010000025.1, on the reverse strand, counting down.
AGATCGCGATGGCCCGGCGGATGTGCCGCAGCTGCGCCCTGCGCGGTTCGTGGCTGTCCTCCAGCAGGCGCCGCATCGCCTCGAAGGCGTTGCCGGGACGCGCGATCACGGACAACAGCATCGTGTGCGTGACGCGGAAGCGGGAGGTCAGTGGCTCCGGATCGGACTGGATCAGCTTGTCGAAGGTGGTCTCCGACCAGGCGACGAAGCCCTCGGGGGCCTTCTTGCGGACCACCTTTCGCTTCTTCTTGGGGTCGTCGCCCGCCTTCTTGACGGCCTTCTCGTTCTCGATCACATGCTCGGGCGCCTGCGCCACGACGAAGCCCGCCGTGTCGAACCCGGCCCGGCCCGCGCGGCCCGCGATCTGGTGGAACTCCCGGGCGCGCAGCGTACGGACGCGATTGCCGTCGTACTTGGTGAGCGCCGTGAACAGCACGGTGCGGATGGGTACGTTGACACCGACGCCGAGGGTGTCCGTACCGCAGATCACCTTCAGCAGACCTGCCTGGGCGAGCTTCTCCACCAGACGCCGGTACTTGGGCAGCATGCCCGCGTGGTGCACCCCGATGCCGTGGCGCACATAGCGCGAGAGGTTCTGGCCGAACTTGGTGGTGAAGCGGAAGTTGCCGATCAGATCGGCGATCTTCTCCTTCTCCTCCTTGGTGCACATGTTGATGCTCATCAGCGACTGCGCCCGCTCGACGGCCGCGGCCTGGGTGAAGTGCACGATGTACACCGGCGACTGCCTGGTCTCCAGGAGCTCGGTGAGGGTCTCGGTAATCGGTGTCAGTCGGTACTCGTAACTGAGCGGCACCGGCCGGGTCGCGGAGCGCACCACGGACGTGGGGCGGCCGGTGCGGCGGGTCAGGTCATCCTCGAACATCCTGACGTCACCGAGCGTGGCCGACATCAGGACGAACTGGGCCTGCGGCAGCTCCAGGAGCGGGATCTGCCAGGCCCAGCCGCGGTCCGGCTCGGCGTAGAAGTGGAACTCGTCCATCACGACCTGGCCGATGTCGGCGTACTTCCCGTCACGCAGCGCGATGGACGCCAGGACCTCGGCCGTGCAGCAGATCACCGGGGCGTCGGCGTTGACGGAGGCGTCCCCGGTGAGCATGCCTACGTTCTCCGTACCGAACAGCTTGCACAGGTCGAAGAACTTCTCCGAGACCAGTGCCTTGATCGGCGCGGTGTAGAAGGTGACCTTGTCCTGGGCCAGCGCCGTGAAGTGCGCGGCCGCCGCGACCAGGCTCTTTCCGGAGCCGGTCGGGGTGGAAAGGATCACATTCGCGCCGGAGACCACCTCGATCAGCGCCTCCTCCTGAGCGGGATAGAGGGTGATGCCCTGCGTCTCGGTCCATGACGAGAAAGCCTCGAAGAGGGCGTCGGGGTCGTCGGTCGGGGGCAGCTGATCGATAAGGGTCACGCCCCCATCTTGCCTGCCTTCCGCCCGGATGAGGGAACCGGACGACCGTATGAAGATCACGGACGATACGCTGCCCACTCAACTCGGCCGTGCCTGGGCGGCAATGGCAGCAGGACGACTTTGGGGGCGGGAAGAACCATGATGGGACCGGCACACTCTCTGTCAGGGGCGGCGGCCTGGCTGGGGGTGGGCGCGGCGGCGGCGGCCGCCGGCCACGCGATGCCGTGGCCCGTCCTGGTCGTCGGGGCGCTGATCACCGCCGGAGCCGCGCTGGCCCCGGACCTCGACCACAAGTCCGCGACCATTTCTCGCGCCTTCGGGCCGGTCTCCCGGGGACTCTGCGAGATCGTCGACAAGCTCTCGCACGCCGTCTACAAGGCGACCCGGATGCGCGGCGACTCGACCCGCAACGGCGGCCACCGGACGCTGACCCACACCTGGCTCTGGGCGGTCCTGATCGGCGCCGGAGCCTCCGCAGCGGCGATCACCGGCGGACGGTGGGCGGTGCTGGCGATCCTCTTCGTCCACCTGGTGCTCGCCGTCGAAGGGCTGCTGTGGCGGGCCGCCCGGATGTCCAGCGACGTCCTGGTCTGGCTGCTCGGCGCGACCAGCGCCTGGATACTGGCCGGTGTCCTGGACAAGCCGGGCAACGGCGCGGACTGGCTGTTCACCGCCCCCGGCCAGGAGTACCTGTGGCTGGGGCTGCCGATCGTGCTCGGCGCCCTCGTCCACGACATCGGCGACGCGCTCACCGTCTCGGGCTGCCCGATACTGTGGCCCATCCCCATCGGCCGCAAGCGCTGGTACCCGATCGGGCCGCCGAAGGGCATGCGGTTCCGGGCCGGCAGCTGGGTGGAACTGAAGGTGCTGATGCCGGCCTTCATGGTGCTCGGCGGACTGGGCGGGGCGGCGGCGCTGAACTTCATCTGACCGCCGCGTCCGGCACCCGGTGCGCTCAGGCGGACTCGCGCGGTACCAGCCGGTGGGCCAGGACGATCTCCCTGGCCGTCCCCGCGCCGTCCCCGTCGAGGCGGTCGACCAGCAGCTGTGCGGCCGAACGCCCGATCTCGCGGGCCGGGTTGAGCACGGTGGTGAGCGCGGGGGAGACCAGTGAGGCCGCCTCGATGTCGTCGTACCCGGTGATCGCCACGTCGTGCGGCACGCGCAGCCCGGCGGCCCGTGCCGTGTCCAGTGCGCCGATCGCGATCAGGTCGTTGGCGCACACCACGGCGTCCGGGCGCTCCGCCGCGTTCAGCACGGCCGTGGCACCGGCCCGTCCGCCCTCGCGGGTGAAGCCGGTCCAGACGGCCAGCTCGTCCGGGACCGGCAGGCCGGCCGACTCCAGGGCCTCGCGGTAGCCCGCGAACCGTTCCTCGCCCGGCTCCACCCCCGGTGTACCGCCGATGAACGCGATACGCCGGTAGCCGCGGTCCACCAGATGGCGGACCAGGTCGTACATTCCCTCGGTCTCGGCGGTCCTGACCACATCGCCGAGCGCCGGCTCCAGCCGCCCGCCGAGCCGTACCAGCTTCGACCCCGAGGCCACGATCCGGTCCAGATCGCGCCGGGTGGCGCCGTACCGGCCGATCACGATGCCGTCGATGCGGCGCGCCACCAGCTGCCGGATCACCGCGGGCAGATGCGGGCCGTCCATGGGGGCCTCGCAGACCACCGTCAGGTACTCATGGGCCAGGGCGATCTCCTGCATGCCCGCGGCGATCGAGGTGTTGAACGGGTTGGTGATGTCCGGGACGACCAGTCCCAGGGTGCGGGTGCGCTGGGTACGCAGGCCGCGTGCCGACGGGTCGGCCTGATAGCCGAGGCGCTGTATGACGTCCTCGACCCGGGCGCGGGTGGTGGCCGAGACGGGTCGGCGACCGCTCAGCACATGGGAGACCGTGGTGACGCTGACGCCTGCCTCGGACGCCACATCCACGATCTTGACCCGGCTCCCGTCCTGCACCATCGGCCTCCCGCTGTCGTCCAGGAATGTTGTCCTGGTGTTCGAGGTCACTCTATCCATTGTGCAAAACGTTTTGTATGGTGCTTGCGATCGAGCCGCACACGGGCCGAATCAGGTATGCAAAACGATTTGGAGACTTGATGTCCATCGCAGGCCGGAGAGCCGTATGACGCGCTCTCCAAGCCGCAGAACCGTGCTCGGTGCCGCACTCGGCGTGGCGTCCGCGGCGGCCCTGGCAGGCTGCTCGGGCGGCCGCCCGGCGGACGGCAGAACAGCGGTACGGTTCCTCGGCCCGGAAACCCCCGGGACGTTCCGGGCCGTCATCCGCGGTTTCGAGCGAGCCAACCCCGACCTGCGGATCGACTACACCCCCGTCCCGCCGGACCAGCTCGGTGACGTCCTCCAGTTGCGGCTCTCCGCGAAGGACGACGCGATCGATGTGTACGCCGTCGACCAGCCCCGCGTACCGGCGCTCACCGCGCGCGGCTTCCTCACCGACCTCACCCCGATCGCCGACCGGGCCAGGGCCGCCGTCACCCCCGAGCAGTACGGGGTCAGCTCCTGGCAGGGCAAGCTCCGCTCGCTGCCGATCTGGACGTCCACCCAGTACCTCTTCTACAACGCGGACCTGCTGACCGAAGCCGGCGCACCGCTGCCCGGAGCGGCCCCCGCCGATCGCTGGAGCTGGGAGCAGACCAAGAGCGTCGGCCGCCGCACCATGGACAGGGCCGGTGCCGACCACGCCCTGCTGCTGGAACAGACCGACCTCTACTACGGGCTCCAGCCACTCGTCGAGTCCCTGCACGGCGGCTCCGGCATCACCGGCAGGGACATGCTCACCCCAGCCGTCACCACCCGGGGCTGGATCGACGCCCTCGACTGGTACCGGACGCTCTTCGCCGACGGCTCGTCGCCGCGCGGCATCCCCTCGTACCAGCTCTCCTCGCTCTTCACCTCCGGACGGGTGCCGTTCTTCGTCGGCGGCCCCTGGAACCTCGGTGCCTTCGCCGGGCTGAAGGACTTCACCTGGGGCACCGCGCCGCAGCCGAAGTTCGCCCACGGACGCGCCGTCACCCCCACCGACTCCTGGTCCTGGGGCGTGAACCCGTACGCCGAACACCCCGACGCGGCACTGCGGTTCATGGAGTACGCCGCCCTCACCACCGGCGGCAGCCTCCAGACCGTCGAGGCGTCCCCGCTCATCCCGTCCAACCGCAAGGCCTTCGAACGCTACGCGGCGGACCTGGAGCACAAGGCCACCAGGAGCACCGCCGGGGTGGCCACGATCATGCGGTACGAACTCGCGCACACCGCCGTCAGCCGGCCGCGCAGCATCGGCTACACCCAGTTCGAAACCGTCATGGGCTCCGCCTTCTCCGACATCCGCAACGGCTCGGCGGTGGAACCCCGGCTGGCGAAAGCCTCCGGAGAACTGGTGCGTACCTGGGAGCGACTGCGATGACCACCACGACCCGATCCCCGAAGCGCTCCCGCCGCCACCCCGCCTCGCAGGGCAGGACCGCCCTGTACTTCCTGGCCCCCGCGCTGCTCGCCCTCGTCGTGCTGCGACTGCTGCCCGCGGCAATGGCGGTCGTCAGCAGCCTGCGCCACCACAGCCTCGTCGACGGCGTCACCACCTTCGTCGGCTTCGACAACTACGCGGACCTCTTCGCCGACAGCCAGTTCTGGCAGAGCGTTCGCGTGACACTGCTGTTCAGCCTGGTCATCAACCCGCTCCAGGTGCTCGTCGCGCTCGGCCTCGCCGTCCTGCTGAACCGCCGCTTCGCGGGCGTCCGCTTCTGGCGGTCGCTGGTGTTCGCGCCCATCGCCGTACCGCCGGCCGTCTCCGCGGTCATCTGGGGCATCCTCTACCGCCCCGAAGGACCGCTCAACGCCATCCTCGGCACGATGGGTATCCCGCCGCAGCCCTTCCTCACCAGCCCGCAGCAGGCGCTCTTCGCCCTCATCGTGCTGATGTCCTGGGTCGGCGTCGGCTACTGGATGATGTTCCTCATCGCCGGGCTCCAGGACATCCCGCAGGAGTGTTACGACGCGGCCGCCGTCGACGGCGCCTCCGCCTGGCAGCGGTTCGTCCACGTCACGCTGCCGCTGCTGCGCCGCCCGCTCGCCTTCGTGCTGGTCGCCGACACCGTCTCCAACTTCCTGGTGTTCGCGCCCGTGCAGCTGCTGACCCGCGGTGGCCCCGACGGCTCGACCAATCTCATGATGTACGACGTGTTCCGCCGCGCCTACAGCGTCGGCGACATCAACTTCGCCCAGGCCGAAGTGGTGGTGCTCGTCGCCATCACCCTCGCGGTCGTCGCCGTCCAGTTCCGGATGATGCGGGGCAAGGGCGAGGAGTGAACCGATGAAGACAACCACCACCTCCCAGCAGCCGACGGGGCGCCGCCCCTCCGCACTGAGGCATATGCCGCTCGCCACCGCCGTCGTCATCGGCGTGCTCTTCGCCCTCCCGCTCCTGTGGGTGTTCAGCGGATCGCTCCGCCCCGGCGACAAGGTCCTGGCCGGACTCGACCGGCTCTCCTGGCGGAGCCTGATCCCGACCGACGCCACACTGCACAACTATGTGACCCTCTTCCAGGGCGACTTCGGCCGCGCAGTGCTCAACTCCATCGGCGTGGCGGCCGCCACCGTCCTGCTCGGACTGCTGCTTTCCGCGATGGCCGCGTTCGCGCTCTCGGTGTTCACCTTCCGCGGCCGCGGGCTCGTGTTCGCGGTGATCCTGCTCAGCTTCATGATTCCGTTCGACGCCATAGCGATTCCGCTCTCGGACATCTTCCGCGACTGGGGCCTGCAGAACACCTACACCGGACTGATCCTGCCCGGCATCGGCAACGGCCTGGCGATCTTCCTGCTGCGCCAGTTCTTCCTGGCCATCCCGCGCGAACTCGTCGAGGCCGCCCGGATGGACGGGCTCGGCTGGTGGGGCATCTTCCGGAAGGTCTACGTGCCCCTGTCGCGGCCCGCGCTGATCGGCGCCGGACTGACCCTGTTCACCTTCCAGTGGCAGTCCTACATGTGGCCGCTGCTCGTCGGCACCGAACCGGACAAGCAACTCGGCCCGATCGCGCTCGGCACCCTCCAGGGCCAGATGGTCGTCGACTACGGCCAGGTGTTCGCCGCCGCCGTCGTCCTGACCGTCATCCCGCTCGTCGTCCTGCTGCGCCTGCAGCGGTATTTCACCCAGTCGATCGCGGGCAGCGGTCTGAAATGACCGCCGGCCGAACCGGCCGCCCGACCGGCGAAACCCGTCCCAACGACCCGAGGAACACCATGACTCAGCCCCTCGCCGACATCCTCCTGGACACCGACATCGGCAGCGACGTCGATGACGCGCTCGCCCTCGGCGTGCTGCTCGGCTCGCCCGAGGCCCGGATCACCGGCATCACCACCGTCTACGGCGACACACTGCTCCGGGCCCGCCTCGCGCACCGGCTCGGTGCCCTCGCCGGACACGACCTCACCGTCGTTCCCGGAGCCACCGACACCCTCTCCGGCAAGGAGGTCTGGTGGGCCGGACACGAGGGCAGGGCCTTCACCGACCTGGAGACCGAGCCGGTACGCGATACCGTCGCCGCCGACCGCTTCCTCGTGGACTCCGTCCTCGCCCGGCCCGGTGCGACCGATGTCATCGCCATCGCCCCGCTCGCCAACATCGCCCGCGCGATCCGGCTCGACGACCGCTTCGCCGCCGGCGTGCGCACGCTCTACATGATGGGCGGCAGCTTCGGGCCCGGAGCCAAGGCGGAACACAACATCGTCAGCGACATCACGGCCGCCCGTGCCGTCTTCGGCTCCGGCATCCGCACCGTCGTCACCGGCCTGGACATCACCACGCGACTGCGCATCGAACAGCCCGGCATCGAAGCGATCCGGGAAGCCGGTGCCTACGGCACCGCGCTCGCCCGCGAGATCGACGCCTGGACCGGCTTCACCGGCGAACCGTGGAGCGTCCCGCACGACCCGATCACCGCTCTTTCCCTGCTGCGTCCCGACCTCTACACCACCGAACGCGGCACGGTAGAGGTCACCGACGAAGGGCTGACCGTCTTCACGGCCGACCCGGACGGCAAGGTGGACCTCGTCGTGGACGCCGATGTGGAAGCCATCGCGGAGGAGATCGTCGCCCGGATCGTCCGGGCCTCCCGGCGCGGCTGAGGAGCCGCCATACGCGTTCCCGGCGGCAAGGCCATCGGGATCACGGGAACGGCCCTGCCTCCGGCCGGACGGCGGCACTTTGACGACAGACCCTCGGGGCGGCCACGGCCGAACGCCTCCCGGTCGGCCGACCAGGAGGCGTTCGGCAGGAAACCACCGGAACAGGCAGCCGGGCGCGAGCGGCCGAGGACGCGAGTCGGCCGCTGCCCGTCGACGTTGCAGCACGGGATCCGAGAAGGCGCGGGCTCCTCAGCCGTGCCAGGATCGCCACAGCGCCGCATAGGCACCGTCCGCCGCCACCAGCTCGTCGTGGCTGCCCAGTTCACTGATCCGGCCGCTCTCGACGACCGCGATCACGTCCGCGTCGTGCGCGGTGTGCAGCCGGTGGGCGATCGCCACGACCGTACGGCCGTCCAGCACCCGGGCCAGCGACCGCTCCAGGTGCCTGGCTGCCCGCGGGTCCAGCAGCGACGTCGCCTCGTCCAGCACCAAGGTGTGCGGATCGGCCAGGACCAGCCGGGCCAGTGCGATCTGCTGGGCCTGAGCCGGTGTCAGCGCAAGACCGCCGGAGCCGACCTCGGAGTCCAGCCCCTCCTCCAGCGCCCTCGCCCAGCCGTCCGCGTCGACCGCCGCCAGCGACGCCCACAGCTCGGCGTCCTCGGCACCGGCACGGGCCAGCAGGAGGTTGTCCCGCAGCGAACCCACGAACACATGGTGCTCCTGGTTGACCAGCGCCACATGCGTACGTACGCGCTCCGCCTTCATCCGCGACAACTCCGCACCGCCGAGCGTCACTTCACCCGTACGCGGCGCGTAGATCCCGGCCAGCAGCCGGCCCAGCGTGGACTTGCCTGCGCCGGACGGGCCGACCAGTGCGAGGCGCGTACCCGGTGCCACGTCCAACGACACCTTGTGCAGGACGTCCACCCCGGCGCGGTAGCCGAAGTGCACCTCGTCCGCCCGGACACCACGGCCGTCCGGAACGACCTCCGCATCACCCGCGTCCGGTTCGATGTCCCGTACGCCGACCAGCCGGGCCAGCGACACCTGAGCGACCTGCAACTCGTCGTACCAGCGCAGGATCAGGCCGATCGGATCGACCATCATCTGCGCCAGCAGCGCCCCCGTCGTCAACTGCCCCACGGTCAGCCAGCCCTCGATGACGAACCAGCCGCCGAGCATCAGCACCGCGCCGAGAATCGTCACGTAGGTGGCGTTGATGACGGGGAACAGCACGGAGCGCAGGAAGAGTGTGTACCGTTCCCATGCAGTCCACTGCCGGATGCGCGTGTCCGACAGCGCCACCCGGCGCGCACCCAGACGGTGCGCCTCCACGGTCCGCCCGGCATCCACCGTCTCCGCGAGCATCGCCGCGACCGCGGCGTATCCGGCGGCCTCCGAACGGTACGCGGACGGAGCTCGCTTGAAGTACCAGCGGCAGCCGACGATCAGGACCGGCAGGGCGATCAGCACCGAGAGCGCCAGCGGCGGAGCCGTCGCGGTGAGAGCGGCCAGCAGCAGCCCCGCCCACACCACACCGATCGCCAGCTGCGGCACGGCCTCGCGCATCGCGTTGGCCAGCCGGTCGATGTCCGTGGTGATCCTGGAGAGCAGATCACCCGTCCCGGCGCGCTCCAGCACGCCCGGCGGCAGCCCCACCGACCGTACGAGGAAGTCCTCGCGCAGATCGGCCAGCATCTCCTCACCGAGCATCGCGCTGCGCAGACGCATCATCCGGGTGAACACGGTCTGCACGATCAGCGCGAGCGCGAACACCCCGGCGGTGCGCCCGAGATGGAGGTCGGTGACGCCGTCGGAGAGATCCTCGACCAGTCCGCCCAGCAGGTACGGGCCGGTGATCGAGGCGATCACCGCGATGGCGTTGAACGTGACCAGCACGGCGAACGGCCCGCGGTGGCGCCGCAGCAGCTCCCGTACATAGCTTCGTACGGTGGTGGGGGTGCCGACCGGCAGGGTCGTCGCCGACTCCGGTGCGGCCGGGTCGTACGCCGGTACTGCCACGCCGATCATGCCCGTTCCTCGATTTCCTCGATCGTCCTGAGTGTGCCCTGACCGGCCGGGACAGCGAGCTCGTCGTCCGTCTCGCGCGTCACGACCGCTCGGTAGCGGGGCTCCGTGTGCAGCAGTTCGCGGTGTGTGCCGACCGCGAGGACCGTGCCGCCGTGTACCAGCACCACTCGGTCCGCCAGGTCGAGCAGCAGCGGCGACGAGGCGAACGCCACGGTCGTACGGCCCTGACGCAGACCCTTGATTCCGGCGCCGACCCGGGCCTCCGTGTGCGAGTCCACTGCGGAGGTCGGTTCGTCGAGAACCAGCGCCTCCGGGTCGGTCACCAAGGAGCGGGCCAGGGCGAGCCGCTGGCGCTGACCACCGGAGAGCGAACGCCCGCGTTCGGTGATGCGTGTCGTCATCGGGTCGCCGTCCGTGGCGACGGACGCCTGCGCCAACGAGTCCAGCACGTCACCGCACTGGGCGGCGGACAGTGCGTCCTCGGCGGACACCCGGCCGGACGACGGCATGTCGAGCAGGTCGCGCAGCGTGCCGGAGAGCAGGACCGGATCCTTGTCCTGGACCAGTACCGCGGTCCGTGCCGAGTCCAGCGGGAGTTCGTCCAGTGGTACGCCACCGAGCAGGACGGACGGTGTCTTCCGCTCCGTCGTGACGCCGCCCGCGGAGGCGCGCCCGCCGTTCTCCGGCCCGTTGTGGTCCGCCCCGCGCGTCGAGTTCTTCGGCGCGTTCCTGTCCGCGTCCGCGTTACCGGTCGCGTCGCCGTCCTCGTGCGCGTGTCCGCCGAGCCGTTCGGCCAGTCGGCCCGCCTCGTCCGGATCGCCGCAGACCACCGCGGTGAACAGGCCCGCCGGGGCCATCAGCCCGGTGACCGGGTCGTACAGATCGCCGGTCGGTGCGGCGTCGATGGTCGAAGGCCGGTCCGTGCGGTGCAGCGACAGCACCCGGACCGCGCGTTTGGCGGAGGGCCGTGAGAAGGAGTACGCCATCGCGATCTCCTCGACGTGGCGCAGTGGGAACAGCAACAGCGTTGCCGCGCTGTACACCGTGACCAGCTGACCGACCTCGATCCGGCCGTCGCGGGCCAGCGTCGCCCCGTACACGACCAGCGAGATGAGCAGCACGCCCGGCAGGAGCACCTGGATCGCCGAGATCAGCGACCACATGCGCGCACTGCGCACCGCGGCCTTGCGGACCTCCTGCGAGGCGCGCCGGTAGCGGCCGAGGAACAGCTCCTCGCCGCCGATCCCGCGCAGTACCCGCAGCCCGGCGACGGTGTCCGAGGCCAGCTCGGTGGCCTTGCCCGCCTTCTCGCGCTGGAGGTCGGCGCGCCGGGTGGCCCGGGGGAGCAGCGGCAGCACGGCCAGGGCAAGGAACGGCATGGCGAGTGTCACCAGGACGCCCAGCGACGGCAGATAGAGGATGAGTCCCGCGCAGATCAGCACCAGGGCGGCAGCGGCGGCGGCGAAGCGGGAGAGTGCCTCGACGAACCAGCCGATCTTTTCCACGTCACCGGTGGAGACAGCGACGACCTCGCCCGCGGCGACCCGGCGGGTCAGCGCCGAGCCGAGCTCCGCGGTCTTACGGGCCAGCAACTGCTGTACGCGCGCGGCGGCGGTGATCCAGTTGGTGATGGCGGTCCGGTGGAGCATGGTGTCGCCCAGCGCGATCAGCACACCCAGGACCGCGATCAATCCACCCGCCCACGCGAGCCGAGTGCCGGACCGGTCGACGACGGCCTGCACGGCGAAACCGACGGCAGGTGGCAGCCCGGCCAGGGAGCACTGGTGCAACAGGCCCCAGGACATGGACTTGAGCTGGCCGCGGAGCTGATTGCGGCCGAGCCAGAGCAGGAAGCGTGGGCCCGACCGGACATCGGGATCGCCAGGATCCTTGTACGGAAGATCGCGAATCTGCATGACGTCCCATGGTTCGGTGTGCCGGATTGTTCGGTGAATGCCTCAAACCGTGCAAGGTTCACCCCGGAAGGTCCGTCGGAGCAATCGATTTTCTCCACGAACGGCACGTATTGCGCCATGGTCGCGAGCGGGCAGGCGGCGGGAAAGCACTGCGGGGCCCGGCCCGGCTCAACAGAGCCGGGCCGGGCCCCGCAATCCCTCTCAGCCCTCGCCTCGGTTGGTCAGGCCTTCCCCGGACCCTCCGGATCCTTCGAATCCATGCCGGAGCGGGCCTTCTTCCACTCACCGCGAGTGAAGTCCGGGATCTGCTGCGGCGCGCCCTTCGCCTTGATGGACAGATGGCTGAGCGGCACGGGCGACGTCCACGTCGCCGCGTCGTACACATCGAAGTCGGGGACGAGACCGAGCCGCATGCACTGCATCAGCCGGAACACCAGCATGTAGTCCATGCCGCCATGACCGCCGGGCGGGTTGGCATGCTCCTTCCACAGCCAGTGGTCCCACTGCGCGTACTTCGAGAAGTCGCCCCAGCTGTCGTTGGTGTGGTCGGGTTCGATGTAGATACGTTCGGGATAGTCCTCGAAGACACCCTTCGTACCGCCGAGGCTGTTGATCCGCGAGTACGGATGCGGAGTGGACACGTCGTGCTCCAGCCGGATGACCCGTCCCTTGGCGGTCTGGACGAGACTGATCGTCCGGTCGCTCTCGATATAGGTCTCCTTCCAGCTCGGATCACCGGCCGGCATGTGCTTCTCGCGATACTCGGCGAGCCCGAGGGACGGAGAACCGACACTGGTGATGCTCACCGCGCGGTCGCCACGGTTGATGTCCATGTAGTTGGCGACCGGACCGAAGCCGTGGTTGGGGTAGAGATCGCCACGCAACCTGGTGTGCCACAGCCTGCGCCAGGGCCCTTCGTAGTACCCCGGATCGAACATCAGGCCGCGCAGATCGTGGTTGTACGCGCCCGCGCCGTGCAGCAGATCACCGAAGAGCCCGGCATGCGCCATGCGCAGTACCCGCATCTCATTACGCCCGTAACAGCAGTTCTCCAGCTGCATGCAGTGGCGTCTGGTGCGCTCCGAAAGATCGACCAACTCCCACAGCTGGTCTAGCTGGAGAGCGATGGGACATTCCACTCCGACATGCTTGCCGTTCAGCAGGGCGGTCTTCGCCATCTGGAAGTGGAAGTCCCAGGGCGTCGCCACATAGACGAAGTCGATGTCCCCGCGCTTGCAAAGATTCTCGTAGTCGTCCTCGCCGTTGGTGTAGACGGCGGGGGCCGGCTGACCCGCCGCGGTCACCTTCGCGGCCACCCGTTCCGCCTTGGCCTTGACCGGGTCGCAGACCGCGACGACCTGCACGCCGCCGACGGCCAGGAAGAGGTCGATCATGCTGCCACCGCGATTGCCGAGGCCGACCAGGCCGACCCGTACGGTGGAACGCCGGTCGAACGGCACCCCCACCATGGTGCGTCCCTGGCGCTTCGGGGCGGCCGCCTGATCCATCTGGTCCGTGGCAGCGGCTTCCGGGCTCCGGGCGGGGGCGGCGGCGGCCGCGGTGCCGCTGCCGAGACCGCCGAGTCCGAGCCCGGCACCGGCCACTCCAGCGGTAGTCCACAGGACCGAGCGGCGACTCACCGAGCCGTCGCCGCTGTCCCGCGTACCGTCGTCGTTCTGCTGTGCTGCGTCGTTCATCGATCCTCCAGAAGGGGGGTCTGACGTGCGCGGCTGTTGAAGAACCTCGGTAAGGACCTTGGTAGTTGGTGCTGCCGATGCGCAAGGGGAGTGATTGGACTCCTGCTTCGAATCCATGGACTTTCGTGGCATTGCAAAAGCCGGGTGGGCTCGGAATCCGAGCCCACCCGGCGATCGGGCACAGCGGCCGACGGCGTCCGGGGCAGGGCGATCGGGACCGTCGGGCGACCGGGGACGGGGCGGTCACCGGACGGCCCCGGAGATCAGCGCACGACGGCCCCGGGCCGGGTCGCACGCTCCAGCTCCATCAGCACCGAGTAGTACGAGTGACCCGTGGCCCGGTCCATTCCGATCTCGCACATCCGGTTGGCCGAGAGATACGCGTCGTACTCCCGGGCATTCACCTCGGCGGCCTCCTTCGCCGTCGCGGAGGCCGTCAACTCCTTGTGCAGCATGCCGCGGTCGCCCGCGAAGGCGCAGCACCCGGCGTCGTCGGGGATCACGACCTCCTCCGCACACGCCTCCGCGACCGCGCGCAACTGCGCCACGTCGTCTAGATGCTGCATGGAACACGTCGGATGCAGGACCGCCGAGCTGATCTTCCGGAGGACGGCCAGCTCGGGAAGCAGTTCGTCGGCCGCCCAGACGAGGGAGTCGACAATGGTCAGCTCCCGGTGCAACTCCCGGTTGTCATCTGTGAGATACGGGATCACCTCATGGGCGATGCCCAGCGTGCACGACGAGGCGTCGACGACCAGCGGCAGTCTTCCGCCCGCCGTCCAGCCCCAGGCCGCCTCCACGATGCGGTTGGCCATCACGGCATTGCCCTCGTCGTACCCCTTGGAGTGCCAGATCGTCGCGCAGCACGTGCCCGCTACGTCCTCCGGGATCCACACCGGCTTTCCGGCGCGGGCGGAGACGGCGACGACCGCCTGCGGCAGCGACGGGCCGCGATGGCCCTCGGGCCCGCCGAAGATACGGTTCACACACGCCGGGTAGTAGACCGCGCTCGCCCCGACACGGGAGGTACGGGGCAGCTTCCGGGCGGCGGCACCGGGGATCTCGGGCAGCCACTCGGGCACCAGATCGGGGCGTACGGCTTTGCGGGCGAGCCCGGTGATGGTCTCCAGCGGCCCGTTGCCGAGCCGGTCGCCGATCCGGTCGGCCGCGGCGACCGCGACCCGGGCCGCCGCCTCCACCGCCTTGAAGTTCTTCGCCGTGAGTGCCGCGATGCGCTCCTCGCGCGGCGAGTGCCGCTGGTGGCGGAAGTCCTTCATCATGGCGCCGGTGTCGATGCCGACCGGACAGGCCAGCTTGCAGGTCGAATCGCCCGCGCAGGTGTCGACGGCGTCGTAGCCGTACGCGTCGAGCAACTGCGCCTCCACCGGGGAGCCGCCGGGCTGCCGCATCATCTCCCGGCGCAGCACGATCCGTTGGCGCGGCGAGGTGGTCAGGTCGTGGCTGGGACAGGTGGGTTCGCAGAAGCCGCACTCGATGCAGGGGTCGGCGATCGGCTCGACCTCCGGGATGGTCTTCAGCCCGCGCAGATGGGCCTTCGGGTCGCGGTCGAGGACGATGCGGGGCGCCAGCACCCCGTCGGGGTCGATGATCTGCTTCGTGCGCCACATCAGCTCGGTCGCCTTCGGACCCCACTCCAGCTCCAGGAAGGGCGCGATATTACGGCCGGTGGCGTGCTCCGCCTTCAGTGAGCCGTCGAAGCGGTCCACCGTCAGCCGGCAGAAGTCGTCCATGAACGCGGCGTAGCGGTCGACATCGGACGGCTTCGCCGCGTCGAAAGCGAGCAGAAAGTGCAGATTGCCGTGCGCCGCGTGACCGGCGACTGCGGCGTCGAAGCCGTGCTCCGACTGAAGTCCGAGCAGGGCCTCGCAGGCGTCGGCCAGCCGGGAGGGCGGCACCGCGAAGTCCTCGGTGATCAGCGTCGTACCCGAGGGCCGGGAGCCGCCGACCGCGGTGACGAAGGCCTTGCGGGCCTTCCAGTAGCCCGAGATGACCTTGGCGTCGCGGGTGAACTCATTGGTCACCGACGCCACGGGGGCCACCAGGTCGAGTCCTTCGACGACCGCTGCCGCCGCCCGCTCGTAGGCCGCCTGGCCGGCCTCGTCCGGAGCCCGGAACTCCACCAGCAGCGCCGTGGTCTCCTTGGGCAGCTCGGCCCAGTCGGCGGGCACGCCCTGGACGCTCACCGACGCGCGCAGCGTATTGCCGTCCATCAGCTCGACGGCGATCGCCCCCGCCTCGTTGAAGCCCGGCACGGCGGCCGCCGCCGCGGTCAGCGAGGGGAAGAACAACAGCGCGGTGGAGATGCGGCGGTCCAGCGGCAGGGTGTCGAAGACGACCTCGGAGATGAAGCCGAAGGTGCCTTCGGAGCCGACCATCAGACCGCGCAGGATCTGCACGGGCGTCGAGCCGTCCAGGAAGGCGTCGAGCCGGTAGCCGTTGGTGTTCTTGATCTCGTACTTGGCACGGATCCGGGCGGTGAGCCCGGCATCCGCCTCGATCTCCGCCTTGAGCGCCAGCAGCCCCTCGCACAGCCGCGGCTCGGCACGGGCCAGGTCCTCGTCCGCCGCGGGGTCCCCGGTGTCGACGACCGTGCCGCTCGGCAGCACGAAGGTGAGCGAGGAGACGGTGCGGTACGAATTGCGGGTCGTTCCCGCGGTCATTCCGGAGGCGTTGTTGGCGACGACTCCGCCGATCGTGCACGCGATGGCGCTGGCCGGGTCGGGGCCCAGCAGTCGGCCGTGCCGGGCGAGGGTGGCGTTGGCGCGCAGGATCGTCGTCCCGGGCCGGATGCGGGCCCGCGCGCCGCCTTCCAGGACCTCGATGCCCGCCCAGTGGTGGCGTACGTCGACGAGGATGTCCTCGCCCTGGGCCTGGCCGTTCAGGCTGGTGCCGGCCGCGCGGAAGACGACCTCGCGGCCCTTGCTGTGCGCGTACGACAGGATCGCCGCGATGTCGTCGATGTCCTCCGGGACCACGACGACCCGGGGGACGAACCGGTAGGGACTTGCGTCGGAGGCGTACTTCACCAGGTCGGAGACCTTCCACAGCACCTTCTCCGGGCCCAGCAGGTCGATCAGCTCGCCGCGCAGCGGTTCGGGCGTCCCCGGGGCCTGCCGGTCGGGGACCCGGTCCATGGACGGGGTGCGCACCGCAGCGGGGCGGAGTGCTTCCGGCTTCGGCTCCAGCAGTGGCATGTCGAGCTCTCCTCGGCGGTTCTGTACTTGTGTGCTTGTACGGTTCGGTTCTGTACGGCGATGGCACCTACGCGGCACCCAGCGGTGAACGCGCGTCTGCGCCGGTTCAGCAGTGGCGCTCCGGCATTCCGTTGACCAGGGCGGACAACAGCCCGCCGAGCACCTCGCGCTGATCCGCGGTCAATGGAGCCAGGATCTCCTCCGCGGCGGCCCGGCGCGCGTCGCGCAGCGACCGGAGGGTGGCGAGACCCTCCTCGGTGATCTCGATCCGGACCACCCGCCGACTGTCCGGATCGGGGGCGCGGCGCACCCGGCCGCTGGCCTCCAGACCGTCGACCAGGCTGGTCACGGCGCGCGGGACGACGTCCAGCCGCTGCGCGAGATCGGCCATCCGGGGAGGGCCGTCGTAATGCGCAACGGTGCGGAGCAGCCGGAACTGTGCGGGAGTGATACTGATCGGCTCCAGCTGGCGGCTCTGAATCCGCTGGAGTCTGCGGGTCACCCGCAGCAACTGCTCGGGGAGCACGCCATCGGCGTCGGAGGAGTCCATGGCCGAACAGTATCAGGACCTTGTGCATTGTGAGCATAGGTAACAATGAGCTATGCTCTCGAAAGCTTCGAGTCCCCGGATTTGAGACGAGTTGTCGCACGCCCGACGCACGCCTGACGAAGGAGCCCATGAAACCCGACGAAATCACCTGGACACCCCCGCCCCGGGACGGAAGACGCCCGCCCGCCGAGCTGCGCCGCATCCTGCGCCTCTTCCACCCCTACCGAGGGCGCCTCGCCCTGGTCGGACTGCTCGTCGGCGCCTCTTCGCTGGTGTCGGTCGCCTCGCCGTTCCTGCTGCGCGAAATCCTGGACACCGCCATCCCGCAGGGGCGCACGGGACTGCTGTCGCTGCTTGCCCTCGGCATGATCCTCACGGCCGTGATGAACAGTGTTTTCGGCGTCCTGCAGACCCTGATCTCCACCACCGTCGGCCAGCGCGTCATGCACGATCTGCGCACTGCCGTCTACGCCCAACTGCAGCGGATGCCGCTCGCCTTCTTCACCAGGACCCGCACCGGCGAGGTGCAGTCCCGCATAGCCAATGACATCGGCGGCATGCAGGCGACCGTCACCTCCACCGCGACGTCACTGGTCTCCAATCTCACCGCGGTCATCGCCACGGTCGTCGCCATGCTGGCGCTCGACTGGCGGCTCACCCTCGTCTCACTCCTCCTGCTGCCGGTCTTCGTCTGGATCAGCCGCCGGGTCGGCCGTGAGCGCAAGAAGATCACCACCCGGCGGCAGAAGCAGATGGCGGCCATGGCGGCCACGGTCACCGAATCGCTCTCCGTCAGCGGCATTCTGCTGGGCCGGACGATGGGCCGGGCGGACTCCCTCACCCAGGGTTTCGCCGAGGAGTCGGAGAAGCTGGTCGATCTCGAAGTGCGCTCCAGCATGGCCGGGCGGTGGCGGATGTCGACGATCGGCATCGTCATGGCCGCCATGCCCGCCGTCATCTACTGGGCAGCGGGCCTCGCCCTGCAGTCCGGCGGCCCCGCTGTCTCCATCGGCACGCTGGTCGCCTTCGTCTCCCTCCAGCAGGGCCTCTTCCGGCCCGCCGTGAGCCTGCTCTCCACCGGCGTTCAGATGCAGACGTCCCTCGCACTCTTCCAGCGGATCTTCGAGTACCTCGACCTCGAAGTGGACATCACCGAGCCCGAGAGCCCCGTCCGACTGGACAGGATCCGCGGCGAGATCCGCTTCGAGGACGTCGACTTCAGCTACGACGAGAAGAGTGGTCCGACCCTGAGCGGCATCGATGTGACCGTTCCGGCCGGCGGCAGCCTGGCCGTCGTCGGCCCCACCGGGTCCGGCAAGTCCACGCTCAGCTATCTGGTGCCCAGGCTCTACGACGTCACCGGCGGCCGGGTCACGCTCGACGGTGTCGACGTACGCGATCTGGACTTCGACACCCTGGCCCGGGCCGTGGGCGTGGTTTCCCAGGAGACCTACCTCTTCCACGCCTCCGTCGCCGACAACCTCCGCTTCGCCAAGCCGGACGCGACCGACGCCGAAATAGAGGCGGCTGCGCGTGCGGCGCAGATCCACGACCACATAGCCTCACTGCCCGACGGTTACGACACCCTGGTCGGTGAACGCGGCTACCGCTTCTCGGGCGGCGAGAAACAGCGCCTGGCCATCGCCCGTACGATCCTGCGGGACCCGCCCGTCCTCGTGCTCGACGAAGCGACGAGCGCCCTCGACACCCGTACGGAATTCGCCGTGCAGGAAGCGATCGACGCGCTCTCCGCAGGACGCACCACCATCACCATCGCGCACCGTCTCTCCACCGTCCGCGACGCCGACCAGATCGTCGTCCTGGACAGCGGCCGAACCACGGAGCGCGGCAGTCATGACGAACTCCTCCACCAGGACGGGCGCTACGCCGCCCTGGTACGGCGGGACACCCAACTGGCGCCCGCGACAGGCTGATCGGCGGTTTCGGGCGTGCCCGCCGAGGCCGTACACGCGGCGACGCCGCCGCTCCCGTGGGACGGGGAGCGACGGCGCCGGGCGAAGCGATGGTCAGATGAGCCAACCCACGAAGTGGACGATGCCGGCGAGCAGGTTGGTGATGAGGTTCATTCGGTGTTTCTCCTTGTACATGGTGCATCTGCGGGACAGCGCAGTCGCGGTCTGCAGCCCGTCGCTTGCGCCCTGTAATCATCAGCCGCCGCGGGGGAGTTGAGCAACGAATGGCGAAACGATCACGCGTTCCAGCGAACATCCGATCCCCTGTTCGTGTGTTCTGCTCGTGGGTGTGGGGCCGCGTCGTCCGGGTGGGTGTTCCGGACAGCGGGACAGCGTGCCCCGCATGGTGGCCCAGCCCCCGGACACCTCGCCCCGCCGCATTCTTCGCCCGACCCGGCGCGGTCGCCTGGTGCTGCTCATCGGCTTCGTCCTCCGCGAGCGTCGTGCAGGCCGATGCGGACACCGAGCGCGACATGGGCAAGGTCGCCCGAGCCATCTACAACCGGCTCGACCGGGGCATGCCGCTCCAGATGGACCCCACGCTCAACTACTCGCTGAATCGCCGCACCCTGCACACCTCCCGGTCTCGTGCAGCAGTCGTGTGATCGCACGCACTGCGGTCCGCCCGGCCCGGTTGGCGCCGATCGTGCTCGCGGACGGCCCGTACCCGACGAGATGGATGCGTCCGTCCCGTACGGCCCGGGTGCCGTCGACGCGGATGCCGCCGCCGGGCTCGCGCAGTTTCAGTGGGGCGAGATGATCGATGGCGGCTCGGAATCCGGTCGCCCAGAGGATGACGTCCGCCTCGACCGTCCGGCCGTCGTCCCAGGCGACCCCGGTCGGCGTGATCCGCTCGAACATCGGTAGCCGGTCGAGCACCCCTTCTTCGCGGGCGAGCCGGACCGCGTCGGTGAGCGGCAGACCCGTCACGCTCACCACGCTTTGTGGCGGCAGCCCGCGCCGTACCCGCTCCTCCACCATCGCCACGGCGGCCCGCCCCCGGTCCGCATCGAACGGGCCCTCCCGGAAGACCGGCGGCCGACGGGTCACCCAGTACGTCTCGGCCGCCACCTCGGCGATCTCCATCAGATGCTGCGTACCGGAGGCACCGCCACCGACCACCACCACGCGCTGCCCGGCGAACTCCGCCGGTCCCGGGTAGTTCGCGGTGTGCAGTTGCCGCCCCCGGAAACTCTCCTGACCCGGGTAGCGCGGCCAGAACGGCCTGTCCCAGGTGCCGGTGGCGTTGATCAGGGCGCGGGTGGCGTACGTGCCCTCGGATGTTTCGACGAACAGCCGTCCGCCATCGCCCTCGCGCACGGCATTCACCTCGACCGGCCGGTGAACCCGGAGGTCGAAGGTGCGCTCGTACGTGTCGAAGTACGCACCGATCACCTCGGAGGAGGGCCGGCTGTCGTCGGCTCCGGTGAGTTCCATGCCGGGCAGCGCGTGCATGCCGTGCACCTTGCCGTATGTCAGCGAGGGCCAACGGAACTGCCAGGCGCCGCCGGGGCCAGGGGCGTGGTCGAGCACGACGAAGTCACGGTCGGGCTCCAGACCGGCGCGCCGCAGATGGTAGGCGCCGGACAGTCCCGCCTGTCCGGCGCCTACCACGACGACATCGACCGTGTGCGCGGCGCCCACCACCCCAAAGTTGTTCACACTTCTACTAACTTCCTCGAGGGTGAGGATCTTCCCGCGACCGGCCGTGATGCTCGCGCACAGGCGTCAGCGGCCGCCTGTGACGAGCAGCGGAGCCCCGGCCGGCGCGGACGCGGGCCGGCCAGTGGAGTGCGGTGAACTCCCCGGCGTTCAGGGTGAGATCGAGCCCGTCGCCGACGGCCCTGCCGTCGAGGGGGCGAGTCAGCGGAGCGCGATGAGCGCCACTTTCGGCGCGTCGCCGATCCCGAACAGCGGGAGGTGCACCTCGGAGGCACGGGCACGCGAACAGCTGCCGTCATTGCGGCACGGGCTACGACACGCGGTCGACGAGGTGGGTGTGCCGAGGCACACGCCGACAGGCATGTGCGGCAGCGGGAACGGCCGACCGGATCACCCGGTCACCGTCGGCAGATGCGCTGAGCGGGCGTCAGCAGCCGCGGCAGCATGCGGCGGAAGCCATGCGCAGCAAGTCGATGTGACCGCGCGAAGTGAGCAGAGCTGGGCGGAACATGGCGCTGACGTAGCGATCCAGAACTGAAACGGTCAATGGTGTCTCGGCAGGTGGACGCGCGATCTCTCGGCACGCACGAGAGGATGGGTCCATGCCCCGTGCCTTCACCACCAGCATCCTGCGCATCACCACCGGAGCGACGGAGACCGTCACCGACCTGACGCACGACTGCGAACAATTCCTCGCCCGGACGGCCCCCACCGGCGACGGCCTGCTCAACATCTTCGTACCGCACGCGACCGCCGGCATCGCCGTCCTCGAAACCGGCGCGGGCAGCGACGACGACCTCCTGGCCGCCCTCCACACCCTGCTCCCCGCCGACGACCGCTGGCAGCACCGCCACGGCAGCCCCGGCCACGGCCGCGACCACGTACTCCCCGCCCTCGTCCCACCGCACGCCACGCTGCCGGTGATCGGCGGCCGGCTGGAACTGGGGACGTGGCAGTCGGTATGCCTGGTCGATACAAACAGGGATAATCCCAACCGTCAGGTGCGGTTGTCGTTCCTCGGGTAGAACCGAGGCAGCCACGACTGTAGGGCCGATGTTCGGCCGTACCAAATGACTGGGTGCGGGGCGACGCAGGGGCCCTCGGCGGGCAAGTGGTGGCACCGCCCGGAGACGGGATGTTCACGAACGGCAGCAGCGCCGGTACGCCGGGCCCTATCCTGCCGTGCGTCCCGCTGGGTTCCCGTGGTGCGTGGTTGTGCTCTCCCGGGCTGCGCCCGCGAGTATCAAGAGAGCCCGCATCCGGTGCGGGGCGCGAGGAGCTTCAGGGCGAGATCGTGGACGTCAAGCGACAGGGTGCTGGCGAGGCGTACCTCGCTTTCTCACAGCAGCGTCACTGGTTCAGTTCTGGGCCACCTGGTGCCACCCGTGCCGGATGGTCACCCCCATCGTGGAGCAGTTGGCCGCCGAACAGTCCGGCAACCTGGACGTCGTCCAGGTCGACTTGGACGAGGAGCCAGGGATGGCTGCCCAGCACGGCATCGCCTCCGTTCTCGCCGTCGCCGTCTCCACAGGCGGCCGGCCCGCAGGTTCGTGGATCGGCGCGGCGCCCGAGCACGCCCGAGAAGCTGTGGAACTGCGGCTCACAGCTCGACGTCTGACCTGGTTCCTGACTGCTGTCCTGGCTGCCTCGGTGCTCGGCCGGGGTGATGAGGCAGGGTGACGGTGACGGTCAGGCGGCCGGTCTTGTTGCGGTGGGCGGTGACGTCGCCGTGGTGGGCGCGGACGATGGACAGGCCGAGGCCGCTGCCCTTGGCGGTGGCGAGGCGTTCGGTGTCCAGGCGGCGGAAGGGCTCGAAGAGCCTGGGGATCTCATACGCGGGTACGTCGGGGCCGGTGTTGCTCACCTCGATTTCGACGGTGTGGTCGGCGCGGGTGCGGCTGACGATGCGGGCCCAGCTGCCGTCGGCGTCGGTGTTGTGTCGGACGGCGTTGTCCAGCAGGTTCTGCACGATGCGTTCCAGGAGCATCGGATCGCCGAGCAGGGGGCCAGGACACGGCCGGCGATGAGCCAGCCGAGGCCGCCGGCGGCGGCGCCGACGACGGCCAAGGCGATGCCGCCCTGGGTGATCAGTGAGGTGACGGCTGCGTCGTTGAGTCGCTGCTGTTCCATGTCTACCCAGGACGAGTCGGTGGGCCCGGGGCTAACGTCCGGGGGTGGGGTCTCGATGCCCTCGCTGTGGATGCTGAGGCCGGAGCTGCCGTTGGTCAGCTGCTGGTTGAACAGTACGTAGGCGGCGCCGAGGAACACCATGCCGGCGGCCAGGAACAGGCCGCCGTAGACCAGGCTGAGCCGGGCGCGCAGGGTGAGGCGGCGCGGCCGCAGGCGCCCCAGGGCGCCGCGCAGACCGCGGGGCATGGCGGAAGTCATGGGATCCGATACCCCACTCCGGTGACGGTGACGGTGACGGTGACGGTGACGGTGACGGTGTCGATGACGGGCGGGTGACCGAGCTTGCGGCGCAGCTTGAGGATGGTGACGCGGACGACGCCGGTGAAGGGGTCGATGTTTTCGTCCCAGGCCTTCTCCAGCAGGTGCTCGGCGGAGACGGTGGCGCCGTCGGCGGCCAGCAGTTCGGCCAGCACCGCGAATTCCTTGTTCGTCAGCGCGACGGCCCGGTCGTCGCGGGTTACCTCCCGGCTGGTGGGGTCGAGGGTGATGCCGGAGCGGCGCAGCACCGGCGCGGCGGTGGAGCGGGTGCGTGATGTTCACCCTGGCGTTGACCGCCTGCGGATCGGACGGCGGCGGCGACGGGGTGGCATCGGTCAGCGGCGGCAAGAAGGACAACAACCCGAGTGACGCGCCGAGTCTGAGCCGGGATGAGATCAACGAGATGAACCTCAAGTTCGCCCGGTGCTTGCGCCAGCACGGGCTGGACGTCGAGGACCCCAAACCCGGCGAGGGCCTGGCGCTGTCCGTCGACGGCGACAACAAGGCGAAGGCGGACAAGGCCATGGAGGCCTGCCGCAGGTACGCGCCGCCGGCGCCGTCCGATGAGGACAACGCCAAGGAGCGCAAGGAGATGCTGGAGTTCGCCCGCTGCATGCGCAAGAACGGGGTGGAGAGCTTCAAGGACCCCAAGCCTGGCGAGGGCATTGACATCGGCCCCCAGCAGGGCGAGGACCCGGACTACAAGAAGGCCGAGAAAAGTGCGGCGGCGTCGGGGACACGAACAGTAAGAGGGTTGGCCAGTGACTGGGCAGCACTTCCTGGATGCCCAGGAAGACCAAGCGCCGCCCGCAGGGCGGCGCAAGCGGCGCGCCGCGAAGATCACCGCCACCGTGTTCGTACTGGCCACCGTAGGCGCGGTCACCGTCGCCACGCTCGGCCTGGGTGGCGACGACGGTGACGGCGGCGCTACCGCGAGCGAGCTGCCGCCGAGCACGGCCAAGGTGCTGCGGCAGACGCTGAAGGACACTCAGAGCGAGGACGGCGAACTCGGCTACGGCCCGACCAAGACTCTGTCCGGCCGGCTGCCCGGCACCATCACCAAGATCCCCGCTGCCGGGGCGAGGATCTCCCGCGGCCAGGTGCTGTACGCGGTTCGACAACCAGCCGGTGGTGCTGATGTACGGCGCGCTGCCCGCCTACCGCATGCTGATGAAGGGCGCCGAGGGACCGGACGTGAAGCAGCTGGAGGCCAACCTCGCCGCGCTCGGTCACACCGGCTTCAACGTCGACGAGGAGTACAGCGACTTGACCGCGAAGGCGGTCAAGCAGTGGCAGGAGGACCTGGGGCTGAAGAAGACCGGCACGGTCGAACTTGGCCGACTCGCCTTCGCCCCCGGCTCCGTACGCATCGACAGCACCAACGCCGACAAGGGCGATCAGGCCGCCCCCGGGCAGAAGGTGCTGGCCTACACCGGCACCGCCAAGGCCGTCACCGTCGAGCTCGACAGCGGCGACCAGCAGTTGGCCAAGAAGGGCCGCAAGGTCGGCATCCGGCTGCCCGACGGCACCAGGGTGGATGGCACCGTCAGCTCAGTCACCAGCTTCCTCAAGCCCGCCGAGCAGGGCAAGAACGCCCAGACGAAACTCAAGGTCGTCGTCTCCCCGGCCGACGCCAAGGCTCGCAAGGCGGCCGCCGGATACGACCAGGCCGGCGTGCACGTCGACTTCACCGCCGGCGAACGCAAGAACGTCCTGACCGTGCCGGTGGCCTCGCTCCTCGCCCTGGCCGAGGGCGGCTATGGCATCGAGGTCGTAGGCGGCTCCCGTACGAAGTACGTGCCGGTCGACACGGGCCTGTTCGCCGGCGGCCGCGTAGAGATATCCGGCGCCGGCATCACCGAGGGCACCGAAGTGGGGATGCCCAAGTGATCACCCTCACGGACGTCACCAAGTCCTATCCCGGCGGCGTCACCGCCCTCGCTGGAGTTTCGCTGACCATCCGCCAAGGGGAACTCGTCGCCATCGTCGGCCCCTCCGGCTCCGGAAAGTCCACCATGCTCAACATCCTCGGCACCCTGGACCGCCCCACCGCCGGCCAGGTGCACATCGACGGCCACGACGTCGGCGCCCTGTCCGACGCCAAGCTGTCCGCGCTGCGCGCCACCCGCATCGGCTTCGTCTTCCAGCACTTCCACCTCGCCGCCGGCACCCCGGCGGTGGACAACCTCGCCGACGGCCTGCTTTACACCGGCCTGAGGGCACCAGAGCGCCGTCGCCGTGCCACCGCCGTGCTGCACCGCGTCGGCCTCGGTCACCGCCTGGACCACGAGCCGCACGAACTGTCCGGCGGCGAACGCCAGCGCGTCGCCATCGCCCGCGCCGTCGCCGGCGCGCCCGCACTGCTGCTCGCCGACGAGCCGACCGGCGCCCTGGACTCCGTTTCCGGCGCCGGGGTGCTGCAGTTGCTGCGCGAGTTGCACACTGCCGGCACCACCGTCGTCATCATCACCCACGAGCGGGACCTCGCCGGGCAGCTGCCCCGCCAGGTCAGCATGCGCGACGGC
Source organism: Streptomyces sp. NPDC111516 (assembly GCF_055635345.1). Taxonomy (NCBI): domain Bacteria; kingdom Bacillati; phylum Actinomycetota; class Actinomycetes; order Kitasatosporales; family Streptomycetaceae; genus Streptomyces; species Streptomyces sp. NPDC111516. Next base: position 72,097 of record NZ_JBVKBV010000025.1, on the reverse strand, counting down.
CGCATCGTCGCCGACACCTCCCGTGATGCCACCGCGATGACGGGAGCGCGCTGATGGCCACCGACACCCTGCACCCGGCCCGCATGTGGCCCGCCGACGTGATCAAGGTCGGCGCCGTCGGCCTGCGCACCCGACCGCTGCGCGCCTTCCTCTCCGCGCTCGGTATCGCCATCGGCATCGCCGCCATGGTCGCTGTCGTCGGCATCTCCACCTCCTCCCGCGCCGACCTCGACCGCACCCTCGCTGCGCTCGGCACCAACCTGCTCACCGTCACCCCCGGCGACACGATGGCCGGGGGCAAGGCGAAACTGCCCCTCACGTCCGAGCGGATGGTCGCGCTCGACTCCTACGACCGGATCGTCGGTCTCGTCCTGGACCAGATCGCCGTAGACGGCTCCATCACCAAGGCTCCCGGAGGCGGCGAGGTGGCCGGGCGTTCCCCGGTCGACCGCGGCAAACAGGGACTGAAACGCTCGGGCATGACGGACGGATACGGCATTCCACTGGGTCGTGTCCTGGCCGGCGCCAACCGCCACGACTCCCCGCTGCTCGCCCCGACCCTGGACCGTCTGAACGACCTGGGTCCGTTGCCCGACGACGTCACCGTGCACCTGGACGCCGGCTACGACTCGGACAAGACCCGCACTCTGCTCAACGAACGCGGCCTCCACGGCCGCATCGCGCACAAAGGCGAGAAAGCGCCCATCCAGGCCAGTCAGCGCTGGCACGTCGAACGCACCCACGCCTGGCAGAACGCCTTCCACCGGCTCACCCGCTGCTACGAGCGGCGCGCCACCGTCGTCGACGCATTCTTCGACCTCACCGACACGATCATCACCATGCGCAGCCTGACGCTCGGCTGGGAATCCCCAGCCGAGCGCCTGCCTGAACTGCTCGCGGCCTGATCAACACGACCACGTGTTGCAACGCCCCCTGGAAGCGCCATGCCGGTCAGGGGCTCTTGACGCGATCCGCCTGCGTCAGCCGTCGGACTCCGGCGCCGGGATGTAGGCGCCCGGCACGTCCTGCGGCGCGAAGATCTTCTTCTCGCCGGGGTACGGCGTCTTCCAGTTGTGCGTCTCGTACCACGTGAAGTGGTTCATCTGCGCGGGGTTCACGGAGTCGACCTTGGCCTTGGGCCCGGTCAGCCGCTGCTTCGACTTCCAGTTCTCCCACTTCGCCGCGAGCTCCTGCTTGTCCGCCGGCACCGTCGCCGCCGGCACGACCTCTGCCTTGGGGTTCTGCGCCGCCGGGGTGTCCAGGCCGCAGGACGGCGGGGTCTTCAGGCCATCGGTCAGCGGGACCCGGTTGGGCAGCGCGGTGAACGGCGTGAAGTCCGGGTTCTGGGTGAACGCCCCACGCATCGGGCTGGCCGCGCTGTCCTTCTGGTTCATCGGCTGGATCCCGAGGATCTGCTCGATGGTCCGGATCATCGTGATCTGCGTGTAGTAGTGGCTGTCGACCTTGCCGTGCTGCGCCCAGGGGCTGATGATCTGGATCGGGCCACGGTGGCCGTCGACGTGGTCGATGCCGGCCTGGGTGTCGTCCTCGACAACGAAGATCGCCGAGTCCTTCCAGTACTTGCTGTGCGAGATCGTGTCGACCATCTTGCCGACCGCGAGGTCGTTGTCCGCGACCTGAGCGGCTCCGCTCGGCGCGCCACCGGTGTGGTTGTTGGGGAGCGAGAACATGTTCAGGTTCGCCGGCCCGTTCTTCTCGAAGTCACGCTTCCAGATCTCGTACCGGTAGATTTCCGGGATATTGAGGTCGCCCCCCGGGAAGCTGTGCACTGTGACCTTGTCGAGCGACGGGATCGCCACGTTCGAGTGCATGGGGTAGGCGGTGTCCTGCTCGGGGTTCGCCTCCATGTTCTTGGTGTCGCAGTACAAGTTCTGCCAGCTCGCGCCGGACGGCTTGTTGTTGGACTGCAGCGTGTATTCACCGAAGTTCTTGACGGTCTTGCCCGCCGCCTGTGCACCGGTAAAGATGAAGCCGGACTTCTGGTGGCCGAGAGCGTCGTTGAAGGTGTCGTAGCTGCGAACGTACTCACCGGCCATGGACTCGGTGTACTCCGGGTCGTCGGCCTGCATCATCCAGTTGTGACCCTCGGCGGAGTTCGTGCCGATGTCGTACGTGTTGTCGTACAGCCCGAACTGCTCGGCCAACGCGTGCTGGTTCGGCGTCACGTTCTCGCCGAACTGCGCCAGCTTCGGGTCGCCGTTGCCCTGGGGCATGTCACCGAAGACCTGGTCGTAGGTCCGGTTCTCCTTGATGAGCAGGAAGACGTGCTTGATCGTCGAGGGGTCGCCGAGCTTCACCGGGACCGGCACCGGCTTCGCGTCGCCCGTGCCCTGTTTGACCGAGCTGCCGTTCCAGCCGTTCTGGCTGAAGACCTTGTCGGTCTCGGACTTGATGACGCTGTCGTCCGGCAGCGTGAACCGCTGCAGGCTCGAGGTGGTGTCGTGGGAGTTGTGTCCGGCGGGGTTGTTGGGGCGGCGGGCGTCGATACCGCGGGTGTTGGAGACCACCACGTCGTTGCCCACGGTGGCGATCTCCGCGGGGAAGTAGTCCGTCGGGAGCAGGCCGACATAGCTGACCGGCTCCTGCGGGGACGTGTACCGGTAGACAGCGACCGCGTTGGCGCCGCCGAGCGTCACCAGCAGGTGACCGTCGTCGGTGAGCGTCACCGCGTTGGGGTGGTAGCCCACCGACGCCTCAGGCCACGGCTGCGTCGCGATGGTCTGCACGACCTTGTCCTTGGCGGCGTCGATGACCGACACGTCGTTGGTGGCGGTGTTGGTGACGAACACCGCCCCCTTCTTGGCGTACATGGCGGTCGGGTGCAGACCGACGTCGATGCTCGAGGGAGCGGCGGTCGGGTTCGCCAGGTCGATCACGCTGACCGTGCCGGTAGTGGTGCCCGCGTTCGGATCGGCCGGCACCGCGGTGCCGTAGGAATCCTGCGTGGGCTCAGCCGGGGCGGTCGAGTCGCTGATGTCCCAGCCGCTGAGCTGCAGGAGGGGGTCGCCATAGTTCGCGGTGACGTTCAGCCGGTAGTAGCTGTACGCGGTGGTATTGGTGAAGGTGTAGCTCTTGGTGAGGTACCGCGAGTTGAAGCGCTGCCCTGTGTGCTTGTCCAGATCGGTCCAGGTGCTGCCGTCGTTCGACCCCTGCAGGGTGAAGTCCTTGGGGTCGCGTCCCGGATAGTCGTTTGCCGAGGTGAGCGAGTACTGCACCACCGCCTTGGGCTTGGCCAGCTGATAGGTCACCCAGCCGGTCGGGTTCCTCGCCAGCCACTTGGTCGACGGATCGTGGTCCTTGAGGTTCACAGCGACTTCGTTCGGCGGGTTCTCACCGCTCGCGGTGACCGTGCTGACCTGGTCGAGCAGGCTGCCGGGCATGGGCTTGGCCGGGCGGCCGCCCTCGTTGCTGACGTAGAGCTTGCTGTCGACCTGGACCATGCCGCGCGGGGCGTTGCCCACGGCCCAGCTCTGCTCGATGGCCCCGGTCGCCGCGTTGATGGCGACCACGCGGTTCTGGCCGTTGACCGCGGAGTACACGGTGGAGCCATCGGCCGAGAACACCGCCGCACTCGCCAGTGCTTGCTTGGACCCGTCCGCCGGGATCTTGACGGACGTCGGGTTGGCGAGGGTGCCGTCCGGGTTCACGGTGAACCTGGTGTAGCCTCCGACCTGGCCCAGCCACAGCTGCTTGCCATCGGGCGAGTACGTGGGGCCTTCCTGGCCCACGTCGTTGCCGCTGATGCGCAGATCCGCCGACGCGTTGTTGCCGACGCGCTGCTGCACCTTCCAGGTCTTCAGGTCCACGATGGCAAGCGCCATTCCACCGTCGGCGAGCGAGGCCGCGACGTGAGTGCCGTCCGGGCTGACCGAGGACGACATGATCTTGCCGTTGTTGATGACCAGGCGCTCGCCGATTGGGGCGATGTACTGGTTGTCGGAGACGACCTGGCCCTTGGCGGTGACCTGGCCGACCTGGTCGGTGCCGAACTGGTGTGTCTGGGCAACAGCGGTGCCCGTGACGGCGAGGGCGACAGTGATGCCCGCCGTTACCAGCAAGGTCTGGCGGCCGACGCGTCTACCGAAAAGGCTGATCTGCTTCTTCTCGTCAATCCGACGCTGCCGTGTGACCTGCATGGAACTATCCCTTCGGGGTGGTGTTGAGCAGTTCGACATTGCCGTCGAACTGCCAGAGCGGGTTCGGTGCGTCCCCGGTCGGGGTCCGCACCAGGAAGTAGCCGTTCACTTCCTTCGGTCCGTCGCCATCGGCCACGAACCGCCCATCTGCGGTGACGTCGAGCTGGTAGATGGCCGTCCCTGTGGCCTCGACGCCGGGGAGATGCCAGGAGACGACGCAACGCCAGTCGTTGCCCGCCCCCTGTGCGGCGACCTTGCCGCCGCCCTTGTTGCACGCCGCCGTGACCCGCAGCTGCGCCTCGGTGACGTCCGGGCGGTGGAGCTGCTGGGTCTGCATGCGGTAGAGGTGCGCGAATGCTGTGGCGACCGACCGCTGCACCTTGTCCTGCTCGATCCCGGAGCCCGTCGACGGTGTCGCCACGGCGACGACCCCGACCGTGAGGGCGGTCAGTGCGGCCAGCGGCAGGAGTCCGGTGGTGATCGCGCGGCGCCCGGAGCCGTCGTAGGCCGGGTTGGTGAAGTCGCGCCGCAGGAAGAGCCGGTACGCCAGGGCCGTCGCGACCACCGCCCAGACCAGGCTGACCACGATGCCGATCAGGAGCGGGCCGAGCTGCGCCGGGCTGGTGAACAGGCCGTTCCAGGCGATGAAGGCGTAGCCGGGCAGCGCGAGGCGTACGGCCACGGGCAGCGGCAGCATCTGGGCGAGCTGCATCGCGAGCGCGACGAGCGCGGGCAGCAGCAGTCCCATCGGGGACCGCCCCAACGCGACCGACCCGAGTAGTCCGATCGCGGCGAGGGCCAGGGTCGGGGCGAGTACGCAGACCCAGGCGAGCAGGACCTTGACGGCGGCGTCTGACGGCGTCAGCAGGTGGCCGTCGAGGCCGACCAGCGGCTGGTTGCCGACCGCCACGGCCCCGCCGACCGCGCTGGAACAGGCCAGCCCGGCCACAAGCAGCCCGATGACGGTGAGGCCGGCCAGTGCCTTCGCCGCGAAGATCCGCCTGGGCGACCGGACCGCCACGAGCAGGTGACGCCAGGTGCCGAGCCGGTCCTCGCAGGCGAACACATCACCGGCAACCACCGAGACCAACAGCGGCAGCGCCCAGATGCCCGCGAAACCGAGCACCACCAGCGGCCCGGCCCACCCCGTGGCGAGCATCCAACGCCCAAAGAGAGTGTCGGAGGGGAGCGTGCTCTGCAGACTCACCCCGGCGACAAAGAGCCCTGGCGCGATCCAGCAGGCAAGGACCAGCAGACGGATCCGCCATTGCGAGACCAACTTGACCAACTCGAAGCGGTAGACGCGCGGAACCGGCACGCGGTGGGCACTGGCAACGTTGTTGTCGGCGATGGTCGCGTTCATCGGCCGGCCTCCTGCTGCTCGGTGAGGGCGAGGAACGCGGCTTCGAGCGGCGACACCACGGGGGCGAGCTCACGCAACGCGATGCCCGTGTCCACGAGCCGCACCACCAGTTCGTCCAGGGCGGGCACCAGCGCGCGTACGACGAGCACTTCGGCGTCGTGGCGTGCGCCGGCGTCGTCGACCACCTGGACCCCGGCCGTGTCGGCAGCCAGTTGGCGGGCGGCCTGCGGTTCGGAGGTGCGCAGCCGGTAGTCGAGTTCACGGTCCTCGGCGGCCAGCTTGCTCAGCGGGCCGGAGAAGACGACCCGTCCGGTGGCAAGGATGGCGACGTCGGAGCACAGTGCTTCGAGGTCGTCCATGCGGTGGCTGGAGAGCACGACGCTGGTTCCGTCCGCCGCGAGCCGGGTGAGGACACCGTGTACGTGTCTTTTGCCGACCGGGTCGAGGCCGTTGGAAGGTTCGTCGAGCACGAGCAGCCGAGGCTTGGTGAGCAATGCGGCGGCGAGCCCGAGCCGTTGACGCATCCCGAGGGAGAAGCCGCGGGCCCGGTCGTCGGCGACGTCGGTGAGCCCGACCTGCTCGAGCACGTCGTCGATCCCCGTGGTCCGCGCGTCGAGGCCGCGCAGAGCCGCCAGCGCGGCGAGGTTCTGCCTGGCGGTGAGCGAGGGGTAGAGACCGGGCCCGTCCACGAAGCCGGCGACCCCGCCGGGAGCGGCGAGCCCCCGCCCGACCGGCGTACCCAGGATCTCGAGGGAGCCGCCGTCGGCGACGGCCAGGCCCAGCAGGAGACCGAGCAGTGTCGTCTTGCCGGCGCCGTTCGGTCCGACCAGGCCGTGGATCTGTCCCTGCGTCACATCCAGATCGATGCCGTCGAGTGCGACGACATCGCCGAAACATTTGGTGATCCCGCGAGCCCGGATCGCGAGTAGTGCGTCCATGAGTCCCTACTTTCGAAAGCCTCAAGGACCGTAGGGACGGCATATGACACAGGCCTGAACGGCGACTTGAACATTCATGGAACGGAGGACAGCGATCGCGCTCACGACAATACGGGCAAGTCCGTGCAGACGGCGCCCTCTTGCGGTCCGTCGCACGGGACGACCGAGCGGCTCATGGGCGGCGCGGGCCGGGTCGCCGTAGTACCTGAGCACGTACGGGGCCGCGCTGACCTGTCCCGCCGTCGCCCGGTCGCCGTACCGTCGTCATGAGAGGTGGCGCGGATAAGGGGCGGTCGTGGTCGGCGGTTCGGGCGTTCGTCCCAGCGGTGAGTCATCCATGCCCGCCGGATCAGGCTGCGCATGGTGATGATCGTGTCGGTGAGGTCGAAGAATGCGTCGATGACGGTGGCGCGCCGCTCGTAGCGGCGGGTGAGTCGGTGGAAGGCGTTCTGCCAGGCGTGGGTGCGTTCGACGTGCCAGCGCTGACTGGCCTGGATGGGCGCTTTCTCGCCTTTGTGCGCGATGCGGCCGTGGAGGCCGCGTTCGTTGAGCAAGTGCGGGTCTTGTCCGAGTCGTAGCCGGCGTCCAGGTGCACGGTGACGTCGTCGGGCAACGGACCCAGGTCGTTCAGACGGTCCAGGGTCGGGGCGAGCAGCGGGGAGTCGTGGCGGTTGGCGCCGGCCAGGACACGACCCAGTGGAATGCCGTATCCGTCCGTCATGCCCGAGCGTTTCAGTCCCTGTTTGCCGCGGTCGACCGGGGAACGCCCGGCCACCTCGCCGCCTCCGGGAGCCTTGGTGATGGAGCCGTCTACGGCGATCTGGTCCAGGACGAGACCGACGATCCGGTCGTAGGAGTCGAGCGCGATCTGCTTGACCCGAGCGAAGACGCCCTGTCGTATCCATTCGTCGCGGCGGCTGCGGATCGTGGTGGCCGAGCAGGTTGTGTCGGCGATCGCCTCGTAAGAACAGCCGAAGCGCAGCAGTTGCAGCATCTTGTCGAAGATGATCCGATCGCTGATACGTCGGCGGTGGCAGCCCAGTGGATGGTCCGGGTGGTACTCCGGCCGCTCGGGCAGGAGGACCGCGAATTGGTCCCAGAGCGGTTCGGTCAGCCAAGATGGAAGCGCGGGCACAGGTCTCCCCAGTGATCACAGAGCGTCGCAACTCCATGATCACCGGGACCTGTGCCCGTTCTGTTGCCGACCTCCCCAACCGGGCCTATCCGCGCGACCTCTTAACGGAGGTTGATACCAACATCTCGAATCACAACCGTCAGGTGCGGTTGTCGTTCCTCGGGGGTAGATCCGAGGTTGCCGCGACTGTAGGGCGATGTTCCGCCGTACCACATGGACAGCGCCTCCAGGCCGGGATGGGCAGCGGCCTCGATGCTCGCTATACCGCGGATGTTGACGTGCGCCACGACTGGCGGCTGCTCGCCGTGCCAACCCCGCGGTGTGCCGTGCAATCGGTCGGGCACCAGGTCCGCGGCGATCGCGTCGTCCAGCCGTCCGGCGAGCCGCCCCAGCTCGGCGGCGAAGACCATTCCCACGGAGACGGCCGCGCCGTGCCGCCACTGGTAGCAGTTTGCGACCACGGCATCCCGCTGGAGACCATCGCCCTGCTGGTCGGCCACAGCGGTCATCAGGCGGCCACAGAACCACTCAAACAATCACGGACCACCCTCCCAGGACACGATGTGCACCACGCCTATTCGGGGGCGATCCTCTCGGCGATGAGGCACACTCAGGCGGCCGATGAGTTCTGGCGTGCCCGCCGGTCTGTATCGGTGCAATGACCGACCATCCAGTCCGGCGACCCTCGGCTACGGGACGACTGCGACCAGGAACCCCAGTGAGGTGCTGTCATGTCAGCTGCGACACCGGAACGACCGACCGCCGCGGAGGCAAGCGGCGGCACACCTATTGTGGTGCGGCTGCTGGTGCTGGCCACGTTCGTGGTGATCCTCAACGAGACCGTCATGATCAACGCGATCCCGCGGCTGATGGAGTCCTTGCACATCACCGAGCAGTCGGCGCAGTGGGTGTCCACCGCGTTCATGCTCGCCATGGCCGCGGTGATTCCGGTCACCGGATGGCTCCTGCAGCGGGTCACCACCCGCCAGGCCTACGCGCTCGCGATGGGCACCTTCCTCGTGGGTACCGTCGTGTCGGCCGTCGCCCAGGCCTTCGAGGTGCTGCTGGCGGGCCGTATCGTGCAGGCCGCGGGCACGGCCGTGATGATGCCGCTGCTGATGACCACGTTGATGACTGTGGTGCCCGAGCAGAACCGTGGCAAGGTGATGGGCAACGTCACCCTGGCGATGTCGGTGGCGCCCGCGCTAGGGCCCGCCGTGTCCGGGGTCATCCTGCAGGCCGGCTCCTGGCGGCTGCTGTTCGTGGTCGTGCTGCCCATCGCGGCCGGGGTGACCCTCTTCGGGCTGCGCAAGCTGGAGAACATCGGTGAGCAGCAGGCGAGTTCCATCGACTGGTTCAGTGTCTGCGTCGCGGCGCTCGGCTTCGGCGGCCTGGTGTACGGCCTGAGCCTGGTCGGTGAGAGTGACCGCAGGACGTTCGGCATCGGCATCGCCGCCGCCGGCATCGCGGCCATCGCGGTCTTCGCGCTCCGCCAGCTCAGGCTGCAGCGTGATGGTACGCCGCTGATGGACCTGCGCACCCTCCGGTACGGCACCTTCACCCTGTCCCTGGCCCTGATGGCCATCGGCTTCCTGACGATGCTCGGCTCGATGATGCTGCTGCCGCTGTATCTGCAGAACGTGCGCGGCCTCAGCCCGCTCGAAACCGGTCTGCTGGTCATGCCGGGTGGTCTGGCCATGGGCGTGCTGGGACCGACCGTCGGAAAGGCATTCGACCGGTTCGGCAGCCGGACGCTGGTGCTGCCCGGCTCGATCGGCATCGCGCTCGCCCTCGCCGGATATACGCAGATCGCGATGGCGACGCCGTACTGGCAGATTCTGGGTCTGCACGTGCTGCTGATGGTGAGCCTGGCGGCGACGTTCACTCCGGTCTTCGCCCTCGGCATGGGCGCGCTGCCACCGCACTTGTACTCCCATGGCAGCTCGATTCTGGGAACGCTGCAGCAGGTCGCCGCGGCGTTCGGCACCGCGCTGATGGTGACCGTGATGTCATCGCGCACCACCAGCCAGATCGCCGATGGTGTCGCCGCCGTGCCCGCCCAGGTGAGCGGGATGAAACTGGGTTTCGGCGTCGCGGCCGCTCTCGCCGTGGTGACGATCGCGATCGCGGCGAAGCTGCCACAGCGGGTCGCGGGCACCGACACCGCCGATGCCGACGCGGGGCCGCCCGCGGACGGGAATCCGGACCTCGGCGAGCGGGTAACCGACAAGGCGCAGAGGTCCTGACCCACCCACCCGACCGCGCTCCCGCCCGGCGACAACGTCTGGACGGAAGCGCGGTCGTGTTCAGCGCCGGCACATGACCGGGAGCCGGCCAGGACGTTCTTCCAAGGACAGGCGGAGCGACGCCCACCCGCCTGGGCCGGACGACGATCCCGCTGATGTCGTGGGCGACGAAGTCGTGCGGGTCGGGGGGAGAGATGCAGGTGCTGGGCGCTGCGGGCCTCGCCTTGTACTTGACCTTCATGGCTACGCCCCAACGCAGCTCGCACCTCGCGAGATACCGTGACGGTTGCCCTAACGGAGGTTGGTGGCCACGAACGTCGATAATGCGGACCGTCAGGTGCGTCTGAGCTTCGTTGGTCAGTCGATCGCTTCGGTGGGGCTGTGGAGGGGAAGTCCGGCCGCACCGAACGAGCCGCACCGAACGAGCAGTGCGCGTTGCTGCTGCATGGTGAGCGAAGGCGGCCAGCAGGTCTTTTGTCTGTCACGAACCCCGTCGGCTCGTGCCGACGGGGTTATGCGTGTGGCGATGGGCCCCGCACCGTGCGGCCCTCAGAGGAGCTCGCAAAATGGGCGCCCGGCTCGCGACGCCTGGCACGCACGCTCGCTGCGTTGCCGAAATGCCCTGGTAGCTCCTTCCCCAAGCTCTTGAAGAGCAGGGGAGACCCCATCCGAGGACCTTCCGGCGCCTTGCGATCGCACGCACCAGACGGCGCGAGTTGATCGGACTCCCATTTTGTGAGCTCCTCTTAGGGAGCAGCCCCGGGCTCCCTGTTCGTCACCCGCTTTGCTCTGCCGTACTGCCCTGCGGCTAGTTTGTGTGCAGGACAGGTACGCAGGCCCGTGGTGACAGAGGTGCACGGGGGACGGGAGGTCGGGAAGAGTGTCGCTGCGCGGAGGCGATCCAGTCGAGATCGGCGGCTATGCGCTTGAGGCGCGGCTCGGTTCGGGGGGCATGGGCACGGTCTTTCTGGCCCGTACGAGTTCGGGGCGACCTGTCGCGATCAAACTGATCCACCAGCAGTTCGCGGGGGACGACGAATTCCGCATCCGTTTCCGGCAGGAGGTGGCGGCGGCGAGGCGGGTGAGCGGCGCGTTCACCGCCGCCGTGGTCGACGCTGCCCCTGAGGCCGAGCAGCCATGGATGGCGACGACCTATATCGAGGGGCACACGCTCGCCCAGCGCATCGCCACGAAGGGCCCGCTGAACGGAGCGGAGCTGAGGAGGCTCGCCATCGGGCTGGCGGAGGCGCTGCGCGACATCCACCGGGTGGGGGTCGTCCACCGTGACCTGAAGCCCTCGAACGTCGTGCTCTCGCCCGAGGGACCGCGCGTCATCGACTTCGGCATTTCGCGCGCCGTGGACCAGCAGACGCTGACGATGACAGGGCGGGTCATCGGTACGCCGCCCTTCATGTCGCCGGAGCAGTTGCAGGCGCCGCGTGGTGTGGGGTCGCGGTCCGATGTCTTCTCGCTGGGAACGCTGCTGGTGTACGCAGCGACGGGCCACGGACCCTTCGACGCGGACAGCCCGTACATGACGGCGTATCAGGTGGTGCACGAGGAGCCGTCGCTGGGTGCCGTGCCGGTGGCTTTGCGCGCGGTGGTCGAGTCGTGCCTGGACAAGGAGCCCAAGGGGCGCCCCTCTGCGGACGAACTCCTCGTGCTGCTGCGGGACCTGCCGGCCGACCTCGGCGGGACCGACGCGAACGGGGTTGGCGCGGGCCGCACCCGCGACATGATCACCCAGCATCACTTCGCGACGCGGGCCACCCCGGCGCCGACTGCCCCGACCACCACCCCGGCCGGTCCCGATACAGGGAGCACCGGCACCCCCAACGGCCGCCGTCTGCGTCGCCGATGGCGGCCTGCGCTCGCGGCCGCGGTCGCGGTGGCAGCGATCGGTGGGGGAGTCGCCGCACTGAACGCGGGCGGCTCCGGGGGGAACAGCGGTGGCGACAAGGGCAACAGTGTTGCGGCGCCGGGTGCCGTACTCCCGGACGGTTTCGAGCCGTGGCACAAGACCGTGCTGGGCGGTCGCGAGGACACCCCCGACGAGCTGCGTTGCGTCGCGCGGGGCGACGCGCTGTTCTGCGGGGGCGGCGGTGTTGTCGCGACCCGTATCAGGGCCCTGGACGGCTCGCGGGTGTGGACGGCGAAGAGCCCGGGCATCCCCGTCCAGGGCATGCACCTGGTGGGCGCCACCGACGACACGGTGCTCGGCTACCGCTTCGCCGCCCAGGACGCCCCGCAGGACCCTCCCAGCGAGGTGGTGGCCATCGACGCCGGCAACGGCCGGGAGCTGTGGTCCGTGCCGTCCGGCGCCCAGTCGAAGGCCGTCACGGGCCGGACTCAGGACGCCCTTGTGGTCGGCTCCGCCGTCGTGACCGTCGACGCTTCCAACTCCCGCTTCGAGAACCGGGACGCGCACAGCGGTGAGGTCACCTGGACGACGTCGTTCCCCGCGGGTACGCAGTGCGCTCCCGTCCCGGTGGGCCCACAGCTCTTCGCGATGTGCGCGACGGATACGGAGGTGGATGCCTTGGAGGTGCGCCACCCCACCCTGTACGCGGTCGATCGCGCCTCGGGGAAACTGGGCAGGCCCATCGCGGTCAACGGCCCCGCCGTGCCGATGGGCGTCACCAACGGCAGGCTCGTACTCCTTCAGGTACACATGGAGGGGACGGCGCCGGCCGGCTACGACGGGGTGGCGCGGGTCGACCCGGCCTCGCGGAAGGTCACGTACTCCCCACTGGCCAAGACATACGCGGGGACGCCCGGCATGGCGGATGGCACCGTCTACGTGAGCGGGCAGACCGGTCTCGTCACAGCGCTCGACCCCGCGACCGGCCGGAAGAAGTGGTCGCGGCAGACCAGCGTGGAGGGTGCGTCGGGTCCCGTTGCGGGAGCCGAGGCGCTGTATTTCAGCTCGGCCACCGGCCGGGTGGTCGCGCTGTCGCCGTACGACGGCAAACCCCTGTGGACAACAGACCCGCAGGCCGATGGTTTGACGGGCGAGCAGGGCGCAAGCCCGCGCGTGACCGTTGCGGGGCGTGCGGTGATCGTGGCCGCGGCCAAGAACACCCTCTTCGCCTTCGACGCGCAGAAGCCGCCGAAGTCGGGCTGACCCGGGCGGCACCGGACGTCGGCCTCTTTCCTTGCCGTGCCCGAGCGGCACCCTCGCTCGGCCACCGGCCGGCCTCGCCGGCCGGACACAGCCATCTCGGCCTCCACGGCAGCCTGCATCAGGTGCTGGGCCGGTCTCTCATTCGTGAGAGAGGGGCCTTCCGTGCGTCCGGGGCTGCTGCAGCCGGGCCGCGAGCTCCCCCGGCAGGACGTCCCGGTTTGCCGGAGTGAGCTGGACGACCTCGATGTCGGCGCGCCGCTTGAGGGCATCGGTGAACGGATCGCGGTGCGTGTGGACCGTGGCGACGACGTCGACCTCTGCTACGAACAGCGCGTCGACCGCGTGCCGAAACGCCGTGCACGCCAGTTCCATCCGCCCCAGCTCGTCGATGAGCACCAGCCGCCCGGTGGCCTCCTCGGTTGCTGCCGGCCGAAGCGACGGCAGCGCCAGCCGTTCCATGACGCCCAGGTCGACGCCGTACTTCCCTACCCGTGGCGGACCGGGCAGGTCGACATGGGCGAGTACCGCCCGCCGGCCTGCCAGAGTCTCCAGGGCGAATCCGACGCGGGCGCCGGATTGCCGGATCTCCTCGGTGGTGAAGCCGGTGGCCGCGTGGGTGGGCAGCAGCGCGGCCAGTCGACGGAGGGCGGTCGTCTTGCCCGCGCCAGGGCGGCTCTCGAGCAGGATCCTTGTCGGCACACGGCCATCTTCACCCCCGCTTCCGGCGGCGGCCCGGCTGGGCTCGGCCGAACGGGGGTTTTGGGGTGCGGACCGGTGCCGGTGCCGCCGTTGCGGGTATGGCGGCGCACATGAGCGGAATTGAACTCAGCAGCACCGCGTTCGACGACAAAACAGTGATCCCCCGTCGGTACAGCGGGGAGGGTGAGAACATCTCACCGCCCCTGACCTGGTCGGGGGTACCCCACGAGGCCACGGAATTGGTGCTCCTGTGCGAGGACCCGGACGCGCCGGGGACGACCTTCCTGCACTGGCTGGTGACCGGCATCGATCCGGGGACCACCGGGGCGCCGGAGGGCCAGAAGCCCCTGGGGGGCCTGCCGTGGCCCAACGGCTTCGGCCGCGTGGGCTGGGGAGGGCCGATGCCTCCACCGGGGCACGGGCCGCACCGCTATTTCTTCCGCCTGTACGCCCTGTCCGAGCCGCTGCCGCTGCACGACCACCCGGGTGCCGAGGACGTGCACCGTGCACTGAAGGGCAGGGAGCTGGCCTCCGGCACCCTGGTCGGGACCTATCAGCGCTGAGCGCGTCACCGCTGGTCGTAGCCATGGGCGCCGTACAGCCGGACGAACCGGGCCGCGGTGACCGTCCGGCGTCGCACCAGGCCGCGTGCCCGCCGCTCGTACAGCTCGACGCGCTCCCGCCCGCCCTGCCCGATCGGCTGGACGAGCCGGCCACCGGTGCAGAGCTGATCCACGAGCGGCTCAGGCACTCGCGGAAAGGCCGCGCAGACGATGACGGCGTCGTACGGGGCACGGGTCGGCATCCCGAGGGTCCCGTCGCCCAGTACGACGTCGGCATTGCCGACGCCCTGCCCGGCCAGCCGCAGGCGGGCCTCGTCGACCAGGTCGGGCCAGCGCTCGATGCTGACGACGTGCGCGGCCAAGCGGGCCAGCAGCGCGGTCTGCCAGCCGTATCCGGTCCCGACCTCCAGGACCTGTTCGTCTCCGGTGAGGCCGAGAGCGGAGACCATCATGGCGATCAGTGAGGGCTGGGTGGTCACCTGCCCGTGGGGAAGCGGAACGGGCGTGTCCCGGTACGCGGATGCCACCTCGTCCGCGGGGACGAATTCCGCCCGGGGGATGCTCCGTACGGCCGCCAGGAGACGGTCGTCGGTCACGCCCACGGCGTGGGCCGCGCGGACCAGGTCCTCGGGGGTCCCTTCATGCGCCATCGGACCGCGGGGTCGTGGCGGTGGCGCCGGCGGCCCCGGTCGTGGTGCGTTCCGGTCCGGGCGGGGTGATCGAGACGTCCCTCTCCACCGCGCCGCTCCTGCTCCTGTCCATGCGCCCCATCCACCACTCATCCGCCGCGCTGCCACTCCAGCCCAGTGTCGGCACGTTGCGCGCGCGGCGCGATTCGGGGCGGTCGGGCGCAAGGGGCGACCCGTGATCCGGGAGACGCAGTGCGCCGGCGTCAGGACCGGGTCCCCGGGTCGGTATACCGCAGCAGGGCGCCCACGCCGTCGCGCAGCCTCAGCTCGCTCTCCGGTACGACGACCAGCTCGGCACCGGTGCCGACGAGGGCCCGGACGAGGGCCTCGTCGGCGCGTTCCTCGCGGGGTGCCCGCACGCCGAAGGACATCAGCTCCGCCTCGGTGAGGGCGAGCTGAGTGGGCTGGGAGCCCGCCCAGAGCCGCAGCGAAGACCCTGGCGGCCGGTTCAGCAGCAGTGCCGCGACCTGGCCGCGCTGGAGGGCGGCGACGGTGGTGGCCAGCCCTTGCGTCATGGGTCCGTCCAGGGCACGCCGGCCGATGAAGATGTCCACGAGTTCCCGGTCGTGCGCGGCCATGCGGCCGCGGAAGACGCCGTCGAGCTGCGGCTCCAACAGGGCGCGTCCGGTGTCGGTGGGGGTCCGGCCGCCCACGCGTACGACCTTGTCCCGCAGGGTGTGTGGCAGGCGGCGGATCAGTACGTTGCACGCCCACTCGTCGCCGCCCACGACGACGGCGTCGGCATGGGCGCGCCGCGCCCGTTCGTCCAGCCGGTGGCCGAGCCGGAGGGAGGTGCGGTGCCAGGTCGCCACCGCGACCCTGCGGTGCAGCCGCTCACCCGGGGCGACGGTGGACGCGGGCCAGATACCGGTCTCCGCCTCCAGAGTTACCCAGCCGTGGGTCTCGGCGGTCGGAAGGCCGCCGTAGTGGACGACCACGGCCAAGTAGGGGATCTCCGGAACGTGCTGGGTGACCAGGGGCATCGCGTCCGGCAGGGTGCTGTAGCGCGCGGAGTCGTGCTCGGGCGGCCTGGGCAGCTCCCCGTCCAGGACGAGTGTGCCGTGGGCGGCGAAGATGGCCTGACCGTGCAACCCCGGCACCTCTGTGTCCGCGCCGACCACCTCCTCCAGTACGTTCAGCAGCGCCCGGTCCGTGCCCTGACGGGACAGACTCTCGCGCAGCCGCCGCCAGCGCAGCGCGATCGCCCGCTCGGGATGCTCGACGTCTCGGGAGGTGTCCAGGTACACGGAGGCGAACGGGCCCGGCTCCGCGTAGAGGGGATCAAGGAACGACAACCTCATCGCCACTCCTCGTCGATGGTCTCTCCTCCTTTGATGATGCGCGCCCCGGGGAGTGATGGAGCTCGACGAGCGCAAAGCGGTGCGGAATGCGGGGTGGTCAGGCGCCGGCTGGCAGCAGTTGGCCCATCGTGAGCATGGCGGCGGCCAGGCTGTCCAGCTTGCCGACGACGAACGGGCCGGGCTTGATGTTCTTCACGTCGCTGGGGTTGACGATCTTCGGGTCTGCGCGCTCCCCGAAGCGCATGTCCCGGGAGCGTGGATGACGGCTCCGCGCATGATGACGACTTTCTTCGACCGGTGCCGGGGTGCTCGGGTGACCGGGCCGGGGGTCGTTAGGGATGCGGCCGGGGTGGATCAGGCGTTGCGGGTGCTGCTGCGGGTGCCGCCGTACTCGGCGTGGGTGACATGCGCGGGCCACGCCGGCCATTGTCATTGGCGCCGTCGTCAGCTCTCGCTCACCGCACCGAGGTCTCCTCACATGCGCACTTCGCCACCGGGAAGGGAAGCGGTACGTAGACTCGCCCGCAGCGCAGTGAGCTACTGGTGGTGGAGGGGCCCGTTCATGACGACGTACGTTTTGATCCATGCCGCGGCTGTCGATTCGTGGTACTGGGGGCCGCTGGCTGCCGAACTGCGCGACCGGGGCCACGAGGTAGTCGCACCGGACCTGCCGTGCGATGACGAGTCAGCCGGGCTCACGGAGTACACGGACACGGTGGTCGAGGCGATCAGCGAACGCACCGGTCTCGTCGTCGTCGCCCACTCGTTCGGCGGTTTCACCGGTCCGCTGGTGTGCGACCGGGTGTCAGTGGATCTGCTGGTGATGCTCCAGGCTCAGGTACCGGTGCCGGGCGAGTCACCGGGGCAGTGGTGGGACAACACCGGCTATGGCCCGGCACGGCAGGAGGCCGACCGGCGCAGGGGCGTGGCAGAGGACACGGACGAAGGCGCGCTCTCCCTCGTGCTGCAGGACACTCCGGCCGATCTGGCCGCCGAGTTCATGGCGGAGCACCAGCGGAACCAGGCGCCGACTCCGTTCGGAGAGCCGTGGCCGCTGGACACGTGGCCGAAGGTGCCGACCAGGTTCCTCATGTCGTCCGACGACCGCTTCTTCCCTCCCGAGTTCATGCGGAGGACGGTCGCCGAACGCCTTGGCTTCCAGCCGGACGAGATGCCAGGCGATCACTGCCCCATGCTCGGCCACCCGAAGGAGTTGGCCGACCGTCTGGAGGCATACCGCGCTGCACTGTGATCGGCCTGCCCTTGATCGGGCGCCACCACTGAGACCAGGGGCGCAGGAGAATTGGCCCCTCCCGGACGGCGTTACCCCGAGTCTTGAGGTGTCAGGAGCGGGCGTAGCCCGTGAGGGGTGGGGTGCGCAGGGCGATAACCGCTATGTCGTCGTGGCCGTCGCTGGGGTGGTGGTCGGCCAGTGCCCGGCACAGCTCCTCCGGGGGCAGGCCTGCGTGCTGGGAGGCGGTGACCGCGAGCGCGTCCAGGCCCTGGTCGAGCGGCTGGCCGGGGAATTCCACCAGGCCGTCGGTGTAGAGGATGACGGTGCTGTCGACCGGCAGCACCTGGCAGTGATCGGGACGGGGCAGCTCGGCCGCAACCCCGAGGGGGACCCCGGGATCGGTGTCCAGGTAGCGCACGCGGCCGTCGGGTAGCAACAACAGCGGCGGCAGGTGTCCGGCGCTGGTCCAGTGCAGCCGCCAGCCGCCGTCGGCGGGCTCCAGGCGGGCTACCAGGGCGGTGGTGATGGGGGCCTCGTCCCAGGCGTCCATGATGCGGTCGAGCTGGGTGAGGACGGTGTTGGGCGGGGTGCGCCCGTCGTAGCACAGGGCCCGCAGCATGCTGCGGATCTGCGACATGTTGGCCGCGGCCTGCAGGTCGTGCCCGACCACATCCCCGATCAGCGCCGCGCAGGCGCCGTCGGGCAGCAGCATGGCGTCGTACCAGTCCCCGCCCAGTGCGGCGGGGGCGCTGGCGGGGCGGTAGACCGCTCCCGCCGTGAACGGGTGCAGGTCCGGCAGGCGGGGCAGCAGCAGCCGCTGGAACTGTTCGGCGCTGTGGCGGACCTGCTGGTAGAGACGGGCGTTCTCGATGGCCACCCCGGCTGTGCCGGCGAGTGCCAGGATCACGCCCTCGTCGTGCCGGTCGAAGGGGCGCCCGTCCTTGCGTTCGGAGAGGTAGAGGTTGCCGTAGATCCGTCCGCGCACGCTGATCGCGACGCCGAGCAGGGAGTGCATGGGCGGGTGGCCGGGAGGGAAGCCGGCCGACTCCGGGTGCGCGGCGATGTCCTTCACCCGCAGCGGCTCGGGGTGGTGGATCAGGTGGCCCAGCAGGCCCCGTCCGCGTGGGAGTTCGACTCCTTCCAGGTGCGCCAGCTCCTTCGCGGTGAGTCCCAGCGGGATGAACTCGGCCAGGAACCTGCCCTCCTCGTCGAGCACTCCCATGGCTCCGTAGCGGGCACCCGCCAGGTTCATCGCGGTGCTGACGATGCGGCGCAGGACCGCGGGCAGTTCCAGTTCGCCGGTGATGCTCAGCACTGCCTGAAGCAACCCCTGGAGGGTGCCCTGAGCGCGAGCCAGGGCGTGCAGTTGTTCGCCGATGCGGTCAAGGTCCGAGCTGAGCGGCAGGTTCAGCAGCGACATGTAGGACGCCCCGGCCGGTGTCTCCCCGTGAGGGGTGTCCCGGTCCTTCTGCGGGGCGTCGTCCCGGCCTCCCGGGTCCTGCCGGTCCTCCGCCATCGCCACCGCCTCACTTCCGCCGCCCACTCCGGGTATCCCCGTTCTTCATCTGAACCGCGGTCCAGCCCCGCCGTCCAGCGACTGGCCGCAAAGTGTCCGCAGACACCCATTCGGCGCAGATGGCTCCCCCACTGGGCTCAGCGCTACTGGCCTCCCAGTCCTGAAGCCAAGGAGCATCGGCCGAAGGGGCTGACGAGCTCATTCGGTCCACGACCCGGATCGCGCACAGTTCGCCGACGCCGGCACCGGTGTGTCGGCCAGGTCCTCGTCTTCCGTTGGCCGCCCTGGCGCTCAGCGCGCCCTGGCGCTCAGGCGTCGGTGACGGCGCCAACCCGTGAACCGCACCGCTGTCTGTCCTGGCGCAACTCCAACGCTCGCCCCGATACTGTCGATCACTTGGTCCGGGCGGCGCACGCGGCCGGGCGCTCGGCCGGGCCTCTCACTGCAGCAGCTCAGCGACCTCGGAGAGCTGGGCCTTGGACAGGGGGCCGCATTGGAGGACCATGGCATTCTCCTCGGCCCCGGTGACGCTACGGAAGCCGGGGAACGGCACCGTCAGCGGGCCGCGTGCCCACGGCACGTGTGTGCGGCCGAGCTGTTGCAGCAGGAATGCCGGGCGGTATCCCGCCGTCCGACAGGGGGGGAGGGTGGGACATGAGTGTTCGCCGCGCGCCGTCGGAGTCCGGCCGTGTCCCGACACCGAAGGCAGCGCCCCCTTTCGACCCCGAACTGAGCATCGTGCTGGCTGCGTTGGGTAAGGAGTCGAGAGAGCCGGTCACCCCGGGCAATCTTGAGGCCCGGCAAGAGCAGGATGCCGCGACCCGGCCCAGGCCGACGGCCGAGGACCTTGGCGCCGACGGCCGTTTCGAGGTGGCGGAGTTCTGTGTGCCGGGACCGCCGGACGGACCGGATGTCACCCTCGTGAGCGCGCGGCCGTCCGGGCTCGTCGGGCCGCTGCCTCTGCTGTACTACATGCACGGAGGCGCAATGGTCATGGGCAACGCGTGGTCCGTGCTTCCGCGGATTCTTCGCGAGTGGGCCGTTCCGCTGGAACTGGCTGTCATCTCGGTCGAGTACCGGTTGGCGCCACGGGCACAGTACCCGGGACCGCTGGAGGACTGCTACGCCGGACTCGTCTGGGCGGCCGGGCACGCGGCGGAACTGGACATCGACGCGGATCGCATCATCATCGGAGGGAAGAGCGCCGGCGGCGGGCTCGCCGCGGGCCTTGCCCTGCTGGCACGTGACCGCGGCGGTCCTGCGGCACTGGGGCAACTGCTGCTGTGCCCGATGCTCGACGACCGCGGCAGCACCTTCTCCAGTCATCAGATGACGGGCCTGGGCGTGTGGGACCTCACCTCCAACGCGACCGCGTGGAAGGCACTGCTGGGTGACCGCTACGGTGCTGCGGACCTGCCGCCCTACGCGGCTCCGTCCCGCGCCACGGATCTTTCCGGACTCCCCCCGGCCTATATCGAAGTCGGGTCGGCCGAGATGTTCCGGGACGAGGACGTGGCTTACGCGAACGCGATCTGGCAGGACGGCGGCCAGGCTGAACTGCATGTATGGCCCGGTGCTTACCACGGCTTCGACAGCTTGGCACCGCAGGCTGCCCTCAGCCAGGACGCACGCAACGCCCGTACCCGCTGGCTCCAGCGCCTCCTGGCAGTCCGGCACGAGGGCCCCGAGACGCCGACGGACCATCCCCGGCAGGCGATGCAGTGCAGCGGCGCAGCCACCTCGGCCTCGCCCACGGGGTGAGCCCCTCGGCAGCTCGGCGTACAGATCCTGCAGGCACGCCGGAACCATGCCCTGGATCGAACGAACCGACGACTTCCCGACCTCGCCGCCGGTAATAGTCGCCTTCGGCGGTCGGCCGTTCCGCGTTGGTGTGGTGACGTTGTCACCCGTTCGGCGTACTGGCCGTCGCCATTGGCTGCGGGGTGGTCTTTCAGTTGCTCGGGATTCGGGACAACCCGCTGGCGGCAAGCCGCGTCGCCGTCGGGGACAGTAACGCCTCGCCGCCCGCGACCGTGCGGTCGGCCACGTTGTAGACGGACACCAGAACCGACAGAGGTGCCCGCGTAATCGTCGGCACGGTGTTCTGAGCTGGGTCCCAGCAGTAGTCCGGCGTACCGGATACCGCAGCCGTGGTAGTCGGGAATCACTGTGTGGAGACGACGCGCCAGGGGCCGTTGCTGGACGAAGGTGAGACCAAGAACGGAGGTTTCGCCATGACCGAAGCCCACTGCTCGACCAAGATGTCCGGCGAGAAGCCTGTCGTCGAGGAATGCCGCAGGATCCGTGAACTACTGGCTGGACAGGCACTCGAGATCCTCGCACCCGATGAGGCGAGTGCTGTGAGGGCTCACCTGGCGACCTGCGACACATGCCTGGACGAGCACGACCGCAGGGCGGCGGTGCCCGCACACCTGACCCTTCTGCGCGACGCCCTGGCTTGTGGCCAAGGCCGAAACAGGCGGGCGTGCGCGGCCACCCGGGACGAATGCGGCCATCACCGCAGGCCGGACCGAGCCGCCCCGACGACGCAGATCACACTCGCCCAGTGGGTCAGCAAGACCACGTCGTACACCAGGTGAACAGACCTGGTGGAAGTGGCGACGGGCCCTGGGGCGCTGCGGCACCGGCCCTGACGAGTCACTTCGCGGGCCTGGGCGGCCCGGCCGGGCCCGGCCGCCAGCCCCGCCCTCGTGGGCACCGGACGCCTGGCCGTGGTGGGAGTACCGACCTCGGCGTCCGTCCGGCTCGCGGCCGGCTGGGACCGGCCGCGGGCAGCACGGTTATCGAGGGTCCGCGGCTCGCCGCCTGCCTTGACGAACCGGGCATGCGCGGGATTGCGGCAGCCCGCCCAGGCCGTCCACGGGCGGGCTGCGTCCGGATCAGCCGGCAGTGAGGATGCGCCAGTCGCGCGAGCCGATGTCTGCGGGTGTGCCGTCGAGGATTCTGGCGGTGTGCGTCGCTGGTTCGAGGGCGACGGTCGCGAGGCTTGCCCAGCGTTGGCCGAGCGGTTTGTCCAGGTCGGGAAGGCAGGTCACCGGCGGCTCACCGTCCCCTGTCACGAGATGGCCCGTGAGGTCGTCCAGCGTGGTCGGCGGTTGTGCGCGCGTGAGACGTGCGCGGACGAAGTCGTAGCGCTCGCCCGAATCGGGCTGGTAGAGCCACGTCTTCTCGTCCGCGGCGGGGGTCGGCGTCAGGAAGTGGTTGGTGCGCACGAGCGTGTCGTGTTCGGGCTGCATCGAAAACACGCCGACCGGGCTCAGGTCGAGGAGGACTGCGTCCGTCTCGTCGAAGAGGGCGAACGAACCGGACGACGTGAGGGGTGCGCTGCGGACGATCTCGACGGCCTCGGCGACGCTGCCCGCCTCTTCGAGGACGATCGCTGCGAGTACGTGCACGGGGATGCCGCCGATGCTGTCGCGGACGTGTCCGAGGATGTTGAAGTGCAGGGCGAGTCCGGCACTGTTGACGCCGATCTTGCCGAGGATGCCGTCTTCGGTGAGGCCGACGAAGTCGTGTCGGCCGCCGCGCACCTCCAGCGTGTGCCACAGGGTGCTCAGTTCGATGTGCCAGTCCCATGTCTGGACGCCGAACGTGCGTGGCGCCGAACGGCCGGCGCCGGTGATGCGGCGCACGATCGTGGTGCATTCGCCGGGCGGCACGGTGGCGCTGCGTGCCAGGATCTCGGTGCGCGCGTTGAGGGCGGCGATGCGCCACGGTTCGGTGCCGGACCCGCGGGCGATGCCTTCGATCTCGGCGCGCGTTCCTGGGCGGAACCGTCCGATGACGTCGAGGGCGCGCTCGGCGTCCTCGCGTACTTGGGCAGGGGTGATGGAGCCGAGGGTGAAGAGCCGGGCATATGCGTCGATCGCGGCGGGGATCCCGTCGCGCAGTTGCTCGCCGCGAACGATGCCGCGGGTGTGCGGGTCGGCTTCGGCGGCCTTGACGTGGCGGCGGTGTTCGGGGCGTGGGATTGACGTCGCGGTCACGAGCGTCCTTTCGCGGTGTTCGTGTGGAGCTGTACGGCACCGCCGAGGATCGTCGCGAGGACGGCGTTGCCGGGCTGTGCTTCGGGGGCGAGGTCGAGCGGGTTGGCCGCGAACACGGTGAGGTCGGCGAGACAGCCGGGCGCGATCCGCCCGAGTTCGGCGGACGCGCCGGCGGCATACGCCGCGGCGGCGGTCATGCCGGTGTACGCCTCGCGCGCGGAGACCGCCTGGCCGGGCTGCACGGGCGCCGCGTCCGGCTCCTCGACCGGGCGGCGCAACTGGCAGTCGGCCAGGCCGATGCGCGGATCGCCGGGGCCGATGGGCCAGTCGGAGCCGAGCGCCACGACGACGCCGTGATCCAGGAGATCGCGTGTACGCCAGCCGTGGGCGACGCGGTCGGGCCCGATGCGCCGCGACCAGTTGTCGGTGCCGTCGGCGCGCGTGTGCCGGGTCGCGTGCACGGGTTGGAGGCTTGCCACGACGTCGAGTTCAGCGAACCTGCCCAGCAGGTCGTCGGGGATGGACTCGATGTGCTCGATGCGGTGCGGGGCGCGGGTGGCCGGGCCCACTTCCTCGATGACGTCGAGGGCGAACCGGACGGCCTGGTCGCCGATCGCGTGGGTAGCGGTCGGGATACCGCGCTCGGTGAAGAAGCGCATCGCGTCGCGGTAAGCGTCGAT
Source organism: Streptomyces sp. NPDC111516 (assembly GCF_055635345.1). Lineage (NCBI taxonomy): Bacteria > Bacillati > Actinomycetota > Actinomycetes > Kitasatosporales > Streptomycetaceae > Streptomyces > Streptomyces sp. NPDC111516. Next base: position 48,445 of record NZ_JBVKBV010000025.1, on the reverse strand, counting down.
GTCGCGCCACAGCGGCTCGCGGTTCTCGCCGTGGATGTCCGGGCGGTCGAACCATGCCGTGCCGTTGTCCGCCGTACCGTCGAGCATGAACTTCGCGCCCTCGACGTGCCAGCGCCGCCCGCGCCGACCCTGGAGATCGACGATGTGCTGCCAGACTTCCGGCGGTGAGTCGGCCGGCACCAGCGGAGAGCAGCGGATACGCAGCGGCAGGTCCTCGTGTTCCTCGATGCGCCGGTACACCGCTTCGGAGGGGTCGGAGAAGTCGAGCGCGTGCAGGCCGGTGAGTCCGCTGCGCGCGAGCTGTTCGAGCTGGTGGCGTACGTATGCGGCGGCAGTGTCCACGGGCACTTCGGGGTAGTGGTCGAATACCAGGTCCATGGCCTGGAGTTCGACCACGAAGCCGGTCGGGCGGCCGTCCGGGCCGACCTCGATCGACGAGGCGTCGGTGAACGTCTCATGGCCGGTCAGGCCGACGAGTTCCACGACGCGCGGGCTCACGACGAGCGCGTGTGCGTCGCGTGTCATCAGCGAGATCGGTCTGCCGGGGAAGCGCTCCGCGAACACGATGCCGGTCGGGTCGCCGTGGAACACGTTCACATCGAGGTCGTATCCGGTGATCCACTCGTCCATCGCCCGTGCGTCCGCGGCCTCGGTCAGGCGGGTGAACACCTGCTCGAGGGTCGATGCGCCGGACAGGTCCACGCCGCTGCCGATCGAGATCGACCCCCAAACGGGGTGCGCGTGGACGTCGGTGAGGCCGGGCAGGACAGCGGCGCCCGGGAACTCGTGGACGGCCGTGCCGGGGCCCCGCAGTGGTTCGAGGTCCGGCGCGTCGCCGACGGCGATGATACGACCATCAGCGATCGCGACCGCGTTCGCGGACGGGTCGACGGTCTCCCCGGTCAGATGTTCGATGTGGCGGGCGAGCACTATGACGTCGGCGTGCACAGGTTCCTTTTCCTTCTGTTCTGCTGCGTTCGATGTACGGGGGTATCGGGGGAGGGGTGTACGGGATTGCAGGGGTGGCTCGTGCGCACGGGGCCGCCCGATCGGGAGCACGCGTCAGTTGCGCGGGATGCTCCGAAGGGCGCGGGTCATCGCCCAGTAGACGGCGGCAGCGGCGATCATGCCGGACGGAATCGCCAGGTCGACGTCGCCCAGAGCCTTGGCGATCGGGCCGGTCCAGAAGCTGGTGTTCACCCACATCGCGGACGTGAGGCCGCCGACAACGAGTGCGAGGAATCCGGCCCAGTGGACGCCGCGGTGGTACCAGAACGGGCCGCCGCGTTGCTGTTCGAGAAGGTCGGCCCCGTTGTAGCGGTTGCGCCGCAGGACCAGGTCGGTCACGGCCACCGCCATGCCTGGGCCGGTCACGACGACCACGAGCTGGAGCATGGTGTTGACACTGGTCAGGAAGTCGAAGACGAGGATCGCGTACAGCGTCATGATCGTGCCGAGTACACCGATGATCAAGACGGCCGGGATGCGCGCGAGACGGACGCCGACCGACTGGATGGACAGACTGGCGCTGTAGGCAGTCATGCCGTTGTTCGTCATGGTGTTGACGACGACCGCGATGACGAAGACGGGGATGAACCAGCCCGGCAGGATGCTCTCCAGCGCGGATTCCGGGTCGCTCATGTCGAGGCTGGTGGCCGCGAGCGCGCCGACCATGGTGAAGATGGTGCTCGGCAGGTACGCACCGAGCGCCGTCCACCCGGCGATGGCGACCGGGCTGCTGTCGCGAGGCAAGTAGCGGGCGAGGTCCGGGCTGTTGCTGTACGAGAGCGGAGTGGAGGCGATGACGGTGAAACCCGTGCCGAGTGCCACGGCGAGCGCGGTCCCCTTGAGCGGCTCGGCCGGAGCGTAGGACCAGTCGGTTCCGGCAAGCACGTACCCCGTGACGACGATGAACACAACGGTCAGGAGAACGCTGAGGGCGGTGTAGAGACGGACGATCGTCGCGTATCCGAAGATCGCGATCAGCAGCGTTCCCCCGGCGATGACGCAGATGACGGCCGCGTCGACGGCCGAGCTGTCCGGCAGGCCGAACCGGCCGGCCAGTCCGATGCCCGCGACCGAGGCGGCCGACCAGTTCAGGGCGAGGTAGGCGGCGGCTATGAGCCAGCCGGTCACGACGAGCACGATCTTGTTGCCCACGACGCCGTACATTGCGCGAGAAATGACCGACCCGCTCGTGCCGGCGGCCGGACCGCTCGCCGCGACGACGCCCGTACAGATCCACAGCAGGTTCCCGACGAGGATCACGCCGAGGGCCTGCGGGAGCGTAAGGCCCATGAGGATCAGCGTGGCGCCGACGACGAAGCTCAGGTAGCTCACGTTCGGCGCTGCCCAGACAGCGAACAGCTGACGCGGTCGCCCACCGCGCTCGTCCGCAGGAACCAGGTCGATACCCCTTGTTTCCACATGCCCCGTGCGCTCGGAGCCGTGTTCGTCGAGGAGGCTCGCGGAGGAGCCGGGATTCGTCGTCGTCATCGGGGCCTCTCGGATCCGTCGGCCGTGAGCCGCTATTGGGCAAATGGCCAACTGCATGTTGGGCACACATCCAATAGCGTGTCCTCCATGACGTCAAGACCTCAGCCGACACGAACCCGGAAGCTGCCCGGCGAGCGCCGCGCGGAAATCGTGCAGACCGCGGCGAGCATCGCGCTGGAAGAGGGGCTGGAGCGCATCACGCTCCGGCGCGTCGCCGACGAGCTGGGCGTCCGCCCCGGGCTCATCGGCCACTACTTCCCGGCCGCGGACAACCTGGTGAGCGAGGCGTTCTCCCACGCTGCAACGAAGGAACGCGAATCGCTCCTGCCGCGTGACGAACACGGGCTTCCTCCGGACGTGCGGCTGGGGCGCTTCCTCGTGCGCCTCACCGACGGCGAATACCGCGATCTCAGCCGACTGTGGCTCAACGCGCGGCATGTCAGCAGATTCAAGCCGGGGCTGCGCTCGGCGGTGAGCACGCAGGAGTCCGCGACGCGTACCGCCCTTGCGGACCTCATCGAGGAAGGCCGCCGCACCGGGGACTTCACGACCGACGACGCACTCGGAGTGGCCCTGCACATCCTGGTCACCGTCGACGGTCTCGGCGCGTACGCCAATGACGACACACAGGTAGACCATCCGGTGCTCGAAGACATGGCCATCGCAACAGCCGAACGCCTGCTCGGCCTCACCAGAGGCACCCTCCGCACCCGCGCCTGACACACCCGGACCGGGCGGCACCGGGCCGGGTCTCCTTCGACGAGGTGACCGGATCCGTGCCGCCGACCGGGCGGCCCGCGCGGCCCGGCTGGTGTTACGGAACGTCCGGCATCGCCCCCGCGAAGGATCGAGGAGGCCAGGCAGGTGCGAGCGCCCCGCCCGAGGAGTGGCTATCCCCAGATGGCCTGGGCGAGCGCCCTGCCGGTGAACGCGGCTCCGAGCCCGGCCACCACACTCGCCGCGACGTTGGCCGCGGCGTAGAACCGGGCACCGTCCTCCGCCAGGCGCAGCGTTTCGTAGGAGAAGGTGGAGTACGTCGAGAGTGCCCCGCACAGGCCGGTGCCGACAAGCAGTTGTACGTCGGAGGAGGCTGCTCCGGCCGTGACCATGCCCGTGAGCAGCCCGAGGACCAAGCAGCCGACGACGTTGACCGTGAAGGTGCCCCACGGGAAGAGGCTGTCGTGCCTGGACTGGACCGTGCGGTCGGTCAGATAGCGCAGCGGGGCTCCGACCATGGCGCCCACGATCACGAGCAGCCAGTTCACCGCCCCTCCTCGGCGCGGGCGTGACGGCCCGTGTAGCGGATGACTTCGCAGTCGTCGAGGACGACGAGCCCCTCGGTGACCAGTTCATCCAGTTGCGGCAGGAAGGTCCGGATCCGGTCATCGGTGTCGACGATCACGATGGCGACCGGCAGGTCCTCGCTCAGGGACAGCAATCGCGTCGTGTGGATCAGGGAGGAGGCGCCGAAGCCTTCGATACCGCGGAAGACGGAGGCGCCGGCCAGACCGGCCTTGCGGGCCCGGTGGACGATCTCGGTGAACACGGGTTTGTGGTGCCACATGTCGTTCTCGCCGATGAAGATGGTGACGCGCAGCGCGGAACCGGTGAGCCTCATGGCTGCCTCCATTCGATGACGCGTCGCGTCACGGTGACCGCGATCCACACGGAGGCCATGGCGGCCAGCGGCGTGAGGGCCAGGTACGCGAGGCCGGTGCGTGCTTCGCGCCCGTCCACCAGGCGTTGGATGTCGGTGGCGTAGGTGGAGAAGGTGGTGAAGCCGCCGAGGACGCCGGTGCCGAAGAAGGGGCGTACGAGCCGGTGGGCCGCCCAGACGTCGGTGATCACGACCATGAAGACACCGATGACCGCGCAGCCGATGGCGTTGACGGCCAAGGTTGTCCACGGGAAGGCATCGGCCGCGGTGGGCCACAGGAGCGAGGCCCCGTACCGTGCGGCCGTCCCCACCCCGCCGCCGAGCGCGACAGCGGCCACCACGGGGCCCTGGCGCAGCCGGAGTTCCCTGTGCTGCGCGGGAACGTGGAGATCGACGTCGGGGTCGACGGGTTCGTTCACCATCGGGGGGATCGGGCTCCGGGACTCTTTCACGTACGTCTCCTACTCGCCGGGCACGGGCATGCGTGAAGTGCGCGTCGCAAGTAGGGACCGTTGGCGGCGTCGTTGCCGCGGTTCGGGTACGGCGGGCCCCACCGCCGTGCGGTGCGTACGGGACCACCGCCTCGGGCAAGCCTAGCGGGTGCCGGGGACGTTCTCCTGTCCGGGCGGGGGTGGGGGGAGGTACGGCGGTTGTGGCGCCCGTCCTCGCGCGGGACACTGGACACATCCGGCGATGAGGCTCGCCGTAACCGCGCCGCATGGCGCCGATGATTCTGTGTGATCCAGTCGTATCCGACCTGCCGCTCGCCCCGGAGCCGGCCGTGCACGCAGGGGGTGCGTAGGGCTTGTCTGTCCGGACCGTGTCCCGGCCTGTAGGTCCTGTCCTGCCGATCTTCGCGGGCCCGGACCGCCTGGCGCGGCACCTCGCCGCGTTGTCGGAGTCGCCCGAGTACGTCCAGTACGAGGACGATCCTCCGCCTTGCGATGCACCGCACCGGACGCCCCGTGCTGATCCACGAAGATCGACAGGACAGGACCTGACTCATCCGCGAGATCGGGCGCGTCCGGCTACCGGAAGCGGGTGAGACCGTGCCCAGGTCGGCGGCGGCGAGGCTGATCGTGCTGCGGCACGCCAAGTCGGCCTGGCCGGAGGGTGTACCCGATCACGAACGCCCGCTCGCGGGCCGGGGCCGCCGGGACGCCCCGGCGGCCGGACGGTGGCTGTACGAGGCACAGTGCGTGCCCGACCTGGTCATCTGCTCGACCGCCCGGCGTACCCGACAGACCTGGGATCTGGTTGCGGCGGAACTGGGTACCGCGCCGGAGGTGGTTTTCGAGCCGCGGGTGTACGAGGCCGACGCGTCCGTCCTGGTCTCCGTCGTGCGTGACGTCCCGGAGCGGCGGCGGACCGTGCTGTTGATCGGCCATCAGCCAGGAGTGCAGGACATGGTCCTGTCTCTGGCGGGAGACGGGGACGACGAAGCACTCACGCGGGCCCGCGTGAAGTTCCCGACCGCCGCGGTAGCGGTGCTGGTGCTGCCCGGCACGTGGGCCCGGCTCGCTCCGGGCACGGCGGCGCTCACCGATTTCGCCGTGCCGCGCGGCGTCCGCGTCAGGCGTTGAGGATCCCCGTTCCGGCCCGCCGGAAGACCCGAGGTGGTCACGAGAGCTCTCCGCTGCTCCCGGCGACGGCGCGTTCGCGGGATGCCTCGATCTCCGCGTACGCCGGATCCCGTCCTTCCCAGTGGGATCCCTCCACGGACTTGCCGGGTTCGAGGTCCTTGTAGACCTCGAAGAAGTGGGTGATCTCCAGCTTGTCGAAGGTGGGAATGTCGCCGATGTCCTGCATGGAGGTGTAGCGCGGATCATGGGCGGGCACGCAGAGGACCTTCTCGTCGGGCCCCTTCTCGTCCTTCATGACGAACATGCCGACAGCCCGGCACTCGATGATGCAGCCGGGAAACGTCGGCTCTCCGACCAGTACGAGAGCGTCCAGCGGATCGCCGTCGCGGCCCAGCGTTCCCTCGATGTAGCCGTAGTCCGCCGGGTACTTGGTGGACGTGAAGAGCATTCGGTCCAGGCGCATGCGGTGCAGGGTGTGGTCCGTCTCGTACTTGTTGCGGGATCCCCGAGGGATCTCCACCATCACGTCGAACTCCATAGCTGCCTCCTGGTGATGGGGTGTTGGTTCTTCGGTGCGTCAATGAGGTGCGCCGGGGGACCTTCGCGAGGGGTCGGCGGTCCGCCGCGGAACCGTCCGTCGAGCACGGTGGGTGCGCATCGGCCCACGCTGCTCCGGGCGCACTCGACCTCGTGACGGGTGCGCCGGCCCCGCTTGCGCAGCAGGGCAAGGACGTGGTGCAGGCGGATGCCTTGCGGGCACATGAGCCGAGGGTGCGGCGCGAGTCGCGGCGTATGCGGACATGATCACCGGCACGATCGGCGCACGATTCCAGTGTGCGCCTGCCCCATGCATCGGGCAGCGCGGAAGGGCCGTGGTGCGGCCGAGCGGGGACGAAACAGCCGTACAGGACCTCGGTCAGGGCTCCGCCCGCCAGGCCGCGGCGCCCCGGAACGCCCGCGGGCAGTCGCCGGCGCGTCTGCTTCCCGGACGCGGCGGCAGGCGTCGGACGCTACTGGATGAACCGTGGCAGCCACTTGGCCCGGTAGTCGGGGTGGCCGGCGTGCTCTGCGGCCATCTGCCGGACGGCGAAGCCGAGTCCGACGGCACGGCCGGATGAGAAGTCGTGCTCGGGGCGGTCGGTATCCCTGTCGGCGACCTCCGCGTACTCATTGAGGAGAACCCTGCTCGTCTCGATCCGGCGGCACGTACGCGCAGGGTCCTGGTGAGCGATGTGCTGGTCGAATCCGCGATTCCGCACGATGAACGCGATGGCGCCGGACCGGTCGTGGACCTCGCCGGGCACGTCGGCCGGACACCGCCAGTTCTCTCCGCCTGCCGCTCGCGCGATCTGTTCCTCCTCGGCGAGACGTGCCCGAACAAAGTCGATCATGTCGGAGTTTTCTGTCATCGGGATTGCGAGTCCTTCACCGTTCTTGGCTCCCTGCCGGGAACTGCACCTACTCTGTCCGCGCGAGTGCTGTTCGTTCGTCTCGTACGCCTCGTTCACCGGGGCTGCCGGACGACGATACCGAGTCGGAAGACCGGCACCACGTCCCCGACGGCGTGCCCGGCCGCGGCCGGACAACCGCCCGAACGATCAACGACCGTCTACGGTCGCTGACCGCAACCGCACACCTCCTGCCCCGGGCACGGAGGAGCGCCCGACGAGAGAGGAGAACCGCCCATGTCCTCCGTGCGCGGAACATCCGTGGACATTCCCACACAGGACGGCGCTGCCGACGCCTACCTGGCCCATCCTGATGACAGCAGTCCGCACCCCGCGGTCCTGCTCTACATGGACGCCTTCGGACTCCGTCCCCAGCTGAAGAAGATGGCCGACCGCCTTGCCGGAATCGGTTACACCGTCCTGGTACCCAACGTTTTCTACCGCCATGGGCGAGCGCCGGTGGTCGAACTGCCCGAATTCATCGATCCGGCCCGACGGCCGGACATCTTCGAGCGTCTCGGCCCGATCCTGCGGTCACTGACACCCGATCTGGCGATGCGCGATGCCGACGCCTGTCTGAACTGGCTCGCCGACTGCCCCATGGCCGCCGACGGGCCGGTCGGTGTTACCGGCTACTGCATGGGCGCCGGCCTCGCTCTGCGCACCGCAGGCACGTACCCGGAGCGGATCGCGGCCGCGGCCGGCTTCCACGGCGCGAACCTGGCCACCGACTCCGCCGACAGCCCGCACCTGCTCGCCGACCGGATCACCGCGGAGCTGTACTTCGGCCACGCCGACCAGGATCCTTCGATGCCCCCCGAGCAGATCGACCGCCTCGAAGAGGCCCTCACCGCATCGGGCGTGCGCCACCACGGTGAGGTCTACACCGGGGCGCACCACGGTTTCACCCAGGCGGACACCGTCAGGTACGACGGCACAGCGGACGATCGCCACTGGACGGCACTGACCGCACTCCTGGACCGCACCATCGGACCGGCACGCGTGTGAATCACGGCCCCCGCTGAATCGCGGCCCCCGCGCCATGGACATACGGTCGGCAGGGGGCCGCAGACGCCACGCGCGCAGTCCCTGCGCGCGGCCCGCGAGCCGGCGGCCGTCGAACGCCCGAATTCAGAACGCCCGGCTCAGAACGCCCGGATCAGAAGGCAGGACGAGAGAGGAAACCGCGATGACGGCCCAGAACACCCACACTGTCTCCCTAGGGCCGGACAGCGGCCTCGACCAGGTCTTCCAGCTGGCTCAGCAACTGCGAGTGGACTCCGTCCGCGCCAGCACCGCCGCCGGTTCGGGCCACCCCACCTCCAGCCTGTCCGCCGCGGATCTGATGGCCGTCCTCATGACGCGCCAACTGCGCTACGACTGGCAGAACCCGAAGAACCCTGCCAACGATCACCTGATCTTCTCCAAGGGCCACGCCTCCCCCTTGCTGTACTCGATGTTCCTCGCCGCCGGCGCGATCGGCGAAGAGGAACTGATGACCACCTACCGCCGCAACGGCGCTCGTCTGCAGGGTCACCCGACTCCGGTCCTGCCCTGGGTGGACGCGGCCACCGGTTCGCTGGGCCAGGGCATCGCGTACGGCGTCGGCATCGCGCTCGCCGGACGCGATCTGGAACACCTGCCGTACCGGGTATGGGTGCTGTGCGGCGACAGCGAAATGACCGAGGGGTCGGTGTGGGAGGCCCTGGACAAGGCGGGCCGCCACCGCTTGGCCAACTTCGTCGCGATCATCGACGTGAACCGTCTCGGCCAGAGGGGACCCACGGAGCTGGGCTGGGACACCGGCGCCTACGCCCGCCGGGCCGAAGCGTTCGGCTGCCGCGCCCTCGTCGTCGACGGCCACGATCTCGCGGACGTCGAGCAGGCCCTGGCCGTCGCAGGAGACGGGCAGGCCCCCACGGTCGTCGTCGCCAGGACCGTCAAGGGCCAGGGTGTCTCCGAGGTCGCGGATGCCGAGGGCTGGCACGGCAAGGCGCTGCCCGAGGACCTCGCCGCGCGCGCCATCACCGAACTGGGCGGCGTACGCCACCTCACCGTTCGCGGCCACCGCCCGTCCGCTGCCCCCTCCGCCGCCCCGGCCGCCCCCGTGCAGGTGACGCTGCCGCAATTCCGGATCGGCGAATCCGTCGCCACCCGCGTCGCCTTCGGCAAGGCGCTCGCCGCGATCGGCGCCAGGCCCGACATCGTGGCCCTGGACGCCGAGGTGGGCAACTCCACCCACGCGGAGGACTTCGGCAAGGCGCACCCGGAGCGGTACTTCCAGACCTACATCGCCGAGCAGCAGATGATCGCCAGCGCCGTCGGTATGGCCGTACGCGGCTACCGCCCGTACGCCACCACCTTCGCGGCCTTCCTCACCCGAGCCCATGACTTCATCCGCATGGCGGCTGTCTCCCAGATCTCCATGAGCCTGTGCGGGACCCATTGCGGTGTCGAGATCGGTGCGGACGGCCCGTCCCAGATGGGCCTGGAGGACCTTGCCATGATGCGGGCCGTCCACGGTTCCACCGTGCTCTACCCCAGCGACGCCACATCCACCGCCGCCCTGACCGCCGCCATGGCCTATCTGGACGGCATTTCCTACCTCCGCACGACCCGGGGTGCCTACCCCGTCCTCTACGGCCCCGACGAGACCTTTCCCGTCGGCGGGTCCAAGACGCTGCGCGCGAGCGACCGCGACCGGGTCACTCTCATCGGCGCCGGTGTCACCGTTCACGAATGCCTCGCAGCCGCCGACCAGCTGGCCGCCGACGGCATCCCTGCCCGGGTGGTCGACCTGTACTCCGTCAAGCCGCTGGACCTCGACATGCTCGCCCGCGCCGCCCGGGAAACGGGCGCACTGGTCGTCGTCGAGGACCACCACCCCGAAGGCGGCATCGGTGAGGCCGTGCTGTCCGCACTCGCCGCACAGCGACTTGCTCCCGCATTCGCCCACCTCGCCGTACGCAAGCTGCCGGGCTCCGGAACCACCTCGGAACTCCTCGACGCCGCGGGCATTTCACGCACCCACATCATCCGAACCGCCCACGACCTCGTCGGCCGCTGAGCGCTGCTGATCCGGGACCCGTGCGTCCTGCGAGCAGGGCCCGCCGCGGATGCGTGCGAGTCGGCGGTTGACGGAATCCGCCACCTACCCCCGTACTTCATAACTACGCGCAAGGTTCACTCCCCGGCGGGATGCCGACTACGAGGTGTGATCCATAGCTTCGTACCGGAATCGAGAATGACATCCGGTACGGAAGGAACCATTCTGTGGTGTCCCGCCCACGCAGAAGACGCCTGCGCCGCGCCCTGCTCACCGCACTGGTCGTCGCGTCGGTGGCCGTACCGGTATCGGGTGCGGTCAGGCCCTCCGACGTACCGGCGCCCGCACCGACCGTCCGGGGCCTGCTGCCCGCGGCCACCCCGAGCGCCCCTCGTGCCTGATCCGGTGGCTGTGCGAGGACCGCTGGAGGGGGCCGCCTGCGCGGGGCCCCGCACGGTGGCGTCCAGGTGCGTGGCACGCCGGCCTCCGGCGCCACCCCCGACGGAGGATACGAAGTGATCGCGATGCTGCCCGTACAGCTGCCCGCCGAACCCGCCTACCTTGTCGAGGGCAACCAGTGACGACCACCCGCGTACTGATCGCCGACGACCAGATGATGGTCCGTCAGGGCTTCACGGTGCTGCTCGACGCCGAACCCGGCATCGAGGTCGTCGGCCAAGCCGTGGACGGCATCGACGCCGTCGCCAAGGTCGCCGAACTGACCCCGGACGTCGTTCTGATGGACATCAGGATGCCCGGGGTCGGTGGCATCGAGGCGACACGACGCATCATGGCGTCACCCGCCGACACCACCAAGGTCCTCGTCCTGACCACGTTCGACCTCGACGAGTATGTCTACGAAGCGCTGCGCGCCGGGGCGTCCGGGTTTCTGCTGAAGGACGCGTCAGCCGCGGAACTCGCCCAGGCGGTAAGGGTGGTGGCGGCCGGTGAGGCCCTGCTCGCCCCGAACATCACGAAGCGTCTCATCGCCGAGTTCTCCCGGATGGCCGACGTCCCCCGCAGCCCGGTCAAGGGCCGCAGCGGCAACCTCACGGAGCGCGAGACCGAGGTCCTGTCGTTGATCGCGCAGGGTTTGTCGAACGCGGAGATCGCCGAGCGGCTGGTGGTGGCGGAACAGACCGTCAAGACCCATGTGAGCCGGATCCTGGTCAAGCTGAGCCTGCGCGACCGCACCCAGGCAGCCATCCACGCGTACGAGACGGGCCTGGTGCGCCCCGGCGGATACTGAGGCTCCTCCGAGGGAACCGCCTGCTCGCCCGGCCGGGGCGTTAAGCCCTGATCCGTGTTCCTTCATGACGGTTTCGGACCGGCGGGTCCAGACCTGAGATGTACATCTCAGGTCTGACGCGCGGGCCAATCTGCTCCTGAAGAAGGATTGGATCATCCCGCATCCGATGATGCGATAGATCGCCGGCCGCGTGTGGCGTCGCTCCGGCAACAGAACCCGTGCGCCCGTGCAGGCTGAAAGGCGTTTGATGAGCGGCAGGTTGACCCGTCGGCCGGATCCCTCGGCCCCCCGGGCCGACGGTCGCCCGCAGTCGGGGCTGCGCGTGCTGTCGGTCGCGCTCGCGTTGCGCTGGGCATCCCCACGCTGGGACTTCGTGGAAGACGAAGTGGCGGGACTGCGGCCGTTGGTGCGGCCGGGCGCTGTCTGCCTCGACGTCGGGGCCGAGTACGGCCTCTACACCTGGAGTCTGTCCGCGCTGGCCGGACCGTCGGGAAAGGTGCACAGCGTTGAACCGCTGCACGGCCCCGCACAATGGCTCAGGACCGTTGCCGCCACCCTCGGCTGCGACAACGTCACCGTGCACCGCATGGCACTCGGGGAGCGCGCGCACGAAGGAACGATGAGCCTGCCCCGGCGCCGCCTGCTGCCCGTCCACGGACGCGCCTACCTCACCGACGGCGCCTCGGGACCCGGTCCCAACGTCGAATTCGCCACCTCCCGGCGCGTGACCACTCCCGTGCGGACGGTGGACGGACTCTGTCACCACATGGGCCTGGACCGGGTCGACTTCATCAAGGCCGATGTCGAAGGGGCGGAGGCAGCCGTGCTGTCCGGCGCCCGGCGCACGCTGCTGCGCCACCGCCCCGCCCTCCTGCTGGAGATCGAGGACCGGCACCTGGAGAAGTACGACATGAAGGCGGCCGAACTGGTCGGCCGGCTCGCCGAGCTCGACTACGCCATGTACCGCTGGCGGAACGGGAGTTGGATACGTGTGGCCGACGTGACCGACGACTGCCGCAACTACCTCTTCACGGTTCGCTCGACCCCATCCAGCTGAAGGATCCAACGCATTCATGGGCTCCACCCTTGTCATCACCAACGATTTCCCGCCGCGTCAGGGAGGTATCGAGACCTTCGTGCACGCGATGGCGACGCGGATACCGGACGACGACGTGGTGGTCTACACGTCGCGTGAGCCCGGTGACACGGCCTACGACGCGGCGCTCCCGTTTCCTGTCGTACGTGATACCAGCGGCATGCTGCTGCCGACCGGGCGGGTCACGCGCAGCGCGGTCGAGATAGCCAGGGCCCATGACTGCGACCGGGTCTGGTTCGGGGCCGCGGCGCCGCTCGCCCTGATGGCGCCGGCGCTGCGCCGCAGTGGCATACGGCGCATGGTGGCGACCACCCACGGCCATGAGATCTGGTGGGCCAGGACACCCGGTGCACGCCGGATGATGCGCCGCATCGGTGAGGGCGTGGATGTCGTCACGTATCTCGGCCAGTACACGCGGACCCGGATCGAGCCGTCCCTCGGTCCGCGTGCGCGGATGAGCCGCCTGGTGCCGGGGGTCGACGCGGAGGTGTACCGGCCCGACGCGGACGCCGGGTCCGCCCTGCGGGCCGAGCTCGGTCTGCAGGGCAAGCGGGTGATTCTGTGTGTGGCCCGGCTGGTCCCGCGCAAGGGCCAGGACATGCTGATCCGGGCTCTGCCGCTGATCCGCCGGGAGGTGCCCGATGCGGTGCTCGTCGTGGTCGGACGCGGCCCGGACGAGGCACGGCTGCGCAAGCTCGCGCTGCGCCACGGCGAGGGGGCGGTCCGCTTCGTGGGCGGGAAGTCGCACACCGAGACGCCGGCGTACTACGCGGCGGCGGACGTCTTCGCGATGCCGTGCCGCACCCGGAAGGCGGGGCTGGAGGCGGAGGGGCTGGGGATCGTGTTCCTGGAGGCGGCGGCGAGCGGTCTGCCGGTGGTCGTCGGCAACTCGGGCGGTGCTCCGGACACGGTGCTCGACGGCCGGACCGGCCGCGTCGTCGACGGCACCGACACCACGGCGGTAGCCGGTGCACTGACCCGGATACTTCTCGACGCCGACCTGGCCGCCGAGATGGGAGCCGCGGGCCGCGTCTGGGCGCGGGAATCCTGGTCCTGGGACGCCTCGGCCCGCCATCTGACACAGCTGCTGAACCCCGAGAACATCCCGGCGGTCACGCCGGGGCAGGAGTAGGCACGGCGAACGGCGACGGCCCCGCGTACCGCAGCGCTCTTCGACGGAGCCCGGGCTGCGTCTCGACGACGGCGCCAGTCGGGTCGGCAGGGGTGCAGCATCGAGCCGCTGCTGAGCAGCTCGGTCCTCGACCTGCGGGGCCCGGCGCCGGGACCGTGCCGTTCTCGGGAGACGGGGCCCGCCGGCGCCTGAGCGCGCCCGTACGCGCCGGGGACGGAGGTGCCGGGGGCAGGAAGCCAGAAGTCAGGAGCGCGACCCGCGGGCTGCGTCCTTCTCCTTCTTCTTCTCCTGGATACGCACCGCTTCCTTCCGGACCTCGGCCTGGGTGGTGCGCTCCTGCTGCAGCCAGTCGGGGTTTTCCGTCTTCAGCGCTTCGATCTGCTCCGTGGTGAGGGCGTCCGTGATTCCGCCACGGGCGAGACCCGAGATGGAGACGCCCAGCTTCGCCGCGACCACCGGCCGGGGGTGCGGGCCGTTGCGTCGCAGTTCCTGCAGCCACTCGGGAGGATCGGACTGCAGTGCGTTCAGCTCGGTGCGCGAGACGACACCCTCCTGGAACTCGGCGGGGGTGGCCTCTAGGTACACACCCAGCTTCTTTGCCGCGGTTGCGGGCTTCATTGTCTGGGCGGTCTTCTGCGACGTCATGGTGTCAAGGGTATCGAGCATGTGCGCTACCTCTGACCAGGGCCGGTAACCTGGCGGAGTGACAAGCTCGGAAGAAACCCCTTCGTTCCGGCTCGCGTATGTCCCGGGGGTGACGCCCACCAAGTGGGTGCGGATCTGGAACGAGCGGCTGCCCGACGTCCCCCTGACCCTCATCGGGGTGTCGGCCGCCGAGGCGTCCGACGTGCTGCGGGGCGGTGGCGCCGACGCGGGTCTCGTACGGCTGCCGATCGACCGGACTGGCCTCAGCGCGATCCCCCTCTACACCGAGACGACGGTCGTGGTGGTTCCGAAGGACCATGTCGTCGCGGCGGTCGACGAGGTCTCCGCCGAGGATCTCGCCGATGACATCGTGCTCCACCCGCTCGACGACACCCTCGTCTGGGAGCACCGGCCGGGACGGCCCGCGATCGATCGACCCGCCACGACGGCGGACGCCATCGAGCTGGTGGCGGCAGGAGTGGGCCTCCTCGTCGTCCCGCAGTCGCTCGCCCGCCTGCACCACCGCAAGGACCTCACGTACCGGCCGGTGTCGGACGCCCCCGAGTCGCGTGTCGCGCTGTCGTGGCTGGAGGACGAGACCACGGACCTGGTGGAGGACTTCATCGGGATCGTCCGGGGCCGGACCGTCAACAGTTCACGGGGCCGCCCCAAGTCCCCGGCACAACCGAAGGAATCGAAGACCGGACGCCCCGGTACGGGCACCGCACGGCGCAAGCCCAGCACCGGGAAGGCCGCCGGCAAGGCGTCCGGGAAGAGCCCGCGGAGCGGTTTTGGCGGTGTCGCCAAGGGCGGCGGCAAGCGCGGGAAGCCCCGGCGCCGGTCGTAGACACGGCCCACGCCCGCCGGGCGCGTCAGCGCCTGCGTCGCACCTTCGGTTCCGGGACGAGGCGCACGACACCATTGAGCAGATGGTCGATCAGGTCGTGCGAGGGCTTGTCCGTGAGGTTGGTGAGCAGCCGGGCCAGGGTGTCGAGCAGGAACGGCGACCCCATGACGTAACGGTTGAGGACCGGTTGGAAGCCGGAACGGCTGAAGACAAGGTCTGCCGCAGTGTTCCCCAGCCGGTAGTACCGCCCCCAGCGGCGGTTCATCTCGACGGGGTAGCCGTGCAGCGCCCGCTCCCGCCCGGGTCCCCGGGGTAGTGCGAGGGCGAGCGTGGCGGTCTCGGCCGCGACTTCACCGGCTTCCATGGCCTGGCCGATGCCCTCGCCGTTCCAGGGGCTGATCATGCCTCCGGAGTCGCCGACGAGGAGGAGCCCCCGGGTGTAGAGGGGGTGACGGTTGAAGCCCAGCGGAAGGGCGGCGCTCCGGACGGGGCCCTCGGCGTTCTCCTCACGCAGTCCCCATGCGTGCGGGGTACGGGCCAGCCACTCGTCCAACGTGGCGCGCAGGTCCGCCTTTCCGTGCCGTTGGTGAGGCAGCGCACCGAGACCGACATTGACGCGGCCGTCGCCCATGGGGAAGATCCACCCGTACCCGGGCAGGTAGTGATCACTGCCCGGGAAGCGGAGGTCGGCCCACAGCTCCAGGTACTCCTCCCGGGAGCGTTCCGGACTGCGGTAGTAGCGGCGGGCGGCCGTCGCGATCTGCCTCTTCCTGTCCCGCTGCAGGCCCATGCTGAGTGCGAGGCGGGCGGAGGCACCGTCGGCGGCGATGACGATCGGTGCGTGGAAGGCGAGCGGCTCCTTCGCTTCGGTCGTGGCACCGACGCCGGTGATACGGCCGGCGCGGTCGGTCAGCGGCTGGGTCACCTTCACGCCGCTGCGCAGCCGGGCTCCGGCGGCGACGGCGTGCCGGGCCAGGATGTCGTCGAAGTCGTGCCGGCTGCGCGAGAGGCCGAAGTCCGGGTAACGCCCGAGCGCGGGCCAGTCGATGTGCACCTGATGTTCCCCGGACACCCAGCGCATCCCGCGCGAACGCGTCCACCCCGGAGCCTTGATGTCGACGCCCATCCGGATGAGCTGGTACACGGCCCGTGGAGTCAAGCCGTCCCCGCACACCTTCTCCCGGGGAAAGCGGGACTTCTCCAGGAGCAGGACATCGACGCCCGCTCTGGCGAGGTGGAAGGCCGCGGCCGAGCCCGCCGGTCCCGCTCCCACCACGATCACCTGGGCATCCTCGTCCGAGCCGTGGACGGACCGATCGTCGGACGGAGACCGGTCCGGCGTCGTCTCCCGCATGGGGAACCCCTTCCTGTTCCTGGTCCTGGGACAGCGGGTGCCGTACGAGAACGGCGGCCCCGGGCATCATCATCGATCAAGAAGGGCCGGTACGGAACCAGGCCTGGACGTCCAAGACCTGCCTGACGCGGCGTCAACCACCGGTGGCCATACCCGGGCGGCCACCGACGGACCGGCCTGCGCGGCTCTTGGCGAGTCGATGGCTGCCGTCTACGGATAGCCGATGGCCGCCTTCGGTCAGGGCGGCTTCATCCCGCTGTCCAATGTCCTCTCCGGCATCTTCCTGCGCGCCGGTACGCCGCGGTGCTGAATCAGTACGGCAGCGGGCGGCCGGACGGGGTCCGCAGATCGAGGGGCGGCGGCTGCGACGGCCGTTGTGGGCGTCGGACGATCTTGATGCGGCCCATTGCCACCACCCCCTGACGGATACCCGCCATATGCCCGGTGGGCCGCCCATTCATGCGGTTTCGGCCCGTCCAACCGGTCGATCGGACAAGGGAGTTACGTGAACCGGCCCGCAGTCGGTGGCGACCTGCGGCAGGGGGCGGGAAGTCGCCGTCCTCCCGCCGCACCGGAGACAGCTCACGCTCGCTGTCCGAGCGCCGCCGGGAAGGAACTCAGTCCTGTTCGTCGTCCCCGCCGTCCCCACTGTCTCCGTTGCCACCGTCGTTCCCGTTGCTCTGCGCCGGCTGGCCGGGCGCCGGTGCGTCGGGTCCGGTGGTCGCGGTGGAGCCGGTGTCCGGCGTGCCGGCCGAGCTGGGATCCGGCGAGAACAGGTTCATCCCCAGGTACACGGCCGCGAGGAAGGCGACTGTACCGGCGATGGCGCTCGCCACTCTGGGCCGGCGTCTGATGGCCTCGCGGGCACCGGTGCGCCGTACGGTGGGCGCGGCCCGTTCCGCCGCACGTCGTCTGTGCCCACCGGCCTGCGGCATGCGGTACGTCGTCGAGCCCTCGGCCTGCTGCGCGGCGGCGGGCGCCGGGGCTCCGCCGAACGCGGCGGCGGATGCAGGGGGACGGGGAGCGTTGGGCGTCATCGCGGGAGGGGCGGGGGCGTACATCGGCAGGGGCTCCGGCTGTCCCCGCCACGCGTCGCTCTGGAACCAGTCGGCGACCTGCTGGGCCGTGGGCCGGTCCTCGGGCTGCTTCGCCAGCAGTCCCAGCAGATAGGAGTCGAAGGCAGGGGACAGGTCGACGCCGCGCTGCCCGAGCGGCACGGGTGCGGTATCGACATGTTGATAGAGCGTGGCTGTAGCCGTGTCGGAGCGGAACGGCGGCTCGCCCAGCAGGAGTTGGTAGATCACACAGCCGAGGGAGTACATGTCGGACGCCGCACCGGCCGTGCGGCCCAGGGCGCGTTCCGGGGCGAGATAGAGACTGGTGCCGACGATCTGTCCCGTGGTGGTCAGCGCGGCGGAAGGGTCATCGACGAACTGGGCGATGCCGAAGTCGCCGATCTTGACGGAACCTTCGGCATCCACCATCAGGTTCCCGGGCTTGATGTCGCGGTGCACGATGCCCTGCCGATGGGCGGCGGCGAGCCCCGCGGCGGCCTGGCCGGCGATCCGGGCGACCTGCTCGGCGCCGAGCCGCTCCTCGGCCGCGAGCAGATCGCCCAGGCTTCTGCCTTCGACGAGCTCCATCACGAGGAAGAAGCGGTTCTCCCAGGACCCGAAGTCGAACACGGCCACCAGATGAGGGTGGCTCAGGCGGGCCGCTGTCTGCGCCTCCAGGCGGAACCGGGCGGTCGCCGACTCGTCCGCGTGGTCGCCCAGCAGCAGCTTCACGGCCACCGCCCGGCCGAGCACTTCGTCGGAGGCTCGCCACACCTCACCCATGCCGCCGCGGCCGATGGGGGACGTCAAGCGGTACCGACCTGCTACCAGCACCTGTGCACCAATCTCGAATTGTGGGCCGCTTCGACTGCCACGGCAGCGCCCCGACGGGGGTCGGGCGCGCGGCATGATCAGGATATCGGGCCGCCGGACCTCAATGGCACGCCGCGTGGCCATCCCGCTGCTCTCAGGTGCTCCGCGGCGCGGAGGCGCCGCGGATCCCGCACCATGGTTGCGGTGCTCGGCCCCGTACAAGATCATCGGGAGCGAGGTGGCCGACGGGCTTCCGATGAACGTGACGGGCAGGACCAGGACGACGGAACCGGCCGACGCGCAGGACCGTCAGCGCCTCACGGCTGCTGAGCCGGGGAAAGGGGTGTTCTGCTCCACCGGCCTGCCGCCGAGGTTGAACAGGGCCGAAGAGGCCGGGACGTGTGGTGAGTTCAGGGTATCCGGCATGCCGACACGGTGATCACTTCGGGCCGCCGGCCGAGTGGCCGACCGATTCGACCAGCGGCAGCAGCCGGTGCGGCACCCGCTCGCGCAGCGCCACCTCGGTACGCGTCCTGACCACGCCGGGCAGCCGGATCAGCCGCTGGATCACATCCTCCAGATGCCCGTTGTCGCGGGCCACCACCCGGGCCAGCAGATCACCGCCGCCCGTGGTCGAGAAGGCCTCGACGATTTCCGGCACCACGGCGAGCGCCTCACCGACCTCGTCCAGATGCCCCTGGGTGACCTCCAGATGAACGAAGGCCAGCACCGGGTGACCCAACGCGGCGGGGGACAGGACCGGTCCCGTACCGGTGATCACACCGTCCCGCTCCAGCCGGTCGATCCGGGCCTGGAGAGTGCCCCGGGCAACAGAGAGGATGCGCGCGTACTCGCGGACGCTGGTACGCGGTTGCTCGATGAGCAACCGCAGGATGCGGGTGTCGAGGGCGTCCACCGCCATGGTCCGCTGGTCACTTCCTGGTAGGCCGATCCGGGCTGCGACTGTACCAACGGCCCGTCGGCTGCTGGTTCACACCGATCCGGCGCAGCCCCGGTTCCCGTCCCATGCCCGTCTCGTACCCGTAGTCCTCCAGACCTACGAAAGCGGTTCACACCCGGGCGTGACGCGGACTACGAGGCCCCGTCCATAGCTTCTGTACCCGAAGCACCACAAGCCGTCCGGTACGGAAGGAACCCTCGCCATGCCGTCCCACACACGCCCGAGCGGCCCGGCCGCCGCGCTGGTCCCCGACCTTTCGGCCGCGCCGACATGTTCGCGGCGGGCGACGGCGGCCACAGCGACCAAGACCGTCCACCCCGTTCCGTACCGCTGAAGAACATCGTCCGGATCGTGGCCGGAACGGCCATGCCCGCAGAGCCCTCGGGAGAGCGCCATGCGTGACTTCGTCCGGCGGATCGAATCCGCCACTCCCGCCGACCGCGACCGCGCCATCGACGCCCTGCGCGCCATCGCCATCCTGGGCGTCGTCCTCGGCCACTGGATGGTGACCGCACTGGTCGTCGACAGCGGCACCATGCACGGTTCGAGCCCACTGCAACATATGCCCCAATTCACCCCGGTCTCCTGGGTGTTCCAGACTCTTGCCGTCTTCTTCCTGGTCGGTGGACAGGCCGGGGCGAAGAGCTACGCCTCCGCCCGCGCCCGGGGCGAGAACTACGGCCGGTGGCTCCGCACGCGGATGGCCCGGCTGCTGCGGCCGGTGGTCGTCGTGCTGCTCGTATGGACCGTGGCGGCGGGCGCGATGCTCGCCTCGGGAGCGGACCAGGACAGCGTGCGCGCGCTGTGCAAGCTCGTGTGGTCCCCACTCTGGTTCCTGGTGGTCTTCGCGGTGCTGACCGCGGCGACCCCGCTCGTGGCGAGGCTGCATCCGCTGTGGCCGTTCGCCGTCGTGCTGATCACCGACGTCTACCGGTTCGGCCTGGACGCCCCCGGCGGGTTCGCCTCGGTCAACGTGCTGGCCGGCTGGCTGGTTCCGTACTGCCTTGGCGCGGCCTGGGCGCGGGGCGACCTGTGCGGCCGCAGGACCGGCTGGGCGCTGCTGCTCGGCGGAGCCGCCGCCACCGCCGGACTCGTACTCCGGGCCGGCTACCCCGCAGTGATGGTCGGAGTGCCCGGCGGGAAGATCTCCAACCTCGACCCGCCGACGCTCGCCGTGGTCACATTCGGCCTCGCCCAGTGCGGAGCGGCGCTGCTGCTGCTCGGCCCGCTGCGCCGGGCGCTGCGACGTCCGGCCCTCTGGGCGGCGGTGGCGACGGTGAACCTCTCCGCGATGACGATCTTCCTGTGGCACCAGACCGCGATGATCGCGGTCACCGCCACCGGCCTCCTGGTGGGCGGGACCCTGCCGGGCCTGCACACCGTCCCCGACGCCCCAGGCTGGGTACTCGCCCGGCTGGCCTGGCTGCCCGCGTTCGCCGGGGCGCTGTTGATCTGCTGGGCGGCGTTTCGTGGTCACGAGCAGGGCCGGGCGCGGAGGAACAGTCCGGTCGTCCGCGAACGGCGTCCCGCACGGGCGGGGGCGGCGCGGCATGTCTAAGGTGCGGTCCATGAAACGGGGAGACATGGTCAAGCGGTCGGCACAGGTGCTGCGGGCTGTGCCCCGTACCCTGCGTACGGATCTCCTGACGTCGTCGGCCGACCCGAACGGGCAGCCGGGGCAGCCGCGTTGGCTGGACTGGCGGCCGGTTATCGCGGTTCCACTGGGGATGCTCGCGGTGGGCATGTTCATCGTTCAGACCAACCAGTTCGCCTTCCGCTACGGGACGGGCATTCAACTCGGCATCTTGTTCGCCGGGGTCCAGTCGGCGGCGGTCGTCGGCGCGCTGTTCCGCCCGGTCCAGGCCTGGTGGGCTTCGATGCTCGTCATGGTCGTGGTCACCCCGTTCGCCGCGGCTGCCGACCCCGGTCCGTTCGCCGCGGTCCCGGTGCCCGGCGGCGTGACGTACCCCTGGGACGCGGCCGGGATCGCGCTGCAGACCGCGGTGCTGTTCCTGCTCGCCCTTCGGGTCCGGCCCCGGATCGCGGCCGAGACCTTGACGATCACCCTGCTGGTCGGACTCGCCTGCGGTGCGAGCGGACGCTGGCCCGATCACGGCGACATCCGACTCGCCGTCGGGGTCCTCGTCGCCACGGTGGTGGTCGGGGCCTCGCTCCGCGGTCTCGGAGTGGCCCGTACGCAGTTGGTCGTACAGGAGGAACTCACGGCCGGGGAGCGCGCGCGGCGCACCCTTCTGGAGGAACGCAGCCGGATCGCCCGCGAACTGCACGATGTGGTCGCCCACCACATGTCGGTCATCTCCATCCAGGCGCAGGTCGTCCCGCACCTGGTCGAGAACCCGTCCGACGAGCTGAAGGAGAACGTCGAGGGCATTCGCAAGAACGCGGTCGACGCGCTCACCGAACTGCGCCGGGTGCTCGGCGTGCTGCGCTCCGAGGACCCCCCGCAGGCCACCCGGCACGCCCCCCAGCCCACCCTCGACCGGTTGGGCGAACTGATCGCCAATGCGCGCGGTGCCGGGCTCACCGTCGCCACCGAGTCCACCGGGGAGCCTCGCCCCCTGTCACCGGGTGTCGAGCTTTCGGCGTTCCGCATCGTGCAGGAGGCCCTCAGCAACGCCATGCGTCACGCCCCGGGTGCGCAGGTGCGGGTGGGGATCGACCACCACGCGGCAGGGGTCACGGTCCGGGTCACCAACACCTCGCCGGACCGGGTCGCCCCACCTTCGGCGGGCGCGGGCCATGGTCTGCTCGGTATGCGCGAGCGCACCGCGATGCTGGGCGGCGAACTCGCCGCGGGAGCCACCCCCGACGGCGGCTACGAAGTGACCGCGATCCTGCCCGCGCAGGCCCCTGCCCAGTACCGATGACCACCCGCCCGGTCGAGGTGCCATCGAGTCATGCGTCCACGCGACGGCCACACTCATGCCGGGGAGTTGCGCGTGGGAGTTCGGTCCCGTTCCGGTCCGTTGGCCTATCCGTGGCGCAATAAATCGCCTGGAATCTGGGCCAATGGTCCAGTGAACTCCTGTCGTGTTGAGTCACATGTCGCAGAGATGTTGTGATGTACCCGTCGATGGCGCTGCGGATCCCCGCGGCGCCTTTTTCATGCCGGTGAGCAGGGCCGGTATGCAGAAGCGGGAGCATGCGGTGCTGAAGAGGATGTTCGTTTCCCCGGACCCGGGCCGACTGCGGCTGCGCAGCGGCGTCCGGGCCGTCCTCGGCATCGGGTCGGCCGTCGCGGTTTGCGGGCTGGTCGGTCACTCGCTCGTCGCGGCGATCACCGGCGGTCTCGCCGCGCTGCTGGCCCTGTTCACGGTGCTTGACACCACGGTGCGCGCTCAGGCGATCACCACCGCCCTGCTGCCGGCCGCCGGTTTCCCCGTGCTCGCCCTCGCCGCCGGGCTGCACGATCACCCCTTGGCGCGGGACATGGCGTTCCTCGCGGTCATGGGCCTGGGCGTGTACGCCAGGCGATGGGGGCCGCGCGGTCACTCACTGGGCGTCTTCGCGTTCATGGCCTTCTTCACCACGCAGTTCCTCCACACACTGCCCCGACAGCTGCCCGAGCTGTACTCCGCGGTCGCCCTCTCGTTGCTCGCCTCGTCGACCGTACGCTTCGGACTGTGGTGCTACGAGAGACGGCTGCCCGCCGCCCCCGTGCCCGCCCCGGTGACCGGTAAGGGGCTGGCACGCGCGACCACACGCCAGGCGATTCAGGCGACCGCCGGGGGAGCCATGGCACTCGTGGCGGGACTGCTCCTGTCCGAGCAGCGCTGGTACTGGGCCGTGGGTGCCACATGGTGGGTCTTCGTGAACACCGCCTCGCGCGGCGAGACGCTGGTACGCGGCTTCCGCAGGATCCTGGGCACACTGATCGGCATCCCCATCGGCCTGGCCGTCGTCGTTCCGCTGCACGGGGCGGCCGTGCCCAGCGCGGTCCTCGTCGCGATCGGCGTCTTCGGGATCTTCTACACCGCCGCGGTCTCCCACACCTGGATGGTGTTCTCGGTGACGGTGATGGCCGGAGCGCTCTACGGACTCCTCGGCGTGCTGGACCCGGCCCTGCTCGTGCTGCGGCTCACCGAGACCGCAGCCGGAGCGCTCGGCGCGATGCTCGCGGTGCTCCTCGTGCTGCCGGTCACCACACACGCGACGACCGACGCGTGGATCCAGCGGGCCCTGCGCTGCGTACACACCTGTACGGCAGAGGCCGCGGCGCGGCTCTCGGGCACGCAGACCGCCGATCCCGCGCCCCGGATCGCCGAGTTGGAGGCGCTCCTCGGACGGGTGCGGCTGTCGCTGGCCCCGTTGGTGCACCCGCTGAGTCCGCTGCGCGCCCGCAAGGCCCGTGCCCGACAGGTACTCGCCCTGCTGGACACCTGCGCACGGGAGGTGCGTGGACTGACCTCCGTCGCCGCGGACCCGGAAGCGTCCCACGACGCCCGCCTCGCCGCCGCCTGCTGGCGCGTCGAGGCCGCCGTGGAGGCGCTGACGGCCCCGGACCTGCCGCACCGGGCGAGTTCACCGAGCGTCCCGGAACGCCGGGCCGTCGCGGAACCCGCGCTCGCCCATCTGCACGGTCTGGAGCGGGCCCTCGTCGAACTCGCCACCCCGCTGCGCAGCGATCCGCGCGCCCCGCTGATCAGTGTGTGAGGCCGCCCCGAGGACCCCGCCGACAGTCGAGGGCCTTGGTCTAGACCTCGAAGGCTCGACTGCTACCGTCGCCCCCGGAAGATCACGACGGCGAGAACGGCCGTGGTCACTCGGCGAAGAGGGGCAGTGCGATGACAAGCAGTGCGGCGGGCAGCGACAACGGCGCGGGGCGGGCATTCATCGGGTCGTTCACCTCGGCGGGCGGGCGGGGAATCACCGTCGCCGCCGTGGATCAGGAGACCGGGGCGCTGACGGTCCTCGGCGCGACGGACACCGTCCCCGATCCCTCCTATCTCGTCCTGGGCCACGGACCGGGACCGGGCGGCAGGGTGCTCTACACGGTCAGTGAGACGGAGCACGGCGCGGCCGCCGCCCTCGACATCACCGGCGATGTGCCGCAGCCGATCGGCGAGATCCGGCCGGTCGAAGGCAGCGGTCCGACCCACCTCGCGCTCGCGGGCGGGCATCTGCTCACCGCCAACTACGGCTCCGGCAGCGTGACCGCCCTGTCCGTGGGGGCCGACGGTTCCCTCGGCGATGTCACCACCGTGCTCCGGCACGAGGGCAGCGGTCCGAACCCCGGCCGCCAGCAGGCCCCGCACCCCCACCAGGTGCTGCCGGACCCGTCCGGGAACTGGCTGCTCAGCGTGGACCTCGGTACGGACTCGGTACGGATCTGCGTGCTCGACCCGACCACCGGGGTGCTGCGGACGTACGGCGAGAGGGCCCTGCGGCCGGGCACCGGCCCACGCCATCTGGCGTTCCATCCCGCCGGCGGCCATGCCTACGTCCTGAACGAACTCGAACCGACCGTCACCGCATGCAGGTGGGACGCCACCACGGGAGTCCTCGTACCGGTCGGTGAGACCTCCGTGCTGCCCGAGGAACCGGCGGGCGGCACGGACACGGTGACGTACCCGTCCGGGGTGGTCGTCTCGCACGACGGACGGTTCCTCTGGACCGCCAACCGGGGGCACGACAGCATCTCCGTTCTCGCGCTCGACGCGACGGGCGAGCAGGCAACCCTGGTCACGACCGTGGGCTGCGGCGGGAACTGGCCGCGCGACCTCGCGCTGGACCCCACCGGCCGATGGCTGTACGCGGCCAACGAGCGGTCCGGGAACGTCAGCTGGTTCGCCGTCGACCCGGTGACCGGCATTCCGCACCTCGCGGGCGCGCTGGAGGCCCCGGCCGCCTCCTGCGTGATCTTCGCCTGAGATCACGACACCACTGCGCCACGCACCGTGCGATCGCCGTACGGGCCAGGAGGTTCAAGCCCGTCCGGCGATCGAGGGCACACACGGCGCCAGGGCCCGCGAGCCCGGCGTGATCCGGACGAGGGGCCCCGGGCGCACCGGCACCGGGTCAGTGCGCCTGCGCACCCTGCGGCGAAGCCGGTGCGATGCCGAGCGCCGTCGTGTACATCGACAGCACGAGCTTGCCGATCGCCGGATACGCGCCGAGCGGCTCGGCCGTCGCGCAACCCGCTTCCTTCGCGGCGGCATCCAGCAGCCCCTCGGGCACCTCGGGGCCGACGAGGTAGGGAGCGAGCGCGAGCTGCGCCGAGCCGGAACCCGTCAACTGCTCGGCGATCGACGCGACGGAGCCCTCCACGTCGAGTGCGGCGGCCATCACCGGTACGGCGAGCCGGGCGGCGAGCAGCATGCCGGTGATCCCGGCGGCCTGCACGGCCTCCTCGCCACCCACCGTGGCCAGCACGATGCCGTCGGCAGCCGTCGCCACGGTGAAGAGCCTGGCACGGTCGGCGCGGGCCAGACCGGCCTCGGAGAGCCGTACGTGCAGCGCCTCGGCGAGCAGCGGGTGGGGGCCGAGCACATCGGTCAGCTCGACCTGCGTACCGCTGTCCATCACGGCCTGCCGTATGCGCCGGATCAGTGCGCTGTCCGGCCCCGCGAGCAGCGGCACCACGACGGCGGACGGCCCCTCGGGCTCGGCGACCTCACGGCCGACGGCCAGCGCCTGCTCGTAGCGCTCGACGCGTTCGGCGGCGCTGTGGGTGAGTACGGACGACAGCGTCGGGTACTCGGCATCGTCGCCGTCGAGGTAGCCGATCCGGGCGTTGAGGCCGGGCAGCTCGGAACGGGCGATGCTGATCACCTCTTCGGCCAGGCTCCGCGTGGCCGAAGAGGGGGTACCGGGAACGGCGAGAACGAGCGCGGCAGCGCCCTCGGGTGCGACCACGGGCTCCGGGCGGCGGTGCCGTCCGGACTGGCGAGGTCGCGGCATTCGTACAGGCAGGCCGGAAGCGGGCCCAGTGGGGGTGCTCATGGCGCCGCATGCTACTGGTTTTGGGTACCCCTCCGTTCGGGGAGGGGGCAGTCGGGCGTCATCTGTCCGCTTTTATCCGATGAGAGGCTTACTGGCCGACTATCCTGCTCTGTCGGTACCTATCCGGGCGCCTGTCCCGGCTCCTTCCAGGGCCCTTCACCGGGTACGCGGAGCAGTGTCGGATGGCGGGGCAGTCGCAGATCGCCGGTGGCCAACGCCTGGGCGATGGACACCGCCCCGGCCAGCGGATCACCCGAACCGGGGACCGGCCGTGCCTGCGGGACCTGCCGGGACAGTTCCTCGCGCAGCGGTACGAGCAGCGGATCGCCCATCCGGAACAGGCCGCCCGTCAGAGCCACTTGGCATGGTTCGTCGTCGGCCCCGGCCTTGGGGCACACCGCCGCGGCGGCCTCCGCGATATGTCCGGCGGCTTCGCGCAGAATGCCCTCGGCGACCGGATCGTGCCCGGCACAAGCGGCGACCGCGGGCGCGAACGAGGCCAGCACGGCAGCCCGGTCGGTACGCGGATAGAGCAGCCCCGGCAGCTCCGGCGCCGGCCCGAACACGGCCTCCAGCCGGGCCAGCAGCGGGGCGGACCCACCGCGCCGCCCGTCGTGGGCGCGCATGGCCGCATCGAGACCGGCCCGCCCGATCCAGGCGCCGCCACCGCTGTCACCCAGCAGATGCCCCCAGCCATCGGCCCGGCGCCAGCTCGTCAGATCCGTACCCAGCGCGATCATGCCCGTGCCGGCCGCGACGACCGCCCCCGGATACTGACCGACGGCACCCGCGTACGCGGTCACTGCGTCGGCCGCGAGAGCCAGCCGGCGCACCCCGAGCGCCTGCTCCAGGGCCGAGGGCAGTTCGGCGCGCAACTGCCCGCCGAGCGTCGCCATACCGGCGGCGCCGATCGCCATGGCGGTGATCGCGGAGCCTTCCGTGCTGCCGCTGCCGCTGCCCCAGCCGTGCCGCTCCAGCAGCAGGCGGGCGGCGGGCAGCAGTTGTTCCAGCAGATGGCCCGCGTCGATGCCCGCAGGTCCGGTGCGTACCGGCTCGGCGCAGACCGTCGTACCCACCGGCGCGGACCTGCCGAGGGCCCCCAGCGCCACCCGCAGCCCGGAACCGCCCGAGTCCACGCCCAGCACGAACGGCCCCGACGCACCCGTCTCCTCGCCCGGACGCGCACCGGCACCGCTGCTTTCCGGCGAACACCTGCGTGAGCTCATGAACCGGCTCCAGGAAGAAGAGGAATGACGCCGGCAGCCTATCCCTAGGGTTGAGGCCGAGCGGCAAATGGGGGGCGTCGCCATTTGCCGCTCGGTCCAAGACCTGCGGCACCGCGCGTCGGGACGCGGCGTGTACGCCGGTAGAGTGATGTTTCGTGGCACCACGACCGTTGAACGAAGTAGTCGAGCCCGGATGGGCCGAGGCCCTTGCCCCGGTGGCCGGACGCATCGCCGCGATGGGCGATTTCCTGCGTGCGGAGGTCGCGGCCGGCCGCACCTATCTGCCCGCCGGAGCGAACGTCCTGCGCGCGTTCCAGCAACCCTTCGACGAGGTACGTGTCCTGATCGTCGGTCAGGACCCCTACCCGACACCCGGGATGGCGGTGGGCCTGAGCTTCTCGGTGGCACCGGATGTGCGTCAGCTGCCCGGCAGTCTGGAGAACA
The DNA here is from genome assembly GCF_055635345.1 of Streptomyces sp. NPDC111516. Classification (NCBI taxonomy): domain Bacteria; kingdom Bacillati; phylum Actinomycetota; class Actinomycetes; order Kitasatosporales; family Streptomycetaceae; genus Streptomyces; species Streptomyces sp. NPDC111516. The sequence continues at coordinate 20,430 of NZ_JBVKBV010000025.1, read as the reverse complement.
TCTTTCGCGAACTGCACACGGACCTGGGGCTTCCGCGGCCGTCCAACGGCGATCTGACGCCCTGGACCCGCCAGGGCGTGCTGCTGCTGAACAGGGCGCTCACGACGGCCCCCCGCAAGCCGGGCGCGCACCGCGGTAAGGGCTGGGAGGAAGTGACCGAGCAGGCCATCCGGGCGCTGGCCGCACGCGGCAAGCCCCTGGTGTCCGTGCTGTGGGGACGTGACGCCCGGAATCTGCGGCCGTTCCTCGACGGCTTCCCGGCGATCGAGTCCGCGCACCCCTCGCCCATGTCGGCGGACCGCGGTTTCTTCGGCTCACGCCCCTTCAGCCGTACCAATGAACTCCTGCTCCGCCAGGGCGCCCAGCCGGTGGACTGGCAGTTGCCGTAGCAGCCGGACGTTCACGGACCTCGACGTGGCACCGGCCCCGAGAGGGAGTGCTGCCGACCCGCCGCCGGCTGCCCGGCCGGGCCTGCCGCGTGGATCAACCGCCGGTGGTCACGAACCGATGACCGCCGCCCGGACGCAGAGGACATCCGGCAGATGCGCGGCGAGCTGCTGCCAGCTGTCGCCGTCGTCGGCGCTCGCGTACACCTCGCCGTTGCGATTGCCGAAGTAGATGCCGGCCGGGTCGGCGTCGTCCGTACGGAGCGCGTCGCGCAGCACCGTGCCGTAATGCATCTCCTCGGGCAGGCCTGCCGACAGCGGCTCCCAGGTACGGCCCGCGTCTTCGGTGCGGAACACCCGGCAGCGGTGTTCGGCCGGGACGCGGTCGGCGTCGGCGTTGACAGGGAAGATGTACGCCGTGTCCGCGCGGTGCGGGTGTGCGGCTACGGCGAAACCGAAATCGGAGGGGAGGTCCCGGCCGATGTCCGTCCAGTTGTCCCCGGAGTCGTCGCTCCGGAAGACTCCCCAGTGGTTCTGGAGGTAGAGCCGGTCGCGATCGGCCGCGTCCCTGGCCACCTTGTGGACGCACTGGCCGAACTCCGGGTTCGGGTCGGGAAGGAACACCGCCGACACGCCCTTGTTCGCCGGAGCCCAGCTCGCACCGCCGTCCTTGGTGCGGAACACCCCGGCCGCGGAGACCGCGACCGTCAACTCCCGGGCATCTCGCGGATCCGTGAGGATGGTGTGCAGACCCTCGCCGCCGCCGCCCGGCACCCACTTCGAACGCGTCGGATGCTCCCACAGCGGGCGGACCAGCTCGAAGGACTCCCCGCCGTCCTCGGAACGGAACAGCGCGGCCGGCTCCGTCCCCGCGTACACGACATCGGGCGCCTCGGGGCCCGCCGGGTGCAGCTGCCAGACCCGCTCCAGCGATGCCCCGGTGAACTCCGGGAACTTCACGGCCGGTTGTTTCGGTTCGACCCACGTGGCGCCCAGGTCGTCGGAGTGGAAGACCGACGGGCCCCAGTGCGTGCTGTCCCCGCCGACCAGCAGCCGGGGAACCTCCCTGCGGGTGTCGATGGCGATCGAATAGATCGCCTGGGCATTGAAGTGCGGGCCGTCGAACTTCCACGTGCCGCCGCGCCTGCGGCCGATGAAGAGTCCCTTGCGGGTGCCTACGGTGAGCAGTACGTCCGTCATGGCCGAACCTCCCGATACGTCTTTGTGCCGGATAGGGGTCAGTCTGCACCCGGCCACTGACAGAGACCCGCAGGGCGGCCCCGGACACCCGGATCCTGTTGCTTCCGCGGTCGGCGGCGGTACGGTACAGCACGTGTGGAAAGCGCTTGCCGAGCGCTTTCGCTGAGGGATCTGGGAGCACCTGTGCCGACTTTCGAAGGGCTGCCCGGCGCCGTCGCCGTGTCCCACCTGCGGGTCTACGACTGGCCCACCGAGGACGGCCTGCGCGGCGGGACACCCCATCTCCACCTCACCTGCTCCGAGGGGTATGTGGTGGTCGGGGGCTCGGGTTCGGTGCAGACCCTCACCACGTCCGGGTTCCGGCAGACGCCACTGACGCCGGGGGCACTGGTCTGGTTCACGCCGGGCACGATCCACCGCCTCGTCAACGAGGACGGGCTGCGCATCGTCGTCCTCATGGAGAACAGCGGACTGCCCGAGGCCGGTGACGCCGTCCTCACTCTGCCGCCCCGCCACCTGGCGGACCCCGAGGCCTACCGGGCGGCGGCCGCCCTTCCCGCCGATGGCTCCCAAGCGGAACAGGAACGGGCCGCCCGCACCCGCCGGGACCTCGCTGTCGCGGGTTTCCTCGCGCTGCGCCGGGCCACCGAGACGGGCGACCCAGAACCGCTCGCCGCCTTCCACCGGGCCGCCGCCGCACTCGTACGCCCGAGAACCGAGGACTGGCGGGAGCGCTGGCGGAAGGGGGCCGCGGCCGCGGCCGAGGTGACCGGCGGCCAGCTGGACGCCCTGACGCGCGGTGACGGCGGATACCTCGCCGACGCCCGCGTGCACGCCGAACAGCCCTCCGCGCACGGGACGTTCGGCATGTGCGGGCACCTCGACGTCTACCGTGGCTGACCGGCCCCGGCGCTGTCACCACCGGCAAAGCAGCTCAGTACCCGGGTCGTGCTGCCGTCGTCCTCCACCGCGTCCCGGACGTGCCGGAAGCCGATCCGGCCCAGCAGCGCCAGCGAGGCGGCGTTCTCGGCGGCCACCGTCGCGTGCACTTCGGTGAGCCCGAGAACGCCGAACCCGTACGAGGTCAGCGCCTTCGCGACCTCGGTGCCGAACCCCTGTCCCCACGCGGCCGGAGCCAGCGCGTAGACGATCTCGTGACCGTCCACATCCGGGGACGGGGAGGGCTTGATCTCCGCGTGGCCGACCAGGCGGCCGCCTCTGCGCACGGCCCATACGTCGAAGAGTTCCTGTGCGTACACCTTGCTGAAGACCCGCCCGAACAGGGCACGGTCCTCGGACTCGGTCTGCGGTCCGTCACCCATCCACCGGGACACCCGGCTGTCCTGGAAGAGCGTAACGAAGCCGTCCTCGTCCGCGAGTGTGTACGGCTCCAGGAGCAGCCGCCCGGTGTGCAGGGTCGGGGTGGTCGTCATGACGGGGGACGGTACGCGGGTTCGGCCCGGCCAACAACGGAAATAAAGTGCAGGCCGGGCCGGGTGAGCGGGGTGCGGGGCCAGCGGCTGGGGGCGGCGGTGCTGCTGCGGACCACCAGCGACTTACAGGACGCGAGCAGCGAGATGGTTGCCTCGCTGCACAGAAGTCCGGCCTTCCCGTCAGCCGTGCGGGGAGCTTCTGGAAACTTTCGGAATCTCCACGTCGCATCTGCACCGGATCGGCCGGCCCGGCGTCCATGTGCTCAAATTCTGGATGGTCGACCCGACGGTGGTGCTGCAGAACCTGGTGGTCGACACCGGCGGCCTCAAGCCCAGCTACCTGGGCCCGCCGGAGAGCCTCCGGCTGAACCGAGCCGAATGGCGTACCGGCAAGGGGAGATCAGAGCGATGGCGAGTGGGTTCGAGGACCGCGACGGACACGTCACGTCCCTGGAGGTGACCCCTGTCGGGGCGGGGGTCCGGATCCGGGGCGTGGCACCGTCGGGAGAGATCGATGTGATCGGCACCCCTGCCCGCGCCCGGGAGCTGGCGGCGGCTCTCGCCCTCGCGGCGGACGAGGCCGAGAGCGCGCAGTCGGCGGAGCCCGTCACGGTGACGGCGGGTGAGCTGCGCCGCGGGGACGTACGGGACGGCGACCGGGCCATGACGGTGGAGAGCGTCAGGACCGACGGCGCCACCGCCCGGGTCACCTGGAAGTCGGGCGCCGGACGCAACTGGACCCAGGAGTACGACGCGGACACCGCGATCACGCTCAGGCGGCGCGGATGGAACGGGTGAGGAGGCACCCTTGTACGAAGCACGTCGTAATTTGACGGGCGTCGTAGTACGAGAGGTATCGTACTAATGCTTCTTCCATACCCGTCGAAACGGAGTCCGACGTGAGTGCCCTCTTCGAGCCCTACACTTTGCGGTCGCTCGTCATTCCCAACCGGGTGTGGATGGCGCCCATGTGCCAGTACAGCGCCGAACCGGTGGGGCCGAACGCGGGCGTCCCGGCCGACTGGCACTTCGCCCACCTCGCGGCACGCGCCATCGGCGGAACCGGACTCATCCTCACCGAGGCGACGGCCGTCAGCCCCGAGGGCCGGATCAGCCCGGCGGACCTCGGCATCTGGAACGACACCCAGGCCGCCGCCTTCCGGCGGATCACGGATTTCGTCAAGGGGCAGGGATCGGTTCCCGGCATCCAGCTCGCCCACGCCGGACGCAAGGCGTCGACTGCGGCCCCCTGGCTGGGCGGCGGCCCCGTCGGTCCGGACGCGCACGGCTGGACGCCCGTCGCGCCCAGCCCGCTGCCGTTCGACGACGGTCACCCCGTGCCGCACGAACTGACGGTGGATGAGATCCAGGGCATCGTCGGCCGGTTCCGTGATGCGGCCCGCCGCGCCGTCGACGCGGGCTTCGAGGTCGCCGAGGTGCACGGAGCACACGGATACCTCATCGGCCAGTTCCTCTCCCCGCACAGCAACCGGCGGACGGACGAGTACGGCGGCAGCTTCGAAAACCGAGTCCGCTTCGCCCTGCAGGTCGTCGACGCGGTGCGGGAGGTCTGGCCGGAGGAACTGCCCGTGCTCTTCCGGATCTCCGCCACGGACTGGCTCGCGGAGAACGAGGAGGACGAGCGCGAGGGCTGGACCGTCGACGAGACCGTGCGACTGGCGAGGGAGCTCCAGGCCCATGGTGTCGACCTGCTGGACGTCTCCAGCGGCGGAAACGCCCCGCGCGCCCGCATCGAGACGGGTCCTGGCTACCAGGTTCCCTTCGCCGAGCGGGTCAGGGCGGAGACCTCGCTGCCCGTGGCGGCCGTGGGCCTCATCACCGATCCGCAGCAGGCCGAGAAGATCATCACCGAGGGCCGGGCGGACGCGGTCCTCCTCGGCCGCGAGCTGCTGCGGAGCCCGTCGTGGGCCCAGTACGCGGCCCGCGAACTGGGCAGCGAGGTCCGTACGCCGGAGCAGTACCTCCGCGCGGTCTGACGCGCGGTCCGACCGTGCGGACCTCGCCGGCCCGGGCGCCCCGCACGAGGTGACGCGTTGCGGGGAGTCCGGGCCGCACTTCGCCCTGCGCCGGGCCGCCCGACTCACCGCCCCGACCACTCCGACGCCGAGCCGCGTCACGGCGAAGTCGCCCGCAGCCGCGCCGAGTTCAGGTTCCCCCACCTCGCGCCGAACCCGGTCCGAGCCGGGGTTCCGTGACCACCAGATGGGAATGCCGGAATGCGCGGTGGTGTTGGTACGTCCATGACTTTTTCTGTTGACGTGACCGTCCGGGGCTACGAGCTCGACACGCAGGGGCACCTGAACCAGGCCGTCTATCTGCAGTACGCCGAGCACGCGCGCTGGGAACTGCTGCGCGCGGCCGGCCTGCCGCAGGAGAAGCTGCTGGCCGGCGGCGTCGGGCCGGTGGCCCTTGAGACGACGGTGAAGTTCCTGCGGGAATTGCGCGGCGGGGACCGGGTGCGGGTGACCTGTCGGTTCGTATACGGCGAGGGGAAGACGTTCAAGGTCGCGCAGCAGATCCTCAAGGAGGACGGCACGGTCGCGGCGCAGGTCACCGGCGTGGCGGGACTGCTCGACCTGACGGCCCGCAAACTGATCGCCGACCCGGCGGGACACCTCGCTTCGCTCGCCGAGAACCCGGACCTGCTGAGTGGCTGACCGGTTGCCGAATCCGGCGTGCGGCGGATCCCGAACTACGATGGGTCTCGTATTATGGGATGCCGTAGCGGTCCAGGAAGTGGAGCCATCATGACCCCAGTCAGCGCCCCCGCCACAAGCACCGCTGCGGTCGGCGGCCGCGCGCTCGACCACCCCACGCGGGACGAGATCCGCATCGAGGGAGTGCTCCACGCGCTCTCCGACCCGATGCGGCTGCGCGTGGTCCGCGAGCTGGCAGCCGCCGAATCCGAGCTCAGTTGCTCCTGCTTCGACCTGCCGGTGTCCAAGTCGACGACCACCCACCATTTCCGGGTGCTGCGCGAGAGCGGCATCGTCGAGCAGATCTACCGCGGTACGGCCAAGATGAACGGGCTGCGCCGCGACGATCTGGAAGCGCTGTTCCCCGGGCTTCTCGACAGCGTCCTCGACGCCGCGAACCGGCAGGCGCAGTGCGACGGCGAGGGCCGGTAGCCTCACGATCCGCCCGGGGCGCCATCCTGCGCGGCGCTCAGCAGTCCCGCCCAGTCCGGGATCTTCACCGGTCCCCGGCCCAGCGACCTGCCCAGCGCCGCCTCAGCCCGCTCGATGGACAGCCAGCCGTCCCATTCCACCGGGCGCACCCCCCACGCCCGCAGCGCGGCCACGGGGTCGGGAGCCGCCGGGCGCGCGGCGAGCAGCGGGGCGTCGTCGAGCAGTGACTCCACAGTCTCCTTCGCGCACGACCGGTTCGAACCGATCACCCCGGTGGGCCCTCGCTTGATCCACCCGGCGACGTACTCCCCGATCGATGGCGCCCCGCCCCGCAGTACCCGCCCCGCCAGATGCGGCACCGTCCCGCGCGCCGCGTCGAACGGCAGGCCGGGCAGCGGCAGCCCGCGGTAGCCGACGGCCCGCAGCACGAGCTGGGCGCCGATGTCCTCGTACGTACCGGAGTCGCGTACGCTCCCGCTGCCGTCCGGCACGGTACGCGCGAACCGCACCCCGGCCACCCGGCCGTCCCGCTCCAGGAACTCGACGGGACGCAGAAAGAACCGCAGCCGGATCGTGCGCACCGGGCCTCCCTCCGCGCCTCCCTCCGCGCCGATACCCGCGGCGCCCGCCGCCGCCCAACCGCGCAGAACCTCGACATTGCGCCGCGCCGCCGTGGTCAAGGGCGGCGCGTTCGGCGGTGCGGAAGGTGCCGCCCGGGGAGACGGATCGACGTACGCGGGGTCGAGGGCCAGCTCCGCCTCGTCCACGACCACCCGCGCCTGCGGCAGCGCGCCCAGTTCCCGCAGCTCCTTGGTGGTGAACCTGGCCTGCGAGGGGCCGCGCCTGCCCGCCATGTGCACCTCGCGCACCCGGCTCCCGGCCAGCGCCCCGAGCGCCCCGTGCGGTACGTCGGTGGGGTGCAGCTCCCGCGCGCTCCGCGCGAGAATCCGCGTCACGTCCACCGCCACGTTGCCGGCCCCGATCACCACGGCCGAACGTGCCCGCAGCGCAAAGCTGTTGGCGGCCGCGTCGGGGTGCGCGCTGTACCAGGAGACGAACTCGGTCGCGGAGAAGCTGCCGGGCAGCTCCTCGCCGGGGATCGCGAGGCCGCGATCGGTCGCCGCTCCGACGCAGTAGACCACCGCCTGGTAGAGCTCGCCGAGCCGTTCGGGCGGGATTCCGTCGCCGCCCACCTCGACATTGCCGAGAAATGTGATCCGCTCGTGCTCCAGGACGGCCCGCAGGCCGTTCTGCAGCGATTTGATCTTCTCGTGGTCGGGGGCGACGCCATAGCGCACCAGGCCGTACGGGCAGGGGAGCCGGTCCAGCACATGGACCCGGACACCGGGCACCCGGTCCTGCCCGACCAGGGCCTGGGCGGTGTAGACCCCGCTGGGACCGGAGCCGACGACGGCGACACGGAGCACGGCGCACCTCTTCCCACAGGCTCTGTCCAGCATGGCACCGGTGGCCGGCGCGGGGGAGAGGCGCGCCCGGGACGTGGTCAGGACGACAATGCGCGCATTCGGTCGATCTCCACCGTCTGCTGGGCGACGCGTCCCCGGCCATCTCCTCGACCTGCACGTCGTTGCCCTGCGAGAGCACGTCGGTCGCCATCGTGATCGCCCCCCTGGTGGTGGGTGATCAGCAACTTCAGGAAGAGGTTGTCGAAGGCCGCGCCGTCCGCAACTGCTCCTGCTGCGCCGGGGGCACAGCCCGGCGGGACGCGCCGCGGCCGACGCCGCTCGGCACAGGAGTGCGGCACCCGGCACCCGGGTCAGGCGGCGGACCTGGCACTCCCGCCGGTCGCTGCCGCCCACTCCACGAGCAACCGCTGGTACTGCTCCTCGTCCTCCGGGGACAGGCAGCCGCCTGAGCGCTCCCACAGGTCACGAATCTCTTTGTTCACCACGGCGGCGGTACGCACGGAATCGGAGGAGCCGGGTCGACGGGGCATGCATACAGGCTAAGGCCACGATGTGACAATCCGACCCATTGCGCGTCAGGGACATCTCTCACATGTCTCTCGGGCAACGCCCGGCACCAGTCCGAGCGTCCGCAGCCCGTCGGGCCGCTGCTCCACCGGCAGATGGTGGACAAATCGCACGTCGCAGCCCAGCGTCGCCGCCCCGCCGTCCGCGCGCCGGTCGTCGCCGACCATCACCACATCCGCCGGGTTCTGCCCGAGAAGTGTGCAGGCTGTGTGGAAGAGACGTGTGTCCGGCTTCTGGACGCCGTGCTCGTACGACAGGACGTAGGTGTCGATCAGGGCGTCCAGGCCGTGCGCCCGGAAGACCGGCCGCAGGTCCCAGCCGATGTTGCTGACGACACCGATGCGGATGCCGCTGTCGCGCAGCGCGCCGAGCACCTCCGCCGCGTCCGGGTACGGCCGCCAGGCGGCGGGTGATCTGTGCCGCTCGTACAGCGCGTCGTACAGTCCCGGATCCGGCAGGACCACCTGCCGGGCCAGTCCGGTGAACGCTTCCCGGTGGAGTTCCGCGCTCTCGTCACGGGTGGCCCACACGGAGGCGAGCCGGGCGGGAACATGCCGGGGAAGCGGACCGCCCGGCAGTGCCCCTGCAGCCTCCAGCCCCTGCGCGTACCGCTCGAAGTCGGCCTCGCTCACCGCCACCTCCCGTTCGGCGAGGACCGCGCGCAGCCAGGATTGGACCGATTCGATACGGAAGAGAGTCCCGGAGAAGTCGAAGAGCACACCCTTGATCTGCATGAAGGCGATCCTGCTCGGTTCAGGAGCGCCGCCGCAAGGCCGATTTGCCGCGCTCCTCGTACCGGGCGAATCCGGCGATGGAGAACCCGGCCAAGGCCGCCCCCAGCAGCCAGCCGCCCAGTACGTCGCTCGGCCAGTGCACCCCCAGGTAGAGCCGGGTGACTCCCACCCCGATCACCGAGACCCAGGCCACCACCAGCGCCGCCCGCCACACCCGGCGCCCTGCGTCGTGCCTGCGGAGCAGCCAGAGCAGCAGACCACAGCTCACCATCGCCGTCATCGCGTGACCCGAGGGGAACGCCGCGTAGTGGGCGGAATCCACCGGGTCCGGCCACCGCGGCCGCTCCCGGCCGACCGAGGACTTCAGCCCCTGCTGCAGGAGAGCCGACAGCACGCTCGTCACGGCGACCCACACCGCGAGCGCCCGCGCCCCGCGCCACCACAGCACCACCACGGCCACCGTGATCAGGGCGCGCATCGTCCACGGATCCCACACCCAGTCGGTCAGGATCCGGTTGGCGTGGACGAGGCCGGGTTCGGTGACCGCCCTTCGGTGCAGGGCATCCACAACCGTACGGTCCAGCGTCATCAACGGCGACCAGCGCCCGGCGACCAGGATCAGCAGGACCAGGGCGAGAGCGGCGCAGACCACAGCCGTGCCGAAGGGAGTGGGGCGGGACCGGGCGCGGGCGGGTGGGACCGGCGGCGGGGATGACATGGGGCGATCTTCGCGGAAGTTCCGCGCCCCCGGCTATCCCAGCGCTGTGAGTCCCGGAAGGAAGGCGACCAGAAGGGGAACCACCGGTACCAGGGCGGCTGCCGCGGTCAGCCGGAGCCGACGGCCGGCCGTGAGCCGCTCCACCGGGGTCAGTAGCCGGTTCACCCGCAGCGGGAGCTCGGCGTCCGGCGTCGGGCAGGGGCCGAACACGCCCCGGTCCTCGTTGAGTTCCACCAGGGCCAGGGCGATCGTCAGCCGCCCGAAACGCCTCGACGCCACATCGTCCGCGGCCAGTTCGACCAGCCGGTGCATCTCGTCGCGGAAGGCCGCGAACACCGGCACCTGAGGAAACCCGGACGCGAGCGCGCCGGAACAGTGCAGCAGCCAGTCGTGCCGGGCGTTCGCATGGCCCTGCTCATGAGCGAGCACCGCATCCAGCTGGCGACCCTTCAGGCGGCCCAGCGCCGCGGTGGTGATGACCAGTTGAGGCGCCGCACCCGGCAGCCACCAGGCATCCGGACGTTCTCCCTCCAGCACGACGAGCCGGCCGCTGCCGGGCTCCTCCCCGGGCATCAGCGGGGAACGCACCAGCAATTCGGCCCGGCGCCGCCTGCGACGCACCCGGGTACGACGGATCTCCCGGGTCAGCATCGCCGCCGTCCACACCCCGCCGAGCGCCAGCAGCACGGCCATGGCGGCGGACCACTGCCCGTGTCCGCCCAGCGCATACGCCTCCACCACGGCACGCGGCGCCGGCGCGAACACATGCCCGCGCACCGCCTGCCAGGCCGCGGCAGCGCTGAACGTCATGGAGAGCGCGAAACAGAGCAGCACCCCGGCCACCACGCACTGCCACACCCACAGCGCGACAACGGGCTCACGCTCCGGCCACTGCGCCCGCGCCATCAGACGCGGGGTCACGACGGCGGCCAGTGCACCGAGCAACAGCAGCGCGAGGGAGACCAACATGGCGTCAGCCTATGAGCGGCGCGGTACCCACGGGTATGGCTCTGCACGGCAAGTGATGTACGCCACGGTTTGGCCCACTCGCCGTCTCGTGGATCTCTCAGAGAGCGAGCAGCATCGCGAACATGGCTATACCCATCGTCAGCCGACACGCGAGAGCCAGTTCGGGACGAGCGGCCCAGCCACCGCCGACCGGCTCACCCGCGACCGGCCCGCCACCGCCCGCCATGGCGGCCACCGGTATCAACCGGGCCCCCGACCTCAGCACATACGCCGCGTAGTAGGCCAGCAGCAGTCCGGTCAGCAGGGGTACGCCCCCGGCCGTCGCCGCGACGCCGTGGCCCGCGTGCCCGCCATGGGCCCCGCCACCGCCCGGTGCCATCGCCACCGCCATGTACACCATCGCCGACGACCCGACCAGATGGTGCAGATGGTGCGCACTGTGCCGGGAGAACCACAGCGCGCGCAACGAGGCCAGGCCGAACAGCACCGCGTACACCGCCCACCCCCACACCGGTGGCGTCACGACAGCAGCCGGCACTGCCATGGCGGCCATACCGAAGCCCATCAGTGCCTCGGCTCGCGCCGCCCTGCGTTCCTCCCCGGTCTTGCCGCGCGTGCGCAGCAGGCAGTACGCACCCGTCACCCCGCACAACGCCATCAGCAGCCAGCCGGACACCGCCGGTCCGTGCACAGCGCACCTCCCCCTGACGCACGACTTCGGTCCTCCTTAGTCGAATGCCCGGACCGGGACCGTCATACGCGGCGCACTGAGGTATAGGGGAGCGCGCGGAGGGGGTGTTTCCCGCCGCGTGCCGCGCCCGTCGACTTCGCGGACACAAGCCGCGCCCCGCGCTGACAGCGCGAGCGGTACTTCTAGGGGCGGTAGCGCAGCGGATGGTCCGCCGGTACTTCCACCATGACGATCCTGTGCCCGTCCGGATCGCGGATCCACATCTCGACGAGTCCCCACGGCTCACGCACCGGCGGCCTCAGCACCTCGACGCCGCGGGCCGACACCTCCTCGTGCGCCGTCCGGACGTCCGCGACCTGCATCCACAGTTCGAGTCCGGGCACGGGCGGTTTGGCAGCGCGCCCGGAGACCTCCAGGAAGCCGCCGCCGAGGAAATAGACCGTGCCCCGCTCGGGACCGGTGCCGAACTCCCGGTAGACGGGCAGCCCGAGCAACTCCCCGTAGAAAATCCGTGACCGCTCGGGATCGGCCGGACGCAGCAGGATCCGGCTGCTCAGCACATGAACCATGCGCCCGACCATAGGCCTTGAGCGCGCGGGATACGCTGCTCCGGCACGGCCACAACAGAGAAACGGAGAGTCCCCGCATGGACACAGCCCCTGCCCAGGACCCGGGACAGCTGACCTTCCGCGACGCGGCCGACGCCGATGTGCCCGCACTTGTGACGCTGATCGAGTCGGCGTACCGGGGAGACTCCAGCCGGGCCGGATGGACCACGGAGGCGGACATCCTGCACGGGCAGCGGACCGACCCGGACGGTGTCCGCGAGGTCGTCGAAGCGCCCGGCAGCCGACTGCTCGTGGTGGAGCGCGACGGCGCGCTCGTCGCCTGCTGCCAGCTCGAACACCGCGGTGACGCCGCCTACTTCGGGATGTTCGCGGTCCGTCCCGAGCTGCAGGGAGCCGGTCTCGGCAAGGTGATCATCGCGGAGGCCGAGCGCACCGTCCGGGAGAGCTGGGGGGTGACCGAGATGCACATAACCGTGATACCGGTGCGCGAGGAGCTGATCGCCTGGTACGAGCGGCGCGGCTACCGCCGTACGGGAAAGCTCAGCCCGTTCCCGTACGGCGATGCGCGCTTCGGCATCCCGCAGCGCGACGATCTCGCATTCGAGCTGCTCGTCAAGGCCCTGGTCTGACCGGTCGGTCGACCGACCGGCCGGGTCGGTGATCTCTCCGGCAGAGCCGGAGACCGGTCCGGCCGGTCCGGTGATCAAGCGGTGAAGCGGCCGGCGCGGCGGATGTCCGGGTAGTCGGTGGTCGCGCCGTCCAGCCGCAGGGCGCGTACCAGCCGCAGATGGTCCTGGGTGTTCACCACCCAGCCGATGACCTTCAGTCCCTCGGCGTGCGCCTGCTCGACCACCTCCAGGGTGAGGCGGCGGATGTTCAGCGCCAGCGTCGCCGCACCCACCGCCTTCGCCCGCTCCACCACATCGCTCCGCCAGCGGCTCGCGATGAGTACAGTCCGTACCTCCGGCACCAGTTGGGCGATCTCGGCGACCGCCTCGTCGTGGAACGACGACACCTCCACCCGCTCGACGAGGCCGCGCCGCAGCATCACTTCGGCCAGGGCGCGGGCCGCGGCCACATCCTTGATCTCCGCCTGCACGGGGGACCGTACGGCGTCGAGTACCTCCTCGAAGACCGGCACCCGCTCACCCTGCCCGGCATCGAGTTCGCGCAGCTCGGACAAGGTCTTCTCGGCGATCGGACCGCTGCCGTCCGTCGTACGGTCGACATCGGCGTCGTGCATGACGGCCAGCGCGCCGTCCTTGCTCAGATGAAGGTCCAGTTCGATGGCGTCCATCCCGGCCCGTTCCGCATGGACGAACGACCGCAGGGTGTTCTCCGGCTCGACACCCATCACTCCGCGATGACCGATGGTGAGAAAAGACAAGGCAACTCGCTTCCGTCGACGGTGTCCCGCCCGCGTGCGGCTCCTACCCACCAGGCGGCACGGCACTACGGCAGCCTAGTGGCCCGCCTCCCGCCGACAGCCACCGAACCACGCCCCGTCGACGGAAGTGGTCGCAGAAGAGATGCATCACAGGAAGAACCGCGGTGACCACGGGGGGTTGGCAGGATAATTTCCTGAAGCCCACTTGTCCGAAGGAACCGTGCACGGATACGGTTGCTTGACGCGAGGTTCTCCTGTGGAGGAAGAGTTATGACGGAAATTCTTGTGCACGACGTCGCCGCAGGTGACATAGGTCCGGACCGGCGGGTGATCGAGCACCCGGCCTGGCCCACGCTCAAGAATGCCGTGGAGGAGATCCGGCCCTGGCAGTCGAAGGACGGTTCCATCGACTTCGACGCCGAGGGCGCGCCGTCCGGGGAGGCCGCCCGGGCCACGCTGGACCGTGTGATCGCAGCGATCGAGGAGCTCTCCCCGCTGCTCCCGCACGACGCGGCCTACCACCGTGCTCTGGTCGTGGACCTTCGTCGCTGGGCCGCGGACGGTTTCGGTGTGCCGGACTTCCTCGACTCGCTGCTCGCCTTCCAGCCGGCCAAGGGCCGCACCGACGGGCTGCAGCACCTGGTCGTCTTCGCGATGTACACCCAGAACGGCAATCCGGACCGCAACCTCGAAGCAGTCGTGCTGCGGATGGTCTGGCCCGACTGGCTGGCCGAGCTCGAAGCCACCCGCTACGACAATCCGCTGTTCTGCGGCATCACCTTCGAGGACTTCACCTCGGGCTACGACACCAACTCCGCGGTGCTCTTCCCGGAGACCGTCGCCATGCGCGAGGCCCCCGAGCGCTTCAGCTGGGGTGGAATCTTCTGCGATCGCGAGGCCGCCCGGTTCCGCCGGGTCACCGAGGCCGCGGTCGAGCTGCTCGGCGTCGAGCTGCCCGACGACATCCGTGAAATGGTCGGCGACCAGCAGCGCTGCGAGCAGGCCTTCGTGCTCTGGGACATGGTCCACGACCGGACGCACAGCCACGGCGACCTGCCGTTCGACCCCTTCATGATCAAGCAGCGCCAGCCGTTCTGGATGTACGGCCTTGAGGAGCTGCGCTGCGACCTCACCGCCTTCAAGGAGGCCGTGAAACTGGAGGCCGACGGCTTCCCGCAGGGCCGCGACGTGCAGTACGCCGTGCTGTTCGACCGGATGTTCCGCTTCCCCGTCACCGGCGAGCGCGTCCGCAACTACGACGGCCTCGGCGGCCAGCTCCTCTTCGCGTACCTCCACAAGCACGACGTGATCCGCTGGACGGACAACACGCTGAGGATCGACTGGGGCCGTGCCCCGCAGGTCACCAATCAGCTGTGCGACGAGATCGAGAAACTCTACCGGGACGGCATCGACCGCCCCAAGCTCGTCCACTGGTTCGCCGCCTACGACCTGGTCGCCACCTATCTCGCACCGCACCCTGGCTCACGCTGGGCCAAGGGCCCGGACGCGCTGGATCTGTCCCAGCCGCCGCGTAAGCTCGTCGACGATGTGCTTCCGGATGAGTTTCCCCTGAGCATGTTCTATGAGGCGCTCTCCAAGAAGCTGAAGAACGTGATCGCCTCGACCAAGGGGATCACCGCCGCGGATGCCGAGCGGGCAGCCGCGTGAGCGCCGAGCTTGAGGAGGCGGTGGCCATGAACGGAAACGGCAAGGGTAACGGGAGCGGTGCTCTCGAAGGTGCCGTGATCGCGGTCGCCGGAGCCGCGGGCCCGGCCGGGCGGGCCACGCTGCTGAGGCTCGCCGAGGCCGGTGCGACGGTCGTAGCCTCCGACGCGGACGCCACCCGCCTGGCCGAGGCGGTCGACGCGGCGCGTTACGCCCACGGCGGAGCGACCGTCACCGGCGACACCGTCGATCTGCTGGACCTGGCCGCCGCCCGCGAATGGGCGGACAAGACCGAGAAGGAATTCGGCCGGATCGACGGCTTGGTCCACCTCGTCGGCGGCTGGCGCGGCAGTGCCAGCTTCGCCGAGACCGACCTCGCCGACTGGAACCTGCTGGAGAAGCTGCTGATCCGTACGGTCCAGCACACCTCGCTGGCCTTCCAGGAGGGGCTGCAGCGCAGTGACCGGGGTCGCTATGTGCTGATCAGCGCGGCCGGGGCGAGCAAGCCCACCGCGGGAAACGCGGCCTACGCGGCGTCGAAGGCCGCCGCCGAGGCCTGGACCCTCGCCCTCGCGGACGCCTTCCGCAAGGCGGGGGGCGACGAAGGTCCGAGGACCGCGGCTGCGATCCTGGTCGTCAAGGCACTGGTGCACGACGCGATGCGCGCCGAGCGCCCGAATGCGAAATTCGCGGGCTTCACCGACGTCAAGGACCTGGCCGAGGCCATCGCCGGCGTCTGGGACCGGCCCGCCCCGGAAGTGAACGGAAAGCGCCTGTGGCTGACCCCACAACCGTAAGGACCGACGCGCGACGCCACCACGACCCGCAGGTACGCGGCTTCGCCAGTGACAACTACGCGGGCACGCACCCGGAGATTCTCGCGGCCATCGCCCTGGCCAACGGCGGTCACCAGATCGCCTACGGCGAGGACGACTACACCGAGCACCTCCAGCGGGTCATGCACAGTCACTTCGGTCCCACCGCCGAAGCCTTTCCGGTCTTCAACGGAACCGGCGCCAACGTCGTCTCCCTCCAGGCGATGACCGACCGTTGGGGCGCGGTGATCTGCGCCGAGTCCGCCCACATCAACGTCGATGAGGGCGGCGCCCCGGAGCGGGTGGGTGGTCTCAAGCTGCTCACCGTGCCGACCCCGGACGGCAAGCTCACTCCCGAGCTCATCGACCGGCAGGCGTACGGCTGGGACGACGAGCACCGGGCCATGCCGCAGGTCGTCTCGATCACCCAGAACACCGAGCTGGGCACGGTCTACACACCCGATGAGATCCGCGCCATCTGCGACCACGCCCACGGTCACGGCATGAAGGTCCACCTGGACGGGGCCCGGATAGCCAACGCCGCGGCGTCACTGGACGTACCGATGCGTACGTTCACCAACACCGTCGGCGTCGACGTCCTCTCCTTCGGCGGCACGAAGAACGGGGCGATCTTCGGCGAGGCCGTGGTCGTCCTGAACCCGGACGCCGTCCGGGCCATGAAGCACCTGCGCAAGCTGTCGATGCAGCTCGCCTCCAAGATGCGCTTCGTCTCCGTGCAGTTGGAGGCGCTGCTCGCCGGAGACCTCTGGCTGCGCAACGCCCGGCACGCCAACACCATGGCTCAGCGGCTCGCGGAGGGTGTGCGCGCGGTGGACGGTGTGGAGATCCTCCATCCGGTCCAGGCCAACGCCGTCTTCGCCCGGCTGCCGCACGACGTGAGCGAACGGCTGCAGAAGCGCTTCCGCTTCTACTTCTGGGACGAGGCAGCCGGTGATGTGCGCTGGATGTGCTCCTTCGACACCACAGAGGACGACGTCGACGCCTTCGTCTTTGCGCTGAAGGAAGAGATGACAAAGTAGCCGCTGAATAAGTATGCGATCGACCGGAAAGTAATTGACGTCCGGTCGGTCGCTTACTTACGCTCGGTGGCCATGGAGCTGATCCAGCAGGTCCCGGAACTTTCCGCCTATCTCGCCGTCGATGCGGCCATTGATCACGAGCATCCGTTGGTACGGGATACGGTCGCCGATCTCCGCAGTAGCACCACCAACGCATACACATACGCGGCCGCCGCCTACGCTTTCGTGCGTGACGCCATTCCGCACTCCGCTGATTCGGGCGACATGCGGGTCACCTGGCGTGCCTCCGACGTCCTCGCGACGCGCAACGGCATCTGTCACTCGAAATCCCACGCCCTGACTGCCCTCCTCCGTGCGGCGGGTATCCCGACTGCCATCTGCTATCAGAGGCTCTGTGATGGGAACGGGGATCCGGGCCCCGTGCACGGGCTGATCGCGGTCCGGCTGCCCGGTCGCGACCGCTGGGACCGTCAGGACCCCCGGGGCAACAAGCCGGGTGTCGACGCCCACTTCTCGCTCGGCGAGGAGCGACTGGCGTGGCCCGTCCGCCCGGAGTTCAATGAAGTGGACTACCCGGTACTCTATGTAGCACCGCATCCGGCGGTGCTTTGCGGCCTCCGGTCCGCCGAGGACCGCACACAGCTGTGGGGCACTCTCCCTACAGCGCTCTGAGATCCCGTCCCGAGGCAAGGCAGCCGATGACCCTGACGTTCACCGTCTCCGACGACGTACGCACCCTCGCCCCCAGCTTTACCCACCTCGCGGTCGAAGTGCGCGGCCTGGTCAACGGGCCCAGCAACGAAGAAAGTTCGGCCCTGCTGGACGAGGCGGCCCGCCGCATGGCCGAGCGACTCGACGGCCGCGCCCCGCACGAGGCCCCCCACCTCGCCGCCTGGCGCGACACCTACACCGCCTTCGGTGCGAAGCCCTCCCGCACCCGCAATTCCGCCGAAGCCCTGGCCCGGCGCGCGCTCACCGACGCCGGGCTGCCGCGCATCAATCTCCTGGTCGACCTCTACAACGCCATCAGCGTCGCCCACCTGATCCCGGTCGGCGGCGAGGATACCGACCGCATCAACGGCACCATGCGGCTCATGCGTTCCACCGGCCAGGAGCCTTTCCTCACCGTCGCCGGCGGTGAGGAGACCGTGGAGCACCCCGAGCCCGGCGAAGTCGTCTGGTGCGACGACGAGGGCGTCACCTGCCGCCGCTGGAACTGGCGACAAGGTGTGCGCACCCGGCTCACCGAGGAGTCCGTGAACGCCGTATTCCTGCTGGAGCGCCTCGAGCCCATGACGATCGGTGAACTCGAAGCCGCAGGCGCCGAACTCGCCGAGTGGCTGGAGAAGCTGAGCCCCGGGGCGCGGATCACCGTCGGCACCCCGGAGTGATACTTCGGTCGTGGCCGTGAACCGGCCGCGTCAGCTCTTCTCGCGTACCTCGGCCTGCGTCGGAGCCGTACCGCCGAGGTGCGCGGGCACCCACCAGGTGTCGCTCGCGTCCTTCGGGCGCACGGGGTAGGCGCGCTGGGCCGCTTCCAGGAGCTCCTGGACCCGCTCCCGCAGCCGTCGGGTGATCGCGCCCGCGTACTGGTCGGTGGGCGCCTCCACCGGCTCGCCCACCCGGATCGTCACCGGAATGTGGTTGCGCTTGAAATTGCGCGGCCGGCCCTTGGTCCACAGCCGCTGGGTCCCCCACAGCGCCATGGGGATCAGCGGCACTCCGGCCTCCTGGGCCAGCCGGGCGGCGCCGGACTTGAAGCTCTTCAGCGTGAACGACTCCGAGATGGTGGCCTCGGGGAAGACGCCCACGATCTCGCCGGAGCGCAACGAGTCGAGCGCGTGCGCATACGCGTCCTCGCCCTGCTTGCGGTCGACGGGAATGTGCTTCATGCCGCGCATCAGCGGCCCGGACACCTTGTGCCGGAAGACCGATTCCTTCGCCATGAACCGGACGAGCCGCTTCTGCGGCAGCGCCGCGAGCCCGGTGAAGATGAAGTCCAGATAGCTGATGTGGTTGCTCACCAGTACCGCGCCACCGGTCTTCGGGATGTGCTCGGAACCCTGAGTGTCGATCTTCAGGTCAAGCGCCTTGAAAAACGTACGAGCGGCGCCGATGACCGGTCGATAGACGAGTTCTGCCATCTCGGGAAGACCCTTCTTCAGCGCCTGGGGAGGATTCTCCCGGCGGAAGTTACGCAGCCGTAGGTTTGCGGCATTGGGCCGATCGTGCCCCATGCGCGACGCGGTGGCCAGTCTCGGAGGGCGCGGGGCGCGAGATTCTCGTCACGTGGAACCGCTGGGAATGTCTCGGCGCCCGGTGGTGCTGACCCCTTGCGAAGAGCTCTGACAGGAGGCCGAAGGTGGACAGGCGGACACACCGGGGAACGCTGGGCGCGGCCCAACTCGGCGCGGAATTGGGGGAGCGGGCAACCCTGGTGCAGTTCTCCAGCGCGTTCTGCCAGCCCTGCCGGGCCACTCGGCGCACCCTTGTCGAGGTGGCGCGCATGGTGGACGGTGTCGCGCATGTGGAGATCGACGCCGAGGCGCATCTCACTCTCGTGCGCGAACTGGAGATCAGCCGGACGCCGACCGTACTCGTCCTCGACGCCACCGGCCGGATCGTCCGCCGGGCCGTGGGGCAACCGCGCACCGTCGACGTGGTCGCCGCGCTGGGACAGGCGATGTGACGGACCGTGATGGATCTCCCACATTGCGGATCGCTCTTGACTGCACTGGCGGCGCATCGTCAGTGTGACGCTGTGCCGCCAGGACTCCTTCTCCACGGCCGGGCCCGCGAAGATCGGCAGGACAGGGCCTGCGCGAGTGCGCGCTGTCCGGGTGTCTGAGCAACCACGGCCCCGTACGCCACCCCCGTAGAAGGACCTCTCCATGACGGCATCGCCCGAGCTCGGTACCTCCCGCACGGCATCCCCCGAACTTCTCCGCTCGGTCTTCCGGCAGCACGCCGCCGGTGTGTCAGTGATCACCGCCGCAGGTGACCGGCCGGTCGGCTTCACCGCCACCTCTCTCAGCTCGGTGGCCGCCGAGCCGCCACTGATCTCCTTCGGCGTGGGGACCGCGTCCTCCAGCTGGCCGGTCGTGGCCGAGGCCGAGCACATAGGTGTCCACGTACTCGGCGAACACCAGCGGGAGCTGGCCGCCACTTTTGCCCGAAGCGGCGCCGATCGGTTCGGCCCGTCCACCTATTGGCGCACTGGGCCCGAAGGTGTGCCGGTCCTCGACGGTGTGCTGGCGTGGCTGGTCTGCCGCGTGGTGGCGCGGGTCCCAGCGGGCGACCACCGGATCGTGATCGCGGAGGCAGTGGTCGGCGACCCGGCCGGGGGCGGTCGCCCGCTGCTCTATCACCGGGGCAGCTTCACCGGCCTGCGGGACTGAGAACTCCAAGCGGCACCTGGGCGCCGCACGTTGGCCAGATCACAGTTCCAAGCGCTTGCTCATGGGTAAAGCACTGGGTGTACTGACTAGTAATATTTCTGGTCGGAGCGTCGGTCGCCCTGACCGGAATCCGCCCCATCAGGCGCCTATGCTGCGTGCAACAAGGCAGCCCGGAAATGACGATGCAGTAGGAGAGCCGGCGTGAGCTTGAGGATCGTTGTCTGTGTGAAGTACGTGCCCGACGCCACGGGGGACCGGCATTTCGCCGATGACCTGACGCTG
>NZ_JBVKBV010000024.1:87719-117171 GCF_055635345.1 Streptomyces sp. NPDC111516 | reverse complement strand
ACCGCACCTCATCGACGGCTGCCTCATAGGCACCGGCCTGACCCTGAACAACTGACACGATCAGACCGACATCACCCAATCAAGTTCAGTAGCAAGCTGACAGCTCCTCAGCCGTACCTCAACTGACGTGGAGCGGGGCTGAGTTGCGTTTCTTCGTGTTGTTATCGGGCTGCGCTATCATCGTGCGTTGAGGGCCACAGTTGGCCCCACGCACCTGGGCGGACCGGTGAAAGTTGCCGAGAACCAGGACGCCGCCCCGTTGGAGCTCGGGGCCCCCTTCAAGTCCGACAGGGGGCCTGACGCACAGGCCGTGAAGACGGGGCTGCCGCCGAAAGGGACGTACTACTTTCACAACCTGGGCCACAGTTGGCCCTCCCGAGAACATTTGCGCTGCTGTGCGTCAAGCGCGGGTGTCTCGGTCCGAACCGTAGGGTTCGGATCGAGGCTGCCTGCGCACCCGATCCGACCCATGACAGGGAAGGTCAGGATCGGTGGACGGCACCGCCATCATCGTCATTCTCGCCATCGCTGGCGTGGTCTCAGTGCTGCTCTTCGCACTCAAGGGGCTGCTGGACCAGATCCCGGACGTGATCGACTCGGCCGGACGCGCCCGCGACTCGTGGCAGCGCTTCAAGCAGCCCGAGCTACCGCCGCCGTCGGATGACGAGGAGCCGCCTATCGCTGCGTAGGCCGTCCGGCGCCCGAGCCCCGTCCGGTCAATCCGACTGAGACGGGGCTCACTTGTGCCGATTTGAGCTGCGTAGGCGCCCGAGCTTGATTTACCATCAGTTCTGCGTGTGGGAGATGCAAGCTCTCGCACGCAGTCGAGGCCCTTTGCTTCGCTTCTTGTGATCTGCATCCAGATGGTGCAGGGCGTTCCAGGAGGCGCGAGACCGGGATGAGACAGGCGGGTCGGATACCTGCCGGTCGCATCCAATCGATGTCGGCTCGCAAAGTCGCTTGAGGAGCATTCGACTCGCCACGGACTTAGCGAACGACCACTTTATTGCCGAGCGCACCCGCCTCGGCCACTGAGACACCCAGCGTTGCATCGAGCGTGGGGCTTCTCGGTTCGAGCCACTTCACCGTGGCCGAGCTGACGAATGCCCTGCGCAAGAGACCCGGCTCGGTCACCTGTCTGAAAGGTACTGAGACTGTTGGACGCGGCCGTGACGCTCGGCATCCTCGCATTCTTTGGTGTGCTGTCGATCTTGCTCTTCGCCATCCGGGGTTTTCTCGACCAGCTGCCTGACGTTTTCGCGTCGGCACGTCGCGCCCGGGTCGCCTGGCGTGACCTGAAGCAGACGCGCACTGAGGAAGAACAATCGGAGGGCTCGCAGTCCCAGCCCTCCGTGTAGGCCGTCGCGGCCTCCGGTGGCACCACGGAGCGCACGAGGCCTCGCCCCGGCCTCCCTAGGCCCGGCGGGTACACGACAGGCCCCCGGAGATACCGCCGGGGGCCTCGGTCCAATCCGATCCTCTTCGTGACTGCCGACCGAGTAGCTTGCCTTCGCCCACAACAGGGCCGGGGACCTGGACGAGCACACCGACACCCTCCTCTCGCTCGGTCTGTTCCGTCCGGACGACCTGCGTCTGAGGGTCGGCGAGCTGTCCTACGGGCAGCGGCGCCGCATCGAACTGGCCCGCCTGGTGAGCGATCCCGTCGACCTGCTGTTGCTCGACGAGCCCACGAACCATCTCTCCCCCGCCCTGGTCGAGGAACTGGAGGGAGCACTGGCCGACTACCCGGGAGCGGTCGTCGTCGTCACCCACGACCGCCGCATGCGAGCCCGCTTCACCGGCAACCACCTGGAGCTGGACGCAGGCCGCATCACTCGGCACCGGTCACTCACGGCGACGGAGCAGGCCGCCCCCGCCCGGAGCCCGATCCACCCGCCGACTCACTCCTGAGCACGCGCCTTCCCGGGGTGGGGTGGCCCGGCCCGCTCTTCGGCCGGGCCACCCCACCCGTATCCGTGCGGCCCGATAATCGCTGGATCCGGCCCGGGCGCATTGTTACGGTCGCCTCGACCACGGTGTCGACCGTCTCCGAGCCATGGGCGCCCGCCCTGGAAAGAAGTGATGTATGCCCCGGCCAGTAGTTCCGAGTTTCCCTCGTCGCGCCTTCATCCGCGCCGGGGCGATCGGAGCTGCGTGCATGCGCACGCCCGCGGCATCGCGCTGACCCGCATGCCCTGACCGGTGCGCGTTTCCGCCTCGTCAGTACGTGATCCCGGCTGACGACTCATGCCTCTCCGACCCGTGCCCCCGAGGGCTGCTCGGTACTTCCCTGCTGCATTGCTCATCCTCTTCGGCAAGGAGAAATCCGGGTGTCCACCGACAACCCCCAGCACCGTCCGACCAAGTCCTCCGCCCAGAGCGTCAGTGCCTTCCTGAGGACCGACACCTTCACCTGCCTGTGGTGCGGGCTGACCGTCGCCACGCTCGCGCCCGACGGCAGCCGCCGCAACCACTGCCCCAGCTGCCTCCACTCGCAGCACTGCCTCGACCACATCGAGGGCGGCCCGTCCGACTGCGGGTCGCGCATGACCCCGATCTCCATCGCGGTGCTCCGCACCGGCGACTGGATGGTCATCCACCGCTGCACCCGCTGCGACGAGCTGACCTCGAACCCGATCTGCGGGGACGACAACCAGCTGATCCTGATGCGGATGGCCGTGCGACCGCTGGCCCAACCGCCCTTCCCGCTCGAAGCGTTCGGTGACCTGTGACCCACCGACGACGACCGAGGACAGGACGGAGGCCGCACCGTGCCACGCCGTAAACCCCGCCGACCGGCCGCCCACCGCCCGCAGAAGCGCAAGGACGTCCTGCACGGACCGGGCGGCGCCCAAGGCGACGCGTTCCGCTGCGTCGGCTGCCGGCTCGACGTACCACTGACCGCACCGGGCACCGGGCACCGCAACCACTGCCCGCACTGCCTGACCAGCCTCCACGTCGACCGGCGGATACCGGGCGACCGGGCCTCCGACTGCCGCGGGAGGATGACGGCGCTCAGTCTGTCCGTCCGGCAGGACGGGGAGTGGACGATCATCCACGAGTGCCTGGCCTGCGGCGAGCTGAGCGCCAACCGCATCGCGGGGGACGACAACGCCCTCGCCCTGATGCGGATGGCGGTACGCCCGCTGTCGGACAGCTTCATTCCCGTGCGAGCACTGCTCACGTTGTGACACGGGACGTCCGGCCCCCGCCTCGTGCGAGGCGGGGGCCGGACGGGATGCGCCGCTCACGGAACCGTGCGGCCGAGCGGTGGCTGGTCGCAGCCCTCGACAAGTGGCCGTGACCAGCACCGTCGCGGTGGTGCGGGAGAGGCGTCAGCGATGGCCCAGCACGTTGACCACGCGGCCGTTGGGGTCACGGACGAAGAACCGCCGCACTCCCCACTCCTCGTCCTGCAAGGGGTGAACGATCTCCGCACCGCTCTCCTGCATGACCGCATAGGCCGCATCCACGTCGCCCACCTCCACGCTCATGTCTGGGACGAGCGGCGCCGTCTTGTCGCCTGCCATGACACTGATCTGCGCTGCCGGGCTGGACGGGGAGGCGAGCGTCATGATCCAGCCGTGGTTCATGACCTCCTCGAAGCCCAGCAGGCCGTAGAACTCCCGGCTCTCCTGCGCAGCCTCTGACTGGATGTTGGGCACGACGCGACGAACGGCCATCGGACGACTCCAAGTGAGAACAGACGTGTTTCTGGGACTTCCCAGGAGTACTACCGCACATCCGCCACCGCACACATTCGCAACAGGCCCTTGCCCATTCCTACTCGTCTGGTCGCTGCGACGCGTGCACGTCGGGCGCTAACGAGTGCTGTACGAGATCGCAGAAGCCCAGGTCACCATTATCGTGATCCACCTCGGCCGCGTCGGCTGACCGTCACGGGGTCGTGGCCAACTCGGCCCAGACCGTCTTGCCCACGACCCGGTCCTTCACACCCCACGACGTCGCCAGCACTCCGACCAACTGCAGGCCGAACCCCGATTCCGCGCCGGGCTCGGGAGGTTGCGGCTCGGGCCCCCGCTCGCTCTGCGCGTCCGACACCTCGATACGGAGCATGCCCACGAGGGCGACGAGCCTCAGTTCGAAGTCCCGCCCCTTCACGTTCCCGTGCAAAACCGCGTTGGCGGCCAGCTCGGCCACGACCACGGCGGCGTTGTCGGAGAGCTCGCTCCCGTACGGCACCCCCCACTCGTCGAGTTGATGCACAGCGAGCCGACGGGCGAGCCGCGCCCCACGGCGGGTGGCGCTGAACCGCTGGACGAACTCGGCGCCCACAAGGGTGATTTCGGCGTTCATGTGACTGAGCGTGTCCGGTTACTCGTACGCTGACCAGGAGTGACACCACGACTCCGAGTAGCTGTACGGGCCCATCCGGTCGGCTGTACGGGGCGTCGGCCGTGACCGGACGAACAAAGAGCGGTACGGGGCAGATGGCGAACGCGGAACGCGAAGAACGACCGGAGCGCCCGGCCGAGTCGGACGGCACGGCACACCTGTTCAGAGCGCTGGGCAGACAGATCAAGGTGCTGCGCGAGCGCGTCGGCCTGAGCCAGAAGGACCTGGGGACGGCAACACACTGCGGCGAGGACCTGATCTCCGCGATGGAACGGGGCGTACGAACACCTCAGCCGGACTTCCTGGAGCGCGCGGACCAGGTGCTGGACGCAGGCGGAGTGCTGCGAGCGGCGGTCGACGAGGTACGCGAGGCCCTGTCGCGGTCACGGACGCGGCATCCGGACTGGTTCCGGGACTATGCGCGGGTGGAGGCGGATGCGGTCGCGCTGCACATCTACAGCACGCAGGCTGTGCCGGGCCTCCTCCAGACCGAGGACTACGCGCGCGCAGTCTTCACACAGCGACGGCCGCTGCTGGACGAGCAGACGATCGAGAAGCGAGTAGCAGACCGCATGGCTCGCCAGCAGATCTTTGACCGCTGGCCCGCGCCAACGTTCAGTTACGTGCTGGAGGAGGCCCTGCTGGGACGCCCGATCGGCGGGCAGGCCGTTCACAGACGGCAGTTGCAAAGGCTCTTGGACGTTGGCCGTATGCGAACTGTGGAGCTCCAAATCATGACGACCGACCGGGAGGAACACCCCAGCCTGGACGCCTCGTTCACGCTCCTCACCCCCAAGGGCCGCCAGGAAGTGGCGTACACGGAGACATACGGTCAGGCGCGGCTGATCACTACCCCGGAAGAAGTCCGCGTGTTCAGCGAGCGCTATGGGATCATCCGATCGCGGGCTCTCACCCCCACAGAGTCCCTGACGCTGATCGAGAAGATGCTGGGAGAGCGATGAACACCAAGCAACTGCGCTGGTTCAAGAGCAGCTACAGCAGCGGCGAAGGTGGCGAGTGCATCGAGGTCGCCTACGACTGGCGCAAGTCCAGTTACAGCACCGGCGAAGGCGGCAACTGCATTGAGGTCGCCGCCTGCCCCACCACCATCCACATCCGCGACTCCAAGAACGTCCAGGGCCCCCACCTCGACATCGCCCCCGCAACCTGGTCCGTCTTCGTCACGTACGCGCGCCAGGGCTGAGCCACCCGCGGCGCACCGGGTCGCGACAGCCGCGACCCGGTCCGCCGCGACCCGGCTGACCGCGTCGAGGCGGCGCCCGACGTAAAAGGCTTTCAAGGCTTTGGGGAGAAGAAATTTCCCAACCCAACCCCGCCCGGCCTCAGGAAGAGGCCCGTCACTCGCACGGGTGAGGTTTGCCAACTGAGCTGGATTTCGCACCGGTTGGCTGGCATATGCTCGCCGCGACAACCACAGACATGCGTCGGCCCCCGTCCAGGACGGCAATCCTGACCGAGGGCCTGACCACCGAGGAAGAGAACGCTTCCCGATGGATACCCAGCAGATTAGCGTGCCCTCGCGCGCCCCGTCCCGCGTACCCGTGGACGCCACACCGACATCCGGTGTCATGCACATCAATTCCCGGCACACCAGCCGCTTCACCGTGGTCGGCAATCACCTGGCCCAGCACCGCGAGCTCTCCCTCCTCGCGATCGGGCTCTCCACCCACATCCAGTCGCTGCCCGCCGGAGCGAAGATCGGCATCAAAACCCTCGCCGAACGCTTCCCGGAGAGCGAGGCCCGCATCGCCGCCGCGTTGCGGGAACTGGAAGCCCACGGCTACCTGCGGCGAACCCGCGAACGCCTCCCCCGACGGCCGCGTCATCACCCGCACCTGCTCGTACAACCAGCCGGACAACTCCGCCCCGCACAAGCACCCGGCAGCACGGCCGCACCCCGGCCGAAGCCGCGCCGCCCCGTTCGTGAGGCTTCCGCACCCGAGCAGTCGCCCGCGCCCGCACCCGCCGCCGCACCGTCGCCCGCCGCACCCACCATGCCCGCGCCCCGCCCCGTACCGCGGCCCGCCTCACCCAGAGCTCAACGCGCACCACTCCCCTCACCCCGCACCCCCAGCGCCGAGCTGCTCCGGACCGCCGCCGATCTCCTCGCCGATCTGCGCCGGGACGCCCCGCAGCTGCACCTCTCCCAACGCGACGTCGACGGCCTCAGCCCGGCCCTCGCAGCCTGGCTCGAACGCGAGGCCACCCCCGAGACCATCCGCCGCGCCCTGACCACCGACCTCCCCGTGCCCCTCAAGCACCCCGCGAGATTCCTCCGGCACCGCCTCACCGCACTCCTCCCGCCCCCTCTCCCCGTGGCCCCTCTCCGCACTCCCGTACACCGGGTGACGCCCTTCCAGACCTGTGACAGCTGCGAGCGCGCCTTCCGCTCCCCCGTCCCAGGCCCTTGCCGCGACTGCCGGGCCGACGCGCACCAAGGGGACTGAGGCGCTCGGAGTGAGCGCCTCAGCAATCAGTGCCCCCACTGGGGTGGCAGGAACGGGGCACGCGGGTCACGGGCGGGGCGCCGGCCAGTCCTGGGCGTCCGCCCACGCCGCGTACGAGGTCCAGGGGATGCCGGGGAACTGCGCCCGCAGGGCCTCCAGGTCCACCTGGTATCCGGTGTCCGTCAGGAATCTGTACATGGCGAACATGTCGGGGTTGACGGTGCGCAGGTCCTCCAGCGGCGTCCGCCGGAACGCGACCGTGCCCCCGGCGGCCCGGCCGATCTCCTCGGCCATCCGGGCCGGTGTGGGATCGTCGCCCGCCACCTCGATCCGCTGTCCGGTCCAGCGGTTCGGATCGGCCACCACCGCGGCCACGACCCGGCCCAGGTCCTGCCGTGCCACCTGTTGGAGTGGGGTGTCGCCGGGGAGCGGCATGGTGAGGACGCCGGCGGCGACCTCGTCCATGGCTCCCAGCGCGTTGTCGTAGAAGTAGGTCGGTGCCACCACCGTCGCCGGAAGCCCGGACTCGGCGAGCAGTTTCTCGGTCCTGGCCTTGGTCTCGAAGTGCGGGACTCCGGTCTCCCGGTCCGCGCTGGCGACGGAGGCCAGCACCAGATGCGGCAGGGCGACGTCCGCGGCCGCCCGGACGATCGCCGCGCCCTGGGCCACCTCCGCGTCCAGACCGTCCTGGAACGGGGTGGTGACGGCGAACGCGGCCGTCGTTCCCCGGAATGCCTCGGCGAGCGAGGCAGCGTCGAACAGATCCCCGGGAACGACCTCCGCTCCGGCCACCGCCAGTGCTCTGGCCCGTCCGCTGCCGGGGTTGCGCACCACGGCGCGCACCCCGTGCCCTGCTTCCAGCAGGGCGGCGGCCACCGCGCCGCCCTGGCCTCCGGTCGCTCCGAGTACCGCGATGGACATGGGTTCTCCCTGATCGAGGTGCATGGGTCCATGCTGACCAGCGGCGGCCGGGCCTGCCACCGGGAGGCCCTCGGACCGCACAGCCGGCCATCGGCCCGTCCCTATCCTTTTCGGATGACCACTATGCCTGCGCCTCCCCTTGAACTCGTCATATTCGACTGCGACGGCGTGCTCGTCGACAGCGAGCGCATCGCCGTACGCGTCCAGGTCGAGGTGGGCGCCGAGCTGGGGTGGCCGCTGACGGCGGACGAGGTCGTCGAGAAGTTCGTGGGCCGGTCGAACACGTCCATCGGCGAGCTGATCGACGCCCGCCTGCCCGGCCGGTCCGCCGCGTGGCAGCAACGCTTCGAGGAGCTCCACCGCGCGGCCGTGGACACCGAACTCGTCGCGGTCGACGGCATCCACGAGGCGCTGGCCGCCCTCACGCTCCCCAGCTGCGTGGCGTCGAGCGGCAGCCACGAGAAGATGCGGCACACCCTCGGCCACACCGGGCTCCACTCCCACTTCGAGGGCCGGATCTTCAGCGCGAGCGAGGTCGCGCGCGGCAAGCCCGCCCCCGACCTCTTCCTCCACGCAGCCCGGCAGATGGGTGTGGACCCCGTGGCCTGCGTCGTCGTCGAGGACAGCAAGTACGGGATCCAGGCCGCCCGTTCGGCCGGCATGCGGTCGCTGGGCTACGCGGGCGGGCTGACCCCGGCGCACTGGCTGGAGGGCCCGGACACCGTGGTCTTCGACGACATGCGCAAGCTGCCGGCGCTGCTGTCCGGACTCTGCCCCTCGCTCTGACCGGCGGCGGCACGCGAAAGGGCCGGGTGCCCCACCACTGGTGAGGCGCCCGGCCCTTCTCGATCACACTCCCGAGGTCAGCGGGCAACCGCCTTGGTCGCCTTGCTGGTGGCGGAACCACTGGCGTGGCCGGTGCGGCGGGCGGTCACCTTCACCGTGATCTTCTTGCCGCGCTGGGCGGACTTGAGTGTCAGCGAGGACTTGGTCGCGCCGGAGATCGCCTTGCCGTTCGCGTACCACTGGTAGCCGTAGGACGTCGGGGCGGGCGTCCAGGTGCCGTGGGCGGCCTTGAGGGTGCGGCCCACCTTCGCGGTGCCCGAGATCGTGGGCGGCTTGGTGGCCTTGGGCGCGCTGCCCCTGGCGACCTTCACCGAGGCGGGCCCCGTGGAACCATCGGCGTGACCGGTGCGGTGGGCCGTGACGGTGACGGAGAGCTGCTTGCCGAGCAGCGACGCCGGGACGGTGTACGTGGACGTCGTCGCGCCCTTGATCGCCTTGCCGTCGGCCGTCCACTGGTAGCCGTACGAGGTGGCGACCGGCATCCAACTGCCGCTCGTGGTGGTCAGCTTGGCGCCGACCTTCACGGTGCCGGTGATATTCGGGGTGGTCGTCACCCTGGGTGCCGCGCCCTTGGACACCGTGAGCGCCGCCGAGGTGGCCGGGACATCCGCGGTGCCGGTGCGGCGGGCCGTGACGGTGACGCCGATCTTCTTGCCGAGCAGCGAGACCGGGACGGTGTACGCGGCGGCGGTCGCGCCGGTGATCGGCTGCCCGTCGGCGTTCCACTGGTAGGCGTACGACGTCGGGGCGGGGGCCCAGGTGCCGGGGGACACGGTGAGTCGGTCACCGACGCGGGCGGTGGAGCCGATCGTCGGCGGTGCGCTGTTGCGGAGCGGGGCCGAGGTGACGGTGAAGTTGCCCCGTGGGTACTCCCCGCCGCTGGGGGTGACGATACTCGCGCTCCAGGCGCCCTCGGCCGCGCCGGTCAGGTCGAGCTCGGCGGTCAGGGTGCGCCGGTCGGGCGAGACCGAGGTGGTGGTCGCCGTGATCTCCCGGCCGGAGTTCCGCAGCACGAGGCGGTGGTGGTCCTTGTGCAGGGCCGTGCCGGTGACCGTGACCGTCGTCCTCGTACCGGCGACCCCGGTGGCCGGGGTCAGCTTCGTGACGGTCACCCTCTCCATGCCGCACAGACTCGAGCAGACCGCCTCGGCCTTGTAGGAGGTCTGCGAGGCCTTCTCCGGCAGCGAGAGGACCAGGATGCTCGGGGTGAGCTCCCTGGAGATGCTCTCGATCACCCGGCACGCGTAGCCGCCGGAGGTGGAGTACGTGCAGCCGTTGTCGAGGCTCGGGTCGTACAGCGCGGGCACCGCCGTATCCGTGGCGCCTGTCGTGTCGCTGATCTCCATCTTGAAGCGGTCGCTGTACACGGTGGGCAGCGCGGCGCAGACGGCGGTGTGCTGCTCGTCGAGGGTGCCGGTGACCGGGCCGTACCCGTAGGCGATGCTCGCGACCTTCTCGCACTCGGCGGCCGGGCCGTCGGGGCCCGCGATGCGCAGGGCGTCGAAACGGTACGAGTCGGCGGCCTTCAGCGTCGGCGGGACGGTGACCACGACCTGGTAGTGCGTGGAGCCGGTGACGGCGCACGCCTGGTTCTTCTCGCAGAGAGGGGGGCCGCCGTCGCCGTGCACCACGACATTCGCGGTGCCCAGCGGGTCGCGGACGTTGATGTGCAGGGTGTCCTTGGCGTCGGTGGTGGTGACCTGGCGGCAGCGCAGCTCGCCGGGGGCGCCCATGGTGCCTCCGGTGGACGGGCCGCCGGGCTTCGTCGCCGGGTTCGCGGTGCAGCCCTTGGCGGTCGCGGTGACGTCGCGGCGGGTCAGGATGTACTCGCCGGGGGTGTCGCGGCCGGTGACGAGGACGGTGTGGGCGACACCGGGGGTCAGGGCGCAGCTCGTCCAGCTGGAGACGGCGGGGAGGGTCGAGCAGATCTGCTTGCCCTGGACGTCCATGACGGTGAACTGGGCGAGGGCCGCGGTGGCGGAGGTGGCCTGGAGCTGGATGATCTCCTGGGCGCTGTGGTCGCCGGCCGGGATGCTCAGGCAGTTCGAGAAGACGCCGTTGCCGGTGACGGCGCGGGCGGAGTGGGTGGCCGAGGTGAAGTCGCCCGCCGGAACCGCCGGGCAGTCGCCCGCCACGTCGGTGCGGTGCAGGGCGAGTGTGTACGGGCCGGTCGGCTTCGACTCGCTGTCGTTGGTGATCAGGGCCCGGAACGGGGCCTTGCCGGTGAGTCCGCAGGTGCCGTTCGCGAGCCGGGAGGGGTAGCAGATCTGGACGCCGTCGGCGTCGACGACGGTGACGGCCGGGTGCGGCGCGCCGTTGTAGAGGGGCTCCAGCGCGGCCATCCGGGAGCCTGCGGGCAGCGGCAGGGACAGGCAGTCGATCTCGCCGCCGACGGTGAACTCGGAGCGGTGCACGCCGAGTTCGACCGACTCGCAGCCGGTGGTGGCGGTGTGGTCGATGATCAGCGTGGCGGAACCGGTGTAGACGGTGTAGTCACCGGCGGCCGGGAGGGTGCAGACGTCCCAGGTCTCGCAGGCGGTCCGGCCGGTCCGGTCGTAGACGGGGAGCGCGGAGCGGATGCCGTCGTGGACGGCGTAGGCGTCGAAGCGTCCGGCGGCCGGGGCGGTGAAGGTCCGGCAGCCGCGGGACGGATCGGCGGCCGTGGGGCCGGAGTTGTACCCGTTCAGCGCCGGATGCGCGCAGCCGGCCGGGTCGGAGATGCGGCGGACGGTGAGGGTGTACTCGGCGGGGAAGCCGTGCTCGGCCTCGCTGACCTGCGAGAGGACGCGGTAGGGGCCGTCACCGGGCAGGACGCAGCCCTTGCCAGTGTCCGTATTGGAGTGCGCGCAGATCAGGCCGCCGGTCTCGTCGGTGATCCACGACAGGCTCCGGCCGTACGCGGTTGTCCTGATGGTGTCGGTGACGCGCTCGCCCGGCACGGCCTTGATCGGCTGGCACTGGATGGCGGTCGGCCCGGCCGCCGAGCCCACGATGGGTGCGGTGTCCCAGGACGTGCCGGTCTCGGGCGCGCAGCCCTCGGTGGTGCGGAGGGGGACGACGGCGACGGTGGGGCTGCTCGGCTCGGACCAGCCGTTGTACAGCCGGAGCGTGAAGTCGCCCGAGCGGGGCAGGCGGCACCAGCCGGCGCCCCCCTCGGGGTCGTAGCAGTCGATCTCCGTCCCGCCGTCGTAGACATGCGTGTACGTGCTGGCGTTGGCGCCGCCGACGAGCACGACCTTGTGCAGCCCGGCGGCCCCGGCCGTGAACGTGAAGCAGGCCGTGCCGTCGCCCGGGATCGTCGGCCTGCCCTCCGCCGGGGCGGCCTCGCCGAAGCCGGAGAGCGGCAGGGTGGCACAGTCCTCGTCGGCCGTGGCGTCGGCCGCCGTGAGGGCGTACGCCTGCGCGGCGCTCGCGGGTATCAGCAACGAGAGCAGTACCGACAGCGCGAGCAGCAGGGCGGTGTACGCCCCGGATCTCGCGGCCGTACGTGGGTGGCTGGACATTCCGTTCCCCCCGGACCGGTGAAGTGAAGGGTGCGCGCCAGGACTTCACGGACGACGCGCCAACGCGGCGGCCCGAAACGCAAGCAACATGTGCGCGAATTGCAAAGAACGCACATGATAATCGCACGCATGCCCGTCGAACAGGTCTGCATCCTGGGCAGTCGACGCACGCCCGGAGAAGCACCCCGCCACCGGCCGCGAACGGCGGCCACCACCCCGCCACCGGACCCGACGAGCGACCCGCCTCACAAGCCGCCGGCAGGCGCACCCTGTCGGTCCTCCTGCTGGAGATTCGACCGCAGGTCGTCTCAGAATCCGTACAGGCAAGGCGGATCCGGGGATCGCTACCCTGTTCTCCCGCTGTCACGAGGCAGGGGAGAACAGGGGTGGGACATGCGCAGAAGAATCGCTGCGGCATGCGTGGTAGGGGCGGCGACCACAGGAATCGCGGTGGCGCCGGCCGCTCACGCGGAGGGGCGGGGTGACATCCGGGTCACCAAGACCGTCGTGAACGGTGGCAGCAACGTGATCGTCGGGGTCAAGAACGTCAAGCGGTTCCCGATCACCATGACGATCAAGGACAACTCGGGCGTGAAGGGGGTCGCCGACGTGTCCGCGTTCAACACGACCAATCTTCATGGGCCGGTCGACCACCTCGGCACGACGTGCAGGAAGGTCAGCACGACAACGTCCGTGTGCACGGCGACGATGCAGATCGACCCGTCGTGGATCGACTCGTACGGAAGCGGCAACGAGGGCTGGGACGCCAACGCGGTCGCGGGGACCTGGCAGGTCAACGCCACGGTCCAGGCCAATGACCGCGACTACTGGATCTCCGACCGCATCGCCTTGTTCAAGGTCAAGCGCGCCGCGACCCTGACCACGGACGCCACGCCCGAGCCGGTCAGGAAGGGGGGCACCCTGACCATCACCGGAAAGCTGTCACGGGCCAACTGGACGGACCTCAAGTACCACGCGTTCACCGGGCAGGTGGTGAAGCTGCAGTACAAGAAGCCCGGCGGCGCGTACAGCACTGTGAAGACGGCGACCACGGACAGCAAGGGGCACCTCCGCGCGACGGTGAAAGCCACCGCTTCGGGCAGCTGGCGCTGGGCATTCCTCGGTACGACCACAACCATGAAGGTCGTCTCCACCGGAGATGCCGTCACGGTGAAGTGACCTCGCGGCGGGCCGGGCAACGGCCCGCCGACGGGTCAGGGTTTCTCATGGACCGGCCGCTGCCACCCGGAGCACCGTTCGCGGGCACAGGGAGGCGCGAACCGGTCCACCACAGCACCGCACGCGAGGGGCAGTCCACCACGGTTTCCCCGTCGGAGCATGCAGGGCGGGCTAGTCCCCCAGCACGGCCCGCATCACGTTCTTCGCGATCGGAGCGCCGAGTCGTCCGCCGGAGATGTCCTGGCGGGAGATGTCCATGTCCGTCGGGTCGATGAACACCGCGACCGCCACCGACCGTCCGTCGGCCTTCTTCCCGTACGAGACGAACCAGCCGTACGGCACCTCGTCCTTCACATTCACGCCGCGCTGCGCCGTGCCGGTCTTGCCGCCGACCGTGACACCGTCGATCAGAGCCCGTTGGGCGCTGCCCTCCTTCGCGGTGAACTCCATCATTTCCTGGACCTTCTTCGCGGTCGCCTCGGACACGGCCTGGCTCTTGAGCTTCGGTTCGTGCCTCTCCAGGGTCGACAGGTCCGGGCCCTTCAGCTCTTCGACGATGTACGGCTGCATCAGCTTGCCGTCGTTGGCGAGCGCGGCGGTCACCATGGCCATCTGCATCGGGGTGCTGGTGAGGCTGCCCTGACCCATGCCCGTGAGTGCGGTTCCGGGCTTGTCCAGTTCCTTCGGGTAGAGGCTCTTGGTGGCGAGCATGTCACCGAACTCATCGGAGTAGACGTCCGAGTTGAAGCCGAACTTCTCCGCCGTCGCGCGCATCCGGTCCGCGCCGACCTTGGACGCCGCGTCGAGGAAGACGTTGTTGCAGGAGTACTGCATGGCGGTCTTCATGGATGCCTTGCTGCACACCGCGTCACCGGCCTCGCTGCTGATCCTGTTCGAGGAAAGTGGCAGGGGATACGGGGAGACTGCGTCGGACGCCGCGTCGACGTCGGTCACCACTCCGTTCTCCAGGGCCGCCGCCGCGGTCAGGATCTTGAACGTGGAGCCGGGCGGGAACGTCTCGCGCAGCGGACGGTTGGCCAGCGGTTTGCTCTTGTCCTTGACGAGTGCCTGAAAGCGGTCGCCCTCCTTGAACGAGTTCCCGGCGAAGACCGACGGATCGTACGAGGGCGTGGAGACCAGGGCCAGGACCTTTCCCGTACGCGGGTCGAGAGCGACGACCGCGCCGCGCGCTCCGAGGTCGGTCAGTCCCTTGTACCCGGCCTTCTGTGCCTTGGCGTTGATCGTGGTGATCACCTCGCCGCCGCGTCGCTTCTCGCCGGTGAGGATGTCCTTGGCGTGCCGGAACGCGAACCGGTCGTCCTGGCCGCTGAGGATGCTGTCGTACGTGTTCTCCAGGAGCGACATGCCCTGAGCCTGGGAGGCGTAGCCGGTGACCGGGGCGTACAGGGGGCCGTTCTTGAAGGTCCGCTGGTACTTGTAGTCCGTGCCGTCGACCGCCTTGGAGCCGGTGATCGCCTGGCCGCCCACGATGATGTCGCCGCGCGGGATGGCGAACTGGGCGATCTTCACCCGTGTGTTGCGTTCGTCGGTGGCCAGCGACTGGCTCTTGACGTAGCCGAGCCAGTTCGCCCGCAGCAGCAGAGCCATCACCAGCAGCCCGCAGAACAGGGCTATGTGCCGCAGCGGTCTGTTCATCGCTCTCCCCACCTCCGGGTCCGCTCAGCAGACTCCTTCGATCATCAACTGATGAAGATGCGAAAAGAGGGTGAATTGGTTGCGCCGAGCGGTTACAGGAACTCCGCATACGCGTCCAGCGCCCGCAGCACCTCCGCCTCTCCGGCCGGAGGCAGCTGCAGAACGACCTCCTCGATGCCCAGATCCGCGTAGTGCGCCAGCTTCCCCGGGCTCGGGAGCACCGCGTAGGGGACGACCTGGAGGTGCTTCGGGTCGCGGCCGGCCGATTCCCAGACCTCGCGGAGCTTCGGTACGGACTCCGTAAGGCCTCGGCCGCCGATCGGGAGCCAGCCGTCCGCGTACTGCGTGATGTGCCGGAACAGCTTCGGGCCCGCCGCCCCGCCGATCAGGGTGCGGGGGCCGTTCACCGGGCCGCGGGGTTCCTGGACCGGCTTCGGGTACGCGTGGCTGGCGCGGACCGAGCCGAACTCGCCCTCGTACGCGGTCGGTTCATCCGCCCACAGGGCCCGCATCAGGGCCATGCGGTCGCTGCCGAGTTCGCGGCGCGTCGACCAGTTCACCCCGTGGTCCGCGGCTTCCTCGACGTTCCAGCCGAAGCCGAGCCCGAGCGTGAACCGGCCGCCGGAGAGATGGTCGAGGGTGGCGATCTGCTTCGCCAGGTCGATCGGGTCGTGCTGGGCGATGAGTGTGATGCCGGTGCCGAGGGCGAGGCGCTCGGTGACCGCGGCGGCCTGGGCGAGGGCGACGAAGGGGTCGAGGGTGCGGCCGTACTCCGGCGGGAGTTCGCCGCCCGCCGGGTAGGGCGTGTCCCTGCTCACGGGGATGTGGGTGTGCTCGGGCAGATAGAGCCCGGCGAACCCGCGCTGTTCGAGCTCGCGGGCGAGCCGCAGCGGCGTGATCGTCTCATCGGTGAGGAAGATCGTGGTGGCGATCCGCATACGAGGACTCCTCCGTCATGGTCCGGTGACGGCCCCAACGTATGCCGTGCGGTGCGCAAAGCCGAGGGTGCGGGGGTTCGGGTCCCGGTCAGTAGAGTGACGGCCATGCGGATAAAGATCGTTACAGCCGTCATGGTCGGTGCGGTGGGCCTGTTGGTCACGGGGTGCGGGGGCGGAGGGTCCGGCTCGGACGACGCCGGTACCAAGTCGGCGCCGGCCTTTCCCGTGCTTCCGCAAAAGGTGCCCAAGCCGCCGGCGATGCCGGAGGGGGAGCTGCAACCGTCTCCGGACGCCGACGCCCCGTTCAGCAAGAATTTGGCGTACGAGCTGCGCCGCAAGACTCTCGACATGGCCAAGGCCGAAGGGAAGACCGTCGGCGAGTGCCCGAACGACGTGGCCTCGAAGGCCGGTACGCAGGTGACCTGCACGATCACCTACGAGGGCCTTGAGGTGGTGTGGGATGTGACCATCGGCGAGAAATCCGGCTGGTCGGACAACGTGGTGCAATACCAAGCGGTCCCGCGCAAGGGCGTCCTCACCCGAGACGGCGCCGCCCGCCTGCTCTACGGCAACTATGACCCCGAGCTTGTGCGCTGCAACAACATCCCCAAGGCCGTGCTGGTGCCGATGGACGTGAAAACCAAGTACACCTGCCAGACCGTGGACAAGGGCAAGCCCGGCCTGGTCGAAGCGGCAAGGGTCACCGACGCCGGACCGCGGTTCTCCTGACCACGACGCGCCGCCGCGCCGCGTCGGTGCCGGCGTCCCTGTGCACTTCAGGCCCGGGAGCGTCACAGTGGAAGGGGGACATCGGAAGGGGGGCACCCGGCGGGACTGCCGGAGGAGGTATCCCGATGGATGTGACCGGCGAGAACGACGACCGGCTCCGGGACTACCGCGGCAAACGGCACTTCGACGCGACCGCGGAGCCGCGCGGCGAGGGTGACGACGGGCGGACGGATCCGGCACCCTGTTTCGTCGTCCAGATCCACCAGGCCCGGCGCATGCACTTCGACTTCCGGCTGGAGGTGGGCGGCGTACTGAAGTCCTGGGCGGTGCCGCGCGGCCCGTCCGAGAACCCGCGCGAGAGGCGGCTGGCCGTCCCCACGGAGGACCACCCGCTGGAGTACCGCACCTTCGAGGGAGTGATCGCGAAGGGCGAGTACGGCGGCGGCACGGTGATCGTCTGGGACCAGGGCACCTACCGGCCGCTCAGCCACGACCGCTATGGCGCACCGGTGTCGTTCGAGCAGTCCCTCCAGGACGGGCACGCCACCTTCTGGCTCGACGGCACCAAGCTGCACGGCGAGTTCGCCCTCACCCGTTTCAAGGGCGGCACCGGGAACGACGCCCCCGGCGAGGAGGTGTGGCTGCTGATCAAGGCGAAGGACGGACAAGCCACCCATGACGGGCCGGACACGCCCGACCCGTACCGCGCACGCTCCGCCCGTACGGGGCGCACGCTGCAGCAGGTCGCCGCCGAGGAAGGGGGCGGGGCCCCGTGACCGCGCGCAGGACCGTTGAGGTGCTCCTCGACCGCTACGGCACCACCTATGCCGCCGAGGCCGGCATCCGGCTGCGGAACACACCGCAGCCCCTGTACCAACTCCTCGTTCTCAGCGATCTGTTGAGTGCCCGCATCCGGGCGTCCGTGGCGGTGGCGGCGGCCCGCGCGCTCTTCGCCCACGGCCTGCGGTCCCCTGACAGGATGATCGGAGCGACCTGGCAGGAGCGCGTCGACGCCCTGGGCGAGGGCGGATACCGGCGCTACGACGAACGGACCGCCACCCAGCTCGGTGACGGGGCGGAGCTGCTGCTCGTCGAGTACGGGGGCGATCTGCGGCGGCTGCGCAAGGAGGCCGACGGCGACCTGGACATCCTGCGGTCCGGGCTGCGCAGGACCCCGGGCATGGGCCCGGCCGGTGCGGACATCTTCGTGCGCGAGGTGCAGGCCGTGTGGCCGGAGGCGGCACCGTTCCTGGACGGGAAGGCGCTCCAGGGCGCCGAGAAACTGGGACTGCCCGCCTCGCCGGCGAATCTCGTACGGCTGGCGGAACAGGCCGGGCAGGCTCACGACCGGGGGACCGCCGAGCTCGCGGCGGCTCTGGTGCGCGCCGCGCTGGACAAGCACGTCGTGGACGACGTCGCAACGTACGCCTGAGGCCTGAGGACGCCCCGGTGGCCCGGTGGGGCCTGCCCCCGGCCGCACCCTGGTCGCCCTCACGGGCGGCGTACGCGTCCCGGGCCGCGCGGCGCTGATATCAGTCCTCGACGACCAGCGCCGGAGTCTCCTTCGTCAGCACTTCACCGCGGAAGAACGAAGGGCTCCTGCGCTGCATCGCGACCATCAGCACCACGCCGAGCAGCAGCAGACCGACACCGATCACGAAAACCGAGCCGACCCCGAAGACCGACGAACCGGAGCCGTACGCGGGGTTCCACATGTCGTAGAGGGTCTTGCCGAAGACCGCGGTGAGCAGGATGCCGCCGAGGACCGGGAAGAGGCCCTTGAAGACCAGGTCGCGGGCGGAGCGCGTCAGGTCGGCGCGGAAGTACCAGGCGCAGGCGAAGGCCGTCAGCGCGTAGTAGAAGCAGATCATGAGGCCGAGCGCGTAGATCGTGTCGACCAGGACGTGTTCGCTGACCAGGGTCATGACGGTGTAGAAGACACCGGTCGCCACGCCCGCCGTGACCGTGGCCTTCCCCGGGGTCCGGAACCTCGGGTGGACGCGGGCGTACGAGGCGGGCAGGGCCTCGTACGTGGACATCGCCAGGACCGTGCGGGCCACCGGGATGAAGGTGGTCTGCAGGCTCGCGGCGGCGGAGGCGAGCACGGCGATGAAGAGCAGGACACCGAGGCCGGGGCCCATGACCGGGCCGGCGAGTGCGGCGAAGACGTTGTCGGAGGTGTCCGGGTTGGCGAGGCCGAGACCGGAGCTGCCGGACCCGACCGCCATCTGGGCGGCGACACCGGTCGCCAGGTAGGAGCCGACGAGCACGACCATCGCGATGAGAGCGGCGCGCCCGGGCGTCTTCTCGCTGCCGATGGTCTCCTCGTTGGCGGTCAGACAGGTGTCCCAGCCCCAGAACATGAAGATCGACAGCGAGAGGCCCGCCGTGAACGTCGCGAACGACTGCACCGCGAACGGGTTCAGCCAGGACCAGGAGAAGTGCAGCGACGAGGCGAACTCTCCACTGTGCGCCTTCTGCAGGGCCATGGCCACGAACAGCGCGAGGACGACGAGTTGAAGGCCCACCAGGGCGTACTGGATCCCCTTGGTGGCCGTCATGCCCCGGTAGCTGATCGCCGTGGCGATCGCGATCAGCGTCAGGCAGGTGAGGATGTGGACGGCCTTGTTGTCGTCCAGCGCGGCGATCGAACCGCTGCCCGTGATCTCGCCGGCGAGGAGCCAGAAGTACGAGGTGGCGACGCCCGCCAGGTTCGACAGGACGATGATCGTCGCGATGACCAGGCCCCAGCCGCACATCCACCCGACGCGCGGGCCGAAGGCCTTCACCGTCCAGGTGAAGGAGGTGCCGCAGTCCGGCATGGCCTTGTTGAGCTCGCGGTACGCGAAGGCGACGAGCAGCATCGGCAGGAAGCCGGCCAGGAAGACGGCGGGCATCTGCACGCCGACCTCTCCCGCCGTGGAGCCGAGCGTGGAGGTGAGGCAGTAGACGGGGGCGACGGTGGAGATGCCGATGACGGCGCTGCCCATCAGGCCGACGGAGTTACCGCCTAGACCCTTGCCGCGTACTTGGCCGTCGGGCGGGGCATCGACCCGTACCGTCTCTCCGGCCTGCGGCCGAGCGTCCAGCTGTGTCATGGAAAGGACGTTATGCGCTGCGATTTCCACATCCGGAGGATGAGACTCCGCCATCTCGCCCTTGAATTTCAGGCGTCAGAGTGGATAACTGGGAGCCAATTGAAGGCAATCAGCAACAACGGCCTCCCAATGAGAGGTTAATGCCTGGTCGCAGCACCGTACGAGAATCGCAGCACCGTCCGATTTGTGGTGATTCAAAATTTTCCCGTGGGTGTCCGCTCAGCGGACACCCACGAAGGCGCCTACACCGCTCACCGGTTCAGCCCGGCCAGACGATCGCCTGGAGTTCGCTGTACGCGTGCAGGGCGTACGAGCCGACATCGCGCCCGACACCGCTCTTCTTGAACCCGCCGAACGGGGCCTCCATGTTCCGCCCGATGGTGTTCAAGCCGACGCCGCCGGCGCGCAGCCGCCGGGCCACCCGGAAGGCGCGTGCCACGTCCGAGGACCAGACGTAGTCGATCAGCCCGTAGTCGCTGTCGTTGGCGAGTGCGATGCCCTCCTCCTCGTCGTCGAAGGGGACGACCACGACGACCGGGCCGAAGATCTCCTCGCGGACGACGCGCATGTCGTTGGTGCAGTCGGCGAGGAGGGTGGGCGCGACGTAGAAGCCCCGGTCGGGTCCGGCCGGGCGTTCGCCGCCCGTGACGATCCTGGCCCCCTCCTTCCGCCCCAGCTCGATGTACGACTCGACGCGGTCGCGGTGGGCGGCGGAGATGACCGGCCCGACGACCGTGCCCCTGACCGTCGGATCGCCCACCGGCAGATGGCCCGCGTACGCGGTGAGCCGCTCGATCAGGGCGTCGTGGACCGCGCGCTGGACGAGGACGCGGGTCGGGGCCGTACAGATCTGGCCGCTGTAGAAGGAGAACGTGGTGCCGATGCCCGCCGCCGCGGAGTCGAGGTCCGCGTCGTCGAGGACGACGGCGGCGCCCTTCCCGCCCAGCTCCATCAGCTGCCGCTTCATGGAGCGCCCGCACACCTCGGCGATGCGCTGCCCGACGGCGGTGGAGCCGGTGAAACTGACCATGTCGACGTCCGGTGAGTCGACGGCCGCCTCCCCCGCGTCCGGGCCCGATCCGGTGACGACGTTGACGACGCCCGCCGGGACACCCGCCTCTTCGAGCGCCTCGGCCATCCGGTAGACGGAGAGCGGGTCCTGCGGTGCGGGTTTCACGACGACCGTGTTGCCCATGGCGAGTGCGGGGGCGATCTTGCCGGCCGGGTTGGCCCAGGGGTTGTTGTACGAGGTGATGCAGGTGACGACGCCGACCGGCTGGCGTACGGCCAGCGCCCCGAAGACCCCGGCCCGGCCCATCGGACCGGCCTCGTTGATCTGCGGTGCGACGGCTTCCTCGACCGGCTCCAGGGCGCCCCTCGCGTACCGCCGGAATCGGGCGGCGCCGACGGCGACCTGCATGCCTCTGGCCGTTGCCGTGGTGGCGCCGCTCTCCGCCTGGGCGAGCGCGGCGTTGCCGGTGAGGTCGCGCTGCATCAGGTCGGCGGCCCGGTCGAGGATCGCGGCCCGCTCCTCGGGGCGGGTGCGGGACCAGGTGGCGAACGCCTCGCGGGCCGCGGATGCCGCCGCGTACACCTGCTCGCGGCTCGCCTCGGGGGCGAGACCGACGACGCCCTCGGTGGCCGGGTTGATCACCTCGTAATGGCCGCGGTCCGGTTCGGTCCACTCGCCGCCGATGAAAAGGCGCTGGGGTGTGGTCACAGGGTGCTCACCGTCCGGGTGTCGCGGCCCGAGCGGAGCACCGTACCGGGGACCGCGCCGGTGACCTTTTCGTCGCGCAGGGTCTCCACGCCGTTGACGCGGACCGACACGATGCCGATGGCCTTGGAGTCGAGGCGGGGGCTGTCGCCGG
Source organism: Streptomyces sp. NPDC111516 (assembly GCF_055635345.1). Lineage (NCBI taxonomy): Bacteria > Bacillati > Actinomycetota > Actinomycetes > Kitasatosporales > Streptomycetaceae > Streptomyces > Streptomyces sp. NPDC111516. The sequence goes on along the minus strand of NZ_JBVKBV010000024.1, from coordinate 95,606 downwards.
GCAGATCGTGTACGAGGGTGGCGGGCCCGGCATCGATGCGTTCGGGGTCGAAGAGGACGAGGTCGGCGTGGAAGCCCTCCTCGATCCTGCCGCGGTCGCGGAGTCCGAAGAGGCGGGCCGGGTCGTCGGTGAGCATCTTGACGGCCTGTTCGAGGGGAAGGAGCTTGCGTCGGCGCAGGCAGTCGCCGAGGAAGCGGGTGGTGTACGGGGCGCCGCACATCCGGTCCAGGTGCGCGCCCGCGTCGGAGCCGCCGAGCATGACGTCCTCGTGCTCCCAGGTCTGCCGTCGCAGCGCCCAGGAGTCGGGGTCGTTGTCGGTGGGCATGGGCCACAGCACCGTACGCAGGTCGTCGGCGGCGCAGATCTCGACGAGGCAGTGGAAGGCGTCCTGGCCGCGTTCGGCGGCGATGTCGCGGACGACGCGTCCGCTCAGCCCCTCGTTGGCCGCGCTGTACGTGTCCCCGATGACGTACCGGCCGAAGTCGGCGAGCCTGCGGAAGACGCCGGCCTCCTTGCTGTCGGCGCGGCGCAGCATCTCGGCGCGGGTGGCGGCGTCGCGGAGCCTTTCGATGCGTTCGGGGACGGGGAGGGCGAGGATGTCGCCCCAGCCGGGGATGAGGTTGAGGGCGCAGAAGGTGCCGAGCGACATGTTCATGGGCGTGAGGATCGGCATGGTGAGGGCGACGATCCGGCCGCCGGCCCGCCGGGCGCGTTCGCTGGGGACGAGCTGGCGGGGTACGCGCTCGGGGACGGCTGCGTCGATGGTGAGGACGTTCCAGTTCAGCGGGCGTCCGGCGGTGGCGGTCATGTCGACGAGGAGTTCGATCTCCTCGTCGGAGAACTGGTCGAGGCAGCCCGCGACGATCGCTTCGAGCTGGGTGCCCTCGTGTTCGCCGACGGCGCGGGAGAGGGCGAGGAGCTCCTCCGGCAGCGCGTGCCGGGAGGCGACCGGCTGTCCGTCCCCGTCGGAGTGGGTGGCGGACTGGGTGGTGGAAAGGCCCCAGGCCCCGGCGTCCATGGCGTCGTGGAAGAGCGCCAGCATGGCGGCCATCTGCCCGGGGGTGGGCTGTCCGCCGATCGCGTCGGCGCCCATCACGTGTCTGCGCAGGGCGCAGTGGCCGACCATGAACCCGGCGTTGACGGCGATCCGTCCTTCGAGGGCATCGAGGTATTCGCGGAAACTGGACCAGGTCCAGTCGACGCCCTCCTCCAGGGCCTTGAGGGCCATGCCCTCGACCCGTGCCATCATGCGGCGGGTGTAGTCGGCGTCCTCGGGGCGTTCCGGGTGGAGCGGGGCAAGGGTGAATCCGCAGTTGCCCCCGGCGACGGTGGTGACGCCGTGGTTCATGGACGGAGTGGCGTACGGGTCCCAGAAGAGCTGGGCGTCGTAGTGGGTGTGCGGGTCGACGAAGCCGGGGGCGAGGACGAGTCCGCCGGCGTCCTCGGTGGTGACGGCCTCCTCGGTGAGCGTGCCCGGTTCGGCGATGACGGCGATGCGGCCGTCGCGGATGCCGACGTCGGCGGGGTACGAGGGTCCGCCGGTGCCGTCCACGACGGTCGCTCCGCGGATGAGGTGGTCGAGCATGACGGGGATCCCTTCTGTGGTGTATGTGCGGCCGGGGTGCGCACGGCCGCGGCGCGCACCCCGGCCTCACGGAGCGGCGGTCCGGGAAGACGCCGCTGGTCGGGGGCTGTGGCGGGACGGGGCGCCGCCACGGACCCCCGCGCCTCAAACGCCGGCGAGGCTGAAACCCCGGCCCGACCGGGCAAAATCAAGCCCCTCCGGCGTTTGAGGAGCGGAGGTCCGGGGGCAGCACCCCCGAAACTCCCCTACGCCGTGCCCCGGAACCGCGAGGTCCGATGCACCGGATCCGTATCGATCTCCGGAATCACGTGCTCCCCGATCAGCCTGATCGAGTTCAGCGTGTCCTCACGGCTCATCCCGACCGGCAGGCCGAAGCTCAGCTGATCCGCCCCCGCCTGCTCCCACCGCTTGCACTGCCGCAGCACCTCGTCAGGATCGCCGCAGATCATCAGCTCCTCGGCGATCAGGAGCTCGATGATCTCTTCGGAGTACTCCGGCAGCAGCTCGGGCCACTCCGGTATGCCCTCGGGCCGGGGGAACGTGTCGTGGTAGCGGAAAAGCAGCGACTGCAGGTAGTTCAGCCCGCCGCCCACCGCGATCTCGACGGCCTTCGCGTGTGTCTCGGCGCAGATGGCCGTGGAGGTGACCATGACGTTGTCGTTGACGAAGTCCCCGACGGGTTCGGCCTCCTTGACCGCGGTCTTGTAGGACTCGACGACCCACTCCATGTCGGAGACCTTCTGCACGCTGAAACCCAGCACGCCGAGCCCCTTCTTCCCCGCCATCGCGTACGAGGACGGCGAGCCGGCCGCGTACCACATCGCCGGGTGCGACTTCCCGTACGGCTTGGGCAGGATCTTGCGCGGTGGCAGCGACCAGTGCTTGCCCTGGAAGCCGACGTACTCGTCCTGGAGCCACATCTTGGGGAACTCGGCGATGGTCTCTTCCCAGAGTTCCTTGGTGTGGTTCATGTCGGTGATGCCCGGCATGAAGCCCAGGATCTCGTGGCTGCCGGCCCCGCGCCCGGAGCCGAATTCGAAGCGGCCCTCGGAGAGGTGGTCGAGCATGGCGACCTTCTCGGCCACCTTCACCGGGTGGTTGACGGGGGCGAGCGGGTTGAAGATCCCGGATCCGAGGTGGATGCGATCGGTCGCATGCGCGAGGTAGCCCAGGTACACATCGTTGGCCGAGAGGTGCGAGTACTCCTCCAGGAAGTGATGCTCGGAGGCCCAGGCGTACTTGAAGCCGGACTTGTCCGCCTGGATGACGTACTCGGTCTCCTCGATCAGCGCCTTGTGCTCTGCCCCGGGGTCGTTCCTGGCCCGCGCGGCGGGCACGTACCCCTGTACAAAGAGTCCGAATTCCAAGGGGGTTCACCGTCCTCAATCGTTTCTGACGCACCGTCAGTTCATGATGCGTCCGACTGTTCCACCGGCACCCGCACCCGTCAATACCTGACGCACCGTCAGACCCCGGGGCTTCCCTCAGAACAGGCTGACGCCCGCCAGCCAGCCCCCGTCGATGACGAACGGCTGACCGGTGATGTACGAGGAGTCGTCCGAGGTCAGGAAGAGCGCCAGCGCCGCCACCTCCTCCGGCCGCCCGATCCGCCCCAGCGGTACGAGCTTCCGGTACAGCTCGGTCACCGCCGCCCCGGACTCCTCCGGGTCCGCGGTCGGGTCCAGCGCCGCCGGGTTGGTCATCGCGGTGTCCACGGCCCCGGGGCACAGCGCGTTGACCCGTATCTTCTTTGCCGCCAGCTCCACCGCCGCCACCTTGGTCAGCCCGAGCACCGCGTGCTTGGTGGCGGCGTACGCGCCCACGAACGCCATGCCCGTGAGCCCCGTGTACGAGGCCGTGTTGACGATGGTCCCGCCGCCCGCGGCCTCGATCTCGGGCGCGACGTTCTTGATCCCGAGGAACGCGCCCACCTGATTGACCTGCACCACCTGCTGGAACTCCTCCAGCGGCGTGGCCACCAGCTCGTTGAACCGGAGGATCCCGGCGTTGTTGACCAGCCCGTCGATCCTCCCGAAGGCGTCCTTCGCCACGGCGACGGCCGCCTGCCAGTCCTCCTCCCGGCTCACGTCCAGATGGACGAACCGGGCGACGCCCTCCCCCAGCTCCTCCCTCAACTCCTTGGCCAGCGCCTCACCCTGCTCGTCGAGCACATCGGCGATCACCACCCGCGCGCCCTCCGCCGCGAAGAGCCGTGCCTCCTGCTCGCCCTGCCCGCGCGCCGCACCGCTGATCAGTACGGTGCGCCCGTCCAGCTTGCCCATGACCTGACTCCTACCTGTCGAGATGGGGTGCGACCTCGGCGGCGAACGCCGCCATCTGGTCGGTCAGTTCGCTCCGGCTCCGGCTGCGGAACCGCACCTGGATCTGGTGAACGCCCATGGCCGCATACGCACGCAGCGACTCGGCAAGGACCTCCGGCTTTCCGGCGAGAGTGCGCCGCCCCACGGACCACTCCGGCTCACCGACGTACAGCGGCTCGGTGATCGCACCGATGACGATCGGGTCCTCGATCCCGGCCGCCTCGCGCAGCTCCTTCAGCCGGGCGATCTGCGCGGGCAGTTTCTCCCGCGGATCGCCCTGGGGCAGCCAGCCGTCGCCCCGCACCGCGGCCCGGCGCACGGCGGCGGGCGAGGAGCCGCCCACCCAGAGAGGCACCCGTTCCTGGGCCGGTCGCGGCAGCTGCCCGAGCCCGGCGAAGGAGAACCGTTCCCCCGCGAACTCGGGGTACTCCTCGGGACCCAGCGCCGCCTTCAGCGCGTCGATGGTCTCGTCGAGTACCCCGCCCCGCCCGTCGAAGTCCGCCCCGAGCGCCTGGAACTCCTCCGGTACGTGCCCGGCCCCGACACCGAGGATCAGCCGGCCGCCGCAGAGGTGGTCGAGGGTGGCGTACTGCTTGGCGGTGGCCAGCGGGTGCCGCAGGCCGACGACGGCGACATGGCTCATCAGCAGGACGCGCCCGGTGATCCCGGCGAGAAAGGAGAGAGTGGCCACCGGGTCGTACCAGACGGTACCCATGACCCCGGCGAGCCGCCGCGGGATCGCGACGTGGTCACAGCTCGCCAGGTAGGCGAAGCCGGTACGGTCCGCGGTGCGGGCGATCTCGGCGAGATCGGCGGGGGTGGCCGCGGCCTCCCACCCCTCGGCATAGATGGTGCTCTGCGACTGGACCGGGAGCTGCATCCCGTAGGGCAGCGGCCCGGTGAGCGGTATCGGCACCGAGCGGCCTCCTTCCCGCTTGGACCTGACGCATCGTCACTTGACGTGCGCGGGGGCCATCGTCGTACCTGACGCCACATCAGACAAGAGGCGGGAGCGGGCGACCCGGTGCACCGCGGCAGGAGGCAACCCAGGCCGCCCCCTCCGCTCGCCGCGTTGTCCCGGACACGTCCCGGACAGCGGAGCCCCTCGCCGGCGCCGCCGAATGCTGCCACGTTGCAGTCGACACGAAAACCGACTCAGGAGGCAGCTGACATGTCCGACCAGAACCGGGCCCGGTACAAAAGGGCCGCCATGGCCCTGGCACTGACCGCCGCGGCGGTCACCATCAACGCCTCGGCCGTGACCACGGCAACCGCACTGCCCGCCGCCACATGCAGCCAGGCGGCACCCACGGCCGCCGACAACCCGTACAGCACGGTGCACACCGCACTCGACGCGGCGCCGCTGCGCATGGCTCCGTACGAGAAGTGCACCCGGCTGCAGACGTACGCGGCCGGGAGCACGATCCGGGTGTCCTGCTACGTCGTCAACGACTACGGCAACACCTGGTCGTACGTCCGTGGGGCCGGCTGGGTCTGGGACAACCACCTGTCCGGAGGCGGATCCCCGCACCGCTGCGTCTTCTGACGGGCACGGCCGCACCCGGTGGGGGAGCCGGGTGCGGGCTCCCCGCCCGAGCCGGACCGGCGCCTCAGGGCTGGGACGCGGCAGCGGCGTCCGCCCCCGCCGGGCGCGCCGGAAGCGGACGTCCACTTCGATGCCCCGACTTTCACTCCATGGGGGACACGCGGGATGCGGGCTGCTGGGCAGGATCACCGCGCCTGAGCCGCCCGAGGCCAGGCAGTTCCTCGTACACGCAAAGAGAAGGAGCACGTCTTGAAGCGCATGGGACTTCTGTCCGCCCGCACGCTGATCACCGCAGCCGCTTCGGTCCTGCTGGCGGCCGGTAGCGCGCAGGCCGCCGCACCGGCGAAGTACGCGACGCACGCGGAGGCCGCCGCCGTGCTCAAGAAGGCGGGAGTGACCTCGGCGTCCAGCGGAAACTGCTCCGACTGGAACAAGAAGTCGTGCACGTCGTTCACCCGGATCAACAAGGCGTCCGTCGCCGGTGTCATCGCCTTCAAGAAGGCCAGCGGCTGCAAGGTGATCCTCACCGGAGGGACCGAGGTGGGCCACGCCTCCGGTACGTACAGCCATCGCAACGGATACAAGACGGACATCTCCACCAAGGTTGCGTGTGTCAACACCTACATCACGCGCAAGTTCGCCAAGGCGGGGAAGCGCAGCGACGGCGCCGCCCTGTACAAGTCCCCGGCCGGAAACGTGTACGCGAACGAAGGCAGCCACTGGGACGTCACGCACTACAACAGCAAGGCGTAACTCCCCGCCCTGACATGGCGTGACGCGACGTCCGCCCGTCTGACACCGCCAGGCGGACGGCAGTCGGACGGACGTCGCCCCGCACCGGTCGGCCGGTCAGCAGTCCGGGATCACGGTTCCGTTGTTGTCCCGGGCCTCGTCATTGCCCCAACGGGACAGGTAGTACGCCGAGACGTACGCGCCGCGCCCGTTCTTGCCCGCGTACACCGTGTCCAGGTCCGTCTTCAGCCACCAGTGGTTGTAGCTGGAGCCCGAGCCGACCTGGGCACCCCACACCTTGCAGTAGACGTAGTTCGTGCCGGCGTTCAGCACGCCCTGGGCGTCGGACGTATTGGGTGCCGCGTAGCCCGTGGCGTTGGCGAAGGTGTCGACCCAGTACTTACCGCCTCCGCCGCCACCGCAGCCGTTGTCGCTGGTCAGGTACTTGCTGTAGTACGAGCCGGGGTACGGGGCCAGCGACTGCCCGTTGATAGCGATGGTCTGGCCCACGCCGTTGTACAGCTGCTCGTAGTGGATGTGGGCGCCGCTGCTGTTGCCGGTGGAGCCGGTGACGCCGATCTGCTGGCCCTGGGAGACGGAGGCGCCGTCGGCGACGGAGTACGAGGCGAGGTGGAAGTAGTACGTCTGCCAGCCGCCGCCGTGGTCGATGGCGATGTAGTTGCCCGCGCCGCTGGGCTGGGAGTAACGGTGGGCGGTCCCGCCGGACGAGGCGAGGACCGGGGTGCCGGCCGTGGCGCCGCCGTCGGTGCGGACGAAGTCGAGGGCCGATCTGACCTCCGCCGAATGGTGGCTGTAGGTCCAGGTCTGGCCGCAGGGGAACGGTGCCTTGAAGTTCGGGGCCGCGGCGGCGGGGGTCGCGGTGAGCAGACCCGCGACGAGGGCCACCAGTCCCAGCAGGGCGATACGTATCGAGCGCAAGCGCATGCGCGGTCATCCTCCGAGTCGATTCCGAGTGGAGTACCGAGGTACGGGGGGGAAGCCTTCCGGGTTGAACGGACCCAAGCGTGCCGGAAGTTCGACTGCCCCGTAAGACCTGTGGAGCTCGGCGGAAACGACATGAAGCTGCCGCAGCAGAAGACCTTCATCTGCTGCGGCAGCCCACGGGAACTGTCCTGAACCCTGAGCAGGCTCCCGTCAATTCCCCTTCGGAGTAGTCACCTCACTAAGCGCTGGCCGGAATGCAGACCGCGTACGACTGGACGGTCTGCGGGGCGAGACCGTTGTTGTAGGCGGAGACGTGCCAGGTGTTGGTCGGGGTGTCCGGGTAACTCGCGGTCCAGCTGATCTCGTTGTTCTGCAGCTGGTTCACGGCACCTCCCCCGGTCAGCACGGTCCCGGCCGGGCACACGGCAATGATGTCCTGGACGCTGCCGCCGGGGGGGATGAGCGTGGCGGCGCTGGTGGCGGTCTGAGACGGACCAACAGGTCCCGTCGGGCCGGTGGCACCCGTCGGACCCGTCGCACCGGTTGCACCATCAGCACCATTGGTACCGGACGCACCCGTCGGACCCGTCGGACCCGTCGCACCGGTCGCACCATCAGCACCATTGGTACCGGACGCACCCGTCGGACCCGTCGGACCCGTCGCACCGGTCGCACCATCAGCACCATTGGTACCGGACGCACCCGTCGGACCCGTCGGACCCGTCGCACCGGTCGCACCATCAGCACCATTGGTACCA
>NZ_JBVKBV010000024.1:0-87620 GCF_055635345.1 Streptomyces sp. NPDC111516 | reverse complement strand
GACGCACCCGTCGGACCCGTCGGACCCGTCGCACCGGTCGCACCATCAGCACCATTGGTACCAGACGCACCCGTCGGACCCGTCGGACCCGTCGCACCGGTCGCACCATCAGCACCATTGGTACCAGACGCACCCGTCGGACCCGTCGGACCCGTCGCACCGGTCGCACCATCAGCACCATTGGTACCAGACGCACCCGTGGCACCGGTCGCACCCGTCGCACCATTAGCGCCGTTGGCGCCGGCCGCACCCGTCGGACCGGTCGGACCGGTGGCGCCATTGGCACCGTTGGCACCGGACGCACCCGTCGCACCCGTCGCACCGGTCGCACCGGTCGCACCGGTCGCACCATTAGCGCCGTTGGCACCGGACGCACCCGTCGGACCGGTCGGACCGGTGGCGCCATTGGCGCCGTTGGCACCGGACGCACCCGTGGCGCCGGTCGCGCCCTGCAGACCCGTCGCACCCGTCGGACCGGTCGCACCGGTCGCACCGTGAGCGCCGACCGCACCGGACGCACCCGTGGCGCCGGTGGCACCCGTCTGACCCGTCGCACCCGTCGGACCAGCAGGACCAGTGGGCCCGGTCGCACCGTTGGCACCGTTGGCACCGTTGGCACCGTTGGCACCCGCCGGACCCGTGGCACCCGTCACGCCCTGCAGACCCGTCGCACCGGTCGGACCAGCCGGACCGGTCGCACCCGTCGCACCATTAGCACCGTTGGCACCCGTCGGGCCCGTCGGACCCGTCGGGCCCGTCGGACCAGTGGCTCCGGTTCCCGGGAAGTCGTCACAGAACGGCACAGTGGTCTGCGTCGCGATGTAACGGGCGCTCATCCAGCCGCTGCCGTTGGACAGCAGGTACCACAGCGAGTTTCCGTCGACGTTCTGGCCGAAGACCTTGCAGGCGATGGAGACGGTGCCGCCGGACGGCACGTTGCCCACGATCTGCGACTGGGTGGTGGGGCCGCTGCGGATGTTCTGAGAGGTCTGGGAGATGACCGTCCCGGACACGCTGGCCGCCACCCGGCTGGCCATCACTCGGTTTTCCGCCTGCGAACCCGAGGGGTTCGGCGTTCCGTGAGCGATGTCCATGGGGCACAGTGCCAGGGTCATTCCCAGCGACATGGCGCCCAGAGTTGAACGGGACAGAATGTCCCAGCTTCTCGATTTGCGCATCTTGAGTTCCTTACCGGATCTGCGTGGATCGGAGCCGTGACTGTGACAGGAAAAACAGGGTGGCGGCATATGCGCCACGCCGATGATCTTCCGTCTGGGTGCAGACCGCTCCCCTTGTGAGTGAGGAACGCTTCGACCATCTGCCCCTATTTACAGCTCGGTTAGGCGCATTGGCCATGTCGGTCCGGCCACCCGCGCGCCCCCGAGAATGCCGTGTCGCGTCATGGCCACCGGATTCATGCACACTAGCGTCGCTCTCCTCGGTGACCGGATCGGCTGATCCCGTACACCGCACCAATTCGCCGCGGGGCGTTACTCCATTCCAGCCAGATCGGGAGTTGTATATGACAAATCTGATCGACCGTCCTGCTGAAGAACGGTCCCCCGCCCTGCATCGCAAGCCGTCGATCTGCCTGTGCATGATTGTCAAGGACGAGGCGAAGGTCATCGAGCGATGCCTGAACTCCGTACGCGACCTGGTGGATGCATGGGTCATCTCCGACACCGGCTCCCGCGACGGAACACAGGAATTGATCCGCGCCACGATGAACGGAATTCCGGGAGAACTCCACGAGGACCCCTGGACCAACTTCGGCCACAACCGCACCCTGAACATCCAGCGCGCACGCGGCAGGGCCGACTATCTCCTGCTCATCGACGCCGATATGGCCGTCCGACGAGAGGGGCCACTTACCGCGCTGTCCGAACTGAGCGCCGACTCGTACATGCTGCGTCATCTCGGCGCCCTCGAATACCGCATCCCCCGGCTGGTCAGAGGGGACATTCCGTGGCGGTACGAGGGAGCGACCCACGAGTATCTGACCACGGCGCAGCAGCACACCGTCGCAGATCTCCAGGTCCTCAGCATCGAGCATTTCGCCGACGGCGGCTCGCGCGGGGACAAGTTCACCCGGGACGTCCGTTTGTTGCGCCAGGACCTCAAGCGCGATCCGCACAATCCCCGAACGGTCTTCTACCTCGCGCAGACCCTCCGTGACATGGGTGAGACCCGGGAATCGATCGCGACGTACGAGCGCCGGTCCGGCATGGGCGGCTGGGAGGAGGAGGTGTATTACGCCCTGCTGCAAGTGGGGGTGCTCAAGGCCGACAGCGGCGACTGGCCCGGTGCCATGGACGCTCTCACCCGCGCGTGGGAAAGCCGTCCGCAGCGGCTGGAAGCCTGCTACGAACTGGCCTCCCGGCTGCGGAAGATGGGGCGTTATCAAGCGGCTCACGCCGTCGCCGCCGCCGGCCTCAATCGCCCCGCCCCCGAGGACTGGCTGTTCATGGAGCCCTGGATCTACCGCTGGGGTCTGCTCTTCGAGCACTCCATCACGGCCTACTGGACCGGCGACGCACGCGGATCGCTGGCTTCCTGCGATCGCCTCCTCGCACTGCCCGACCTTCCGGCCTCCTATCGCGAACAGACCATCAAGAACCGTAAGTTCGCGGCTGATCTCGTCACCGAGCGCTCCGGCCGGACAGCAGCACCGGCCACCTTTGCCCGCCAGAAGAGCGCATGACCGGCGCGCGGGACGACTGAGAGGAAACCGGGGCGCGGTGCGGACACTCCGGCTCGGCACGCCGCCTCGGCACGCCGCCTCGCCGGCCCCGAACAGGAGACGAGCAGCCGGATCGCGTCCAGCCCCAGCCCTGCCTGCCTGGCACGGACGACGACCGCGATCCGGGCCAGGTCGTCCCTGTCGTAACGCCGCCGTCCCGCACCGTCCCGCGCGGGCGTCACCAGCCCCATCGACTCCCAGTGCCTCAGCCCGTGCGCCGCCAGCCCGAAGTGCGCCGCGGCCTCCCCGATACCCAGCAAGGGCCCCGCCCCCGCACCGCTTGGCCTCATGCCGACATCAAGTCGCAGTCTGGCGGCCATGAACAAGTCATCGCAGCTGCCCCTGATCGCCCTCCTCGACGCGGCTGAGCGCCTCCCCGGCGCGGCCGCGCTCCGTCGCCACAGCTACGAACTGCTCCGGGCCGGCCCGGGTACCGCACCGCTGTTCGTCGCAGCGGGCACTGCGTCCCACCGACCCGGCCCCGGCCCCGGTCGGCGAGACCCCGGAACGCGCCGTGGGCCCCACCTCCGGTGTCCGGAGGTGGGGCCCACGCATGGCGCACGATCGGCTACGCGGCGACCGGCACGCGCTGCGGCTCGTCGTCACGCACCTCGGCGTCGTCGACCGGGGAGGACGAGGCGGAGTTGTACGCGTCGTGGTCGAGGATCTTCTCGCGGGCCGAGACGATCACCGGGACCAGCGCCTGGCCCGCCACGTTGGTGGCCGTGCGCATCATGTCCAGGATCGGGTCGATGGCCATGAGCAGACCGACGCCCTCCAGCGGGAGGCCCAGCGTCGACAGCGTGAGGGTCAGCATGACCGTGGCGCCGGTGAGGCCGGCGGTGGCCGCGGAGCCGATCACCGAGACGAACGCGATCAGGACGTAGTCACCGACACTCAGCTGGACGTCGAAGATCTGCGCGATGAAGATCGCGGCCAGCGCCGGGTAGATCGCGGCGCAGCCGTCCATCTTGGTGGTGGCGCCGAACGGGACCGAGAAGGAGGCGTACTCCTTCGGAACGCCGAGGCGCTCGGTGACCTTCTGGGTGACCGGCATCGTGCCGACCGAGGAGCGGGAGACGAACGCCAGCTGGATCGCCGGCCAGGCGCCCTTGAAGAACTGCAGCGGGCTGAGCTTGGCGACGGTGGCGAGCAACAGCGGGTACACACCGAACAGCACCAGGGCGCAGCCGATGTAGACGTCGGCGGTGAACGTCGCGTACTTGCCGATGAGGTCCCAGCCGTAGTCGGCGATCGCGTAGCCGATGAGGCCGATGGTGCCGATCGGGGCGAGACGGATGACCCACCACAGGGCCTTCTGGAGGAGCTCCAGGACGGACTCGCTGAGGGTGAGGATCGGCTGGGCCTTCTCGCCGAGCTTGAGCGCGGCGATGCCGGCGACGGCGGCCATGAAGACGATCTGGAGCACGTTCAGCTCGGTGAACGGGGTGATCACGTTGTCCGGAATGATGCCGGTGAGGAAGTCGAGCCAGGAGCCCGCGTGTTCGGGCAGCTTGCCGTCCTTCGGCGTGAGGCCGGTTCCGGCACCCGGGTTGGTGATCAGGCCGATCGCGAGGCCGATGGCGACCGCGATCAGCGAGGTGATCATGAACCACAGCAGGGTGCGGGTGGCCAGCCTGGCGGCGTTGTTGACCTTGCGCAGGTTGGTGATCGACACCAGGATCGCGAAGAAGACGAGCGGCGCGACGGCCAGCTTCAGCAGCTGGACGAAGATGTGGCCGATCTTGTCGAGCGTGGTGTAGAGCCAGTTGATGTCGTATGTACGGGCAAGCCACCCGAGGACGACACCGAGGACGAGACCGGCGACTATCTGGGCCCAGAACGGGACCTTGGGTATACGGAAACCGGAGCCGGATGGGCTGTCGGTCGCGGTGGCGGACGCGGGATTCGCGGACACGGACACACTCCAGAGGTGGCGCACCGGGCGCACGGGGACGTTGTGCGGGGGACGGGGGTGCGGCGCCCACGTCAGGGGCGGCGCCGCTGCATGATGCCGGTTCAGACGTTGCGGCAACAGACCGCGGACATACAGCGGCAGAGATCGACATGCAGGCGCTCCACGAGCGGGACGCTCGCGGCGAATCGGTGGCGCACTACTGTCTTCATGCCGAACACGTTAACACTTGAACTTTGAGGATCTCAAAGGTCTTCTTTGGTCCCCCTTGAGCGGCGGTGCGGGCGCCGAAGCGTCCAACACACCTGCGGGAACGGCAAAACCCCAGTACAGGAGCAGCCGCTCCTGTACTGGGGTGTCGTAGGAAAGGGTGCGGGTGTGAGGAAACTTACGCAGCGCGTACGGGGTCATGCGCAGCCGCCCGCGTCGCCCTCAACCGGTCGTCACTGGGTGACGTGGTCCTCGCGGGTCCGGTTCTCTTCGAGCCGCGCCTTGGTGCGGCCGACCGTGGACACGATCTGCGCGGACATCTCGTCACGCTGCTTGCGCAGCAGCACATAGCTGAGCGGCGCGGACAGGACCAGGGCGAGGAGGATCACCCAGATGAAATTGGAGCCGCCCACCCCGGAGGGCAGCAGGCCGAAGTGGACGGCCACGGCCACGACGACGAAGCAGCCTACGAAGATGCTGAGGCGCATCGCGGTGTACCGAATTGTCGCGCTCGGCTTGGCAGCGGACACAGTTGGCCCCTCTCTCTACGTACGACAGTCCTGCGATCCTGCCCGACCAGTGAAGCATGCCCCGGAATCGATCACTTCGGAGGGCTGCGTCAAAAGGGATCCGACGCGTCCGCCGCGGGGCTCTCAGCCGAGCGGCAGCAGCATGACGATGTCGTCGCGGTCGTCCCCTTCGGCCACCCGGATCGCGTCGGGCACCCGCCCGACCTCCTTGTATCCGCACGAGGTGTAGAACCGGTCGACACCGGTGCCTCCGCGGCAGGTGAGCCGGATGGCCTCGATCCCCTCGATCCCCCGGGCGGCGTCCGCGGCGGCGTCCATCAGGTCGCGTCCGTAGCCCTTGCCCTGGTGGCGGGGGTGGACCATCACCGTGTAGAGCCAGAGCCAATGGCCCATCAGCCGGTGCGTATTGAGGGCGAGGAAGGCCGTGGCGGCGACGGCACCCTCCTCGTCGTGGCCGACGAGGAGGCGGGTGCGCCCCTCCGCCATGGCGACGAGGTGCTTGACCAGTTCGGGCCGGACGTCGTCGCTCGTGACGGGCGGTACGAAGCCGACCGCGCCGCCCGCGTTGGAGACATCGGTCCACAGCTCGGCGATGCCGTCCCGCAAGGCGCGGTCGAACTTCGGGTCCAGCTCAAACGTAAGCGTCATAGTGGCAGATTAACTATTACCGACCGGCCACCTCAAGCCCTGTCCAGCACCCGAGAAGGTCCCTGCACGAGAAAGCCCCGGCCGACGGCCGGGGCACTCGTACGGGACTGCTGACGACGGAACGTCAGACGCGCATCGGCTGCGGCGACTCGCGCCGCTCGGCGTCCGGGCCCGGGTACTCGCGGATGATCTCGTACCGGGTATTGCGCTCGACGGGCCGGAAGCCCGCGTCACGGATCAGGTCGAGCAGATCCTCGCGGCCGAGCTTGTTCGGCGTGCCGTAGTTGTCCGCGTCGTGCGTGATCTTGTACTCGACGACCGAGCCGTCCATGTCGTCCGCGCCGTGCTGGAGCGCGAGTTGGGCGGTCTGCACGCCGTGCATCACCCAGAAGACCTTGACGTGCGGGACGTTGTCGAAGAGGAGCCGGGAGACGGCGAAGGTCTTCAGCGCCTCGGCGCCGGTCGCCATCGTCGTCCGGGCCTGGAGCTTGTTGCGGACCTTGCCGTCCTTCATGTCCACGAAGTCGTGCTGGTAGCGCAGCGGGATGAAGACCTGGAAACCGCCGGTCTCGTCCTGCAGCTCACGCAGTCGCAGCACGTGATCGACGCGGTGCCGAGGCTCCTCGATGTGCCCGTACAGCATCGTCGCCGGGGTCTTGAGGCCCTTCTCGTGCGCCAGGCGGTGGATGCGCGACCAGTCCTCCCAGTGGGTGCTGTGGTCCACGATGTGCTGACGGACCTCCCAGTCGAAGATCTCCGCGCCGCCGCCGGTCAGCGACTCCAGACCGGCCTCGATCAGCTCGTCGAGGATCTCGGAGGCGGAGAGCCCGGAGATGGTCTCGAAGTGGTGGATCTCGGTGGCGGTGAACGCCTTGAGGGAGACCTGCGGCAGGGCCTCCTTCAGCGCGCTGAGCGAGCGCGGGTAGTAACGCCACGGCAGGGTGGGGTGCAGCCCGTTGACGATGTGCAGCTCGGTGAGGTTCTCGCCCTCCATCGCCTTCGCGAGCCGGACGGCCTCCTCGATGCGCATGGTGTACGCGTCCTTCTCGCCCGGCTTGCGCTGGAACGAGCAGTACGCACACGACGCGGTGCACACGTTGGTCATGTTGAGGTGCCGGTTGACGTTGAAGTGCACGACGTCGCCGTTCTTACGCGTCCGCACCTCATGGGCGAGGCCGCCGAGCCAGGCCAGGTCGTCCGACTCGTAGAGGGCGATGCCGTCCTCACGGGTCAGCCGCTCCCCTGCGCGGACCTTCTCCTCCAGCTCGCGCTTGAGCCCAACGTCCATGCGGCTGCCTCCCAGGTGTCGACGTGCTGTGCCGGTCCCGGCGATACCGGGCGAAACCCCCGGTCCCCCGGGGGCTCCACCACGTTACGCCTACACCTCTTCGGGAAGTTCCCCGACCCGGTTCTCCCACTTGGTGGAGAGCACGATCGTGGTACGCGTACGCGAGACGCCCTTCGTGCCGCTGAGCCGACGAATGGTCCGCTCCAGACCGTCCACGTCACCGACGCGCACCTTGAGCATGTACGAGTCGTCGCCCGCGATGAACCAGGCGTCCTCGATCTCCGCGAGGTCCTTCAGCCGGCGCGCCACGTCCTCGTGATCGGCCGCGTCGGAGAGCGAGATGCCGATCAGGGCCGTGACGCCGAGTCCAAGGGCCGCGGCGTCGACGGTGGCGCGGTAGCCGGTGATGACACCGGCGGATTCCAGCCGGTTGATGCGGTCGGTGACGCTGGGCCCGGAGAGCCCGACGAGCCGTCCCAGCTCGGCGTACGAGGCCCTGCCGTTCTCCCTGAGGGCCTGGATGAGCTGCCTGTCCACCGCGTCCATATGACTGAAACCTTCCATTGTTCAGCAGTACCGCGAGTTTATGTGTAGAATCTAAGGCATGCAGGCTTCATCGCCTGCAAATCTTCTCGAACATCCAAAAAATTCTTTCGAATCCTCAGGAGTGAGAACACCGTGTACACGATCGAGATGGCCTACGCCCGGATGCGCGAGCTGCAGGACCTGGCCAACCGCTCGCGTGCCCACCAGCCCGCCGCCGCGCGCCGGATCGACAAGGCCCGTAGCCCGCGCGCCACGAAGAAGCGCTGACCACCGGCTCAGCCCCCCTGGCGAGAGCCGCCACCGAGCTCTCCCTCCCACCGGCGGTACAGGCCGTGCGGCACCCCCGCCGCGTCCAGCACCCGCCCCGCGACGAAGTCCACCAGATCCTGGATGTGCGTCGCCCCCGCGTAGAACGCCGGAGAGGCGGGCAGCACCACGGCGCCCGCCTCGTCCAGGCTCACCAGATGTTTCAGCGTCTGCCCGTTCAGCGGGGTCTCCCGCACCGCGACCACCAGCTTCCGCCGCTCCTTGAGCGTCACGCTCGCGGCCCGCTGGAGCAGATCCTTCGAGAGCCCGAGCGCCACCCCGGCCACGCACGCCGTCGAGGCCGGGACGATCAGCATCCCCTTCGCCGGGTACGACCCCGAGGACGGCCCCGCGGCGAGATCACCGGCCGGCCAGTGCCGTACGCCCTCGATGTCCGCGGCGCCCACGTCGAAGGTGTGCGGCTTGCCGTCCGCCCCGCGCGCCAGCCAGCTGCACAGATCCTCCTGCCAGTGCGCGTCGCGGAACGCGATCCCGGTCTCGTCCAGCAGCGTCAGCCGCGAGGCCCGGCTCACCACCAGGTCGACGCTCTCCCCCGCGGCCAGCAGACCGCGCAGCACGGAGGCGGCGAATGGGGTGCCCGAAGCGCCGGAAACCCCGACAATCCAAGGCTGTCGCTGGTGCTGACTCACTGAAGTCCCGGAATCCACACACCCGAGCCTATCCGGCGCGCAAGGCGGCCACGCGTCAGGAGTTCGGGTCCGGCGGGAGGCTCGTGGGCGGAGTCCGGCTACACCGTCAGCCCACGCACCAGCAGGTCGAGCAGCGCGCACGCGAACAGCGCCATCCCGATGAACCCGTTGACCGAGAAGAACGCCCGGTTCAGCCGGGACAGATCGTGCGGGCGCACCACCCGGTGCTCGTACACGAAGGCGACGGCGACGATCGCCATGCCGATCCAGTAGAAGAGCCCCGCCTCCGTGGCCAGCCCGAACCAGACCAACAGCCCGGTCGTCACCACGTGGCAGATCCGCGCCCCCCAGAGCGCGGCCGGAATCCCGAACCGGGCCGGCACCGACAGCACCCCGTGCGCCCGGTCCGCCTGGACGTCCTGACAGGCGAAGATCAGGTCGAAGCCGCCGATCCAGATCCCGACCGCGAGACCGAGGATCACCGCCTCCCACGACCAGCTGCCGGTCACCGCCAGCCAGGCACCGATCGGCCCTATGGCCTGCGCGATACCGAGTATGGCGTGCGGGTAGTGGGTGAACCGCTTCCCGTACGGATAGACCACCATCGGCACGACGGCGACCGGCGCGAGCGCCAGACAGAGCGGGTTCAGCAGGGCGGCCGCCCCGAGGAAGAAGACGACGGCGACGATCGCCCCCGTCCACGCCGACTTCACGGACACCGCGCCGGTGACCAGTTCCCGGCCCGCGGTGCGCGGGTTACGGGCGTCGATCTCCCGGTCGATGATCCGGTTGCAGGCCATCGCGAACGTCCGCAGCCCCACCATGGCGATGGTGACGAGCAGCAGCCTGACCCAGTGGATGGACTTGTCCGCCTGGAACATCGCGGTCAGGGCGGCGATGTACGCGAAGGGCAGCGCGAAGACCGAGTGCTCGATCATCACGAGCCGCAGAAACGCCTTGACCCTGCTGTTCGGCTGTACGGGCCCTGAGCCCAGTGCTGCTTCGGCGGCGCTCACAGTCCGTATTCCTTCCACCGGCGGTCGACCTTCGCCGCCGTCTCGGGGTCGGACTCGACCATCTCCGGCCAGCCCCCGTCCCGTGTGTAGCCCTCCTCGGGCCACTTCCTCGTCGCGTCGATCCCCGCCTTGCCGCCCCAGAACTGCTGGTAGGAGGCGTGATCGAGATGATCGACGGGTCCCTCGGTGACGGTCAGGTCCCGCGCGTAGTCCGTATTTCCGAGCGCCCGCCAGGCCACCTCGTGCAGATCGTGGACGTCGCAGTCGGAGTCCACGACCACGATCAGCTTGGTCAGCGACATCATGTGCGCGCCCCAGATGGCGCTCATCACCTTCTGGGCGTGCTTCGGGTACTTCTTGTCGATCGAGACGATCGCACAGTTGTGGAAGCCGCCCGCCTCCGGCAGGTGGTAGTCCACGATGTCCGGCACGATGATCTTGAGGAGCGGCAGGAAGAACCGCTCCGTGGCCCGCCCCAGCGGCCCGTCCTCGGTCGGCGGCCGGCCCACCACGATCGACTGGAGCAGCGGGCGCTTCCGCATGGTCACGCAGTCGATGGTCAGCGCGGGGAACGGCTCCTGCGGCGTGTAGAAGCCGGTGTGGTCGCCGAACGGCCCCTCGGGAAGCATCTTCCCGGGCTCCAGCCACCCCTCGATGACGACCTCCGCCTGCGCCGGGACCTGCAACGGCACGGTCTTGCAGTCGACCATCTCGATCCGCTTGCCCTGGATGAACCCGGCGAAGAGGTACTCGTCGATGTCCCCCGGCAGCGGCGCCGTGGAGGCATACGTCACCGCGGGCGGCGCCCCGAACGCGATGGCGACCGGCAGCCGCTCCCCGCGCTTGGCGGCGGCCTGGTAGTGGTTGCGGCTGTCCTTGTGGATCTGCCAGTGCATCCCGATGGTGCGCCGGTCGTGACGCTGGAGCCGGTACAGCCCCAGGTTCCGTACGCCGGTCTCCGGGTGCTTGGTGTGCGTGAGCCCCAGGTTGAAGAAGGAGCCACCGTCCTCGGGCCAGGTGAAGAGCGCGGGCAGCCGGTCCAGATCCACGTCGTCGCCGGTGAGCACGGTCTCCTGCACGGGCGCGCTCTCCGACTTCACCTTCTTCGGCGGCACGTGAACCATCGACCCGAGCTTCCCGAAGGCCTCCCGCACCCCGACGAAGCCGTGCGGCAGCTCCGGCTTGAGCAGCCCGCCGATCTTGTCGCTGATATCGGCGTACGACTTCAGCCCGAGCGCCTTGAGCAGCCGCTTGTCGGTCCCGAACACATTCATGGCCAGGGGCATCGACGACCCCTTGACGTTCTCGAAGAGCAACGCGGGCCCGCCCGCCTTGTTGACCCGGTCGACGATCTCGCCGACCTCCAGATACGGGTCGACCTCGGCCTTGATGCGCTTGAGCTCGCCCTCGCGCTCCAGGGCCCGGAGGAGGGAACGAAGATCGTCGTAAGCCATGCCGTCCAGTTTGTCATCACCGTTGGAGATCACCTGGGGTACCCCACCCCGGCGCGGCAGGCGGGGCGGAGCCGTACCCCGACACACTGGCCGCCGATTCCCGCGTCCGCTCGCCGTGGGACGTCATCGGCACCGGCTACTCTGGGCGCGTCACCGGGGCGGGACAAGCCCCGCCATCTCTCCGCGGGGGGACCTTTCCACCATGTTCCGGGCCCTGATCTATCTCCTGCCTCTGGCGCTGACGATCTACGCGTTCATCGACTGCCTGAACACCCCCGAGGACGAGGCCAAGCACCTGCCGAAGATCGCCTGGGTCTTCATCATCCTGCTGTTCTGGATCGTGGGCCCGATCGTCTGGCTCGCCGCGGGCAAGCTGCGCCAGGTGCCCGCCGGGGGCCGTACGCCCTTCGAATGGCACCGCAACCACCGCTCGCAGTGGGTGGCGCCGGACGACAATCCGGAATTCCTCAAGGCGCTGAAGGAAGAGAACAAGAAGGACGAGTCGCTCCTCAAGGACTGGGAGGCGGATCTCCGCCGCCGCGAGGAGGAGCTCAAGCGCCGTGAGAGCGGGGAGAGTTCAAGCCCTTCCGGCGACTGAGAGGAGCGGGGCAGCGGCCCCCGGCCACGACGATCAGGAGCGCACACGCGTGAACGACAGGGCCATGCTCGCCACCGCCCTCGCCGAGGCCCGGACCGGGCTCGCCGAGGGCGGCATCCCCATCGGCGCCGCGCTGTACGGGCCGGACGGCACGCTCCTCGGGCGAGGGCACAACCGCCGGGTGCAGGACGGCGATCCGTCCCTGCACGCGGAGACCGCCGCCTTCCGCGCGGCCGGGCGACAGCGTTCGTACCGGGGCACGACGATGGTGACGACCCTCTCCCCGTGCTGGTACTGCTCCGGCCTGGTACGGCAGTTCGGGATCTCGCGGGTGGTGATCGGCGAGGCGCGGACGTTCCACGGCGGGCACGACTGGCTGGCCCGGCACGGGGTCGGGATCGTGGTGCTCGACGATCCTGAATGCATCGCGCTCATGCGGGACTTCGTACGGGATCGGCCCGGCCTGTGGAACGAGGACATCGGCGCCGGCTGATACACCCGGCCCATCCCGCGTCCCAATCGTTCGAAAATCTACACCTCGCTCCAACACCCGGCCGATACCCTGGTGTTGACGGTGTGACAGATCGGATGGGGCATCGGCGCTGGGGGTGCTGTGGAGAGAGATCTGTACGGGCGCGAGGCGATCTTCGGCGATGACGGACTTGCGGCGCGTCTGACCGGCCTCACTCCGTACGGCTCCGCCCGGGTCGCGTACGAGCATCGCGACGATCCGCCGATCGCCGTGCTGACCGGTGGCCGCGGCATGGGCAAGACGGCCGTGCTCAAGCAACTGCGCCACCTGTACCGGGAGATCACCCCGGTCGCCCTGGTCGACTGCGAGGCCGTCGTGCCGCCCGCGGACCCGGGACCCGGCTGGACCCCGGTCACCGGGGCGCTTCCGGAGCTCGCCACCCAGCTGACGGCGAAGGTGCACGCCGCGCGGCCGGTGCCGTTCCCCCGGCTGAGCCTGGGGCTCGTCGCCGTCGCCTCGATCTCCTGGACACGGGAGGACGAGACGCAGGCGCAGCGTGATCTGCAGTCGCTCGGCCCGGTGCTGGCGACCGTCGACTCCCGCGGCGACGCTGCGACGGGCTGGGTCACCAAGGTGCTGACGAAGCTGGCGGCCAGTGCCTTCGACTCGATGGTGCCGCTGGCCGGGATGGTCGCGGAGGCGACGATCGAGACGGTGCTGGAGGAGTCGTTCAGCCGGTTCCAGCGGCGTGCCGCGGACTGGTACGGAAGCTATCCGCACGCGGGCGGCAACGGCAGGATCGGGCTGCGTCAGCTGGCGGTCGATTTCGAGCGCGGCGGTGATCTGCGCCGCCGGGCCGAGGATCATCTGGTGCTCGCGCTGGTCGCGGATCTGGTGCGGGCGTACGGAGGGCTGGCGCGGGGTGCGCGCCGGGGCCGTCCGGTGCTGCTGCTGGACAACGCGCACACGCTGCTGGGCCGGCAGCTGGTCGAGCCGGTGCTGCGGCAGCGGGCCGCCGGGGGGCGCGATCAGATCGCCGTGTTCGCCTCCTCGCGGGCCCGTGGCCATGTGGGGCTCAGCCATGCGGTGCGCAGGCGGCTGCCCGAGGTGGCGCACGGTTCGCACTGGGTGCGCGGTTCGGAGGTGACGTCCGGGATTCTGGCCGTGGAGCTCACCGCGCTGAGCCCGGCGCATGTGCAGGCGGCGTTCGATCGGCACGATCCGGTGGGCCGCGCCCCGGCCGGGCTGGCCCGTGGGGTGCACCGGCTGACGGGCGGGCGCCCGCTGGGCGTGGCGCTGCTGGCGCAGGCGGCGGGCGAGGCGCTGCTTCCGGGGGCGTCACAGGCGGGGGCACCACGGCCGGGGGCGTCGGCGCACGAGTCGCTGGTGCCGGGGGCGTTGCTGGACCGGACGGTGGAGCTGCGTGAGGACCGGGCGCCGGTGCGGGTGGCGGACGAACTGCTGGCGCGGCTGCTGCCGGGGCAGCAGCTCGACGTGCTGAGCGTGCTGGCCGCCGCCCACGGTGAGGAATCGGCGCGGCGGCTGGCCTCGGACCGCCTGCGCGGCCGGTCGATGGACGGCGATGTCGCCCTGCGGGTACGGGACGTGCTGCGGGCGCAGGACTGGCCGGTCGGCCCCGAGTACTTCGTCGCCGATCCGCTGCTGCGGTCGCTGCTGCTGCACCGGCTTCGGTTCCAGGACAACGATCACCCGGGCTACGCGGCGTGGCGTGCGGTGCACGGAACCCTGCATACGGAGTACGCGCCCGGGGGCCACTGCGAGAGCGTCCCGCATCAGCTGCACCAGGAGCTGGTGCTGGGCAGCACGGGGAACTGCGTGACGCATCTGCGGGAGCGGTTCACCGAGCGGAATGTGACGGCGTGGCTCGACTCGCTGCGGTTCATCGCCTCGGCGCCGTATCCGCATCCGCCCGGCCATGCCGGTCCCGATCCGCGGCGGGCGGTCGCGCTCGGCCGGGAGGAGCTCGGTTCGCTGCCGAACGAGGAGACGGGGCTCCATAGGCTCGGCGAGCAGGCCGCGGAGCTCCAGTTGCAGCTGCGCAGACTGCTGCACGCCGTATGGCTGCTGTCCGATCCACTGGCTCTGCCGGACGAAGAGGTGATCGACAAGATGGCGCACGAACTGCGACAACTGTCCGGCAGGCATCCGACGGGCAACAGCGTGCTGTGGGACGCGGCGACACACTGGCCGCGGGACATCAGGGCCTGGCACCCGCTGTCCATGCCACCGGGCACGGGCGGAAGCCGGGGCGGGCAGCGGCGGGGGGACGGTGGCTCGGATGCGTAATCCGCTGCGGTATCGCGTCTGGTACACGGCGCGGCAGAAGGTCGTCACCACCGTGGTGGCCGGCGCCCTGCTCGTCACGTCCGGCTGGTACGGCATCGACCGGCTCACCGCCCCCGAGGACCGCTCCTGCGCGAAGGGGGTCGAGCGGCCGCAGGGCAGCGACGAGTGCATCGGCATCTCCGGTGACGGTTACGACTTCGGGCGGTCGAAGCTGACCGAGGTCGCGGCTGCCATCGCCCGGGAGAACGCCACCCTGAAGCCGGGCCGGTACGCGACGATCGCGCTGCTGCTGCCGCTGACGTCGACGGACGGGGCCATGCAGACGAAGATGCGGCGCGAACTGCAGGGCGCGTTCGCCGCGCAGTACCGGGCCAACCATCTGTCGAACGAGCAGGTGCCCAAGATCCGCATCGTGCTCGCGAACACGGGAAAGAACAACCTGCTGTGGAAGCCCACGGTGGACCGGCTGAAGACGATGACCGGCGCCCCGGACCACCTGCGGGCCGTGTCGGGGGTCGCCACCAGCAGTACGCAGGTCAGGGCGGCGGTCAAGGAGCTGACCGCCGCGCACATCGCGGTCGTCGGCACCACCATCACCGCCGACGACATCGCCAACGGCCCGGGCGGCGACCCGTTCCCCGGGCTGGCCCGCGTATCGCCGACCAACCGGGACGAGGCGCGGGCGCTGGCGCACTTCGGGCAGGTGAAGGCCGACAAGGCGCTGCTGGTCCAGGACACCCGTACCGGTGACCACTACACGGACACGCTGCGGGCGGCGTTCACGTCCCTGGTGAAGGGCACGCAGTACGAGCCGGAGCTGTTCACCTCGCGCGAGGACCCCAACGACGAGGGCACCACGGCCAATACGTTCCAGCAGATCACGCACATCATCTGTGACACGGACGCGGAGACGGTGTTCTTCGCCGGACGCCACACCCAACTGCGGCAGTTCATCAACGCGCTGGGGGCCCGGGGCTGCCAGAGCCGCCCCTTCACCGTCCTGACCGGCGACGAGGGCTCGTACCTCGGCAGCGACCACAAGCTCGACCGGGACGCGCTGCGCCGCAAGGTGACGGTCCGCTACGCCTCACTGGCACACCCGGACGCCTGGACGGCGGCGGCGACGGCGACGGACAAGGGCGGCGCGGCAACCGGCGGCTCCCCGGCGGACTACCGGAGCTTCCTGGAACTGCTGGCGACGGTCGCGAAGAAGCCCGCGGGCCCGATCGGCCCGACCGGTCACCAGGATCTGACCGACGGCCAGATCATCATCGCGCACGACGCGATGTCGCTGGCCGTGCACGCCGTCCGCCAGGCGACCCCGGAGGACGAGCGGCTGCCGCAGCCCGCGGACGTGGGTGAGCAGTGGCCGCGGGTGAAGGGTCCGTTGCGGGTGTCGGGTGCCGGCGGCTGGATCTGCCTGGACAACCACGGGAACCCGTACAACAAGGCGGTGCCGGTGGTGGAGCTGGCGCCCGAGGACGCCCGTCAGCGGTTCGTGGCGATCGCCTGGCCGGAAGGAACACCACCCGACCCGAAGTGCCTGCCGCCGTCCTAGCGTTCTCGTTCGGACCGGGAGAGGCCCTGGGCAGCCGTGATGTCGCGTCACCGCTCGGCCGCGTACTCCTCGCGCAGCTCCGCCCACCGGACCGGGGTCCATCTCGTCCAGTCGGCGGGGTAGCCGTCGAGCGCGTCCACGAGGTAGCGGAAGTGGTCGTGCCAGCCGGCGAGGCAGTCCAGGCGCAGCGCGTCGTCGCCCCGGAACTCGTGCCTGAAGCGCAGCAGCACATGGTCGCCGCGCGGTGGCTCCAGGTGGAAGCGGATGCGGCTGCGGGCCCCTTCGAGGGTGTATTCGGCGACCCGCTCGACGTCCCAGGCGGTGACGGTGCCGGAGGCGGTCGAGGCGTGCCCGTCCCGCTCGGTGGTCAGTCGGCGCAGCGTGATCGCGCCGCCGATGTGCGGTTCGAACGGATCGGCGGCGCCGAGCCAGCCGGCCAGCCCCTCGGAACTGGCAACGGCCGCCCACACCCGTGGAACCGGATGGGGCAGCCGCAGCAGGAATCGCAGAACGTGCAGGTCACCGTGGGTCTCGCTGGTGCCACGCTCGATGACGGGGGTCGCATCGGTCATGGTTCCAGCGTGGCCCGGTGGACCGGGATCCGCACCCTTGGAGGAGCTCACAAAATGGGAGTCCGATCAGCTCGCGGCGTCTGGTGCGTGCGATCGCAAGGCGCTGGAAGGTCCTTGGATGGGGTCTCCCCTGCTCTTCAAGAGCTTGGGGAAGGAGCTACTAGGGCGTTTCGGCAACGCAGCGAGCGTGCGTGCCAGGCGTCGCGAGCCGGACGCCCATTTTGTGAGCTCCTCTTATGGGGCGGGCGCAGGTCAGACCCCGGCGTAGGAGTGCTTGCCGGTGACGAAGATGTTCACGCCGTAGTAGTTGAAGAGCCAGCAGCCGAAGGCGATGAGGGCCAGGTAGGCGGCCTTGCGGCCCTTCCAGCCGGCGGTGGCGCGGGCGTGCAGGTAGCAGGCGTACGCGACCCAGGTGATGAAGGACCAGACCTCCTTGGGGTCCCAGCCCCAGTAGCGGCCCCATGCGTCGCCCGCCCAGATGGCACCCGCGATGATCGTGAACGTCCACAGCGGGAAGACGGCGGCGTTGATGCGGTACGAGAACTTGTCGAGCGTCGCGGCGGCGGGAAGCCTGGAGAGCACGGACTGGGCGAAGGAACCGGGCTGCACGCCGTTCGCGAGCTTGTTCTCGTAGCTGTCGCGGAAGAGGTAGAGCAGGGTGGCGACTGCGCCGATGTAGAAGACGGCGCCGCAGATGATCGCGGTGGAGACGTGGATCCACAGCCAGTACGAGTGCAGTGCGGGCACCAGCTGGTCGCTGGAGGTGTAGAGCACCGTGGTCGCGATGCCGAGGTCCAGCAGGACGGTGGTGACCAGGAGCAGCCCCATCCAGCGGACGTTCTTCTTCAGCGCGAGCAGGATCAGGTAGGCGCCGACCGCCACCGTGGAGAAGGTGATGGAGAACTCGTACATGTTGCCCCAGGGGGCACGCTGCACGGACAGCGCACGGGCGAGGACACCACCGGCCTGGACGACGAAGGCGAGCACGGTCAGGGAGACCGCCATGCGTCCGTACAGATCGCCCTTGAACGTGCCGCCGGCCGCGCCGGGCCCGTCCGGGACGTCACGGGAGCCGGCCGCGGAGCGCGTGATGATCTTCGGGCGTTCGAGTACGGCGGTGCCGCCGCCCTTCTGTGCGACCTGCACCTTCACCGAGGTACCGGCGCCCTCGGCGCCGGCCCCGGTCAGCGCGGCGGCGGTGCGGCCGACCTTGCTGCGGCTGCCGAACACCCATTCCGCGATGTGCGCGAAGAAGGCCAGGGTGTACACGGCCATCGACGAATAGATCAGCACATTGCTGGTGTGCGCCAGGTTCTCGTTGGTTGCGGCGGCGAGATTCACTTCTCAGCCCCTTCGGCAGGTTCTACGGGGGATTCTCCGACGGAGCCGGCATCGGATCCGGGGTCGGTGTCGGGGCCGGGCGCCGTGGGCGCCACGTCGTTGAGCGTGACCGCGAGATCGGCCAGTTCCTCGGGAAGCTTCGCGGACTCGCTGCGGCCGAGGCCCGCCATTTCGACGACGGTGACACCGTCCGCACCGCGTACGGCCCGCACCCAGACCCGGCGCCGCTGGATGAACAGCGAGCCCGCGAGTCCGGCGATCGCGGCGATGGCCCCGGTGAGCGCCCAGCCGCTGGCGGGCTGCTCGGAGATCTGGAAGCTGGCCCACTGCTCGACGCCCTCGAAGGTGATCGAGCCGGCGCCGTCGGGGAGCTTCATCGTGTCGCCGACCGCCAGGCGCTGCTTGAGCAGGTTGCCCTCGCCGTCCTTGAACGGCTTCATCTCGCTCTTGTCCAGCTGGTACACGTTCTGCGCCAGCCCGGAGTCGGGCCCGAGGTAGCCGTAGTAGCCGTTGAGGGCGAGCCGCGGATTGTCGGCGGCGGGGAACTGGGAGAACATCGTGCCCTTGTTGTCGCCCGCGAAGGTCGGCACGAAGAAGGCCTGGAAGCCCAGCTGGGTCTTCTTGCCGTTCTTGTCGCGGTAGCCGTCGAACACCTTGATCGCCCCGGTCGAGGTGACGTTGTTGTCGATGGGCAGCAGCGGCACGGCGTTCCGGTAGACCTCCTTGCCCTTGCCGTCCTTGACGGAGACGACGGGCGCGTAGCCGTGCGCGTTGAGGTAGACCTTGGTGCCGTCGATGACGAGCGGCTCGTTGACCTTGATGACGGTCTTCTGCGGCTTGCCGTACGCGCCCTTCTCGTACGTCACGTGGGCCTCGTAGGTCCGGGGCGTACCGATCTGGGGGCCGCTGCGCTCGTACGTGCCGATGAACTTGTCGAGCTTGAAGCTGAACGGGGCCAGCGAGTCGTAGTCGAACAGCGAACCGGACTTGAAGTCGTCGTACTGGGTCAGCGTGTTGGAGAAGCCGTCGCCCTCGACGACCAGCTTGCCGCCCTCGGACTTGAAGAGCTGCCCCCAGGCGAACGCCACCAGCATCACGATCAGGGCGATATGGAAGATCAGGTTTCCGGCCTCGCGCAGATAGCCCTTCTCGGCGGCGACCGCGTCTCCCACCGTGTGCGCGCGGTAGCGGCGCCCGCGCATCATGGCGAGCGCGGCCTCGCGGACCTGCTCGGGCTCGGCCTCGGTGCGCCAGGTGGTGTACGCGGGCAGCCGAGTCAGGCGCTTGGGGGCGCCCGGCGGGCGGCTGCGCAACTGGCCGACGAACTGGCCGGTGCGCGGCACGATGCAGCCGATGAGCGAGATGAACAGCAGGATGTAGATCGCGGAGAACCACACCGAGCTGTAGACGTCGAAGAACTGGAGCTTCTCGTAGATCGGACTGACGGTGGTGTGGGCGTCCTTGAAGGTCTGCACCTTCATTTCGTCCACGCTGTTCTGCGGGATCAGCGAGCCGGGGATGGCGCCGAGCGACAGCAGGAAGAGCAGGATCAGCGCGACCCGCATCGAGGTGAGCTGCCGCCAGAACCAGCGGGCCCAGCCGATGACACCCATGGCCGGCAGGTCGGCCGCGGACTCCTCGCGCGGGGCGGTGGAGAGCTGGGAGCCGGCCGCACCGAGGTCGCGGGCGTTCTCCCGGTCCTGCTCGTCCCGGATCTCCCGCTCGTCGCGGCGCCCGCGCTCCGGGGCCGGGGTCGGGTTGGACTTGGTGTTGCTCATGGAACTCAGATCCCCACCGTGAAGCCGTCGGACCAGCCCTGCAATGCCTGCATCATGGTGTCCCAGACACCGGTCAGCAGGAGCAGCCCGGTCGCGATCATCATGACGCCGCCGATCCGCATGACCCATGCGTAGTGGCGCTTGACCCAGCCGAAGGCGCCGAGCGCCTTGCGGAAGGCGACCGCCGCGAGCACGAAGGGCAGGCCGAGCCCGAGGCAGTACGCGACGGTCAGTATCGCCCCGCGCCCGGCGGTGCCCTGCTCCATCGCGAGGAAGCTCACCGAGCTGAGCGTCGGGCCCAGGCACGGGGTCCAGCCGATCCCGAAGAGGGCGCCCAGGAACGGCGCGCCCACCAGCCCGGTCACCGGCCTCTTGTGGATACGGAATTCGCGCTGGGTCATCCACGGCATCAGGCCCATGAAGAAGATCCCCATCAGGATCATCAGCACGCCGAGGATCTTGGCGAGTGTCTCGCTGTGTTCCTGGAGGGTCTGGCCGAAGAAGCCGAAGAGCGCGCCGCCGGAGACGAACACGGCGGTGAAGCCGAGCACGAAGAGCGAGGCACCCGCGACCATGCGCCCCCGCCTGGCCTGGGCCAGATCGGTGCCGCTCACGCCCGTGACGTAACTGAGGTAGCCGGGCACGAGCGGCAGCACGCACGGCGAGAAGAACGAGACGAGCCCAGCGAGCATGGCGACGGGCAGGGCGACGAACAACGCCCCGTTCACGACGGTCTCGTTCTGCCCCGGGAGTGCGGCGAGGGTGAGCACGGAATCACTTCTCCGCGATCAGCGGGTCGATCATCTTGTGCAGCTTGTCGGAGTCGAGCGCGGCCAGGGAACGGGCGGCGATCTTCCCGTCCCGGTCCAGCACCACGGTCGACGGAATGGCCTGCGGACGCAGCGTGCCCTTGGGGAAGCGGAGCATGAGCTTGCCGGTCGGGTCGTAGAGGCTCGGGTAGGGGACCCCGTAGTCCTTCTCGAAACTCAGCGCGGGGCCCTTCTCGGCGTCCCGGGTGTTGATCCCGACGAACTGGACGCCCTTGTCCTTCGTCTCCTTCGCCACCCTCGCGAAGTACTGGGCCTCCAGACGGCAGGGCCCGCACCACGAGCCCCACATGTTCAGTACGACGACCTTGCCCTTGTAGTCGGCGACATCGAGCTGCTTGCCTTCGAGCGTCTCGCCGTCGAGCTTCGGGGCGGCCTCGCGGTCGCCCTTGGCCACGGTGGAGATTCCGCCACTGCCCGTGACGAAGTTCGTATTGCCACCGCCACCCGCCTTGTTGTCGTCGCCACCGCACGCCGTCAGCGTGAGTGCGAGCGCGACGACCGCTGCGGGGGCAGCGAGCAGGGTGAAGCGGCGTCGAGGTGCCCGGCCATAGCTCATGTGAAAAGTTTCGCATGGCGGTTGCGGCGATCTCGGGCACCCCCCTCCGTGCCCGTAAAGCCCGTTGTCAGGCCTGTTTAAAGAAGGCGTTCCAGCCACCTTCGGGCGCCTGTCCGACGCCCAGCGTACGAAGCTTGTCGAGCACCGCCGGGGTCTGCACGTCGAGCCAGTCGACGAACTGCTTGAAGGAGACGAGCCACACATCCGGCTTCCCCGCGATCTTCTTGAGCGCTTCCTCGACCGCATCCATATAGATGCCGCCGTTCCACTCCTCGAAGTGGTTTCCGACGTAGAAGGGCGCGCGATTTGTCGTGTACGCGCGGTCGAAACCGGCGAGATACGACTGGGTGGCCTGCTCGCGCCAGCCCGGATAACGCGATGGCATGCCCTTGGTCGAATTCACCGACTGGTTGGCGAGGATGTTGTAGTCCATCGAAAGGACTTCGAAGGAGTGCCCGGGGAACGGCATGCCCTGCAGCGGCAGGTCCCAGACGCCCCCGCGCTTCCGGGGCCACACCTGGATGCCGCCGGGCGAACTGGCGTCGTAGCGCCAGCCCAGCCGGCTCGCCGTGGGCAGCAGATTGTCCTGGCCGAGCAGACAGGGGGCGCGACCGCCGATCAGTTCCTTGCGGTAGTCGAAAGGCAGCGGATCGAGGTCCGTCCAGCCGGTGTTGGTGCGCCATTCGGTGACGAAGGAGACCGCCTGATCTATTTCGCGCCGCCACTGGGAGGGCGACCAGTTCGCGACCGATCCGGAACCGCCGCAGAAATGCCCGTTGAAGTGGGTGCCGATCTCATGCCCGTCGAGCCAGGCCTGCCGGACGTACTTCAGCGTCTGCTTGATGTGGTCATCGGTGAGATATCCGATGTCGGAAGCGCCGACCGGGTTGTTGGGCGGCCGGTACATGGACTTCTTCGACTCGGGCAGCAGATAGAGGCCGGAGAGGAAGAAGGTCATCGCCGCGTTGTGATCCTTGGCGAGTTCCAGAAAGCGCGGGAAGAGCCCGTTGCCGACCTCGCCCGCCCCGTCCCAGGAAAAGATCACGAACTGCGGCGGCGTCTGCCCGGGTTCGAGCGGAACCGGCGCGGCGGGCTGGTGCGGCTGCTTCCCGGTGTCCGCGGTGGAACCGTCGCCGATCTCCCGGACGTCCTTCTTGGCAGGCCCGGTCCCCCGGGTGTGCCCGTCGGCGCCCTTCTCCCCGGCGGTCCCGGTACCCGCACCCGACGAACCCGAGCCGGAGGTACTGCACCCCGCAAGACCGATCGCGGTAGCGGCCCCGAGCCCGGCTCCGAGCAAACCCCTTCGGCTGATCTCGCGCATGCGTTCCCCATCTGCGGTCGTTTTGGCCTAAGTCCATACAAACTGGCGAAGGCTTAGATGAGGGAAGCAGCACGGGGGTTCCGCGAATTAGCATATTTTTCATTGCGTGACCAGACCTCGTACGCGACCGAACGCATGACCTATCACATAGTCGATCGCCCGCTGATCACTCGGCCGACCACTCGGCTGATGGCATGGGTGATCGCCGGACGGGCGGCGAGATCAAGCCCGTCCGGTGATCGAGGACAGAACGGCAACCGGGCGACCTGACAGACCGGCGGACCGGGCGGCCGAGGGCGGGGCCCGGCGCACACGCGGGGCGGGGCCCGGCGCACACCACCCCGCCTCCGCCCCCGTCGACCGACGCCCGGCTACGCGCCGAACGCCTTCGAATTCCCCTTCACCGGCTTCGCCCCGGCCCGCAGATGAGCCGGCACCAGATCCCGCGCCGGCTCCGCGTACCCGACCGACACGATCTTGTCGCCCTGGTACGTGAAGCTGGTCAGCGACGCGAGCGTGCACTGCCGCTTGCGCGGGTCGTGCCACAGCCTCCGCCGCTCCACGAAGCTCCGCACGATCCAGATCGGCAGCTGATGGCTGACACACACCGCCTCGTGCCCGCGCGCCGCGTCACGCGCGGCGTCCAGGGCGCCCATCATCCGTACGACCTGCTCGATGTACGGCTCGCCCCACGACGGCCGGAACGGATTCGTCAGGTGCTTCCAGTTGTCCGGCTTGCGCAGCGCCCCGTCGCCGACCCCGAAGGTCTTGCCCTCGAAGACGTTGGCGGCCTCGATGAGCCGCTCGTCGGTGGCCAGGTCGAGGCCGTGCGTCTTGGCGATCGGCGTGGCGGTCTCCTGGGCCCGCTCCAGCGGGGAGGCGACGACATGGGTGATGTCGCGGTCCTTCAGGTGCTCGGCGACCCGGTCCGCCATCTGCCGGCCCAGTTCGGAAAGGTGGTAGCCGGGGCGGCGCCCGTACAGCACACCCTCCGGGTTGTGCACCTCTCCGTGCCGCATCAGATGGACGACGGTGATGTCCTTGCGGCTTCCGTTCCCGCTCATGCGGTGGCCTCCGATGCGGCGCGGGCAGCGGCGGGCAGGGCGGCGGCGATGCGCTCGACGGCACGCGTGTCGTGGGCCGTCGAGACGAACCAGGACTCAAAGGCGGACGGCGGCAGGTAGACACCCTGCGACAGCAGCGAGTGGAAGAAGGCGGTGAAGCGGAAAGCTTCCTGCTGCTTCGCGTCCTCGTAGTTCCGCACCGGCCGGTCGGTGAAGAAGACGGAGAACATGTTGCTCGCCGTCTGCACGGTGTGTGCCACGCCTTCCTTGGCGAGCGCCTCGCTGACCAGGCCGCGGATCTCCGCGGAGACCGCGTCCACCTTGGCGTACGCCGCGTCGTCGAGCAGCCGCAGCTGGGCGAGACCGGCGGCGGTGGCGACCGGGTTCCCGGAGAGGGTGCCCGCCTGGTAGACGGGGCCGGCCGGGGCGAGGTGCGCCATCACGTCCGCGCGCCCGCCGAAGGCCGCGGCCGGGAAGCCGCCGCCCATGACCTTGCCGAAGGTCATCAGGTCGGGCCGCACCCCGTCGACGCCGAACCAGCCGGCCTTCGAGGTACGGAATCCGGTCATGACCTCGTCGGAGATGTAGAGCGCACCGTTGGCGGCGCAGATCTCCTTGAGCCCGGCGTTGAAACCGTCCAGCGGCGGTACGACGCCCATGTTGCCCGGTGATGCCTCGGTGATGACGCAGGCGATCTCGCCGGGCCGCGCGGCGAACGCCTCCCGCACGGCGTCCAGGTCGTTGTACGGCAGCACGATCGTGTCGCCTGCCTGGGCGCCGGTGACCCCCGGGGTGTCCGGAAGGCCGAAGGTCGCGACCCCGGACCCGGCGGCGGCGAGCAGCGCGTCGACGTGGCCGTGGTAGCAGCCGGCGAACTTCACCACCTTGGCCCGGCCCGTGAACCCGCGGGCGAGACGGATCGCGGACATGGTCGCCTCGGTGCCGGACGACACCAGCCGCACCTGCTCCACGGGTTCGACCCTGGCCACGATCTCCTCGGCGAGCGCGACCTCGCCCTCCCCGGGCGTACCGAACGAGGTGCCGCGGGCGACCGCCTCCTGGACCGCGGCGATGACCTCGGGGTGGGAGTGGCCGAGGATCATCGGCCCCCACGAGCACACGAGGTCGACATACTCACGGCCGTCGGCGTCGGTGAGGTACGGACCGGTACCGGACACCATGAAGCGGGGCGTACCGCCCACGGCCCGGAAGGCACGGACGGGAGAGTTGACGCCGCCGGGCGTCACGAGGGACGCGCGGTCGAAAAGCGTCTGCGAAACTGGGGCTTCATATTGATAGGGCAGTTCGGTCATGACCTGCGACTTCTCCGACTCCGGGGGGCTAGTGACCTCCCCAGGGTAGGACAGCGCCCGTACACGGCCGGGCGCGAAAGATTCCGGCCACCGAAAGCCCGGCGAGCACATCCGTCGCGCGACGACCGGGCATCGGCCCCCTCGCGTCTGCGAAACTGGGCGACACAGGGAAAGCTCACACAAGCCATGGTGTCCGAGCCCCGGACGGTCTTGCGGACAGGTGTTTCACCGCGCGCCCGTGGGGGAGGTCACTGAAACGATGATCGGGTTGCACGGCGGGGGCCGTGTCTCCTAAGTAGTAGTCGGGTGGATGAGATATGCATCGCGGTGGCGGAGTGGGCGAAGGGACCGACGACCTGGGGCCCGAGCCTGCCCGGCGGGGTCGGCACCGGCGTGAGGCAGAGCGCAGACAGGGCATACAGGCCGGTGGTGCGCAGGGTGGCGGAGCCGGAAGCAGGAGTGGTGGCCGGGTGGGGGTGACCTACAAGTACTTCGGTGCCCCCGACGGGGCCACCGCCGCACGCGTGCCCATTTCGATGCGCCCCGAGGAGCTCGGGGGCGACGAACTGGGCATGGGCGGCATGTTCACCAAGATCAAGCCGGAGACGGTGGCGGCGATGGTCCTCACCGGCATCCAGGGCGTCCCCCTGCACAGGGTCCCCCCGCTGGAACTGGTCGTACTCCACCCCGATTACGCGGTGGTCAAGCTTCCGATGACGGTCGTCGACCCGCTGCGCGGCGTCGGCGAGGAGTCGGTGGGCGCGGCAGCCTTCATCTGGTCCACGGTCCCGGACCGGGGCGGTCCGCGCGACGCGTTCAACGTCTACCAACTGCTGCATGAATGGCAGGATTTCAGCCATCGCCTGCACGACGCGGGGCATCAGGCGTACTGCCTGGTGTGGCCCTGAGCCGGGGTTTCTCTGGTTCCGGGCGGGGGCTTCGAACCCCGCCCTCGTCATGTGCCGGGAAGGGCGGTCAGGCGGCCTGGGCACATTGGTTTCGCTCGGGGCACTGATGCGCCCTGCGCGGCGGCCGAGTAGCCGTCGTCCCCCGCGTCCAGGAGCACGGAGGCATACGCGTGCCAAAGGGCGTGCATGCCGTCTTCCGGGGGGCACTACCTGTTCATCCGAAGACCCCTCCGACGAACGACGTGGGGCGCCATCGCCCTCACCTCTTCATCCTCACCACGGATGCGCTGCCTCGCATCTTCATCCCTGAGCGATGCGAGCACTCGGGGCACCCGCCTGATCACTTCACTGGCCGATGGCCTCCGCGCCGCGTCGGGGAAGGCAGAAACGCGGGTGCGGGAAGGCACATGCCGGGGGCCCTGCCCCCGGACAGGCTCCCGAGGACAGATCCGGCCAGACGCAGGAAGATGGAATGACGACGTGCCGAGTACAACGTCGTCACCCTCCCGGGCAATCACGTCCGCGCGGCCCTGAAAACAACGGCGCAGCCGATCGCAGATCAGCCCGTCGCGCCGCCCGTGCGGTCAAGGGCGCCGACTTCCGCCACGCCTCGCCCAACTGGATCGCCGACCTGACTCCCATCCGGAGGCAACCATGGGCAAAGTTCTCGGTGACGTGCTGGGGCTTGCGGCCGGCGTCGCGGTCAGCCCGCTCCCGATCATCGCCATCATCCTCATCCTCGCCACGCCTCGAGGACGTCTCAACGGACTCCTCTTCACCGTCGGCTGGATCCTGGGACTCTCGGTACTGGGCGCGGTGATGCTGGCGATCGCCTCCCCCACAGGCGCCTCCGCCCACAACCACCCGGCCACCTGGGTGGGAGCTCTCAAACTCGCCCTCGGCGTGCTCCTCGTCCTCTTCGGCGCCCGGCAGTGGCACCGGCGCCCGGCGGATCCCTCGCAAGCCGAGTTGCCGAAGTGGATGGGCGCGATCGACCGCCTCACCCCGGTCAAGGTCTTCGGACTCGGAACGGCCCTGGCCGCGCTCAACGCCAAGAACGCGCCGCTGACCATCGCCGCGAGCGCCGCGATCGGCTCAGCCGGTCTGCCGGTCGGGCAGCAGATCGCATCGCTGGCGATCTTCGTCCTGATCGCCACCCTCGGCCTGCTGGCCCCGCTGGGAGTTTTCCTGCTCGGGGGAGAGCGAGCCAAAACCACGCTCGGCAATTGGAAAGACTGGGCAGCCCAGCACCATGTCGTCGTGATGGCCGTCCTGTTCTTCGTTCTCGGATTGAAAGTGCTCGGAGACGGCATTTCCATCCTCACCTCCTGACAGGACCACCCACGCGCG
The DNA here is from genome assembly GCF_055635345.1 of Streptomyces sp. NPDC111516. Classification (NCBI taxonomy): domain Bacteria; kingdom Bacillati; phylum Actinomycetota; class Actinomycetes; order Kitasatosporales; family Streptomycetaceae; genus Streptomyces; species Streptomyces sp. NPDC111516. Next base: position 60,349 of record NZ_JBVKBV010000024.1, on the reverse strand, counting down.
GCGGTGGATCCGATCACAGACGCGCAACAAGGGGTCGCCGCGGAGCGGCTTTGGCGCGAGTGATCACGGCGCCGTAGTGCGCACGGCACGGGCGCCGGCCCGCTCCGCGGTCTCGGGAAGCGTCATTCGGGTTGGCCCTCGGTACCGAGGCGTCCACGCATCTGCCTCTGAGTAAGAGGAGCTCACAAAATGGGAGTCCGATCAGCTCGCGGCGTCTGGTGCGTGCGATCGCAAGGCGCTGGAAGGTCCTTGTAGCGGAGCTACTAGGGCGTTTCGGCAACGCAGCGAGCGTGCGTGCCAGGCGTCGCGAGCCGGACGCCCATTTTGTGAGCTCCTCTAAGGCGGCCTGGGCCGCCAACTGCGCTTTCGCCCTCCTGACACGGGCTTCATGCGTGCGCGATGCGTGAGCAAGGATTCGATCCCACTCCTAAAGCGGATGGCGCAGGTAGGCGGAAGGCCGTCAGTCGGCCACGCCATGGCATGGCGGCGGGTGGGGTAGCACCGCCTGGGAAAGTCCTGTCCCTCTGGAGTTCGTCTCTCGGGCAAGGCAAGATGTGGCGCATGCCCAGTCGCAGTGAGGTCGTCTTACCTGCAGATATTCGGCTTGCAGGGGATGGGATACAACTGCGGGAGTGGACCGATCACGACCCGTCAGCGTTGGCCGAGCTCTACGACGACCCGGATATTGCCCGTTGGACTCCGGTGCCTTCGACGTTCGACGCCGAGGCGGCCCGTGAGTGCCTGGCCAAGGCTCTCCAAGCCCGCAAAGAAGGCCGTAAAGCGCAGTTGGCGATCACTACCGATGGTAAACAGCCGCGAGGGGAGATCCTCCTCTTCCGATGCGATCTCGACCCGCGGGACGTTGAGCTTGCCTACGTCATCGGCAGGCAATACCGGCGCCAAGGCTTGGCTTCCCGCGCCGTGAAGGTGGTAACGGATTATGCCTCCCGCCGACTCGGCGCCAGGCGAGTACTGCTGCGTATCGAAGCAGAGAACTCGCCGAGTGCGGCCGTCGCCCGGACAGCAGGTTTCCGGCTCACCGACGACGAGCCCCTCATGCGCATGACCAAGGGTCGCCAGGTGGCGCTGCATACCTGGTGCCATGGGAACGCTGGAGGGGACTCGCTCCCGGCTTGAACGGGGAGATCGTGATTCTCTGGCTCGCCTCAGCGCCGGGGACTACGGTCGTGAGCGTGATCGAACACGATGCCCTCAGCGTCACCCGCGAGGCCTACGACGCCGCTGCACCCCTGTACGGGCAGCTGTTCCGCGACGAGCTGCGTGACAGGCCTTTGGACCGCGCGATTTTGAGTGCCTTCGCCGAGGTCGTAAGTGCGAGTGGGGACGGTCAGGTCGCAGATCTGGGGTGTGGGCCTGGCCATATCACCGCTTACCTGGATGAGTTGGGGCTGGCGGCGTTCGGCGTTGATGCCTCTCCCGCGATGATCGAGTCGGCTCGACAGACTTACCCGGGCCTGCGGTTCGACGTGGGCTCGATGGCCGCGTTGAACATCGCTGACGGCGTGCTGGGAGGCGTACTTTCACGTTGGTCCGTCATCCACACTCCGCCGCCGGAACTTCCCGTCATCCTGGCGGAGTTCCACCGTGTACTGGCACCTGGTGGCCACATTCTGGTCGGCTTTTCGGCCAGCGATGATCCGTCTCACTCGACGCAGGTCTTCGATCACACAGTCGCGCCGGCCTACCGGTGGTCGCCGGATCACCTCGCCGCGATGTTGCACACGGCCGGTTTGGCCGAGGTGGCCCGGATGGTCCGCGAGCCCCAGCCCACCGACCGGCGGCAGTTCAAGGAGATTCACCTGCTCGCCCGCAAATCCGAGGCAGGGTCTGCCCAGACGAACGCATGACCGCATACAGCCTGCCGGACGGGGAAGCCGTCAGGCTCCAGGCGTCGACTCGTGATCAGGGCTCACCGCCCGTTCGAGCGTCATGGATATTCAACGTCGGTGGCCCAGGACCAGCTGGGCGATGCGCGGCGGCATGCTGCCCAAGACGGCGCCGGTGGTGAAGATCCTCCGGAAGTCCGTGCGGTAGGCCCGGATCCGTAGTTCAGGCACCGACCACAAAGCGTCGTGGGGCAGCACAGTAGGCCTTTCGTGAACCACCCCGTGCTGCCGTCGCCGCGTTCGTCCCGGCCCCTGGCCTCCGTTCTGAAACCGTGCTGCACCGACACCATTGCGTCGGTGCAGCCGCGCCGACTATCTTCTGAACATGTTCACTGAACACGTTCAGGCAACTCGCGCCGAACGAAAACGGCGGACCACCACCCGCATCATCGAGGCCGCCGAAAGACTCTTCCAGGAGCGTGGCTTCCAGGGCACAACGGTGCGGCAGATCGCGGCGGAGGCGGGTGTTTCCGTGGGTGCCGTCATGGCAGTGGGGGACAAGGAGTCTCTGTTGAGCCTTGTCTACGACCAAGCCATCGCCGCCCGCATCCCCGCGCCACCGGCGGCGGAGTCCGCAGCCTCCGCGGTCGACTACCTGGCCCATTACTTCGACCCGTTCCTCGATTTGTTCGCCGAGAACGACGAACTCGCGCGCTCGTACTTCCGGACCCTGACCCGAGGTCAACCCGAGAACGCGGCCCTCGGCAGGCTGCGCACGCTGACCGAGGACAATCTCACCGCCGCGATGGTGAAGGCGGGAATACCCGACCCCCGCGCCCGGCACGGTGCGCAGGTGATGTTCACCAGCTACCTGGGTGAGCTGATGCTGCTTGCCGCGGGATCCACCGACCGGCAGCAGACGGCAACCGGGATCCGGCGCACCGCCGAATTCGTCACCGTATACGAAGAGGATGATCGATGAACCTCTCTGAACTCCCGTCTCCCGTCTGGCCAATCCTGATCCTGCTCGGGATACAGGCGGGCGACGCCGCAATGATGCTCCGTCCACCGAGATTCATCGTCGACTGCCTGGACGGCGTACGGTTCCCGCGCGACTGGTGGTGGGTGCTGATCACCCTTAAGGCAGCCTCCGTAGTGGGGCTCGTCGTCGGGCTCTGGGCGCCCGGCGTCGCCATGACGACCACTGCTGCGATCGTTGTCTACTTCCTGGCGGCCGCCGCATCCCACATTCGCGCGCGAGCCTTGAACTCCGCGTTCTGGGTCAACTGCCTGGGCATGCTACTGCTGTCCCTGGCTGTGCTCATGGTGAGCTTCGTGCGGCTGTGACTCACCACGGGCGCTGTCGTTGTGACAGTGTCGGGATCGCCCTGGGCGCGACGTCACAGGGGCCCTCCATCAGCGGTTTTCGCGTTCGTCGCAGGTGGCCTGGAGTCGGTAGGACTCGGTGCCGGTCTGGAGCAGAGTGCCGCGGAAGGTGAGGCGGTCAGCGATGGCCGCGCAGAGCCGGCGGTCGCCGAACGTCTTCTCCCACTCACCGAACGGTGAGTTCGTCGCGGCCGCCGTGGCCTTGCGTTCCGCCCGCTCCGTGAAGATCTGGAACAGCAGCTTGGCGCCCTTTGCTGCGGCTCATGCGGTCGTGCCCTCAGCACCTGGGTGGCGCAAGGGGTGTCGTCGGGTGTCCGGCACCTGCGCGGTACGGCTTCGTACGGCGGCGGCGCGGCATCCTCGGCGGGCCGCCGCCGTACGAGGCGGGGTCAGGCAGCGGCGGGCGCGGCCTGCTCGGTCACCTGGCGAATGACCTCGGTGAGCGCGGTGACGACTTCGGCGTCATCGGCGGGGTGGGTGTCGGCGAAGCGCGTCACGGAGCCGGGGATGGACAGCTTGACGTCCTCCAGGACCACACCGCCCGCGATCCCGGCGGACTTACGGGCATCGTCCTGCGCCCACACGCCGCCGTACTGGCCGAAGGCGGTGCCGACCACGGCGACCGGCTTGCCGGAAATGGCGCCGGCGCCGAACGGGCGGGACAGCCAGTCGATGGCGTTCTTCAGGACGGCCGGCATGGTGCCGTTGTACTCGGGCGAGAACAGCAGGAAGGCGTCGGCCCGGCCGGCCGCCTCGCGCAGCTCGACGGCAGCGGCCGGGACGCCTGCCTCGACGTCGGTGTCCTCGTTGTAGAAGGGCACGTCGGCCAGGCCCTCGTACAGCTGGATGTCGACGCCCTCGGGGGCGTGCTTGGCGGCGGCTTCGGCGAGCTGGCGGTTGTGCGAGCCGGAGCGGAGGCTGCCGACGAGCGCGAGGATGCGTACAGACATGAGGAACTCCCAGAGGGCGGAGACTTCGGAACGGTCTTCAAGCGGACCACGGTCCGTTGAAATTTGTACCACTTAACCGGACCGCGGTCCACTTTTCCCTTCCGGGGGCTACTCTGAGTCCATGACCGGTTCCGATACCCCGCCGCTCAGACCGTCCGTCCCCGGCGAGGCACGGGCGAGTCGGACGAGTCTCCCTCTCGCCCCGACCGATGAACCGCCGCAGCTACGTGCGGACGCCGCACGCAATCGCACCCGCCTGCTGGACGCGGCCTCCCGGCTGATGACCCAGTGCGGAGCGGCGAACCTGACCATGGAGTCGGTGGCTGCCGCCGCTGGGGTCGGCAAAGGCACCGTCTTCCGGCGCTTCGGTGACCGTGCCGGGCTCCTGATCGCGCTCCTGGACCACCGGGAGGTGCAGTTCCAGGCCGCCTTCCTCTCAGGTCCGCCGCCCCTGGGCCCCGACGCCCCCGCGGCAGAGCGGCTGCACGCCTTCGGGCCCGCAGTCCTGCGCCACGAACGCGATCACCACCCCCTGATCCTGGCCGGCCGGACCGACCCGCTGCGCACCTACACCGTCCCGGCGAGCCGCCTGCGGCTCAGCCACATCGCGATGCTGCTGCGTGGGGCGCAGGTGGCGGGCGACCCGGAACTGCTCGCGCACACCCTGCTCGCGTCCATCGACACCGCTCTCGTCCACCACCTCACGCAGGAGCGCGGCATACCGCTGGAGCGCCTGGAGGAAGGCTGGCACCACCTGGTCACACGGCTCGGGGCGACCCGGCCGTCGGACCGGGTGGACTGTGCGGACTCGCGTGACCGGGCGGCCAGGGGCCGGGCAGCTGAGGGCCCGGCGGCGGAGGGCTGTGCCGGGTCGGGGGCAGATCGAGCCATCGGGCCGTACCGGGTGTGATCACATGGGTGTGGCCTCCCAGGACGACCCGGACGGCCGGGTGGTGCGAGTCCGGTACGGCGATCCGGAGCCGCTGGGAACGGAGGCGCAGGTCCACGTCCCAGTGGCGGCGGAACCGGATCCGCACCCCGAATTTCGAAAGCTGCGGCAGCGTGGCCGGCGCGAGCCACAGTGCGTCGTCGCGGGTCTCCAGTCCCGTCATTCCGCGCTGTACGAAGTCGAGGGTGCCCGCCATCGCCGCCAGGTGGATGCCTTCTTCGGTTGTGCCGCCCTGGATATCGGCCACGTCCCCGGTCAGGGCCTCCTCGCAGTACTTCCACGCCGCCTCGCGGCGCACCCGGGCCAGCACCCAGGCATGGACCAGGGAGCTGAGCGTGGAGCCGTGGCTCGTACGCGCGAGGTAGTAGTCGACGGTGGCTCGCCACGCGTCCTCGTCCAGCGGGTACCCGAGCCGCCGGAAGAGGCCCGCGAGTTCTTCCGGTGAGAAGAGGTAGCCGAGCATCAGCACATCGGCCTGCTTGGACGCCTGGTAGCGGTTGACCGTGTCGCCCTCCGCCTCCAGGATCCGGTCCAGCCGCCGGATGTCCCCGTACCGCCTCCGGTACGCCTCCCAGTCGAGCTCCTCCAGCTCCCCGTAACCGGCGAACTGGCTGATGACGCCCCGGTGATACGGCACATGCAGCCGGTGGGAGATGTCCTCCCAGCGTTCCGGTTCGGTGGAATCGAGACGCATCCGGTCGCACAGCTGCCGACGCCGCGTCTCGGGCAGGGCCCAGTACAGCTCCGTCGAACGTGCCAGAACCCAGGCCGCTGTCACGTTCGTGTACGTGTTGTCGTCGAGGCCTGCCGCCTCCGTTCCCGGATAGGCGTCGTGGTACTCGTCCGGCCCGACGACACCGCGGATGCGATACCGGGCCAGGGACCGGTCCCATGCGGCGCTGTCCGCCCAGAACCTGGCGATCTGGAGCAGCATCTCCGCACCCCTGGAGTACAGGTACTCCGTGTCCCCGGTGGCCTGGCAGTACTGCCACACGTTGTACGCGACGGCCGAGCCGACATGGTGCTGCAGCCGGGAGCGGTCGGGCAGCCAGCGCCCCGAGTGCGGGTTGAGATGGAGTTCCTGGGTCTCCTCGCGTCCGTTGCCGGCGCTCTGCCAGGGATACATCGCCCCCGCCCGGCCGGCCTCGCGCGCCGCTCGGCAGGCCGCGGGCAGACGCCGGTAGCGGTAGTCGAGAAGGCCCCGGGAGACTTCCGGGAGATGCAGATTCAGGAACGGCAGTACGAACAGCTCGTCCCAGAAGACATGGCCACGGTACGCCTCGCCGTGCAGCCCTCTGGCCGGTACGCCGACATCGAGTTCGGCGGTGTGCGGGGAGAGCGTCTGCAGTACGTGGAAGAGGTGCAGCCGGAGAACGCGTCCCGCTTCGCCCGGGACGTCCAGCCGGACCTGCCCCCACAGGTCGGCCCAGGCCTGCCGGTGCGAGGACAGCAGCTGCGCGAAGTCCGGGGCCCTTCGCACCGCGGCCACGGCTGCCCGCAGCGGGCTGCCGATCGCGCGGTCGCGGGTGGTGTGGAGGGCCACCGTCTTGTCGACGGCGACGGCGGTACCGGAGTCCGGGCTCAGCGGCAGCACCAGCCGTTGGAAGACCGCCTTCTCCGTCTGCCGGGGGCGAGGGTGCAAATCGGGTCGCAGGCCGGGGCCGGCGTCGGGGCCGGGTTCACCGCCGTACACCGCCAGCGTGCGGGCCGCCAGCGCGACACCGATGTCCGACTCCACCGTGCGGCACTTCAGCGACACCACACCGTCCTCGTCCGCGCCGGTCACCCAGCCGGTGAGGTGCTGGTTCGACAGATCCCGGTACCGCGCGACGCCGGAGTTGCGGACGCCGCCGTCGATCCCCGCCTCCACCTCGATCACGCCCGCCCACCCCTCCGCCCGGAACACCGTGTGCAGGGCGGCGAGATGCGGATCGCCCATGTGCACCAGACGGCACTGCTCCACGTGCAGCCGCCGGCCCGCCTCGTCCTCGTAGACGGATCGACGGGTGAGCGTGCCGCCGAGCAGATCGAGTGACTGGCCGTGTTCCACGAGGTGTTCGTGGTCCGGGGTGAGCCACGGTCCCGGGGCGGTACCGGCAGGGCGGATGCGGTAGTGCAGCGGCAGCCAGTTCGGGAGGTTGACCAGGTCCTCGTTCTCGACCCGGCGGCCCCGGACCGTGGAGGTCAGCCGGTTGTAGCAGCCCGCCACGTAGGTGCCGGGGTAGTGCGGCCACGCCTCGGACGACGTCTCAAGTGTCATATGTGGCACAGGTGTCACAGGTGTCACAGGTGTTTCGGATGCGGCTCCGCGGGTGGCGAAGTACCCGTTGCCGAGCGCGCACAGCGCCTCCCTCAGCCGTTCCTCCCGCGGGTCGTATCCCTCGTACGACCAGGTCCAGGCCGACGGCATCAGTCGTCACCGGCCGTCAGCAGGTCCCCCGGATCGGACACCACGAGGTCGGCACCGTGGCCGCGCAGTTCCGCGGCGCTGGTGGGGCCGCCCGTACGGTCCACGCCGACCACGAGTCCGAAGCCGCCTCGGCGCCCGGCCTCGACCCCGGCCAGCGCGTCCTCCACCACGGCCGTGTCCCGGACCGGGATCCGCAGGCGCCTCGCCGCTTCGACGAAGAGCGCGGGGTCCGGCTTTCCCGGCAGCCGCAGCCGATGTGCCTCGTTCCCGTCGACCACGGCGTCGAACCGGTCGATGAGGCCGGCCCGCGACAGCAGTTCCGTCGCGTGCCGGGACGCGGATACGGCGGCGCACGGCATCCGTTCGCCGCGCAGCACGTCGAGGAGGCGGACCGTGCCGGGCCAGACGTCGACCGGGTCGGTACGCAGGCTCTGCGTGAACAGCTCGTCCTTGCGGGCCGCGATCGCCCACACGGTCGCGGTTCCGGGCGGGTCGTCGGGGCTGCCTTCGGGGAGGTCCAGCCCCCTCGATGCCAGGAACGCCGCCGCACCGTCCCTCCGCGAGCGGCCGTCGACGTGCCGCAGGTAGTCGTCGACGGCGTCGAACGGCCGCTGTCCCCCGACGGCCGACAGACAGGCGTCGAACGCCTTCTTCCAGGCTGCGGCGTGGCCCCGGGCGGAGTCGGTGATCACTCCGTCCGTGTCGAAGACCACGGCCCGCACGGAACGCAGGCACGGTGCCGGGGACAGTGCGGCTGCCACGATCGGGGGTCCCTTCGTCAGGGGCTCCTTTCATGGCATCACGGTTCCGGCGCAGGGGCGCGGCGTGGCTCCGTACGACGTCCCAGCGGTCCCGGCGGTCCTGAGATTTGCTGGTCCCGGCTCTGCGACGCGCCGCAAAGAATCGGCTGCGTGTCTGCATGGGCTCGCACGAGCCGCAACGGCTTTGTACGCTGCGCGGTCGCGGCGGCGGTACGGGACGCGAGGGCCGTCCGGAGCCTTCGGCGGGACGAACGGCCCATCCCACCGGGCCGAGATCTGTTCCATGCTGGAGAGACATCGACCGTTCCCGATCTCCCGGGGGTCCCGATGCTCAGCCAGCCACCCGACGACACGACGCTGACCGGCCTCGTCGCCGATGCCACCGCCGCCCCCTCCATGCACAACGCCCAGCCCTGGCAGTTCCGCTACACGCGCGCCGGCCGGACCCTCACGCTCCTGGCGGATCTCCGCCGTGCGCTGCCGGAGGCCGACCCCGCCACCCGTGCACTGCACGTGGGCTGCGGCGCGGCCCTGCTGAATCTGCGGGTGTCCGCCGCCCACCACGGCCTGGAGACGGTCACCGCGCTGCTGCCCGAACCGTCGGCCCCGGCCGTGCTGGCCACCGTCCGGTTCGGCGGCCGCCCGGACGCCCCGCGGAAGCCCGAGGACGAAGCGCTCGCCGCTCTCCACCCCGCGATTCCGGACCGGCACACCAGCCGCTACCCGTTCGACGAGCAACCGATCCCCGAGGACGTCCGCGCCCGCCTGGCCGAAGCGGCCCGTGTCGAGGGCGCGGACTTCACGTTCCTGGCCTCGCCGCATCTGGAGACCGTGCTCGAACTGATCCGGGACGCCGAGGGGTACGACCGCGGGGACCCGGCACGGGAGGCGGAGCAGGAGCACTGGACCCGGGACACGAAGACCGACGCGCCCGTCGACGGAATCCCCGACTACGCCTTCGGCCCCCGCGACGCCTCCGGACGGGCGACCACCCGCGACTTCGCGGGAACCGGCGTACTCCCGGGCCGGCCACGCGTTCCGTTCGAGAAGCGTCCGCAACTGGCCCTGCTGACCACCCCGGGCGACCGCCCCACGGACTGGCTGCGCGCCGGTCAGGCCCTGGAGCGCGTCCTGCTCACCGCCACGCTCGACCAGGTGTCCACCTCGTTCTCGACCCAGCCCATCGAATGGCCGGACCTGCGATGGCTGCTGCGCGACCCGGTCTTCGGCACGGGACAGGCCCAGATGATCGTCCGCCTGGGATACGGGCCCGGAGGACCGCGCACGCCGCGCCGCCCCCTGGACCAGGTACTGACCATCGAACCGTAGAACATCCGTACGGAAGGCGGTGGGAGCGATGCTGCTCCCCGTAGTCGTCGGAGTGGACGGATCAGAGGGCAGTCTCCGCGCCCTGGACTGGGCAGCGGCGGAAGCGGCCCGCTCGCAGCACCCCCTGCGCGTCGTCCACGCCTCGCTGTGGGAACGCTACGAGGGCATGCACCCCGCCTCCGACAGCGAGCGTCCCACCGAAAAGGCCCTCGCCGAGCATCTCGTCGCCACCGCCCGTGAACGCGCCCAGCGGCTCGGGCCCGAGGTGGCCGTGGCGGCCTCCGTGGAACCCGAGGACCCGGTGGCCGCACTCGTCAGGGAGAGCCACGAGGCGGCCATGGTCGTCCTCGGCTCGCGCGGCCGGGGCCGGATCGCCGGGATGCTCCTGGGGTCCGTCAGCCTTGCGCTCGCCGGCCGGTCCCGCTGCCCGGTCGTGGTGATCCCGGCGAGGACACCGGACACCCCGCCGCAGTCCGGCCGCGTCGTCCTCGGGATCAGCGACGCCGCAGAACCGTCGGCGGCCGCCGTCTTCGCCCTCGCCCAGGCCGCTTCGCGCCACGGCGAACTGGTCGCCGTACGGGCCTGGCGCCGCCCCACCCACCACGCGCTGGTCCACCCGCTCATCTCGGGTTCCCCGGCCTCCGCGCATCACCGGCAGGCCGAGGAGCACCTCGAAGAGGTACTGGCAGGGCTGGACCGGACCGGTGCCCCGGACGTCACCATCCACAGGTCGGTGGTGCAGGGGCCGGTGCACCAGGAATTGATCGAGGCCGCCAAGGGTGCCGAACTGCTGGTCGTCGGCGCGCGGCGGCCCAGCGGATGGCACGGCACCCACCTGGGCCAGGTGAACCACGCGATGCTGCACTACGCGCCCTGCCCGGTCGCCGTCGTCCCCGATGCGTACCACCGCCCCGAGCCCGAGCCCGATACGGACTGAGCCGACGCACACTCTCCGACCCCCGGCGCCACGCGCCGGGCGAATGCCGGCCCGGCGCGTGTCCCCGATTCGCATCACGTGCCGGGCGGACGCCAGCCCGGGTCCCGGCCGGTCAGCGCCAGCACCTGCTCGAAGGGGCCGGCCCCTTCCGGTACGGGGTGCGGCTCACCGAACACCTTCGCCTCCCGGGCCATCGGCGCCATCGCGGCCAGCCCCGGACCGATCTCGTTCAACACGGACTCGTCCGGTACGAACTCCTGGCCGGTGGCCCGCGCAAGGTCCCAGGCGTGAACGGTCAGATCGCCCAGCACCATGTTCCCGACGGTCCTGGCCGGGAGCCCCATGGCCCCCGCGGTGCCCTCGTCGGCCCCGGGCACGGCCCAGGCCGCCACCAGCTTGGCCGTCTCCTCGCCGAAACGCGCCCGCCACTCCCCTGTGACGGCGTCCGGCACCTCACCGAAATCGGCCTCCTTCCTGGCCGCCAGGGCCTGGAAGTTGACGACCACTTGGAAGAGGTGGTTGATCAGGGCGCGTACGTCGTACTTCGCGCACGGCGTGGGGTCCCCCAGCCTGTTGTCGTCGATCCCGGCCAGCACGGGAACGACCCGTCCGGCGGCCGTTTCCAGCAACTCGCTGATTTTCTCCATCCTTCGACCTTGCGCGCCGGGGCGGCCGGGCGCTTGAAGAAACGCGACATCGCTCCCACGGAGTTCCGTGCCCACCGTAGGATCGCGGCCATGTCAGGTCCGCGACGCGACACCCGGGGCATCGTCGACGCCCCCGAACTCTTCGCGCAGGTACGTTTCCGCCGTCGCGAACCCCACCCCGGACTGCGGTCGTACCTGGAGCACTACTGGCTCATCGACTGGGATCTGCCGGAGCCCTACGCCTCCCACCTGGTGCCGCACCCGTCCGTGAACCTGGTCTTCCAGCGGTACGGGACCGGGGGCGGGTCCCGGACCGTTGAGGTCCACCACGACGCCGGGTTCGCCGAGGTCTCGGGCATCGGCCTGAAGCTCTTCACGCAGAAGCTGGAGGGGCGGGGACGGGTCTGCGGGGTGCAGTTCCGGCCCGGCGGATTCCGCCCGTTCGCACCGGGCCGGCCGGTCTCCGCGTGGACGGGGCGGCGGCTTCCCGCGGACGAGGTGTTCACCCCGCCCGTCCCGCCGTCGGCCGTGCTGGACCCGGCGGACGAGGACGCGCGGGTGGCGGCGCTCGACACATACCTGCTGGCGCTCGGCCCGGAACCGGACCCGCAGGCCGAGCGTGCGATGGCCCTGGTCGACCTGGTCCGTACGGATCGCACGGTGCGCCGCGTCGACGAACTCGCGCGCATCGAGGGGCTGTCGTCGCGCTCGCTCCAACGGCTCTTCGCCACGTACATCGGAATCGGCCCCAAGTGGGTCATCCTCCGCTACCGCATCCATGAGGCGCTGGAGCGGGCCGAGTCGGATCCGAAGGTGGACTGGGCGGCACTCGCGGCGGAACTGGGATACAGCGACCAGGCCCACCTGGTCAGGGACTTCACGGCAACGGTCGGCGTCCCCCCGACGGCGTTCGGCCCACGCTGACCCTGCCCCGCTGTCAGTGCCCCGTCCTACAGTTTTGGCATGGAACGCGCCGCTTCGTCTTCCGTACTGATCGAGCCCTGGTCAGAGACCGACCTGGAGCTGCTCCGCCGTGCAAACGCACCGGAGTTGATGGACCATCTGGGCGGTCCCGAATCGGAGGAACAGCTCATAGCGCGTCACGAGCGCTATGTGGAGATGAGTGCGGACCGGACGGGCCGGGGCAGGATGTTCCGCATCGCCCTGGCCGGCGGGGACGAAGCCGTGGGCACGATCGGCTTCTGGGAGCGGACCTGGCAGGGCCGAGAGGTGTACGAGACGGGGTGGGCCGTCCTCCCTGGATACCAGGGTCTGGGCATCGCGACGGCCGCGACGACAGCCGTGGCCGAGCAGGCCCGCGCCGAGCACAGGCATCGCTATCTGCACGCCTATCCGTCGGTCGACAACGGCGCGTCGAACGCGGTGTGCCGCAAGGCAGGCTTCACCCTGATCGGCCCGTGCGACTTCGAGTACCCACCCGGCCATGCGCTGCTCACGAACGACTGGCGGCTGGACCTCACCCCGGACGAGGAGGGCTGACCTCAGTCCAGATCGAGGGCCTTGTCGAAATTGAACGCGCCGATACTCAACCGCTCCCGCAGATAGAAGCGGTGGGCGTCGGTGCGCTGCGTGCCCGAATCCAGGTTGAGGTGCAGGCAGCCCGCAGCCCTGGCCCGCCCTTCGAGGTGCCTGAGGAGCCGACGGCCGACACCGGTGGAACGGGACCCTTCGGCGGTCACCAGATCGTCGACGTACAGCATCCGGATCCGGCTGGTGTTGTGGACGACGCGCCAGCCGGCCGCGCCCACGCAGACGCCCTCGTCGTCATAGGCAGCGCTGAACCGCAGCCCTTGCGCGTACCCCTGCTCGCACACCTCCCGGAAGAGGTCCTCGGTGAGGTGCGGGCGGAGTTCACGCAGCACGGGAAGCAGGTCGGCGACCAGTCGGGCATCACCGGGTTCGAGGTCGAGGATCTTCATGCGGGAACTGTAGGCGCGCGAGGCACTCCCGAAAACGATTGACGGGCGAATCCCTTCTCCAGGATATTTATCTGCGTCACACAGTTTATGTGCAACACAGTCACGCCTCGGAGCAGATGAACGCCCGGATGAACGCTCCGAGCAAGACCCGGAGGAGACCCCCATGCTCACGCTCGTCACCGGATGCCGCGGCCGCATCGGCGCCACGCTCGTCTCGCTTCTGCACCGGGACGGCCACGCCGTACGCGCCGCCTCACGCAACCCCGAACAGCTCACCGCTGCCCGTCGGCGTACCGGTCGTGGCCTGCGATCTGGGCGATCCCGCCACCTTCGCGACCGCTCTCGACGGGGTTGCGTCCGTCTTCCTCTACGCCGACGCGTCCCGCGTCGAGGCCTTTCTCTCCGCGGCCGAGACCGCCGGGGTGAGTCACATCGTGCTGTTGTCCTCCAGCTCGGTTCTCGCCCCGGATGCCCACGCCAACCCGATCGCCGCCTCCCACCACGCGGTGGAGCAGGCCCTGACGGCCTCGCCCCTCACCACGACGCTGCTCCGCCCGGGCGCCTTCGCGAGCAACGCGTACCAGTGGGCGGAGTCGGTACGGACCCACGGCTCGGTCGACCTCCCCCACCCCCACAGCCACACCAGCCCCGTCCATGGGACGGACATCGCCGAGGCCGCCCGCGCCGTTCTCACCGACCCCTTGCTGCAGGGCGCGGCGTACCACCTGACCGGCCCCGAATCGCTCACCGCCGCAGAACAGGTCGGCGTCCTGGCGGCAGCATCCGGGCGCCCCATCACCGTCAACGCCGTGACCGGGGCGGCCTGGAAGGAGTCCGTGGCCCCTTTCGTTCCCGGGCCGATCGCCGAGGCACTGCTCGCCTACGCGGCGGCCACGGACGGCTCCCCGGCCGAGGTGACCGGCGATACGGAGAAACTGACCGGCCACCCGGCCCGCACGTTCGCCACCTGGGCCGAGGAACACGCGGCCGCCTTCCGCCCCTGAGCCGCACATGCCTGGACAGAAAGCCCTCGCCGACGGACCCCACCCGATGACATCCTGACGAGGTGAACGGACCGGAGATCCACCTCGAAGTCGCCCCCGAGCTGCGGCTCTTCGTCGCCCATGAACGCCGCCGGGGACGCTCGACCGTGACCACCGACGGCGCGTCCACCCTCGGCCATGTCGTGGAGTCGCTCGGCATCCCGCTCACCGAGGCCGGGCAGCTTCTGGTCGACGGCAGGCCCGTATCCGTCTCCCACATCCCGGGGGCGGGCGAACTGGTCCAGGTGGGCGCCGTGGAACGCCCCCAGCGCATCCCGGGCGCGCCCCTGAGGTTCCTGCTCGACGTCCACCTCGGAACGCTCGCCCGGCGGCTTCGGCTGCTGGGTGTCGACGCGGCGTACGAGAGCGAGGACATCGGCGATGCCGCACTGGCCGCCCGGTCCGCGGACGAGCGCCGCGTACTGCTCTCCCGGGACCGCGGGCTGCTGCACCGGCGGGAGATCTGGGCCGGGGCGTATGTCTACAGCGACCGCCCGGAGGACCAACTGCGGGACGTGCTGGAACGTTTCGCCCCGCATCTGGCACCCTGGACCAGGTGCACCGCCTGCAACGGCCCGCTGAAGGCTGCCGACAAGGAGTCCGTCAGCGGCCGGCTGGAGCACGGCACCCGGCGCTCGTACGACATCTTCGCGCAGTGCACGGAGTGCGACCGGGTCTACTGGCGGGGCGCCCACCACACCCACCTGGACGCGATCGTCACGAAGGCGCTCCACGACTTCGCGCCCACTCCCCCCGGACGACTCCCCGGACAACGCCCAGGAGAACGGCCACGACAGGGTCCACCAGGCCCGTCCACCTTCGACCCCGGAGCCCTGAGAGCCCAAGAAACCCCACGAACCTCAGGAACCTCAGGAGCCTCAGGAGCCTCAGGAGCCTCAGGGTCCGAAGACTGGCGGGCCGCCTTCCCGCAACGCTGCGACCTGTCGTGCGCTCAGCTCAACAGTCCGCCGCATATGGGCGATGAGCAGCGCCACCTCGTCATCGTCGCACGCCTCGAACATCGCCGCCCACGCGCCGCTCAGCCGCTCCCACACCGCACCGATCTCCACCATCCGCTCCCGGACGGTCGTGACGAGCACGCGCCGCCGGTCGACCGTGTCACGCTCGCGCGTCACGTAACCGCCCCGCTCCAGCCGGTCGACGAGCCGGGTCGCCGATCCCGTGGTGAGCCCGGTCAGTTCCGCGATACGGCCCGTCGTGACCGGCCCGGTCTCCAGTCCTAGGAGGTTGAGGCACTGCAGATCGGTCGGGTGAAGCCGCAAGTGGTCCGCTACGGCCTGGTTGAAAAGGGCATACGCGGCCATGTAGCGGCGCGACTCGACGGTCAGCTCGGCCATCAGCGCACTGCGATGCTCCCGGGATTTCTGCGGCATGCAGAAAGTGTACGAAGCAGTCACTGCCGACCGATCACCTTGCTCTACGGCCGCTCGGCGGTCAGGTAGCGCTGAACGGTGGGCGCGAGCCAGGCGATCACCTCCTCGCGCGGCATCGAGACGGCGGGTTCGATGCGCAGGACATGGCGCGCGAGTGCCATCCCCAGGATCTGCGAGGCGACGAGAGCCGCACGGCGCGGAGCGTCGGCCTGGTCGGGGCAGACGCCGGCCGCTATCGGGCCGAGCTGTTCGGCGAAGACCTCCCTCATCCGCTCGGCTCCGGCGTCGTTGGTGACACCGACTCTGAGCAGGCCCGTGAGCACGTCGTCACCCTCCCAGCGGTCCAGGAAGTGCGCGACGAGGGCAGCGCCGATGTGTTTGCCCGGTATCGCGCCCAGCTCGGGCATCCGCAGGTCGATCACGGACGCGGCGGCGAACAGCCCCTCCTTGTTGCCGTAGTAGCGCATCACCATCGACGGGTCGATGTTCGCGTCACGGGCGATGGCCCGGATGGTGGCGCGCTCGTACCCGTCGGCAGCGAACCGTTCGCGCGCGGCTTCGAGAATCGCGGCCTTGGTGGTGTCCGAGCGGCGGGGGGCGGTAGCGGGCTTCGACTCCATGCCAACAACTGTAGGCCAACAAGTGTTGACTTGCCAGTCACGGCAGAGTTACCGTTGCCAACAAGCGTTGACCAACGGTTGTTGGCAACGAATTGGCACGAAGGTGACAGCTGACGAACGGGCCCAGGAGGCAGCCATGACCACCACCCCGAGCACCGCACCCGACACCGCCAACGTCGACGTCCTCGTCGTGGGCGCAGGCCCCACCGGCCTGCTGCTCGCGGGCGACCTGGCCGCCCAAGGCCTCTCGGTCGCGCTCGCGGAGCGCCGCCCGCACGAGACCAGCAACATGACGCGTGCCTTCGCCGTACACGCCCGCACACTCGAACTGCTCGACACCCGCGGCCTCGCCGACGAGCTCGTCAAGACGGGCACGCCCCTCTCCGCCCTGCGCTTCTTCAGCAGGCTCTCGCTCGACCTCTCCCGGCTGCACACCCGCTTCCCCTTCGTACTGATCACGCCGCAGTACGAGGTGGAGCGCCTGTTGGAGCGCCGCGCCCGCACCACGGGCGTCCATTTCCGTTACGACACGGAGCTGACCGCGCTCCATCAGGACGCCTCATCGGACACCGTCACCGCCGAACTGCGCCAGGCGGACGGCAGCGTGACCACGCTCAGGGCCCGCTACCTCGTCGGTACCGACGGCGTGCGCAGCCGGGTGCGTCAGGCACTCGGCCTCCCCTTCCCCGGCAGATCAGTGATCCGGTCGATCGTCCTCGCCGATGTCCGGCTCACCGAGGAGCCCCCCGACCTCCTGACGGTCAACGGCGTGGGCGACGCCTTCGCCTTCATCGTCCCCTTCGGCGACGGCTGGTACCGCGTGATGGGCTGGAACCGCACCCACCAGGCCGCCGACAGCGACCCCGTCGACCTCGACGAACTGCGCGAGATCACCCGCCGCGCCCTCGGCGCCGACTACGGCATGCACGAGGCGCGCTGGATCTCCCGCTTCCACAGCGACGAACGCCAGGTGCCCGCCTACCGCACCGGCCGGGTCTTCCTCGCCGGGGACGCCGCGCATGTCCACTCCCCCGCAGGCGGCCAGGGCATGAACACCGGTCTCCAGGACGCCGCCAACCTCTCCTGGAAGCTCGCCGCCGTACTGCGCGGACAGACGGCCGCCCCGGAGGCACTGCTCGACAGCTATCACTCCGAACGGCACCCGGTCGGCGCAATGGTGCTCCGCTCCAGCGGCGCACTCGTCCGCCTCGCCATGGCCCGCACACCGCTCCAGCGGACGGTCCGAACCCTCGCCGCCACAGTGCTGTCCGTGATCCGGCCCGCCTCCGACAAGGCCATCGGCCAGGTCTCCGGCATCTCGATCGCCTACGCGGCACCACGTGGCGCCCACCCGCTCACCGCGAAGCGCGCCCCGGACCTGAGCCTGCGGGAAGGCCGCCTCCACCAACTCCTGCGCGACCGCACGTTCGTCCTCGTCACCCCCGCCGACGCCACCACTCCGGCATCACCCATCCCCTTGGTGCACGCCCACTGGAGGAGCGACCGCACCACCACGCTGCTCGTCCGCCCCGACGGCTACATCGCCTGGGCGAGCGACCACGCCGACCCGACGGCTCTGCAGGCCGCCCTCACGCTATGAGCACGCACCCCGCACCCACAGCACCCGTCGCGCCGGCATCAACAGCGGCCGACGGTCAGAACACGTACTCGTCCCCAGTGGCCAGGGCCAGCACCTCGTGGTCATTGTTCTGCGGGTTCCGGTCGGTCGCCCCGCCGTTCCACAGCGTGTCGACCCGCACGACGACCTCGTCCGGCCGCCCCGCAAGCTGCAGTTCGAGCGCGAGCTGCCGACCCTCCGCCTCGTCCGTGCGCAGCGCACCAGTCCGGCACAGCACGGTCAGCCGGTCCGCCTGGAGACAGCCTCCCGGAAGCTCCTGCCGCCCGGAGAGCGACATCGATACACGCACCCGTAGGGTCACACCGGTCAGGTTCGACGGCCCGCGGTTCACGCTCTGCACCCAGACACCGAGCCCCGAACCCCACAGCGAGACATGCCCGTGGTGCGACACATCCGCCTCGGGCGCGATGCCCCCAGCCGCAGCCGCGCCATCCATCCCCAACACCACAGCCACAGCTGCTGCGGCCGCAGGCACACCTCTACGTGTCACCACCATGCCCCGAAGATACAGATCGCCCCGAATTATCCACATTCATCCACCAGTTCGGCGCGCCTTCCCCCCTCGGCTCCCCCGACCTCCCCCTGGACCCGACTCCCTCCCCTCCCATGACACGCTGAGCTCATGGTCGTCGCCCGCTCTGTAGCCCTGTTCGTCGTCGCCGCACTTTTCGAGATCGGCGGCGCCTGGCTCGTCTGGCAGGGCATCCGTGAACACCGGGGCTGGATCTGGATCGGCGCGGGCGTCATCGCACTCGGCGTCTACGGACTTGTCGCCACGCTCCAGCCGGACGGCGAGTTCGGCCGCATCCTCGCCGCGTACGGCGGTGTCTTCGTCGCGGGCTCGATCGCCTGGGGCGTCGTCGCCGACGGCTACCGCCCCGACCGCTGGGACGTGATCGGCGCGCTGATCTGCCTGGCCGGCATGGCCGTCATCATGTACGCCCCCCGCAACCACTGACCGCACGCCTGCCTATCCTGGCCCCGTACCGATCCGCCGCCCGAGGAGTCCGCCATGGCCGCCACCCCGATCGCAGTCATCACCGGAGCGAGCAGCGGCATCGGCGCCGCGACCGCCCGGCAGCTGGCGGCCGCCGGCTACCGCGTGGTCCTGACCGCCCGCCGCAAGGACCGCATCGAGGCGCTCGCCGCCGAGATCAACGAGGCGGGCCACCAGGCAACGGCCTACGCCCTGGATGTCACCGACCGCAACGCGGTGGACGAGTTCGCCACGGCGTTCCGTACCCTCGCCGTCCTCGTCAACAACGCGGGCGGCGCACTCGGCGCCGACCCCGTCGCCACCGGCGACCCCGCCGACTGGCGCCAGATGTACGAGACGAACGTCATCGGCACACTCAACGTCACCCAGGCCCTGCTCCCCGCGCTCACCGAGGGCGGCGACGGCACGGTCGTGATCCTCTCCTCCACCGCGGGCCTCTCCACGTACGAGGGCGGCGGCGGCTACGTGGCCGCCAAGCACGGCGAACACGTCCTGGCCGAGACGCTCCGACTGGAGATCGTCGGTACCCCGGTCCGCGTCATCGAGGTGGCCCCCGGCATGGTCAAGACGGAGGAGTTCGCCACCACCCGCTTCCGCGGCGACACCGAGAGGGCGGCAAAGGTCTACGCGGGCGTCGAGGCCCCCCTCACCGCCGAGGACGTGGCCGACACGATCACCTGGGCCGTCACCCGCCCCAGCCACGTCAACATCGACCTCCTTGTGGTCCGCCCCCGCGCCCAGGCCTCCAACACCAAGGTCCACCGCACCGCCTGAGCCCCGGAGCCCCGGAGGGAGCAGCCGGACGGGCCCGGACGCGGGCGGGCCCCGGACGCGCAACCCGCGCCCGAGGCCCTCGTTTCGCATGCGTAAGGGGCCTCAGCCCTTCACGCACACCACCTGCTTGAGCTTGGCGACGACCTCCACCAGGTCCCGCTGCTGCTCGATGACCTGCTCGATCGGCTTGTACGCGGCCGGAATCTCGTCCACGACGCCGGAGTCCTTACGGCACTCCACGCCCTGCGTCTGATCCTCCAGGTCCCGCGCCGAGAAGCGCCGCTTCGCGGCGTTCCGGCTCATCTTCCGGCCGGCCCCGTGCGAGGCCGAGTTGAAGGACTTCTCGTTCCCGAGGCCCTTCACGATGTACGAGCCGGTACCCATCGAGCCCGGGATGATTCCGTATTCACCGGATCCGGCACGGATCGCGCCCTTCCGAGTGACCAGCAGGTCCACGCCCTCGTAGCGCTCTTCACTGACGTAGTTGTGGTGACAACTGATCTCCGGTTCGAAGGTGACCTTGGCCTTCCTGAATTCCTTGCGGACAACTTCCTTCAGGATCCCCATCATGATCGCGCGGTTGCGCTTCGCGTACTCCTGCGCCCAGAACAGGTCGTTCCGGTACGCCGCCATCGGCGGGGTGTCGGCGATGAACACGGCCAGGTCGCGGTCGATCAGGTCCTGGTTGTGCGGCAGCTTCTGCGCCTGCCCGATGTGGAAGTCGGCCAGTTCCTTGCCGATGTTCCGCGATCCGGAGTGCAGCATCAGCCAGACGGAACCCGACTCGTCGAGGCAGAACTCGATGAAATGGTTTCCCGATCCGAGAGTCCCCATCTGCTTCGTGGCTCGTTCCCAACGGAATTTGACCGCATCGGCCACCCCGTCGAACCGTCCCCAGAAGTCGTCCCACCCCTTCGCCGAGAGGCCGTACACCCGGTCCGGGTCCACGGCGTCGTCATGCATGCCGCGGCCCACCGGAATGGTCTGCTCGATCTTCGACCGCAGCCGGGACAGGTCGCCCGGCAGGTCGTCGGCCGTCAGGGACGTCTTCACCGCGGACATCCCGCAGCCGATGTCCACGCCGACCGCCGCGGGACACACCGCACCGCGCATCGCGATCACCGAACCGACCGTCGCGCCCTTGCCGAAGTGGACGTCCGGCATGACGGCGAGCCCCTTGATCCAAGGCAGGGTGGCCACATTGCGCAGCTGCCGCATCGCAACGTCCTCGACCGAAGCCGGGTCGGCCCACATGCGGATCGGAACCTTCGCGCCCGGCACCTCTACATACGACATAGTTCCTCGATTCCCCCGAAAAGCCTGAAAGCGCAAAACCGGCGCCAAGGTCGACAAACGAGTCGGTCGACCGGCAATCACAGCGGCGCGTGCGATACACATTGTGTCCACCGGTCGCCACCGAGCGGCAACCGTTTTTCGCACGAAGGGAGCCCAGGACCGTGCGACGAATGGCGTACGTACCCGGCACCGCGCTATTGGCAGCGCTTGTCGT
Organism: Streptomyces sp. NPDC111516; assembly: GCF_055635345.1. Classification (NCBI taxonomy): domain Bacteria; kingdom Bacillati; phylum Actinomycetota; class Actinomycetes; order Kitasatosporales; family Streptomycetaceae; genus Streptomyces; species Streptomyces sp. NPDC111516. The sequence goes on along the minus strand of NZ_JBVKBV010000024.1, from coordinate 39,216 downwards.
CGGCTGCAGTGCCGGAACCGGAACGGGTGGCTCCGCCCCCGACAGCAAGCCCGGCGAGGCAACTGCCGCGGCCGCTGCCCCGGGCAAGTACCGCACCCTCCTCGATCCCTGCCGCGCCGTTGCGTCGTCCACCCTGAAGGACCTGCTCCCGGGTGCCGCCGATCTGCCCGAGGACCAGCAGAAGAAGGTGTACGGCGGCACGGCCACCGTCACCTACGACACCGACCGCCGGGTCGGCTGCCGCTGGAAGTCCGAGGCCGCCGACTCCTCGCACACCCTCTTCGTCGACTTCGAGCGGGTCGTGTCCTACGACCCCTCGGTGAGCGACGACGACCGGGCACGCGAGGTGTACGCGAAGAAAGAGGCCGCCGCCGGCCTGTCCGCGGACGCCGCCACCGACGCCGCCACGCCCGGCAGCACCAAGAAGCAGACGCCCTCCTCCTCGGCCTCCGCCTCGCACGCCCTCTCCGGTCCGGCCTCCGAGAGCAGGAACGCGGACGGTCCCGAAGGCGACAACGCCGACAGGAACACCGGCGCAAGCACCGACGGCAGTACCGCTGACAGCTCCGGCAGCTCCGGAAGTTCCAACGAGAGCCTCGTCCCGCGCACCCTCGACGGCCTCGGAGACAGCGCATTTCTGGACGATCTGCTCACCCGGACAGGTTCCACCGCACAGAACCGCACGGTGAGCGTGGTATTCCGCACATCGAACGTCGTCGTGACCATCCAGTACGCCGAGCAGCCGACCGTCTCCACGGTGGTCCCCGACAGCAAGGAACTGCAGGAGAAGGCCCAGTCGCTGGCCCGGAAGCTGGTCGACAAGTTCAGCGAATAGCCCCGCCCGGGGCGCCCCGGAGCGGCACCGCCCCCGCCCGCCGAGCACCCGACCGAGGCGGCATCCGATCGCCGTCCGTCGTACCGTGGCCCTCCGGAACACCAGCCGGAACACCCCCGGCCCACCTTCCGGAACGTCCGCCGACCACCTGGCAGCCCGCCCGCCGCGCCACCCGAGTGAAGGAACCATGCACCGTTCAGCCCCGCGACTCTCCCGCATACTCGCCTGCGCCGCCGTTCCGGTGATGCTCGTCGTCGCCGGCTGCTCGTCGGACTCCGGCGACAAGGACAAGAAGGACTCCTCGGGTTCGTCCTCGTCGTCCGCAGCGCCGAGCGCGAAGAAGTCGGAACCGAGCGTCGCGCCCGCCAAGTTCGCCGCGCTGCCCGACCCGTGCAAGTCGATCGCCCAGAAGACGGTCACCTCCCTGGTCCCCGAGGCGAAGTCCAAGAGCGGCACGCCTGCCAACTCCAGCGACACCTCGTACCGCGCGGGCTGCTCCTGGAACGGCCTCGCCGACAAGGGGGTGAAGGGTTCCCAGTACCGCTGGCTCGACGTCGGCTTCACCCGCTTCGACTCGGACCAGGCCCTGGGCAGCGGCGCCAAGCGGGCGCAGGAGGACTACGCGAAGCAGGTCACCAAGGCCAAGGCGGCCGAGGGTGCGAAGAAGGTCGCCGAAGGGCCCGTCACCGGCATCGGCGAGCAGGCCACCAAGATCACGTACGACCTCACCAAGACGAGTGAGGACTTCAAGTACGCGACGATCGTGGCCCGTACGGAGAACGTCGTCGTCACCCTCACCTACAACGGCGCGGGTTACGCGGGCGCGAAGACCCCGTCCGCCGACGACATCCTGAAGGGCGCCGAGAAGGCGGCCAAGGAGGCGATCGCCTCGGTCGCCACCGCCGCCGCCGACACGAAGCCGGACGCACCGAGCAAGGCCGCCGAGCCCAGCCAGTCCGCCAAGTCGAGCGCGTCGTCCAAGGCGATCGGGTCGTCCGAGGCCGGCAAGAAGGCCACGGTCAAGAAGACGAGTTAGCGCCCCTCCCGGCAACCTTTGCCCCGTCGCGCCGGACGCGGCAGGGCGCGGCGGGCCCCGCAGGACGCACGTCAACGCCCCTGTCCATAAGCAGTTTCCCGAAGCCCGGTCCTCCCCCGAGTGCCGGGCTTCGCCCCTCCCCGCGCAACACGCCGCACCCTCATGTGCCAGGCTGTGCGCGCCAGAAGTCGAAGCAGGACGTCGAAGCAGACCATCAGCGCAGGGCGTCGGATACGGGAAACGGGGAGGGGAACACGGGTGGCCGCGATGCAGCTGACACGCACCCACCGGATACTCATCGGGCTCGTGGTCGCCGGTGCGGTGCTCATCGCCGCGATCGGTTTCGCGGGTTCGTACGCGGCGGTGCGCGAACTCGCGCTGCAGAAGGGCTTCGGGGAATTCTCGCTGGTCTTCCCGATCGGCATCGACGCGGGCATCTGTGTCCTGCTCGCCCTGGACCTGCTGCTGACCTGGCTGCGCATCCCGTTCCCGCTGCTGCGCCAGACGGCCTGGCTGCTGACCGCCGCGACGATCGCCTTCAACGGCGCCGCGGCCTGGCCCGACCCGCTCGGCGTCGGCATGCACGCGGTCATCCCGGTGCTGTTCGTGGTCTCCGTCGAGGCCGCCCGGCACGCCGTGGGCCGGATCGCCGACATCACCGCCGACAAGCACATGGAGGGCGTGCGGCTCACCCGCTGGCTGCTCTCCCCCGTGCCGACGTTCCGGCTCTGGCGGCGGATGAAGCTCTGGGAACTCCGGTCGTACGAGCAGGTCATCAAGCTCGAACAGGACCGGCTGATCTACCAGGCCCGCCTCCAGGCCCGCTTCGGCCGCAACTGGCGTCGCAAGGCACCCGTCGAGTCCCTGATGCCGCTGCGCCTGGCGAAGTACGGCGTCCCGCTGGCCGACACCGGTCCGTCCGGCCTTGCCGCCGCGGGCATCGAACCGGCCCTGCTGCCCCCCGCCCCGGCATCGGCCCTGGCCTCGTCCGGGCCGGACGAGTTCCCGCCCGAGTTGCCGTACGCAGAGCCCCACCCGGAGCAGCAACCCCAGCAGCAGCACCCGCAACAGCACCTCGGACAACAACAGCACACCCACCCCTCCGAGCCGGCCGCCGCCTCCGAGGAGCGGCCCCAGGAGGGCCCCGGCTCGCACGAGAACCCCTGGTTCGCGAAGGCGCCCCATGCCCGGGACGACGCATACGAGAGTGGCTACGACCCGACGTACGTCGAGGCCCCGGAGCCCACCCCGGTCATGGTCCCGTCGGGCCCCGGCGGCCGCACCCGCCCCCTGGGCAACGTGGGCACCATCGGCGCCGTCCCGGGCCCCCGCACCGCGGAACACCAGTCGCAGCCCCGGCCCGCGGAGCCGGAACCGGAACCCCGGCCCGTGCAGCAGCAAGAGCCCGACCCGTCCGAGTGGGCCGAGGCGGAAGTCGAGTTCGGCGAGATCGCGTACGAGGTGTTCACCGCGTACACGCACGCGCACCAGGACTACCCGAGTGCGGAGGTCCTCGACATACACCTCTCCGACGGCCACAACGTCCACCATCCCCGCAGCTCGGCCCTGCTCCGCCGGCTCCTGCCGGGGTTCAAGCAGCGCTTCGACAACGAGATGGCGGAGAACCACATCGCGTAGGCCCCCACCCCGCCCGTCCGCGTTCGAGGACGGAACCGGCAACGACGGAGGGCCGTCACCCGAATCACCGGGTGACGGCCCTCCCTCATTGAGTACCGCTACGCGCCCAGCAGCCTCCGCACCCGGTCCGCCCCCACGGCCAGCAGCAGCGTCGGCAGCCGCGGCCCCGTGTCCCGGCTGACCAGCAGCCGGTACAGCAGCGCGAAGAACGACCGCTGCGCGGCCTTCAACTCGGGCGTCGGCTTGGCGTCCGGCTCCAGGCCCTCCAGGATCTTCGGCACGCCGTAGACGAGGGTGGTGAGCCCGTCCAGCGACCAGTGCGTGTCCAGCCCCTCCAGGAGCAGCCGCAGCGACTCCCGGCCCTGCTCGTCCAGTGAGCCGAGCAGTTCCTTGTCCGGCTCGCCGCGGACGATGGTGCGGGCCTCGGCCGGGACCTGGCTGGTGATCCAGTTCTCGGCACGGTCGAGGCGGGGCCGGGCCTCGTCGAGCGAGGTCAGCGGGTTCTCCGGGTCCAGCTCGCTCAGGATGCGCAGCGTCTGCTCGTCGTGCCCGCCCGTGATGTCGACGACCGACGCGAGCGTGCGGTACGGCAGCGGGCGGGGCGTGCGCGGCAGCTCACCGGCGGCCGTGCCGATGGCCCGCGCGTACGCGGCCGCGTCGGCCGGCAGCACCGAGCCGTCGGCGACCTTGCGCGCCAGCGAGTCCCACTCGTCGTAGAGCCGCTGGATCTCCTGGTCGAAGGCGATCTTGAAGGACTGGTTGGGCTTGCGGCGCGCGTACAGCCAGCGCAGCAGCGGCGCCTCCATGATCTTCAGCGCGTCGGCCGGGGTCGGCACGCCGCCCTTGCTGGAGGACATCTTCGCCATGCCGGAGATGCCGACGAACGCGTACATCGGGCCGATCGGCTGCACGCCGTCGAAGATCTCGCGGACGATCTGGCCGCCGACGACGAACGAGGAGCCGGGCGAGGAGTGGTCCACACCGCTCGGCTCGAAGATCACGCCCTCGTAGGCCCAGCGCATCGGCCAGTCGACCTTCCAGACCAGCTTGCCGCGGTTGAACTCGCTCAGCCGGACGGTCTCGGCGAAGCCGCAGGCCGTGCAGGTGTAGTTCAGCTCGGTGCTGTCGTCGTCGTACGACGTGACGGTCGTGAGGTCCTTCTCGCAGTTGCCGCAGTAGGGCTTGTACGGGAAGTAACCGGCCGAGCCGCCGCTGCCGTCGTCCTCGGCGGCCGCGCCGGAACCCGCCTCGGCCTCCAGCTCGGCCTCGTCGACCTTCTTCTGCTGCTGGGGCTTCTTGCCGCCCTTGGCGCCCGCCGCCGGGTCCTTCTTCGTCCGGTACCGGTCGAGGACGGCGTCGATGTCGGCGCGGTGCCTCATCGCGTGCAGGATCTGCTCGCGGTACGCGCCCTCCGTGTACTGCTCGGTCTGGCTGATGCCGTCGTACTCGACGCCCAGCTCGTCCAGCGCGGCGGTCATGGCGGCCTTGAAGTGCTCGGCCCAGTTCGGATACGCGGACCCGGCCGGGGCAGGCACCGAGGTCAGCGGCTTGCCGATGTGCTCGGCCCAGGACTCGTCGATGCCCGGGACGCCGTTCGGAACCTTGCGGTAGCGGTCGTAGTCGTCCCAGGAGATCAGGTGCCGGACGGTATACCCCCGGCGCCGGATCTCGTCGGCGACCAGGTGCGGGGTCATGACCTCGCGGAGGTTGCCCAGGTGGATCGGGCCCGACGGGGAGAGGCCGGACGCGACGACGACCGGTTTGCCAGGCGCACGACGCTCCGATTCGGCGATGACATCGTCCGCGAAGCGGGAGACCCAGTCGGTCTCGGTGCTGCTCTGACTCTGAGCCACGGTCTGCACGTCCTTCTCTCTTGTGGGGCTCGCAGGGGCAAAACCCTTGGCAGGGACAAAACCCTTGTGGGACTCGTAGGGCATTGCCCATTGTCCCAGGTCCCACCGACAGCGCGAAAACGGCTTTACTCTCCGTGGAATACTGGGTGTGATCCCTTGTACTCCTACGGAAACGGCAGCCCGTCCCATGCCTGAGCACGGCTCGGTCAATTCCCTCGCTTCCTCGCTCCAGCAGCAGCTGGCGGACGCCCTGACGGCAGCTCTGCCGGATGCCGGCACCGCGGACCCGCTGCTGCGACGAAGCGACCGGGCCGACTTCCAGGCCAACGGCATCCTGGCCCTCGCCAAGAAGCTCAAGGGCAACCCGCGCGAGCTGGCGTCCCAGGTCACGGCCGCGATCCCGGCGGGCGGCCTGATCAAGGAGATCGAGGTCTCCGGCCCCGGCTTCCTGAATGTGACGCTCGCCGACCGGGCGATCATCGAGACCCTCGCCGCGCGTGACGCGGACGACCAGGGCCGCCTCGGCGTCCCGTACAACAGCGCCGCGGGCACCACGGTCATCGACTACGCGCAGCCGAACGTGGCCAAGGAGATGCACGTCGGTCACCTCCGTTCCGCGGTGATCGGTGACGCGATGGTGCAGATCCTCGAGTTCACCGGCGAGACCGTGGTCCGGCGCCACCACATCGGCGACTGGGGCACCCAGTTCGGCATGCTCATCCAGTACCTGATCGAGCACCCGGGCGAGCTGAACCACGAGGGCGGCGCTGCGGAGGGCGAGGCCGCCATGTCCTCCCTGAACCGGCTCTACAAGGCCTCGCGCGTGCTGTTCGACTCCGACGAGGAGTTCAAGGCCCGCTCCCGGGACCGGGTCGTCGCGCTCCAGGCCGGTGACGAGGAGACCCTCGCCATGTGGCAGCGCTTCGTCGACGAGTCGAAGATCTACTTCTACTCGGTCTTCGACAAGCTCGACATGGAGATCCGCGACCCCGACATCGTCGGCGAGTCCGGCTACAACGCCATGCTGGAGGAGACCTGCCGCATCCTGGAGGAGTCGGGCGTCGCCGTCCGCTCCGAGGGTGCGCTGTGCGTGTTCTTCGACGATGTGAAGGGCCCGGACGGCAACCCGGTGCCGCTGATCGTCAAGAAGGCGAACGGCGGTTACGGCTACGCGGCGACGGACCTCTCCGCGATCCGCGACCGGGTCCAGAACCTCAAGGCGAACACCCTTCTGTACGTCGTGGACGCGCGGCAGGCCCTGCACTTCAAGATGATCTTCGAGACGGCCCGCCGGGCCGGCTGGCTGAACGAGGACGTGAAGGCCGTGCACCTGGCCTTCGGCACGGTGCTCGGCAAGGACGGCAAGCCGTTCAAGACCCGTGAGGGCGAGACGGTCCGGCTGGCAGACCTGCTGGACGAGGCGATCGACCGGGCGTCCACCGTCGTACGCGAAAAGGCGAAGGACCTCACCGACGAGGAGATCAACGAGCGCGCCACGCAGGTCGGCATCGGCGCGGTGAAGTACGCGGACCTGTCGACGTCGGCCGCCCGCGACTACAAGTTCGACCTGGACCAGATGGTGTCGCTGACCGGCGACACGAGCGTGTACATCCAGTACGCGCACGCCCGGTCCCGCTCCATCAAGCGCAAGGCGGGCGAGCTGAAGCCCCAGCCGCACCCCGAGCTGGAGCTGGCCCCGGCCGAGCGCGCGCTGGGCCTGCACCTGGACCAGTTCGGCGAGGTCGTCGCCGAGGTCGCGGCCGCGTACGAGCCGCACAAGCTGGCCTCGTACCTCTACCAGCTGTCGTCGCTGTTCACGACGTTCTACGACCAGTGCCCGGTGCTGAAGTCCGACGTCCCGGCCGATGTGGCCGAGAACCGCCTCTTCCTCTCGGACCTCACCGCCCGCACCCTGCACCAGGGCATGGAACTGCTCGGCATCAGGACGCCCGAGCGCCTCTGACCGGGACGTCCGCCCTTACGCACCGGCCCGGTGGCCGTGACCGCGAGGGACCCTAGTCCCACTCCTTGGTCACCCACTGGGCCGTGTCGTACCGGTACATGTACTTCGGCCGCGCCTGGATGCTGCTGGTACGGAACGGCTTCCCGCCGTTGTCGATGCGCAGCGTCCCCTCCCGGCCGCCGCTGCTCCACTCCAGCTCCAGGTACCAGCTGACGTCGTGCCCTTCGGCATGGGCCTTGAGGTCGAACACCTCCACATCGGTGGAGGACACCTGGAACGGGAAGTCCTTCGGCGGCACCCGCTTGTCCGCCTGCTGCCCCGCCACCGGAGTCAGGGTCGGCCGACTGTCGTCGAGGTCGATGTCGAAGGACTGCGGTGTGATGCCGCTCCCGCAGCCTTCCCCCATCGAGTACGCCGACCACGCCAGCGGCGCCTTCCGGGACAGCGTCCGCACATGCAGTCCCTTCAGCACGACGGCCTGCCCCGACTTCCCCTGCACGGTGAGTTCGAGCTGCATGCTGCCGCCGTCCACCCCGCCGAGCGCCCTGGCCCAGCCGCGGGTGTCCTGCGGCGCCGGCGGCGGAGGCACGTCCTCCGGCTTCTGATCCAGCACGTAGTGCTGGCCGCAGGGCTCTTCCCAGTTGTACGAGCTGATGGTGGCGCTCAGCGGCACACCTCCGCTCTGCTGCCCACCCGACCCGGCTCCCGTGCCGTGCCCCCCGGACGTGGCGGCCCCATGGCCGGGCGCCGGGGACGTGGCACTAGCCGTACCGGACGGGGCCGGCGTGCCCGACTTCTTCCCCCCACCGGGCGAAGCGGTGACGCTCGCGTCGAGGCGGGGCCGGGTGGACACGGGCACATCCGGGTCCTTTGCGTCCACGGCGGGGGCGTTGCTGAGATCGTCCATGTCCGTACCCGACAGATTGCTGACGACGATCGAGGTGGGCACGGTCAGCGCGACGACGGCGACGGCCGCGAGCAGCACGCGCACCCGCGCCGAGGCCAGGAACCGCCGGGGCCGGTTCGCCGCACCGGCCACGATCGCGGGCTCGGGTTCGGGTCCGGGCGTGAGCTCGGACGCGTCGCCACCAGCCTCGGCCTCGGAGCCACGAACCGCCTCCGGACCCGAGTCGGAAATCATGTCCGAAACCGCATCCCGACCCGGCTGCGAACCCGCGTCCCGTACCGACTCCGCAGCCGCAGGAGCAGCCGCGGCCGGGCGCCGCCGGGCCGCATCCGCCACGATCCACCGCCGGTGCAGCTCCACCAGCTCCTCCGGGCTCGCCGCACACAACCGCGCCAGCCGTTCCACCGGGGCGTACTCGTTCGGCACCGCATCACCGTTGCAGTACCGGTGGAGCGTCGACGTGCTGACGTGCAGTCTCCCGGCGAGAACCCCGTAGCTGCGCCCCGAACGGTCCTTCAGTTCCTTCAGCAGAGCCGCGAATTCCCCGGCCTCCGGCGTCGCCACTTCGGCGTTCCCCCTCCTGGTCCGTCCCGGAACACCGTTCCAGGGACGTGGAATCTGCCCAGGTCACAGTACGCGCAGACATTCCAGCTTCCCCAATGGGCTGTTCGGCGTTGCGGTCGAATTCCGCCGCCCCGCAATCTGTGGACACACCGCAGCGACCACCGGGACAACGCAGTGCGAATCCACTTCCGCATCGAGCTCGTCGATGCCGTGGCCATCGGAGTGGTGATCGTGTCCACCGCGATCGTCATGGTCCTGATCTGCCACAACTGACCGAACGACATCACCAGCCCACACACGGGGAGTTCCACCATGCGCACCAACCACATCCGCACCACCGCCCTTGCCGCGACCGCCCTTCTGGCCGCCCTCTCGCTCACCGCCTGCGGCGGCAACGACAGCGCCACCGACGGCAAGACAGGCGCGGCGGCTCCGGCGGCGAACGCCACCGCCACCAACACCCCCGACACGGGCAAGGACGCCAAGGAAGCCAAGAAGACCACCAGCGGCACGGCCCAGGCCCCCGCCGAGAACGCCTCCGCCGCCTCCAAGCGCTCCAGCGGCGCCACCGGCGCCACCGGCGGCCGGAAGAGCAACGCCGGCACCACCGGGAGCGGCAGCAAGTCCCCCGTCACCTGCACCGGTTCGAACACCAAGGTCACCGTCAGCAAGGTGAGCCGCCCCATCAACCACCTGCTGCTCACGGCGACCAACACCGGCCCCGTACCCTGCTACGCGTACCACGCGCCGGCGCTCCGCTTCGACGACGCCCAGGCCGCCTTCCCGGTCCTCCGCGACAGCATCCCGCAGGCCGTGGTCACCCTTGCGCCGGGCCAGTCCGCGTACGCCTCGATCGGGCTGTCCGGCGAGCCGGACGGACAGGAGCTGCACAAGGGCACTCACCTCACGGTGTACTTCACTGGCAAGAGCAACCAGGGCTCCACGGGCGCCCCCTCCGAGCTGACGCTCCCGGCCGGCACCTCCTGGGGCGACAACGGCTTCGTCACCTACTGGCAGAGCGACATGGCCGTCGCCCTCACCTACTGATCCCCCTCGCGCAGTAAGCGTCAACCCGCCTTCCCCCAAGGGCAGTAGATCGTAGAATCCCGGATCGAGACTTGAAGGGGGAGACGTGCGTACGAACAGAGGTGTTGGACCGACGTCAACGGCGATCCGGGCAGCAGCGGCCACCGCGGCCGCCGCTGCCGCGTCGCTGGCGCTGATCACCGGCTGCGGCAAGGTGGCGGACCCTTACGCACCGGACAAGGAGTCCAGCAGCCCCACCGCCTCGCCGACCCCGAGCGTGAACCCGTCGTACGGCACGCAGTACCTCGCCGTAGACGAGTGCGCCGCCCCTGAACCCGGAAAGAAGGACGTCTACCGCGAGGTACCGTGCGGCGATCCCAAGGCGGTCGCACGGGTCATCTCCCGGATGGAGTCCGGCAAGGCCTGGCCGTTCTCGGCCACCGCCTGCTTGGAGACCACCGACTTCGTGATCGATGTTCCGATCAGCCTCGCCGTTCTGGAGAACACGCGGGCGACGGGCGAGGGTTACGCCTGCATGCGCAACCTGAAGCCTCCGCACCCCGGAAACCCGGGCGGGGGCGGCGGCCCCAGGATCGAGGTCGGCGACTGCGTGCACAGCGGCCCGAAGAAGGGCGACGCCATCGAGGAGGTCGCCTGCCGGACCAAGGGCAGGAAGAACGGCGCGACCCACAAGATCATAAAAATCGTTAAGGACGGGTTCGCGTTCGGCTTCAACGACCCGTGCGACTACAAAGCCGACGCTGTGTTCACCGAGGACCCGATCTTCGACTCCGACCCCGTCAGGAACGACCGCGTCCTGTGCGGCAAGAAGCTCTGACCCGGCCCCTCTGCCCGAGGCCCCTCAAGGCCCCCCGAAGCGCGCGCTTGATCAGTCGCCCGACTCCGTTCCTGCGGGCACGGTGTGGCGGGCCGAAGGCTCCGTCCATGGACGGAGCTTCTCCGGGTTGCGGACCGCCCAGATGCGAGTGATGCGGCCGCCGGTAAGGCTGAACGCCGCCACGGTCATGGTGACGCCGGCGTGCTGGGCGACCAGGCCGGGCCGACCGTTGACCGTCCGCTCCAGGAGCGTCAGCCCAGGGGCTTTGCCGGCGATGTGGATCAGGTACTGAGCGATGCGCTCGCTGCCCTCGACCGGGCGGAGGACGGTGCCGACCAGTCCGCCACCGTCGGCGATCATCGTGGCGTCGGGGTCGAGGAGGTCGACGAGGGCCTCGATGTCCTTGGCCTCCCACGCCTCTTTGAAATGCCGAACCAGACCGGCCTGCCCGGCCGTCGGAACCGCCGGAGCCTGCGCGGCGCGAATACGTCGACGGGCCGAGGACGCCAGTTGCCGGCAGGCCGGCGGCGTCCGGCCGACGATCTCGGCGACCTCGGCGAAGGGGTACCGGAAGACGTCGTGCAGGATGAACGCCACGCGTTCGGCCGGCGTCATCGACTCCAGTACGACGAGGAAGGCCATGTTCACCGACTCGTCCAGGGTGACCCAGTCGGCGGGGTCGGCCGGCTCGGCCCTGCCGCCGCCCGCCGGCCCGCTGATCCACTCCGTACGGTCGGGCAGCGGTTCGGGTATCCATGCGCCGACGTAGCGCTCGCGCCGGACCCGCGCCGAGCCGAGCAGGTCCAGGCAGATACGGGTGGCCACCGTCGTCAGCCAGGCGCCGGGCGACTCGATGGCCTCCTGCTGCTGCCCCGACATCGCGTACCAGCGGGCGTAGGTCTCCTGCACGGCGTCCTCGGCCTCGGCCAGCGAACCGAGCAGCCGATAGGCGAGGTTGATCAGCTGACGCCGCTCGCCGACGATCACGCTCAGGTCCGGCTCGGACCCGTCATGCCCTGGCTCGGATGGGGTGTTCATGGTCGCGACCGCTCCCTCGTCGTCTCGTCCGCTTCCGCTCCTGCCATGACGACGAAACAACGCACCGGACTGTGAGGTCGGCCCCTCACCTCACATTTCGCGGGCCCGCGTCGTCGAACCAGCGAGACGCTACCGACCCACCGCCGCGAGGCAGAAGAGGGGACCGCACCATGGCCACACAGACGACGACGGCAGAACAGCGCAGCTTCTCGTTCCTGCAGGTCGCGATCGCCCTGCAGACCTTGGCCATCTTCTTCCAGGCGGTCACCGCCGGACTGCTGCTCTCCTCGTCCCACGGCGAGGTACTGCACGGCGTCGGCGCACGCGTGATGTACGGCGCATCGATGCTGTACGTGCTCGCCGCGATCCTGGCATGGCGACCGGGCGGCGGAGCGCCCCGCCCCATCCTGTACGCGTCCGGCTTCCTCGTACTCGCCTCGGTGCAGGTGGTGCTGGGCATCGCGCACAAGCCCTCGCTCCATGTCCCCCTGGGCGTCCTGATGTTCGGCCTGAGCATGCTGGCGCTCGGCCAGGTGCTGTACGCACGCATGTCGGAGCGCTCCGGCACCCGGCAATGACCGAAGCGGACCACGGTCGCGACCGCGACCGGCACCGCCGCACGACGAGTTGCCTGATCAGAGAAAAGGCCCTTCGCGGCGATGCTGTCACCACGAAGGACCTGTTCCATACGCCCGTCAGCTCGCCGCCGCGGGATCAACGGCGTGTCGCTCAGACGAGGGAGACGGCGACCAGGGCAGCGGCGGAGCCGCCGAAGACCACCATATTGCGCAGGTAGGTCTGGGCTCGCACCCAGCGGGGGAAGGCGGCCTCGGCGGCCTGGAGGAAGGGAGCGACCTCGACGCGGGCCAGCTCCGGGTCGCCCTTGCGGCGGAAGGCGGTCTCCACGGACTTCACCGCGGTGAGGTTGCTGTAGACGATCGCCGCATTCATCAGCAGGACCAATGAGGAGAAGATCCAGGTCAGCAGCTGGGCCAGGTCGGCGCCGGCGAAGTTCAGTGCGGCGGTGGCGGCCATCACCGCGGCGACGGTTGCCGGGGCCGCGGTCTCGTGGCCTCCGGCGTCGAACCGGAGCTTGTTCTCCTCGAGCACCTCAGGGCGGACGTTCTGGCGGCGGAGTTCGGCCTCGGCGGCGGCCTTCGCGGCAGGGCCGAAGCGGTGGCGGACCACCGGGATGCTGACGAAGGCGGCGGCGACGAGCAGCTGCATGACGGCGGCGAGGGTGTTCATGGGATTCCCCTTCGACTTGCACTAAGTTCAATCACCTGTCGAGAAGGACGGTAGACCACGACTTGAACACTGTGCAAGAGCCTGCTTGAACTTTGTGCAAGGGGCTGCGTACCGTGAGGTCATGCCCCGCGACACACTCACCCGTGACCAGATCGTCCGCACCGCCATCGAGCTCATGGACACCGACGGCCTCGAAGGTCTGAACATGCGTGCCCTGGGCAAACGGCTCGACTCCGCCGCCACGGCCGTGTACTGGCATGTGAAGAGCAAGGACAATCTCGTTCTGCTCGCCACCGACCAGGTGTGGGGTGAGCTCAAGCTGCCCGATCCGGACGCGGTGGGCTGGCGCACCGCGGCCTCCGCCATGGCCACGGACCTGTACGGGATGTTCACCCGGCACCCCTGGCTGGTACAGGTCCTCGCGGCACACGTCGTCTACGGCGACGGCAAGGCCCGCCACGACGACCACAGCCTGGCCGTCTATGAGGCCGCCGGCTTCACCGGCACCCGGGCCGACCAGGCCGCGGCCACCGTCTTCACCTACGTCCTCGGCAACGCGGCCGGCATCGCCGCGACCGCCTCACTCACCCGGAAGCACGACGAGGACCGCACCACCGCCGAAGGCCGGCTCCAAGAGGCCATGACCAAAGCGCAGGAGATCGCCATGCGTTACCCGCGCCTGCGCGCCCGACTGGAAACCCCGGCGGCGACCGAATACGCCGCCGCCCCCGACAAGACCTTCGAGTTCGGTCTCCAAGCCCTGCTCCACGGCCTGGAGCAGGAACTCGGCGCCTAGTCCGACCTGATCCCTCAGCGGTCGAGTCGGCCAGGGGCGCTCGCCATGGCGGCACCCCGTGCACCAGCGCTTTGGTGGACAGCTGGCTCACACACGGCAGTACGTCATCCAGCCGCGCACCGAACCCTCAGTGGGCGACGGCCTCCCGTACGAACTCCCGTGCCGCAGGCACCGATCGGCGCTCACGCCGGTGGAGCCGCTCATGCAGCAGCGAGAGTTGCATCGTCTCGTTCCTGGGATGAGAGTCGCATTCCGTGACTACGCCGCCGCAGTATGCGCACCCGTACAGATTTCTTGTACGGGTCGTGCGCGCGTGACGTACGCGCGCAGGTGGGAGTTCGATCCGTATGCACCCCAGAAAGCGGCAGCGCAAGAACGCGTCGGCAATGAAACTCGTGGGCAAGCTGGTCGGCGTGTTCCGCACCGCGGCCGGCCTGACCCAGGCCCAACTCGCGGACCGGGTCGGCCACCAGGTGGAGACGATCGCCTCCATCGAACAGGGCAGACGCGCGCTGCTGCCGGACCTGGCCCGTCGATTGGACGAGTTGCTGCCGACCAAGGGGGCGCTGGAGACGGCGGTGGGAAACATGCCGGAGGTGGACCTGATTCCGGCGTGGGTCGAGGAGTACCTGGACCTGGAACGGGAAGCCCTGGCCCTGTCCTGGTACGACAACCAGGTGCTCCCCGGGCTTCTCCAGACGGAGCTCTACGCACGGCCGTCTTCCGCAACCGAATCCCCGTCTTCGCCGAGGACGAGATCGCCATCCAGACCACGGGCCGTCTGAAGCGCCAGGAGATCCTGCACCGCACCACACCCCCCACCATCAGCTTCGTGGTCTGGGAACCGGTCCTGATGCTTCAACTCCTGGACGGCGAGGAACACGCGGAGCAGCTGCGCCACCTGCGGATGTGTGCCGCACTCCCCGGCATCTGCCTCCAGGTCCTGCCGCTGAACAGCCGGACCCACTCCGGACTCGACGGCCCCTTCACTCTGCTGGAGACACCGGACTTCCAGCACATCGCCTACTCCGAAACACAACGTGGCAGCCTGCTCGTCTCCGACCCCGACGAGGTCAGCATCCTCGCCCAGAAATATGCGATGCTGCGAGCCCAGGCCCTCAGCCCCGAAGACACCGTGGGCCTGCTGGACCGTCTGCTGGGAGAGCAATGAGCACTGAACGCAAGTGGTTCAAGTCCAGCTACAGCGGCGACGAAGGCGGACAGTGCCTCGAAGTCGCCTACGAATGGCGCAAGTCGAGCTACAGCGGCAGCGAGGGCGGTCAGTGCGTAGAGATCGCCGCGCACCCCGCCGCCGTCCACGTCCGCGACTCCAAGAACCCCGACGGCCCCACGCTCACCATCGCGCCCACCACCTGGACGGCCTTCGCCGGCTTCGCCGCCGGCCGGCGACTCGTCTGAGCCCACGGGAGGAATACCACCGCCATGGCTGTCATCCACAACACCACCCTGACGCCCACGAAGCTGGAACTCCTCGCCACCTGGCTGCCCGCGCAGCCCTGGTACCGCGGCAAGGCGGGGCAGCAACCCGAGTTGGTCAGGACGGGCGGATTCCGGCTGGACGACCCGGAGGGCGAAGTCGGCATCGAGTTCATGGCGGCCACCGACACCTCGGGCGACCAACCAGTCACGTATCACGTGCCGTTCAGCTACCGCGGCGCACCGATCGCGGGCGCCGACAAAGCGCTCATCGGCACGACCGAGCACGGGGTGCTGGGGCGGCGGTGGGTGTACGACGGGACGCGTGACCCGGTCCTCGTCGCCCAGCTGTTCGCGCTGATCGTCGGCGAGACCGAGCCTCAGATGCAGAGCACGAGCGACACCCCCGATCCGTCCGTCATCGGTTGGTTCGCGGAGACCGGCGCAACGGCGGCAATCGCCTCCACGACCGTGACCGACGACCCGAGCGGTACGGACATCCTCGTGGAGACAGCACCCGACGGACGCCGGCTGACCATCCACATCAACCGCGTTCTCCAGCCCGGCCAGGACACCGGGGGGCAGGCACTCGGCCACGTCACCGCAGACGTGCCGCTGCCCGACGGCACCACCGCTCGCACCGCGTTCGCCGTCGTCCGCGCACACCCGTAGCCCCGGTCGTAGCCCGGCGTTGTCAGTGGCCGCGTCTAGAGTCGCGGTCATGGCGACGCTCCCGAATCCGCTCCCGTCCCTGGCCACGTCAGGGCTCCAACTCCCGCCCGGCTCACTGGTGGACGCCACGGTCGACGGCGTGTGGCACGAGCCGCTGCTCTGGTACGCCGACGAGCCCGCGTCCCCCGGGACATGGGCCGGGCTGCGTGAGGCGGGACGCCCGGTCGGGCTCATTCCCGTACTGATCGACGGCGGGAAACGCGACCAGTGGCCCAGCACCTGGGACCTCGCCCCGGACAGGACGTCGTACCCGGGTGATCACGACGCCGAGGAAGTGCTCGGCGAGTACTGGGCGGACTGCGCGCCCGAGGAACTCGACGCCGCCGCGGACGAGTGGCCGGGCCTGGCACCCGTCCCGGCAGCCGAGGGGCCGGACTCCCCCGACGACCTGGCGGCCGAGATGGCCGACCTGTACACCGGGCCGGACGGTTGGTTCCCCGGCACACGAGCGGCGCTCGTCCCGGCCCGCCGCAGCGCGGACATCCCGGCGGCGATCGGCTGGTCGGGCCCGGTCAACTACGAGGACGACGTGGCCCGGCTCTGCGCGGTGCTCCGCTCCTGGGAGGACCGCTTCGACATACGGGTCGTGATGATCGGCTTCGACACCCTGACCGTGTCCGTCGGGCGCCCGCCCACCACCCTCGCCGAGGCACGGGCGCTCGCCGCCGAGCACTTCGCGTTCTGCCCGGACAACATCAACCAGAACCCGCCGTACGACCTGGACGTCTACGCCGAGAAGATGGTGCTGAACCAGGAGACCTGGTCGTTCTGGTGGGACTAGCTGGTGCCCCTCCCGGCACTAGTGACAACGGTGAGGGCTGGGCGCCGTCCCCGCCCCGGCGGTTCCGAGGTCATCGGAGCGCCCTTCTTCGAGGCGCGACCACTGGCCGAGGGGACGTCCGCCCGGCCACTCCGATACGGGTGGCCAATAGGGTGCGCCGCTTTCGGTTCGCGTGTTGGTGCACTGTTGTGGCCAGCCGGGGGGTGAGACCTCCCAACGCTCCTGGCGTCCGTACGCGGTGAGGTCCATGAGCGCGTAGCTGTAGTCCATTGCCTCTGCGCCGCGGCGTGTCGTCCAGTAGGTCTCGAAGACGCGGTCACCGTCCCGCAGGTAGCACACGAGGTGGAACAGGCCGAGTCGGCGTCCGACGAGCAGTGCGTCGAGGGAGGGTTGTGCCGAGTACCACGGCATGTCCCAGCCCATGAAGTCGCGATAGCGGACGCTCGCGTCGTACGTCACCTGAGGGTCGGCCCCTTCGGCGACGGTGTTGCGTCCCATACAGAAGACCGCGTAGGTGATGTCGCGGGAATGCAGGGAGGACAGCTCGGCGACCTGGCTGGTGTAGTACGTGCAGCCTTCGCACTGCTCGGATGCGGGCCGGCCAGGATTCCACATGAAGTAGTAGGCGATGAGCTGCCTGCGTCCTTCGAATGAGTCGAGCAGGGTCACCGGCCCATCGGGGCCGATCAGCTTGAGATGGGCGTCCACCTCGACCATGGGCAGCCTCCGGCGGGCCGCGGCGATGGCGTCACCTTCGCGGGTATGCGCCTTCTCCCGCACGCGCAGCGCATCGATTTCGGCCTGCCAGGTGGCCCGATCGGCCACCGGTGGCAGCGCGGGGGTGCCGTTGCCACCGGCAGTTGGCGTCGCGGTGGGCTTCGATTCATCGTTCATGGTCGCCTCCGTCTGCGTACGAATGTGCGTGTCGATAGCGATGGGGCCTTCTTCTGCAGCCATGGGGCTTTCTCGTGCCGAGCCCTGGGTTACTGGCGCGAGTCCCGCTCTGCCGCTTCGGCGATGCGCTTGATCCGAGCCAACCGCCGGTCCCAGTCGGCGGCGAGGGAGGCCATCCACCTCGCGGTCATGTCCAGCGCTGCGGGTCGTACGGTGTACCGCGCCTCGCGGCCGACCCGGCTGCCGGTCACGAGCCCGGCGGCGTCGAGGACGGCGAGGTGCTTGACCACTGCCTGCCGCGAGATGGGCAGCCGCTCGGCGAGCGTCGTCGCGGTGGCCTCCCCTTGTTCGGCGAGCAGGCTGAGCACCTTACGCCGTGTGGGATCGGCGAGCGCGGCGATGACAGTGTCCACCGCCTCGTCGACGTGGTGACCTCGATGGGTCATGCCGGCAGGTCCTCGGCGCGCTTCTTGATCGCGTCGAAGCACTGGGACCAGCCACTGGTGTGGTCCTTGATCACGTTGCGGCGGTTGCCCTCGGGGGTGGGCAGTGCCGCGAACCCGCTCTCCACGACGCGCAGCCGCGTCATGTCTCCCTCCGGGATCAACGTGAACTCCACGAGGGTGCTGTTGTCCTCGCGCAGCCCTTCTCCGGGGAACGCGCTGACCCAGCGGTACGCCACGTACGTCGGCGGCTCGACCTTCTCCACCCGCACCGGGAAGTCGCCGTGCTCGGAGTTCTTCGCCACCGTCGACTCGCCTTCCTCGGCCACGGCGCCGGACAGGTTCACCTCGTCAGTCGCCCAGAACCCGGGCTCTGCCACCAGCGACCAGACCCGCTCGATCGATGCCGCGATCAGAGTCTCGCGCTCGATCCGGTCCTCACTCATCGGCGTGCTCCCATCCCTATCGCCATCATGTGCAACTCCAGAGTTGCACATGATGGCCCGACGCGCAATCGCAGAGTTGCGCGTTGACTCCGCGGGAATGAGAACGGCGCCCCTCCACTCACACACCCGGCAGGACAGGGCCTAGCTGGCCAGGCGGCTGTCCGGCTGGGAGCGCGGGTCAGTAACGGGGGCTCGGCTGGGCCATGGGCGGCTGGGTAGGCTTCCGGTCATGAATACGGCCATGCCCAGCAGCGAGGCCGCTGAGCCGGTCGTTCTGGACGCGATGGAGCTGACGTCCGATCCCGACCTTGCAGCGCGGTTCGCGGAGTCGGCACACCGGATCCTGGCGGACCTGGTCCGCGGAGGTGCCGCTCTCGGCTGGGTCGAACCACCCCCACTCCATGAGGTGGTGGAACTCTTCGGCCACGTCGTCAGTGCGGTGCAGGCCGGGGACGGAGCCTTGCGTGCCGCTTACGTCGACCGTCGGCTGGTCGGGCTGGGGTACTGGCTGCGCTACGCCCGACCGACCCACCGGCCGCACGCCGATCTGGAGAAGATCGCAGTGGATGCCGCCGCCCATGGGCGTGGCGTCGGTCGGGCGCTGACCGCTGCCTTGATCGCTGACGCCCGGCGGGCGGGCGTCGAGGTCCTCACCCTGGATGTGCGCGGCGACAACAGCAATGCCCTGCACCTCTACCGATCGCTGGGCTTCACCGAATACGGCCGTCTGCCCGACTTCGTCGCCGTCGGCGAACGCCGCTACGACAAGGTCTTCTGCATGTTGGACTTCCGCCGACAAGGCTGAGATCTCGCATGAAGGCATGGAGGTGACCCGCGACGCTTCCAAGCGGCGAGCGGCATGCGACCCGGTGACCGTGCGGCAAGGCGCGGTCGTCAACGAGCCGGAACGGGTCTCATATATTCGTTTTGTGATCACACATACTGACCAGCCCGACTGTGCGTTCAACGACACCCCGGGCGTCCGGAACTTCCGCGACGCGGGCGGTATCGGGTCCCTCCGTCGTGGGGTCCTCTACCGTTCCGGTGCCCTGGATGCCATGCCGCCGCAAGGCGCGCAGCACCTGAAGGAACTCGGCCTGCGCAGTGTGATCGGCCTGCGCAGTACGCCGGAGGTGGCGGCCAGACCCGACCTGCGACACGACCTCGGGTACGAACACAGTCACTTTCCCGTCTTCGCCGAGCAGAGTTGGCCCGAGGGTCAACGAGAGCTCTATCCCTCCATGGCCGAGCACGCCGGGCGTTCGACCGTGGCGACCATCCGCCGGCTCATCGTTCCCGGAGCCTTGCCCGCGCTTGTCCACTGCGCCTCCGGCAAGGACCGCACCGGTGTGACCGTCGCCATCCTTCAGACTCTGCTGAACGCCTCCGAAGCAGAGATCACGGAGGACTTCCTCCGCTCGAACACGTCCCTGGGACTCACCAAGGCTTCAGCTGCGGCACGGACCGGTCACGGCACCCGTCCCGTCACCGCGACTCACCTGCTCCACGCCATGACCTGGGTCCGCAGCCACTACGGGTCCGTGCCCGACTATCTCCTGGCGCACGGAGCCAAGGAGGCCGAGTTGCAGGCGTTGCACATCGCCTTGTCCTGACGCGGTCCGTCGAGGCAGCCGCCGGTCGCGGGCTCACCGGCCGCCGGGCGCCTCTGCGGGCCGCAGCAGCAGCCGTCGACGAGATGCGTGCCGTCGCGGAACGGCAGATGAGTACCACGACTCATGTGCCGTACCCGGCCGCCCGGTTGAATCGCACGCATGCCCGACAACGTCATGGACAGCCGCCCCCGGCACACCTGGATCGCCTCGCTGGTCTCCACGATCGTGACGCTTCCGCTCGCGTTCATCGCCCTGGCCTTCACCGCGCTCTCGCCGATGGCCTGCGACTCCTGCTCGGAAGCCGAATCCGACCGGTTCAGCAGGAGCTTCGATCCCGCGTGGACGGTGTTCTGCTGCGGTCTGGTCCTGGCCCTGATCGCGCTGGTCGCGAGTTGGGTGCTCAACCGGCGCAGACCGCCGGCCTGTGTCGCGCTCGCCGTACTCGCCCCCGGCACGGTGGTTTTCGCGTGGGTGGTGTTCATGTCTCTGGTCGACTGGCCCTGAGCCTCCGGCGGCTCCAGGGCTCGGCGTACTCGCGCTGCGAGGATGCTGATGCCGTCCCCGAGCAGTTTCAGTCCGAGGACGAAGCCGGGACCGGCCATCGGGTACGCGGGCGAGTATGCGGGCGCTCTCCCCCGGCCCGACGCAGGAGGGCGCCCGAGGCGCTGTCCGCGTTCGATCTCTGCGGGAGTGAGCGGCGATCTGACCACGACTCCAATCCAAATACCGGTATAGTAATGCCGGTATAGTTATTGGTTGCTTGAGAAGGGCGCCCCGTGATCGAGATCCTGAACCCCACCATGCTGGCCCGAGCAAGAGACACAGGCGCCCTGGTCGCCGACATCCTGCAGACGCTGAAGAGCCGTAGCACGATCGGCACGAACCTTCTGGACATCGACCGGTGGGCCAGGGCCACGATCGTCGAGGCGGGAGCTGTGTCCTGTTACGTCGACTACGAGCCGTCCTTCGGACGCGGCCCGTTCGGCCACTACATCTGCACGGCCGTCAACGACGCCGTGCTCCACGGACGGCCGCACGACTACACGCTTGCCGACGGCGATCTGCTGACACTCGACCTCGCCGTCTCCAAGGGCGGAGTCGCTGCAGACGCTGCCATCAGCTTCATCGTGGGCGACGCAAAGCCCCCGGAGAGCGTCGCGATGATCAGTGCAACCGAACGCGCGCTGGGCGCAGGGATCGCCGCTGCCGGGCCCGGGGCTCGAATCGGCGACATTTCCCATGCCATCGGCACGGTCCTCGGCGAGGCGGGGTACCCGGTCAACACCGAGTTCGGAGGTCATGGCATCGGATCAACGATGCACCAGGACCCGCACGTTCCGAACACCGGACGGCCCGGCCGTGGATACAAACTGCGCCCTGGGCTGCTGCTGGCACTGGAGCCGTGGGTCATGGCGGACACTGCTCGACTCGTCACTGATGCCGACGGGTGGACGCTCCGAAGTGCGACAGGCTGCCGGACAGCACACAGTGAGCACACGATCGCTATCACCGACGACGGAGCCGAAATCCTCACCTTGCCCAAGCAAGCGCAGCCGTGAGGTCGAAGGCCCCGTGTTCCTCTTCTCCAAGCAGCCGTAGAGCCCCCGCCCGTCCCGGCATCGGGGACAGGCGGGGGCTCACGGGTCCGGCGGCGATCACTCAGGGGATGGGCACCAACGCCGAGGACGACCGGCGGTGGGAGCGAGGACGGACGCCACCCGCTCCGGCGTCGCTTCCGCTCAGTGCCGCCCCAGCCGCTGCGCGACCTCCGTCGCCCAGTACGTCAGGATCATCTGCGCACCGGCCCGCCGGATCCCGGTCAGGCTCTCCAGAATGGCGGCGTCCCGGTCGATCCAGCCGCGCTCCGCCGCCGCCTCGATCATCGCGTACTCCCCACTGATCTGGTACGCGGCGACCGGTACGTCCACCGAGTCGGCGACCTTCGCGAGGACGTCGAGGTAAGGTCCGGCCGGCTTGACCATGACCATGTCGGCGCCCTCCTCCAGGTCGAGCGCCAGCTCGCGCAGGGACTCACGGGTGTTCGCCGGGTCCTGCTGGTACGTCTTGCGGTCACCCTTCAACGACGACCCGACGGCCTCGCGGAACGGCCCGTAGAACGCCGACGAGTACTTCGCCGTGTAGGCGAGGATCGAGACGTCCTCGTGGCCCGTCTGGTCCAGCGCGTCACGGATGACGCCGACCTGGCCGTCCATCATGCCGCTGGGGCCGACCACATGGGCGCCCGCGTCGGCCTGGACCTGAGCCATCTCGGCGTACCGCTCCAGCGTCGCGTCGTTGTCGACGCGGCCGTCGGCGGTCAGGACCCCGCAGTGGCCGTGGTCCGTGTACTCGTCCAGGCACAGGTCCGACATGACGACGAGCTCGTCACCGACCTCCTCGCGCACGGCGCGCAGACCGGCCTGGAGGATGCCGTCCGGGTCCGTGCCCGCCGAGCCCCGGCCGTCCTTCTTCTCGTCCGCGGGGACGCCGAAGAGCATGATCCCGGAGACCCCGGCCGACACCGCCTCGACGGCGGCCTTCCGCAGCGTGTCCAGGGTGTGCTGCTGGACACCGGGCATGGCCGAGATCGCGACGGGCGCGTCGATGCCCTCGCGCACGAACGCGGGCAGGATCAGGTTTGCCGGGTCGAGCCGTGTCTCGGCGACCATGCGCCGCATCACCGGGGTCGTCCGCAGCCGCCGGGGGCGGGAGCCGGGGAAGTTTCCGTACACAGTCATGCTTCGAGACTAGACCCGTACACATCACCGTCTTACCGACACCTGTGCCGGAAAAACAGACCGGAGAACGGGCAGGGGTCCGGCTGCCGAAGCAGCCGGACCCCCGACACCCACGAACCGACCGGTCAGGTCGTCGTACGACGTCGCCGCGCCCCCGGACGCCGCTCGCTCGGCCGCGTCACCGGGTCACCGGCCTCCTTCGCCGCCTCCCGGCGGTGCGCACCGAACTCGGCGAGGGCCTCGGCCAGCTTGGTCACCGAAGGCTCCGGCGACAGGACGTCGACGCGCAGCCCGTGCTCCTCGGCGGTCTTCGCCGTCGCCGGGCCGATACACGCGATGACCGTCACGTTGTGCGGCTTGCCCGCGATGCCGACGAGGTTCCGTACGGTCGACGACGAGGTGAAGAGCACCGCGTCGAAACCGCCGCCCTTGATGGCCTCACGCGTGTCGGCGGGCGGCGGCGAGGCGCGGACCGTGCGGTACGCGGTGACGTCGTCGACCTCCCAGCCCAGCTCGATGAGCCCGGCCACCAGCGTCTCGGTGGCGATGTCGGCGCGCGGCAGGAACACGCGGTCGATCGGGTCGAAGACCGGGTCGTACGGCGGCCAGTCCTCCAGCAGACCGGCGGCCGACTGCTCACCGGACGGCACCAGGTCCGGCTTCACACCGAAGTCGACGAGCGCGGCGGCGGTCTGCTCGCCGACGGCCGCGACCTTGATCCCGGCGAAGGCTCGGGCATCGAGCCCGTACTCCTCGAACTTCTCCCGGACGGCCTTCACCGCGTTGACGCTGGTGAAGGCGATCCACTCGTAACGGCCCGTGACCAGGCCCTTGACCGCGCGCTCCATCTGCTGAGGCGTACGAGGCGGCTCGACGGCGATCGTCGGGACCTCGTGCGGCACGGCACCGTACGAACGAAGCTGGTCGGAGAGCGACGCCGCCTGCTCCTTGGTACGCGGGACGAGCACCTTCCAGCCGAAGAGAGGCTTGGACTCGAACCACGCGAGTTGGTCGCGCTGGGCGGCGGAGTTGCGCTCACCGACCACGGCTATGACGGGCTGGTGCCCGTCCGGAGACGGGAGGACCTTCGCCTGCTTCAGGACCTGGGCGATCGTCCCGAGGGTCGCCGTCCAGGTGCGCTGGCGGGTGGTCGTACCGGCCACCGTCACGGTCAGTGGGGTGTCCGGCTTGCGGCCCGCCGCGACCAGCTCACCGGCGGCCGCGGCCACCGAGTCGAGTGTCGTCGAGACGACAGCCGTCGCATCGCTCGCGCCGACCTCGGTCCAGCAGCGGTCCGAGGCGGTACGCGCGTCGACGAACCGGACGTCGGCGCCCTGCGCATCACGCAGCGGCACACCGGCGTACGCGGGCACGCCCACGACGTTGGCGACACCCGGCACGACCTCGAAGGGGATGCCGGCGGACGCGCAGGCGAGCATCTCGGCGCCGGCGTTCCCGTCCAGTCCCGGGTCGCCGGAGACGGCACGCACGACCCGCCTGCCGCCCTTCGCTGCCTCCATGACAAGATTGACCGCATCCCTGAGAACGGGAACACCGGCGGCTGTTGACTGCGCGTCAACAACCGTCAGCTCGGGCGTGCTCACCCCTGCCCGCGCATGGCAGCGAACAGCGCCGAGAACGTCCGGCTCGGCGACAAGGACGTCCGCGCTCGCGAGCGCCTCGACGGCGCGCAGAGTCAGCAGTCCCGGGTCGCCGGGACCGGCGCCGAGGAAGGTGACGTGCCCTTGTGCGGACAGGGCCGGAAAGTCGGATGCGGCGGGGCCGGTGGGGCTCAAAGTGCTCGCTCCCCCATAAGACCGGCCGCACCCTTGGCGAGCATCTCGGCCGCGAGTTCGCGACCGAGGGCCGCCGCGTCGTCGTGCGACGTGGGGACGGGACCGGTGGTGGACATCTGTACCAGCGAGGAGCCGTCGGTGGAACCGACGACACCGCGCAGGCGCAGTTCGTTGACAGCCTGTCCGTCGACCAGGAGGTCGGCCAGCGCACCCACAGGTGCGGAACAACCGGCCTCCAGGGCGGCGAGCAGGGCACGCTCGGCGGTCACGGCGGCCCGGGTGACCGGGTCGTCGAGCTCGGCGAGCGCAGCGGCGAGGTCCGCGCTGGTCACAGCGCATTCGATCGCCAGTGCTCCCTGACCGGGAGCGGGCAGGACGGTGTCGACCGACAGGAAGTCGGTCACCTCACCGGTCCGGCCGAGGCGGCTGATCCCGGCCGCGGCGAGTACCACCGCGTCCAGCTCCCCGCTTCGGACAAATCCGATACGCGTATCGACGTTCCCCCGGATCGGCACGGTCTCGATGTCGAGGCCATGGTTACGGGCGTACGCGTTGAGCTGCGCCATGCGGCGCGGCGAGCCGGTGCCGATGCGGGCACCGGACGGCAGCTGCTCCAAGGTCAGCCCGTCCCGCGCCACCAGTACGTCACGCGGGTCCTCGCGCACCGGTACAGCGGCCAGCACGAGGCCCTCGGGCTGGGTGGTCGGCAGGTCCTTGAGCGAGTGGACGGCGAAGTCCACCTCGCCGCGCAGCAGCGCGTCGCGCAGCGCGGCGACGAACACACCGGTGCCGCCGATCTGCGCGAGGTGCTCCCGGGAGATGTCGCCGTACGTGGTGATCTCGACGAGCTCGACGGCGCGCCCGGTCACCTCACTGACCGCGTCGGCGACGAGGCCGGACTGCGCCATGGCGAGCTTGCTGCGCCGGGTGCCCAGCCGGAGCGGTGCGTCGGTCCGCGCGCGCTGGGGTGAGTTGTCGGTCATGACCGCCCTCGATTCGGGTCGTTCAGGTCTGCCCGGGAGACGGCGGCGACCGTCTGCGGGTCGAGGTCGAAGAGTTCCCGCAGCGCATCGGCGTACCCGGCGCCGCCGGGCTCGCTGGCGAGCTGCTTGACCCGCACGGTGGGCGCGTGCAGGAGCTTGTCGACGACGCGGCGCACGGTCTGCGAGATCTCGGCGCGCTGCTTCTCGTCCAGGTCGGGGAGGCGTCCGTCGAGCCGCGCGATCTCGCCGGCGACCACTCCGGCGGCCATCGTGCGCAGAGCGACGACGGTCGGGGTGATGTGGGCGGCGCGCTGGGCGGCACCGAAGGCGGCGACCTCGTCGGCGACGATGGTGCGCACCTGGTCCACGTCGGCGGCCATCGGGGCGTCCGCCGATGCCTCGGCGAGCGACTCGATGTCGACGAGGCGCACGCCGTCGAGGCGGGCGGTGGCTCCGTCGATGTCGCGCGGCATGGCGAGGTCGAGCAGGGCGAGGCGGACGGGGCCGGCGCCCTGGGCGGGCACGGTGGCCCGGCGGACGGCCTGGCGCACCGTACCGGCGGTGCCGTTCTCCACCCAGGCGGCATGCCGGTCGGGGGCGGCGGGCGGCGCGGGGACGGAGGCCGCGGGCGCCTCGTGCGCGGGGTCGAAGGCCAGGCCGAGCGCTCCGGCGACGGCCTCGGCGGTCAGCACGAGACCGGTCGCGCCGGTGCACGAGACAACAACGTCGGCACGTGTCAGTTCGTCGGCGACGGCGGCCATCTCCACGGCGTGGGCGGCCACTCCGGTACCGCCGGGCTGGCCCAGGATCTCGACGAGCCGGTCGGCGCGGGCCCTGGTCCGGTTGGCGACGACGATCTCGGCGACACCGGCACGGGCCAGCGTCGCAGCGGCCAGCGAGGACATCGAGCCGGCGCCGATCACCAGCGCCCGCTTGCCCCGGGCCCAGTCGGTGACGTCCGCACCGGCTGCGAGCTGTTCGAGACCGAAGGTGACGAGCGACTGCCCGGCCCGGTCGATCCCGGTCTCGCTGTGGGCACGCTTGCCGACCCGCAGGGCCTGCTGGAACAGATCGTTCAGCAGCCGGCCGGCGGTGTGGAGCTCCTGCCCCTGCGCCAGCGCGTCCTTGATCTGGCCGAGGATCTGACCCTCGCCGACGACCATCGAGTCCAGCCCGCAGGCCACCGAGAAGAGATGGTGGACGGCCCGGTCCTCGTAGTGCACATAGAGATACGGGGTGAGCTCGTCCAGACCGACGCCGCTGTGCTGGGCGAGGAGCGTGGACAGCTCGGCGACGCCCGCGTGGAACTTGTCCACGTCGGCGTACAGCTCGATGCGGTTGCAGGTGGCCAGCACGGCGGCCTCCGCCGCGGGCTCCGCGGCGAGGGTGTCCTGGAGCAGCTTGGCCTGCGTCTCGGCAGCCAGCGAGGCCCGTTCCAGTACGGAGACGGGGGCGCTTCGGTGGCTCAGCCCCACTACGAGAAGACTCATGCCGGCATCACGGCGGGCATGTCCCCGTCGGGTCCCTTCCGGCTGTCGGCGGCGGCGCGCGCGGGCGGCGTGGCCGCGTCCGGGCTGCCCTCGATGACGTCCTCGCCGGCCTTGCGCTGCTCGTGGAAGGCGAGGATCTGGAGTTCGATGGAGAGGTCGACCTTGCGGACGTCGACGCCGTCGGGCACGGAGAGCACCGTCGGCGCGAAGTTCAGGATGGAGGTGACGCCCGCGGCGACGAGCCGGTCGCAGACCTGCTGCGCGGCACCCGGCGGGGTGGTGATCACGCCGATCGACACACCGTTGTCGCTGATGATCCGGTCCAGGTCATCGGTGTGCTGGACGGCGATGCCGGCGACGGGCGTACCGGTCATCGCGGGGTCGGCGTCGATCAGTGCGGCGACCCGGAAGCCACGGGAGGCGAAACCGCCGTAGTTGGCGAGCGCGGCGCCGAGGTTACCGATACCGACGATCGCGACCGGCCAGTCCTGGGTGAGCCCGAGTTCGCGGGAGATCTGGTAGACGAGATACTCGACGTCGTACCCGACACCACGCGTTCCGTAGGACCCGAGGTAGCTGAAGTCCTTGCGCAACTTGGCAGAGTTGACCCCCGCCGCCGCGGCGAGCTCCTCGGACGAGACCGTGGGGACCGAGCGCTCGGAGAGCGCGGTCAGTGCGCGCAGGTACAGCGGAAGTCGGGCGACGGTGGCCTCGGGAATTCCTCGGCTACGGGTCGCCGGTCGGTGAGTTCGGCCAGTTGCCACGGTGCTCCTGCGGGATGAGCGGGGCTGCAGGCGGCCGTATGTAGCAGGACCGCCCCGTCGAATGCAGGCTATGTCTTTGTGAACACGTGCACAAAGATAGTGTCCGTTTTGTCCGGTCAAAGTGACCGGGGTCACGCACATTCGTCGCGCGATCCCGGAACCAAGGATCGCATCAGCCCGTTGCAGGCCCGAAGGGGGCAAAGCGGCACACACTCCTCACAACCACTCCCCCGAGTTCACTCAAAACGCCCATGATGGTAACCGGGTTTCACTCACGAAAGCAGTGCGCTGCGCAGCCTCGCCGGGTCCACCCGCCAGAACGTGTGCTGTTCGTCATCAATCAGGACGACCGGGATCTGCTCCCAGTACTCCCGGTGCAGCGCCTCGTCCTGAGTGATGTCCTTCTCCTCCCAGGACGCACCGGTCTCCTCGCACACCTCTTTCACCACCGCCCTCGCGTCGTCACAGAGGTGACATCCGGGCTTCCCGACCAGGGTCACCACCCGGTCCGCGGGCTTCTTCCTCGCACGTCGCAGCAGAGCACTCATGCCTTCATTCTGCGCCGAACGGGACCGCCGCCCCGCGCGGAAGACGCGCCGCCCCCACCCTTGATCCGTTACGCCCCGAATCGCCCGTTCAACAAATCGGCAGCCGAGAGTTCACGGCACGGCATCCCGGCAGGTCCGGAACGGCCGAACCGACTGGCTATGCTCACGACATGGCCGCTCTTGGATGGCTCACACCCCGTAGGCGCCCCGCGACAGCACGGAGCGTGCTGGCAGGCGAGGCAGCAGCTGAGGCAGCGCGGAAGTCCGCCCTCCCCGGCGAACTCCCCGACGACCAGCCCTCCACCACCGATCAGGGCAGCTCCGCCGCCACCACGGCCGAGGAGCCGGCCTTCCCCGTCGTCGGCGACGACCGGGCCGCCGCCTTCTTCGACCTGGACAACACCGTGATGCAGGGCGCGGCGATCTTCCACTTCGGCCGCGGCCTGTACAAGCGGAAGTTCTTCCAGCGCCGCGAGCTGACCCGGTTCGCCTGGCAGCAGGCCTGGTTCAGGCTGGCCGGCGTCGAGGACCCGGAGCACATGCAGGACGCCCGCGACAGCGCCCTGTCCATCGTCAAGGGCCACCGCGTCTCCGAGCTGATGTCCATCGGCGAGGAGATCTACGACGAGTACATGGCCGACCGCATCTGGCCCGGCACACGCGCCCTCGCCCAGGCCCACCTGGACGCCGGGCAGCGGGTCTGGCTGGTCACCGCCGCCCCGGTCGAGACCGCCACGATCATCGCCCGCCGCCTCGGCCTGACCGGCGCGCTCGGCACCGTCGCCGAATCCGTCGACGGCGTCTACACCGGCCGCCTGGTCGGCGAGCCGCTGCACGGCCCCGCGAAGGCCGAGGCGGTCCGCGCCCTGGCCGCCGCCGAGGACCTGGACCTCGACCGCTGCGCGGCGTACAGCGATTCGCACAACGACATCCCGATGCTGTCCCTGGTCGGCCACCCGTACGCCATCAACCCGGACGCCAAGCTCCGTAAGCACGCCCGCGCCCTCGACTGGCGGCTGCGGGACTACCGGACGGGCCGCAAGGCCGCCAAGGTCGGCATCCCGGCCGCGGCCGGCGTCGGCGCCCTCGCGGGCGGCACCGCGGCCGCCGTCGCCCTGCACCGCCGCCGCCGCTGACGCACACGCGTTCGTTCCCGGCCGCCGGGGCCGCCGAGCCACGCCCGGATACCCGCCGCCGATCGCGACCCCTTGCCCTCCGGCCGCTCCGGCCAG
Organism: Streptomyces sp. NPDC111516; assembly: GCF_055635345.1. NCBI lineage: Bacteria > Bacillati > Actinomycetota > Actinomycetes > Kitasatosporales > Streptomycetaceae > Streptomyces > Streptomyces sp. NPDC111516. The sequence continues at coordinate 9,577 of NZ_JBVKBV010000024.1, read as the reverse complement.
TCGGATTGCTAGCACCCGACCACAACCCGTCGCGCCCGCAGGCAGATCCCGAACTAATCCGATCAATAACCGGTCACGATGTGCTACTTGATGCATCGATTAGTCGCTACGGAAGCGACGTAATCGGTGATTTGAGCAACTGGGTGTAGCACTGCCTGTACGAAGCGTTATTCTCCTCAGACGCATTCCGGAACCCACCACTCACTACGACGAGTGACGGTTTCGTACTGCACGTGATGGAAGCTCTGCCTCTGGGAGTCCCGTGTACCCACACGTCGGGGTTGACGCCTCGGGCCTGGCTACGCTCCGCGCAACGGTCGCCGACCGCTTGCGCGGCTTCGTCCCCACCGCGTACGCCGTACCCGCGTTTGCCACCCCTGCACCTGTCGGCCCTTGCTACGCCCTGGCCGAACGCGGTGCGGCGGTCGGAAGACGCAGCAACCGCGGCGCAACTACTACGTCCACCGTCCGCCGGCCCACCGCCGACAGCGACAGCGCGCGCATGATGGATCTCGTCGAGCGCGCACAGGCCGGCGAGGCCGACGCCTTCGGCCGTCTCTACGACCAGTACAGCGACACCGTCTATCGCTACATCTACTACCGCGTGGGCGGCAAGGCGACGGCGGAGGACCTCACCAGTGAGACCTTCCTGCGCGCCCTGCGCCGCATCTCCACCTTCACCTGGCAGGGCCGCGACTTCGGCGCCTGGCTGGTCACGATCGCCCGCAACCTGGTCGCCGACCACTTCAAATCCAGCCGCTTCCGGCTGGAGGTGACCACCGGCGAAATGCTCGATGCCAACGAGGTCGAGCGCAGCCCCGAGGACTCCGTCCTGGAGTCCCTCTCCAATGCCGCACTGTTGCAAGCCGTGCGCCGACTCAACCCCCAACAGCAGGAATGCGTGACCCTGCGCTTCCTGCAGGGCCTCTCGGTCGCCGAGACCGCCCGGGTCATGGGCAAGAACGAGGGCGCGATCAAGACCCTGCAGTACCGCGCCGTCCGTACCCTGGCCCGGCTCCTTCCGGACGACGCCCGCTGATCCCACCCGGCCGAATCACTCTCGGCGATATTCATCACGTACTGGTCCGATCATCTTTCTTGCGTAACCCATGTGCCGCGCCCCTCGTTGTGCCGGTTGCAGGCCCCCTGTCGTCGCCCCATGTCCGCCGACACTCACTCATTCGTGTGGAAGCGCTCAAGGTGTGCAACCTTCCGGACCATCAGGGGAGTCGACCGTCATGACGAGAGGAGGTGCCGCCAGTGATCGCAAACGTTTCGGCACACCGGCGGGCGAACGCCTTCGCCCAGGCCCTGGAGGAGCAGTCGCTCCGCGGTGCGGCGGCCGTACAGCCCGAGGAACCGGCCGAACCGGCCGACCACGGACCGCTGTTGGCCCTGGCGAACGGCCTCGGTGAGCTACCGCGGCCCGAATTGGATCCCGCAGTCAAAGTTGTGCAGCGAGCCCAGCTCGTCGCCGCCATGGAGGCCATGTTCGCCGAGAGCGGTGAATCCACGGGCCCTACGGTGCCCGAACAACGACCCAAGGGGGCCCACCGGGCCTCCCCGCTCCGGAAATTGCGTCCCCGCTCCCGCTGGACGAAGGGCCTCGCGGCCGGCGGGCTCACCGTCGGTGTGGCGGCGGGGGCCTTCGGCGGAGTGGCCGCTGCCAGTTCCGACGCCCTGCCGGGTGATTCGCTGTACGGACTCAAGCGCGGCATGGAGGACATCCACCTCACCATGGCCAGCGGCGACGCCGACCGCGGCGAGGTCTACCTCGACCAGGCATCGACCCGGCTCAGCGAGGCCCGCCGGCTGATGGAGCGCGCCCGCTCCGGCGATCTCGACCACGAACAGCTCGGCGAGGTCAGGCGCACGCTCAACGGCATGACGCACGACGCCACCGAGGGCCACCGCCTGCTCCACGCGGCCTACCAGCGGGACGGCGCGATCGGCCCGATCCAGACCTTGGAGTCCTTCTCCCGCTCTCACCGCGACAGCTGGAGCAGCCTGCGTGACCGGCTGCCCGTACAGCTGACCGAAGTGGGGGACCAGGTCAACTCGGTCTTCGACGCCATAGACGATGAGGTCGAACCGCTGCAGTCGCTGCTGCCCCGCACCCCGGACAGGAACAGGGATTCGCGGCAGTCGGACGCCACGGAACAGGCCACGGGATCGTCCGGTACGGACCACTCCGCGCCCTCGTCACCGGAGGCCTCGCACGGCCGTACGAGCCCCAGCACGGCGCCCCACCCCTCGGCCTCCGGCAGCGCCCCGACCGACGGCCTGCTCGGCGGCACGGACGGCCTCTTCGGCACCCCGCCCCCGGGCACCGTCCCGTCCGCCGACGGCCGGATCAGCCCCCCGCCCACGCCGGACGTAACCCTGCCCCCGCTCCTCCCCGGCCTGCTCCCGGGCCTGGGAATCAACAGCGAGGACCTGAAGGACTGACACCACCTCGATCGCCGGACGGGCACGAAAGGACAGGCCCGTCCGGTGATTGAGGACAAAGCCGCACCAGGCACACCCGGCACTCCCCTCGGAGGAACACCGACTCGGAGGAACACCGACTCAAAAGAAGACCGACCTCCGCTGCACCAACAACTTGTACAGCGTGTGCTGAATCTGCTCCCGCACCTGATCCGTCAGATTGAACATCAGCATCGGGTCCTCCGCCGCCTCCACCGGATACCCACTCGTGGAGATCGGCTCGCCGAACTGGATCGTCCACTTCGTCGGCAACGGCACCGCCCCGAGCGGCCCCAGCCAGGGAAACGTCGGCGTGATCGGGAAGTACGGAAAGCCCAGCAGCCGCGCCAGCGTCTTCGAGTTGCCGATCATCGGGTAGATCTCCTCCGCCCCCACGATCGAGCACGGAACGATCGGCACCCCGGCCCGCAGCGCCGTCGAGACGAAACCGCCCCGCCCGAAGCGCTGCAGCTTGTACCGCTCGCCGAACGGCTTGCCGATGCCCTTGAAGCCCTCCGGCATCACCCCGACGAGCTCACCGCGCCGCAGCAGCCGCTCCGCGTCCTCCGCACAGGCCAGCGTGTGCCCGGCCTTGCGGGCGAGCTCGTTGACCACCGGCAGCATGAAGACAAGATCGGCGGCGAGCAGCCGCAGATGCCGCCCGGCCGGATGGTTGTCGTGCACGGCGACCTGGAGCATCAGCCCGTCGAGCGGCAGCGTCCCCGAGTGGTTGGACACGATGAGCGCCCCGCCGTCGGACGGGATGTTCTCGATTCCCTTCACCTCGACCCGGAAGTACTTCTCGTACACCGGACGCAGCATCGACATCAGGACCTGATCGGTCAGCTCCTTGTCGTACCCGAACTCGTCGACGTCGTACTCACCGGTGACCCGCCGTCGCAGGAACGCGAGCCCGCCGGCGATCCGCCGGTCCCAGCCGCCCCGCTCGGCCTCTTCCGGGGGCTGCCCGGCCCACTGGGGCTCCCCCTGCGGCAGCGAGGCGTCCTGCTGCCCGGGAAGGGCGCTGACGGCCGCGGTCCCGACCACTGGTGCCGCCGCAGAGGGCCCCTGCCCCCGGCCGCCACCCCCCGCGGACCGGCGCCGCGCGGAGCGCGACGCGCCGCCCGACCGCGAACGGTCGTCGTCGAACGGAATGACCTTGGCATCCGCCATCGTCGATGCGCTCCTCTACCTGCCGCTGGGGGTCGGGTACGTGTCGCCCGCTCCGGTGATCCCCGGACCATCGTCGGCCGCCCCGGCGCACGGCATGGCGGCCACTCTGTCGACCGCCCTTCCCACCGCCTCGGGCGGCAGCAGCCCCGGCCCCTGACTGCGCGCGAACTCCGCGAACGTCTCCGCGGTGGTGAACTCCGGGTGGAAGCCCAGCGTCTCGCGCATCTGAACGGTGGATACCACCCGGCCGTGGGTGAGCAGCCGGATCTGCTCCGGCGAGAAGTCCGTCATGCCGACCGTACGCAGCGCCTGGCCCACCCAGGTGACCGCCGGCAGCAGCAACGGCATCGTCGGCCGCCCCAGCCGCCGCGAGCACTGCGAGAGCAGCAGCACGCCGTCGCCGGCGATGTTGAAGGTGCCGCTGTTCAGCGTCCCGCGCCTCGGCTCGCGCGAGGCGATCCCCAGTACGCCGACGACATCGTCCTCGTGCACGAACTGGAGCCTCGGGTCGTAACCGAACACCGTGGGCAGTACCGGCAGCGACAGATAGTCGGCGAGCGGCGAATCCGCCTTCGGCCCCAGGATGTTCGCGAACCTGAGCACGCAGACGGCGACGTCCGGCCGACGGCGCGCGAAGCCCCGTACGTACCCCTCGACCTCCACCACGTCCTTGGCGAAGCCCCCGCTCGGCAGGGACTTGGGCGGGGTGGTCTCGGTGAAGACCGCCGGATCGCGGGGCGCGGAGCCGTACACGTTCGTACTGGACTTGACGACCAGCCGCTGCACGCTCGGCGCCTTCTGACAGGCCCCGAGCAGCTGCATGGTGCCGATGACATTGGTCTCCTTGACCATCGTCCGGCCACCCGTGCCGACCGCCTTGGCGGAGACGTCCAGATGGACGACCGTGTCGACGGAGTGCTCGGCGAGGACTCTGGCGATCGCGGGCTGGCGGATGTCCGCCGTCACGAAGTCGGCGTCGCCCAGCCGGTGTCCGGGCGTGACCGCATCGACGGCGACCACCCGGTCCACTTCCGGATCACGCTGGATGCGCCGCACGAAGCGGCCGCCCAGCTGCCGGGCCGCTCCCGTGACCAGCACGACCTTCCCCAAGATCAGCGCCTTCCGTCGAAAGGATTCCCCTGGCCGTCACCGTAGCGGGTGGATGTTGCCCTGTGATGACCGCACGGCGGCCTTGTGCCGAGACTTTGGCCCGAATGCGGGTACCGCCCCACAACGCGCCGCAGCCCTCCCGCCACATGGGCGGAAGGGCTGCGGATTCACGAACTGCGTTCGCCTACTTCTTGTTGCGACGCTGAACGCGCGTGCGCTTGAGCAGCTTGCGGTGCTTCTTCTTGGCCATCCGCTTACGCCGCTTCTTGATAACAGAGCCCACGACTACCCTCGCTCACTTCTCTTCACTGGTGCGGGGCGTCTGGGCCCACACGACCTACGTCGGCCTAGCCTACCCGCCACCGCGTGAGGGGCGTAATCCGAGGTGAACCTCAGGCGGACTCCACCCCCACAAAGGACTCGCGGAGATACTCGTGAACCGCTTGCTCCGGAACCCGGAATGACCTGCCCACCCGGATCGCCGGCAGATGACCGCTGTGCACCAAGCGGTACACGGTCATCTTCGACACCCTCATGACCGAGGCGACTTCCGCCACAGTCAGAAACTTGACCTCGTTGAGAGGCCTCTCGCTGCCAGCAGCCATGACCCACCTGTACCTTCCGCACGAGACGCGCACCGGCTTCCCCTCCGGTGACTCTTCGTCGTTGTGCGCTCACTCCCCAGATTAGGGGCGGGTGATGCGAGTGGGGAAGAGGAGAGACGATCGGCCGCCTACTGTGACAGACACGCCCGATTGAGTACATAGCGCGTGAGCGGCCGGTAGTAGGCGGACCGTACGGCGTCATCGAGCGGAACGGCGACCGACACCCGCCCCTCCGCCTCTCCGACGAACAGCGCGGGATCGTCCGTATCCGCCAGACCGATCGCCTCGACGCCCAGCTGACCTGCCCCGCAGACCCATCCATGGTCCCCGACGACCAGCTCCGGCAGCCGCCCGCGCCCCTGCGCCGCCGACTCCAGAGCGACCCGGACCGGCAACGGTGAATGGGTATGTGCGCCGGTGTCACCACCGGGAGTCCGCGCGCCCGGTTCGCACACCATCGCGACTCCTCGTACGTAGTCGAGGTTGTGCGTGCGTACGCCGAACCGGGTCGTTATGTCGACACATCGGCCCTGCGCAGGGGTGAGTACGGGGCACCCGGCCGCCGACAGGGCGTCTGCCAGCTCTGCGTAGAAACCGAGCAGCCGATGCGGATGGCCGGTCCCGAACAGCACCGGCGCCCGCCGGACCGCCGCATGCGACAGCCGCTCCGCGAAGGAATCCAGAGCTGCCAGGGTCCGCTCCGGATCGATCACATCAGGGCCCGAAACATGAGCTGGATCGTCCGAAACACCGCACTTGTCGGCCATCAGACGAAGAAGATCGGGCTCTTCCCAGCGGCATTCGGGGTCGAGGCCGAGCATCACCCGCGGGTCGCGGGCCGCGAAGAGCCGATAGCTCCGCAGGCTCGCTTCCCTCGATGTGGCCACGGGCCCGGCCAGCCGGGCCGCCAGCAGATGCGCACGCAGCGCTCCGGTGCTCAACACCCCACCGATGCTGCCCCAATCACCCGGACGGGGGGCCAGAAGTCCGGTTACGCCCCACAGTTGGCGTAACCGTTCCTCATCACCACACGGAAACGGCCGCACCGCGACCGCCCTGCCCGCCTCAGGCCAGCAGCCCCCGCAACGGGAACGCCGCCCGCCTGGTCGCCCGCACCGCCTGGTCCACCCGGTCCGCGGGGTCGTACCCCTCCTCCCACGACTTCCAGGAAGGAGTACGCCCGTCCGTCATCCGGGCCGGTCCCGGCTGCCGGGTCCGCGCGTACACCTCGTCCCGCCACGAGGCCGGAATCACCGACTCGGGATCCACCGGCGCGTGCGCGGCGATCCCCACCAGATGCGTCCAGGACCGCGGCACAACGTCGACCACCGCGTATCCGCCCCCGCCGAGCGCCACCCAACGCCCGCCCTCCGCGTACTCGTGGGCGAGATCGTGACAGGCGGCCATCACCGCCCGCTGCGCGTCCAGCGACACCGCCAGGTGGGCGAGCGGGTCCTCGAAGTGTGTATCGGCCCCGTGCTGACTCACCAGTACCTGCGGCCGGAAGTCCGCCAGCAGCTCCGGTACCACCGCATGGAACGCCCGCAGCCAGCCCGCGTCCCCCGTACCGGCCGGCAACGCAACGTTCACCGCACTGCCCTCACCGGCCCCGGCGCCGGTCTCCTCCGGCCAGCCGGTCTGCGGGAACAGCGTGCGCGGATGTTCGTGCAACGACACGGTCAGGACCCGCGGGTCCTCCCAGAAAGCCGCCTGCACGCCGTCCCCGTGGTGCACGTCCACATCGATGTACGCGACCCGCTCGGCACCCAGCTCCAACAGCCGCGCGATGGCGAGCGCCGGATCGTTGTAGATGCAGAACCCCGCCGCACCGCCCGGCATGGCATGGTGCAGCCCGCCCGTGAAGTTCACGGCATGCGCGGTGTCCCCACGCCACACCGCCTCGGCCGCGGCCACCGACTGCCCGGCAATCAGCGCCGACACCTCGTGCATCCCCGCGAACGCGGGATCGTCCACCGTCCCGAGCCCATAGTTCTGATCGGCGTGCTTCGGATCCGCCGACGCGGCGCGCACGGCGGCCACATAGTCCTCGCGGTGCACCAGCCGCAGGGTGGACTCCCCGGCCGGCTTGGCCGCCACCACATCCACCGCGCGGTCGAGCCCGAACGCCCGTACCAGCCCCATCGTCAGCGCGAGTCTGACGGGGTCCATCGGATGACTTTCGCCGAAGTCGTATCCCGTTACTGCGTCATCCCACATCAACCGTGCGCGGCCGCTCATGCCCGCCACCGTATCGGGCAGGTTCCGTGCCGAACGACTTGGCGTACACGAGCGTCGCAAGGACCAGCACCATCGGTACGAGCATCGCCCCCCGGTAGCTCCAGGCGTCCCCGAGCGCCCCCACGAGCGGCGACCCCACCAGGAATCCCACGTAGTTGAAGACGTTCAGCCGCGCGATGGCCGTATCACTCGCCCCGGGGAACATCCGCCCGGCAGCGGCGAACGTCTGCGGCACGATCACACACAGACCGAGACCCAGCAGAGTGAACCCGAGCATCCCGACCCACGCCCCACCGGCCACTGCCACCACAGCGAACCCGGCCGCGGCCAGCACACTCCCGAACCGCACCACTGTCACCGCCCCGAACCGCCGCACCCCGAAGTCCCCGACAGCCCGCCCCAGCAGCGTCGTCACCATGTAGACGTTGTACGGAACGGTCGACAGCTGCTCCGAACTCCCCAGCACGTCCTGCAGATACTTGGCGCTCCAGTTGGAGACCGTCGAGTCCCCGATGTACGCGAAGCTCATCACCAGACAGAGCGGCATCAGCAACTTGAAGGAGACCGAAGCGGCCCCCTTCCCCTGCCCCTCCACCGGGCTCGCCTCAACGGACGCGCCCTCGGCGTACCACCGGCTCCCGATGAACGCTACGGGCAGCAGCACGACCACTGCCGGCAGGTACGAGACCAGCAGCGACAGATCCCAGTGTGCCCCGGCCCACGCCATGGACGCCCCCGCGATTCCGCCCAGGCTGTACGAGGCATGGAACCCCAGCATGATGGAACGCCCGTACGCCCGCTGAAGGCTGACCCCCATCATGTTCATGGAGGCATCGAGCGCCCCGACGGCAAGCCCGAACACCCCGAGCGCCAGAGCCGCCTCCCACAACGCGCTCCCGGCCCCGGCGCCGAGCAGCGCAAGCAGCACAACAGGCTGCGCCCACCTCAGTACGACCCCTGGCCTCACCCGCGCGACCACCTTCTCGGTGACGACGCTGCCCACCCCGGCCAGGATCGGCACCGCGGCCAGGAACACCGGCAACAGCCCGTCGGATATCCCGTATCGGTCCTGGATGGCGGGAATCCGCGTCACGAGCAGAGCAAAGGTGACTCCCTGCACGAAGAAGCTCAACGTGAGGGAGGCCCTGCCGTGCCGCAAGCGAGCATGTGTCATGGCCGCGAGCGTAGGGCCAGTTTCTACCCATGGGTAGATGGATCAGGCGAGCAATTCCCGCAGTTGACTCATGTCGGAGAAGTGCCCGGTCACCCCGGAAAGCCGGTCCGCGGGCATCATCGACGTAAACCCGTACACATCCATCCCCGCGGCCCGGGCCGCCTCCACTCCGAGCGAGCTGTCCTCGATGACGACACACCGCTCGGGTGGAACGCCCATCCGCTCGGCGGCGAGCAGGAACAGATCGGGCGCCGGCTTTCCGTGCGCCACATCGTCCACGCTGAAGATCCAGTCCTCCTCGAACCACTGGTCCATCCCGGTCTTGCGGTGCCCGACCCGGATCCGCTCATGACTACCGGAGGACGCAACGCAATAGGCGACCCCGTCGGCGACGAGCTTCCCCAGCACCTCGTCCACGCCCGCCACCGGTTCCAGCTCCTGCTGGAAGGCCGCGAAGATTCGTGAGTGGAGCGTCTCGTCGAAGTCCGCGGGCAGTTCCTCCCCGGTCCTTTCCTCGACGAGGTCGTGGACTCGGTGCACGGCAGCCCCCATGTAGTCGCGAAGGCACTCCTGGTACGAGGTGGGGTGCCCGAGTTCCGTGAGGTACTCGGACAGGATGGTGTTGGAGATCGGCTCGCTGTCCACGAGCACACCGTCGTTGTCGAAGATGACCAGTTCGTAGCGCATGGATCGAGCCTAGACGCTCCGAACGCAGAAAAGCCCCGTGCCACAAGGGCACGGGGCTTTCCCGTAAAAGGAGTTCGGCGGCGTCCTACTCTCCCACAGGGTCCCCCCTGCAGTACCATCGGCG
>NZ_JBVKBV010000023.1:0-120970 GCF_055635345.1 Streptomyces sp. NPDC111516 | reverse complement strand
CGACCACCAGATGGAAGCGGACCGCCCGCCCGTGACACGAGGTCGATGTGATGCGCAACACAGCCCGAACCGGGGCCTGCCGCAAGGCAGTCGAAGAGGTCCGCGAAGCCGTCACCGCTCCGCGGCCGTGACGCCTGCCAGTCCCCCTCGGGACACGGGCCGGCAGGAAGGCCCCGGTCAAGAAGACGACGGTCACGACACGTTCGGGACGTCACTCATGCGTCGTCGTCGCGAGCCCCGGAAACGTCGACACCGAAATCACCCGCTCAGGTCCATGACAACGCGGCTAGTGTGATCAGATGACAGAATTCAGCATCCTTGGTGACACCACGCAATGACAGAAGGACTTCGACCGGCGGCTGCACGCCTCCTACACGGCCGACGACTCCCCTGACGGCATCGCCCTCCTGCCAAGCGATGACACCGGGTTCCGGATCCGGTTTCTCCCGACCCAAAAACCGAAGACCGGCCAGAACTTGATGCACTTCGACCTGACGAGCACGTCCCTCGATGACCAGCACATGACGGTAACGACATCGCTCGGACTCGGCGCCCGGCACATCGACATCGGTCAACGCCCCCAAGAGGGCCACGTGGTACTCGCCGACCCAGAGGGCAATGAGTTCTGCGTCATCGAACCGGGCAACAACTTCCTTGCCGACTGCGGATTCATCGGAGCGCTTGCGTGCGACGGTTCACAGGAGGTCGGGTACTTCTGGAGCGAAGCACTGGACTGGCCATTGGTCTGGGACCAGGACCAGGAGACGGCGATCCGCTCACCCTATGGCGGTCCGAAGATCACATGGGGCGGTCCGCCACTGACACCGAAGACAGGGAAGAGCCGGCTGCACTTCGACATCGCTCCACCCGCCGACGATGATCAGCAAGCGGAAATCGACCGTCTCGTCTCCCTGGGAGCGACACGAATCGGCATCGGCCACGACGAAGTCAGCTCGGTGATGATGGCCGACCCCGACGGCAACGAATTCTGTGTCCTGCCTCCCCGATAAAGCGACCAGGCCCGGGCGCGCGACGACCCTCCGCACAAAGGGACCAGCCGAGGCCGTTGAACTCACACGCACTGCTGAAAACGTTATCGCCCGGCCCCAAGCGTCGGATCCGTACCGGACAGCACCATGACGGACCGTGGTTTCGGGCGAGACACCGCCAGGACCACGATCCGCCACGGCTCGAACGCCGTTATGAAAGACAGGTGCGCTCAGCCCATGGCGTCGCCGGACTGAGAACTGTGAGTGAGCGCGTTCAGCTGGACATCCTTGCAGTACGGGACGGTCCCGGTCTGGACCACGTACCTGGCCGAGATCCACGCCCCCTCGTCACGCAGCAGGTACCAGACGTCGTTACCGGCGACGTTCTGCGCACGGACCTTGCACCGCAGACCCACCTGATCGGCATACTCAACGATACCCAGCACCGACGAGTCGGTACTGGGGTACTGCCGCTCGTTCACCCCGCTCTGACTGATCACCGTGGCGTAAGGCTCCACGGGAAAGGAAGCCTGAGCGGGAGCCGCAGCGGCAAGCAGCGGAGCACCGAGCACCATGACTGCCGCAGCACCCGAGACCGCGGCAATCCGCCGAGCACGCCTCTCCAACACCTTCGACATGACCATTCCTCTCGTTCCATTCCTGACCCTGATCACATCCGATCACTCATCAGGCCACACGCCCCGCACCCAGCGCTGCGACCCCGTATTGATCCCCCGGAATGACGACTGCAATCAGGCAAGCGGGCCAGCGACCCCAGGGACCACCGTCGGGCTCCGAGCCCTACCGGCTACCCCGCCGGACCAAGCCATACCGGCTTCCGCGCCGCGCCGGCCGCCAAGACTGACGCGCCGCACCGCTGCCTGCTGGTGAAAGGGACTACCCTCGCCCGCCGGAACGTCGACCCCAGGGACAGCCCTTCCCACTCAAGATGACCAGCCGCCTCTTCGAACCCGCCCTCCCGCCCCTCACCGTGTCCGCCACTCAAGACCGCCTCAAACGGTCACCGTCCGCGTCATCAGGGCTCATACCGTCCAACCACATCGCCGGCTTCCATGACACCGAGCCCCGGGCCCTACAAGTCGCACCGGACCATCTGCAAACCTGGAAACATGAACACCGAGATCCTCGTCGTACCGGACTGCCCGAACAAGACACCCGCCGCCAAGCAACTGCAACAGGCACTCGACGACCTCGGACTGAACAACACCACCTTCACCACCCGAGTCATCCACGACCAGGCCGAAGCCGAGCACACCGGCTTCACCGACTCCCCGACCTTCCTCCTCAACGGCCGCGACGCGTTCACCGAACCCGAACACCCCGCCGGCCTGACCTGCCGGGTCTACCAGACCAGCGACGGGCTCCGCGGCCTGCCCACACTCGAGCAACTCCACACAGCACTCACCACAGCCAACTCCGAACCGGACCACCTACACCACCCATGACCACAACACCGACGCACCCGGCCCCAATACCCCCAACAACCCACACCCAACCCATCCCGACACCTGGACACAACAGCCCGGCACGCGGCCGCCCTCATCAGGGCGGCCGCGTGCGGGCCGGGCGGTGGGTGGCGGGCGGTGTCAGCCCTGGTCAGCCCTGTTTCACGCGGCCGAGGACCTCGACCTCGGCCATGTTGAGTTCCACAGGGTTCTTGCCGGCGAGCCACACCCGTACATAACGCCCCCGGGCCTTGGCGTCGATGGTGGTTGGGCTGCCGGCCTGGGCGGTCTCGTGCCGGCTCCAGACGTCCTGCTTGCCGAGCTGGTCCGCGAGTGTGCCGGAGAAGGGCTGGTCGGAGACCAGGACGTAGTAGTCCTTCGTCCTGTCGGCGCAGCAGTCCGTCCGGTTGTAGATCTTGATCTTCTCGAGGTCGGCGCTGGTGCCGAGGTCCACTTGCCACCACGGCTGTGCTTCCCGGCCACTGGTGGTGGAGAAGTTGAAGCGGTCGCCATCGACGGCCTTGTCAGCACTGAACGGGAAGGTGCCGCCCCAGTCGTAGTCGGAGCTCTGGGTCGCCTTCTTGCCCAGGGCGAGTTCGCGCAGGGGCGGCAGGCCCATCGACTCGTCGTGGAGGTGCTCCACGCGCGTGACGAAGTCCTCGACGAACGGATCGCCGATCTTCACCGGGCCGTGCTGGTGGTGCTCGGCCGGGTCGACCATGATCTGCGACACCTCGGCGGCGAGGGAGTCCATGGCCTTGCGTTCCCTGGCCGCCTCGGTCGTGTTGCCGGCGTCGATCGCGGCGAGCGCGTTCAGGCCGTGCTCCATTGCCCGGCCCCACAGTTCCGTGGCGTCCAGCCAGCGGGAGGCGTCGGAGAGGAACAGCTTGTCGGGGACGCCCTCGCGGATGACGGCCGGTGCCCGCGTGACCGCGCGGACGGACGGGCGGAAGCCGTTGATCGCGGATCGCTCATCGGTTCCGTACGCCTTCCAGAACCGCTCCAGCTCGGCGCTGAACACCGGGGCCTGGGGCTGCCACAGTTCGGAGCCGAAGGTCGGGGCCGCGTGGTTGAGGTCGACGAACACCTGCACCGCGTCGGCCGTACGCGGGTCACCCGCGGCAAGGTGGAGGGCGGCCTGACGCCCGGAGCGGTCGCGGTCGTAACCCCGGTCGTTCCACGAGAAGTCCGACATCGTGAAGACCGCGAGCTTACTGGCTGCCTCCTGGTTCATCGGGTTGGAGACGATGCCGCTGAGGTGGTCGGACAGTCCCGGCTCACGCTTGTCATACGGCGCCAGCAGCAGTCGCCCGGCGGTCCGGCCGAAGTCGTTCACCGGGTAGTTGTCCCACACGAAGACCTTACGGCCGAAGAGTTCGGCGGCCTTGGACGCCTCGGCGTTGGTGATCTCCCGCGGCACCACGTCCGTCCCGGTCCACATCACCTGGACCCCGGGGTCGAGCGTGGCACGGAGCGCCTGCTTGTACTCGGTGTCGGTCAGGTCGCCGTATTCCGTGGGCACCATCTGGAGCGGGTTGGCCCCGGGCCGCTCGCCGATGAAGTCGCGCTGCACTGTGTTCAGCAGGCTCACCTGGGCGCGGGCCGCAGCACCGCGGCCCGGCGGGCCGAACTTCCGCGCGTCCGCGTCGCAGTTCCAGCGGGTGTAGCTGATGTCGTCCAGAGGGATGGAGAACGACCGTACGCCTGCGTCGTACATCGCCTGCATCTTGTCGGTCAGCGCCTTGGTGTCGGCGGAGTCGGAGTAGCAGATGGAGGCGCCGGGCGAGACGGCGAAGGTGAAGCGGACGTGGTCGGCCCGGGCGCGGTCGATCAGTTCGCCAAGTTCGGCGAGCTTGGCCTGCGGGTAGGGCTCGCGCCACTTGTCCCGGTGGTATGGATCGTCCTTCGGCGCGTAGACGTAAGTGTTGGACTTCATCTCGCCGAGGAAGTCCATGTGGTCCAGGCGCTCTTGTGCGGTCCACGGGGGGCCGTAGAAGCCCTCGATGGTGCCGCGCAGCGGCATCGACGGGTAGTCGCTGACCTGAGCGCCCGCCACCTTCCAGTCGTCGCCCGCGCGCTGGAAGAGCTGGCGCAGCGTCTGCACGGCGTAGAACTGGCCCGTGGCGTCCGTGCCCCCGAGGGCGATCTCGGGATGGGACTGCCGGCCCGTGACCCGCAGGGTGTAGCCCTCGGCGTGGCCGGGCACAACGGTGTCACCGAGCGCCTTGGCGATGTCCGGTCGGTCGGCGGACCCCAGCCTGACGGTAAGCAGTCCGTCGGACGCCGGCGGGACGCTGTCGGGGGAAACGTTGTCAACACGCGCGGCGCCATGTTTCCTCAGCTCGCGGACGAGGCGGTCACGGGCGGCGGCGTCCGTGTGCGCGTCCGCAACGAGGAGTACCCGACCGGTGACGGCCGCGTCGTTGCCCGAGGGGGAGATGGACTGCGGTGTCGGGGAGACGGTCGGCAGGGGGCGGGGGCCCACCGGGGCCGCGCGTGCTCCCGTGGTTTCCGCGGCCTGTGCTCCGGCTCCAGGGGTGAGCGCCCCGAGCGTCACACAGCCGGCTATCGCGATCAAGCCAAAGGCTGTTCTACGCCTTCTCATCAGACCCTCCATGTGGTCTAGACCACTTTCAACCTTAAGAGGTTACTGGTATCACTCGGTTCACTGTCAAGACATTCGACCCGTCGGCTGCCTTCCTTCACCCCGAACAGCCGCCCCAACGTGCACTCTTGACGACCACTCCCATTCCTGACAACGATGTCACCCACGTCACCCGTCGGACTATGAGGAGTGCCATGCACATACCAAGACCAATCCGTCTGGTTCGCGCCCTTTCCACGGTCGCAGCCGCGGCCCTCATAATCACCGGTGTGTCGGCGATGCCCGCGGAAGCGTCCGCAAGGGGAGGACCACAGTTCCCCGATGATCCGACGGCGTACGTGAACACGTCGATCGGCAACAACGGTTCGGGGACGACGTTCCCGGGCGCGGCACTCCCCTTCGGGATGGTGCAGAACAGCCCCGACACCCGGCTCAACTCCTATGCCTCGTACGACTACGCGGACTCGGAGATCCTGGGGTTCAGCCAGACCCATCTGTCCGGTGTCGGCTGCCAGACGGCGGGCAATTTCCGCCTGATGCCGGTGCCCGGTGACTTCCCTGGGACGAAGCCGAGTCAGCAGGCGTCCGGATTCCGGCACGCCGACGAGCACTCCGAACCCGGGTACTACAAGGTCGGCCTGCGATCGGGGGTGACGGCGGAGCTCTCGGCGACCGAGCGGACCGGCTGGCACCGTTACGCTTTCCCGACGGACGCGTCGCAGCGCACTGTGGTGCTGAACGTCGGCTCCAGCAACGGCTATACGTACGCCGGCCATGTGGACGTCGTGGGCGACGACACCGTCGAGGGCTGGATCACCGGCGGCAACTTCTGCTGGGAGACGGGCAAGGAACGGTACAGGGTCTACTTCAGCGCCAAGTTCGACCGCGGCTTCGACAAGTTCGGCACCTGGGCGGACGGCGGGGACGTCGCCACGGGCCGCAGGTCGGCCGACATCAGCGGTACGTCGTCGAACGGTTCCCGGGCCGACGGGGGCGCGATGGTCGGGTTCAGCGGCGGCGGCCGGGTCGGCGCGACCGTCGGTGTCTCGTACACCTCCGTCGACGGCGCACGGCTCAACCGCCGCGCGGAGAGCGGGGACCAGACGTTCGACTCCGTCCGGGCCGCCGCGCACCGGACCTGGGTGCGCCAGTTGCAGCGGCTGCGGGTGGCCGGCGGCAGCGACGCCGACCTGCGCACCTTCTACTCCTCCCTCTACCGCGCGACGCTGCACCCGTCGGTCGGCTCCGACGTCGACGGCCGGTACACGGGCTTCGACCAGCAGATCCACCGCAGTGACCGGCCGTACTACCAGATGTTCTCGCTCTGGGACACCTACCGGGCGCAGAACCAACTGGTCGCGCTGCTCGAACCCCACCGCGCCACCGACATGGCCAAGTCCCTGCTGCGCGTCTACCAGGACGGCGGCTGGCTTCCGCGCTGGGCGCTGGGGCCGAGCGAGACCAACGTGATGAGCGGGGAGGGTCCGACGCCGTTCATCACCTCCCTGTACGCGCGCGGGCTGCTCGACAAGCCCACGGCGCGGACCCTTTTCGAGGCGCTGTGGAAGAACGTCACCGAGGTTCCGGCCGATCAGTCGGTGTTCCGTGGACGGGACGGCAACCCGACGTATGTGCGCAACGGATGGATCGGCTACCAGGACAAGGGCGGCTACGACTGGGGCGACTCCCGGCAGGCCGGTTCGGCGACGCTGGAGTACGCGCTGGCCGACTGCGGTCTGGCCGACATGGCCCGCGGTCTCGGTGAGTCGGCGAAGGCGGCCGCGCTGCGCGAGCGGTGCGGGAACTTCGCCAACGAGTGGGACTTCGGCGTGGGCTCGAAGGGGTTCGACGGCTTCCCTCGCTCCCGGACACCGGAGGGTACCTGGGTGGGCAGCGCGGACCCGACGCGGAGCACCGGTTTCCACGAGGGCACGCCGTGGCAGTACCAGTGGCTCGCGCAGCAGGACGTGCCCGGCCTGTTCGCGCTGATGGGCGGCAGGGCCAAGGCGGAGAAGCGCCTCGACACCTTCTTCGACATGCCGGAACTGCTGCGTGACCATACGGGTGTTGCGAAGAAGTCGTGGGTGGTCGGCGCGTACGACTACCACAACAACTTCGCGTTCAACCCGAACAACGAGCCCGACCTGCACGCTCCTTGGATGTACGCGTGGACCGACCAGCCGTGGAAGACCTCCGCGGTGCTGCGCGCGGCGCAGCCGCTGTTCACCGACGACGCCCAGGGGATGCCCGGCAACGACGACCTCGGCACGATCTCGTCCTGGCTCGTCTGGTCCATGATCGGCATGTACGAGGTGATGCCCGGCTCGGCCGAGTACGTCCTGTCGGCGCCGATGTTCGACCGGGTCCGCATCCAGCCGGAGGGCGGCCGCGCCGTCGACATCACCGCACCCGGTGCGGACCGGTCGAAGCTGCAGTACGTGTCGTCGGTGAACGTCGGCGGTGCCGCGTGGCCGAAGTCGTGGATCACGCATGCCGATCTGCTGCGTTCGGGCACGATCGAGTTCGGCCTCACCTCCGACCCGGCGAGCACCACCTGGGGCCGGGGCAGCGCCAACCAGCCGCCGCGGCACGGCACGACGGACCTGGGTGTCCGGCCGTTCGCGTCGGTGTCCGACACCAGTCCGGCCCTGCTGGAACCGGGCAGGAGCGTCACGGCGACCGTGGGAGCCGTGGATCTCTCCGGATCCGCGTCCGACGTCGCGTTCAGCACCGTCTCCTCCGCCGGTCTCACGGTGTCACCGGCTTCCGGCGGCCTGGTGGTCGATGCCGGAGGACGGGTCACCACTCCCGTGACGGTCACGGCGGACGGCTCGGCGAAGCCCGGTGTGCACACGGTCGAGGTCCGGATGACGGACAGGTCGACCGGCAGGTCCCTGGGCAGCACGACGATCGCGCTCAACGTGACGTCGCTGTCCTACGGCAGGCCGGCGACACAGAAGAGCACCGCGTGGGGCGGTGTGGCGGGGCGGGCGGTCGACGGCAACACCGACGGCAACTTCACCGTCGGGTCGGTCACCCACACCACCGAGGACGGCTCCGCCGAGCCCTGGTGGCAGGTGGACCTCGGAGCTTCGAAGGGCATCTCCGACGTGGCCGTGTGGAACCGCAGCGACTGCTGCTCGGAGCGGCTGACCGACTACTACGTCCTCGTCTCCGACACCCCGTTCACCAGCCAGTCCCTCGCGACGACGCTGGCCCAGCCCGGCGTGACCACCGTGCATCGCACCGACACCGCCGGCACCCCGACGGTCGTCCCGGTGAACACCACCGGGCGCTACGTGCGAATCCAGCTCGCGACCACGGCTCCGTTGTCCTTGGCCGAGGTGGAGGTGATCCCGTCATGACCGCGGCACGTCGATCGCTGACGGGTGTGCTGTCGCTGGTCCTGTGCGCCGCGAGGCCCTCTTTCCTGCATTCGGCCGGCGTCAGCTCGTCCTGCGTCCTACACAGCCGGTCGGCCACGGTCTCCACGCCCCCTGCCCCGATCGGAACCCGTGGCGGGCGCGCCGCCCTGGCATCGCCGGGTCGGAGACGGCCTCCCGCCCGTCGGCGGTGACACGGGCACGGATCAGGGCATTGCCGCTGCCGACGGCCGTGACGAGCCCGTCGGCGGAGACTCGCGCGACCGACTCGTCGCTGTCCGGGTTGGCCTGGTCGGCGAGCCGGTAGCACGACTGGATGTCGATGTCGGTGGTAATCACTGGACCACGGCGGGTTGTTGACGATGTTCCAGATGCCCTGCAGGTGATCGACTGCGAGCCGGGGCGTGAGGGCCGGCCGGGCTGCCCCGTTTGCCTGTTCCCTCACCTCGGGCGAGGTTGCCGCCGGTGCCGGGTGTCGCACCCGTCCGGCACCGGCAGCGCACCTCACGTGCCGTCGGCGCGGGCTCAGAGCGTGTCGGGTGACCTCTGATCGGGCGGCCAAGCCCTGGCACGCACACATTCCGATCGAAGGTCACCCGGCAGGCTCTCAGGCGGGGTGGCCGCCCACGTTGATCTCCGCGGCGCCCGCGAAGGCGTTGCCCGCCGGGGAGTTGAGGCCCGTCAGGCGTACGTACCGGCCGCGAACGGCACCGAACTCGGCGTTCTGGGAGGTGAGCGCCTCGGTGAAGGAGCCGGTGGCCGCCTCTGTCCACGTGGTGCCGTCGGCGGACACCTCGATCCGGTAGTCCTTGATCCTGCCGTTGCGGGCGTTCTGCCGCTGCGTGTACTGCAGGCCCGTGACGTCGTACTGCTTGCCCAGGTCCAGCGTGATGTGGTGGGGGAAGTCGGGAGACGCGGTGTACCACTGGGTGTGCCAGATCGTGTTGACGTCCCCGTCGATGGCGTTCGCCGCGGCGCCGTCCTCGCCGACGGTCTCCTGGCTGTCGACGTCGTGCACACGGAGCGTGGACTGGTCGATCAGGTTCGGCAGCGGGCGCAGTCCGGAGGCGACCGACACGGTCTGGCGTGCGGAGCGATCGCCCTGGACGGCGCTGAGGGTGTGCGTGCCGTCGTAGGTCGCGGCCGGGACGACGCCGTGGCGATCGAAGCGGCCCGAGGCGTCGGCGCGGACCGTGTAGAGGGTCTTGTCGTCGATGCGGATGTCGACGTAGCCGGGGCCGAAGCCGGTGAGCTTCAGCGGGACCCAGGTTCCGGCTTTCACGTTCCGCGGGACCTCGACCGTCGGTCCGGCGGCCGGGGCTTCGCGGCCCGCGTCCTTCGCGTCCACGGCCCGGACGCGCACGGACACCGGGTCGCCCGTGTTCGGGGTGAGCACGCACGTGATGTCCTCGGTGAACGCTGTCTCCACGGTGGCGGTGTACAGACCCGCGGCGTGCAGGGAGTCGCGTGCCTGACGCTGGGTGAACGTCACGGGCAGGACCCGGTTGCCGCACTGCGCGGTCGCGGTCAGGGGCTTGGTGAGCGCGCTGGATGAGGCGGGGTCACCGTCGGTCGCCACGGTGTCCGGGACGATCGCGGTACCGTCCTCGGAGAGCTTGGTGCCGGGTGCGGCGACGAGGCCCAGCGCATGCCGGGCGGTGACTCCGCTCGTGGCGGTCGCGTCGGTGCCGGCGACGGTGGCGGCCCACCGCGCTCCCGGGCTCTCGTAGAAGTTGGTGCCCGCCACGGTCAGACGCGTGCCGAGCCGGGCGAGGCGGGAGCCGAAGTCAGCGACGTCCTTGTGCGCCTTGGGCGTCCAGCCGGTCTCGAGGATCGCGGCCGCCCGGGGCAGGGTCAGGAACTCCGCCTGGTCGTCGCCGCGGATGGTCTCCGACCACAGAGGGCCCTCGACGCCGAGCACGCCCGCCTCGGGGATACCGCCGGACACCGTGGTGGTCGGGTCCCAGTCGTAGTAGCGCTGGAAGTCGCAGGTGCCGCCGCAGGCCCAGGTCAGTCCGATCGGGGTGTCCTTGGTGTACTTCTGGTCCAGGTAGGAGCCGCCGGCCGCCGATACCACGGCCTTGCCGCCCTTGGTGACGAAGTCGCGCACCCAGTCACCGGATCCGACCCAGTACTGCACGACCGAGCCGTCCCAGAAGCCGGGCTTCTGCGACAGTCCGGCCTCGGCGTATTCCGTCCAGCCCATGGTCCCGACTCCCGTCGCCGCCTTGATGCGGGGCACGGCGCGGGTGATGAAGTCGACGTAGCGGGTGTGGCCCATAGCGTGGGATTCGTCGCCGCCCATGTGCACGTACGGGCCGCCGGTCATCTCGGCCAGCTGGTGGAAGACGTGCTCCACGAACGTGTAGGTGAGGTCGTGCCGCTCGTCGAGGGCGGAGTAGCCCACGTTCCCGGTCCCGTTCCAGTCCACGACACCGGTCCTGGGGTCGGGCGCGGGCAGGGAGCGGTCGGTGTTGAGCTGCGGGATCGCGTGCAAGGCGGCGTTGGTGTGGCTGGGGGTGTCGACCTCGGGCACGACGGTGACGAACCGGTCCCTGGCATAGGCGACGATGTCGCGGTACTGCTTCTGCGTGTAGTAGCCGGTACGGCCCAACTCGCCCCGGTGACCCTGCTGGTTCATCGCGGTCGCGCCGGACTCGCGGTGCAGCTTGGTGTAGTCGATCGGGTCGCCCGCGGCCTTGCCGTCGTTGGTGATCTCGATCCGCCACCCCTGGTCGTCGGCGAGGTGCATGTGCAGCACGCTCATCTTCATCCGGGACAGCGTGTCGATGTAGCGCTTGACGGCGTCGACGTCCTGGAAGGACCGGGCCACGTCGAGCATGACACCGCGGTAGGAGAAGCGCGGCGCGTCCTCGATGTGCGTGGCGGGCACACGCCAGTCGGTGACGACCGGGGTCGGTGACTCGGCCCAGACGGGCAGCAGTTGGCGCAGGCTCTGCACACCGTTGAACGCGCCGTGCGCGGTCCGCGCGGTGATGGACACGCCGTCACTGTTGACGTCCAGGACGTACGACTCCGCGGTGGGCGCGGCGCCGTCGACGGTGTACCGCGCCACCGGGTCCACTATGACGTGAATGGCGTTGGCACCGCCGTGCGCCCGCACCGGCACCCGGAACCCGCTCGCGTCACGCAGCTCGCCGGCGAGCTGCGAGCCGACAGCGGCCGCGGCGCCCTCCGCGACGACGGCGAGCGAGGGACGCAGGACGAACGGCGCCTTGCCGGCGTCCTGTTGGAGAACGACCGGACGCGGCACGAGAGCGGTGTCCGGTGCGCCGGACGCACCGGACACCGACTCGCCGGACGCGACGTTCCCGGCGGCGGCCGACGGAGCTCCGGCCAGACCGCCCATGGTCATGAGGACCGCCGCGAGCAGCAGACGCGGCCCACGAGGTCGGAGGTGCACGGGACTTCTCTTCTTTCGCAACCGCATGGGGACTCCCTGAGGAGCAATCAATGATGCATACACATGCTTGAAGAGCCAGGCTTTCTTTCAGGTTTGAGCACCATAATGCGGTGGCGCGAAGTGGTCTAGTCCCTTCGCGAGGACTCGCTCCCTGACCTGTGCTCCCCCGTGCGTAAGGACCCGTCGGCTGGCCGAGGAGGATCCGAAGACCTATGGAAGCGTGTGCGGTGGCAGCCGCAAGCGTGCCGAGGAACTAGGGGTTCGCCCGGCACCGCCTTCGAGTGCTCCGGCCACCGGGCCGACTCCACCCCGACGCCGTCAAGGCCGTCATGCGCGGTCGGCTTCCATCTCACGGCGACGGCCCGTGCGGCCTCGACGCTGGCATCCCCGTGCCCCAGGCCCCCTCAGCAGCAGCGGCTTTGTGGGTTCGCCTCGCGGTGGCGGGAGCGGTGGCGTTCGTAGGCACGCCGGGTCGGCGCCGGCTCGCCGGGATGTCGCTCCTCGTTCCGTCGGCAGTAGCGCTCGTAGTCCGCCGTGCCTGAGATCTCCCTCAGGTACCAGCGGATAACCCGCAGCAGCCGGTTCACAGGGCCGAGGAGCGTTGCCGCTGCGCTTCCCGCTCTCATTCCCGCTCGACCTGCCCCGTGGACGCGCCGGCCAGCGCCTTGGAGCGGGCCCCAGGGACGATGATCGTGGACTCCACGTACGGGGTCTCCGCCGTCGGCAGCGGCTGCGGGGACCGTACGGCCCGGACGCAGATCACGGCCGCGTGGCCGATCACGAGCGCGACCAGCACGAGGAACACGACCATGATGACGCCGTCCACCGTGGAGTTGAGCACCACGGTCTCCATGTCGTCGAGCGACTTCGCCGGGGCGAGGATCTTCCCGGCGTCGAGCGCGTCCGCGTACAGCTCACGTTGAGCGAAGAAGCCGATCTTCGGGTTGCTGTCGAAGATCTTCTGCCAGCCGGCGGTGAACGTGACGGCCACGTCCCACACCAGCGGGACGCCCGTGACCCACGCCCAACGCAGCTTTCCGGCCTTGATGAGCAGGGTCGTGCCCACGGTCAGCGCGATGGCCGCGAGCAGCTGGTTGGCGATGCCGAACAGCGGGAAGAGCTGGTTGATCCCGCCGAGCGGGTCCGTAGCGCCGACGTAGAGGAAGTAACCCCACAGGCCGACGATGACGGCGCTGGTGATCCAGATGCCCGGCTTCCAGGTGACCCGGCCGATCGGCTTCCAGACGTTGCCGAGCATGTCCTGGAGCATGAAGCGGCCGACCCGCGTCCCCGCGTCCACTGTGGTGAGGATGAACAGCGCCTCGAACATGATGGCGAAGTGGTACCAGAACGCCTTCATGGCGTGCCCACCGAACACTCCGGAGAAGATCTCCGCCATGCCGAGGGCGAGGGTCGGCGCACCGCCGGTACGGGCGATCAAGCTCTGTTCGTCGACCGAGTGGGCGGCCGCCGCCAGGGTGTCCGGGCTGATGGTAAAGCCGAGGTTCGCCACCGCCTGGGAGGCACTTTCCACCGTGGTGCCCAGCAGACCGGCTGGGGCATTCATCGCGTAGTACAGGCCGGGGTCGAGTACGGATGCCGCGACGAGCGCCATCACGGCGACGAACGACTCCATGAGCATCGCGCCGTAGCCGATCAGCCGGACCTGTGATTCCTTCTGGATCAGCTTGGGGGTGGTGCCGGAGGACACGAGGGCATGGAAACCGGACAGGGCACCGCAGGCAATCGTGATGAACAGGAACGGGAACAGCGCCCCGGCGAACACCGGCCCGGTGCCCGAGGAGGCGAAAGGGCTCACGGCGTCGTTCATGGGGTCTGCGTCCGGTAGTTGCATGTGGGCCCGCGAGGGTTTACCGCGACACGGCCGGGTTTCCACTCCGATGGCGTTCCCGCGTTCCCCGCTGCCGCCCCGGGACGGAGATCACCGGTCCGTCGGCCGGACACCGTGTCGTATCGAGCGTGGAGGAGTCATGAACAACCTCATCCCAGTGATCACCTGTGCGGCCGTGGTTCTCGTCGCCTCGGCGATCGCGCTGGGGGGTGCCCGCTTCGCCTCGGGCCGCACTGGAGTCAGGGCGGACCTCGAGGACTGGGCCCTGGCCGACCGCCGACAGGGCGGCGGTCTCATCTGGTGTTTGCTCGGCGGCACCGTATACACCGCGTATACCTTCACTGCCGTGCCGGGCGCGGTCTTCACATCCGGCGGCATCGGGTGCTACGCCCTTCCCTACACGGTGATCATCTGCGCGGTGGCCTTCGTTCTCCTGCCCCGCCTGGCAGCGACGGCGCGGGCCCACGGGCACGTCACCGTCGCGGACTTCGTACGGGTGCGATACGGGTCGCCGCTGCTCGCGCTCGCCGTCTCGCTCACCGGAATCTTCGCGACAATGCCGTACATCGCCCTGCAACTGCTCGGCCTGAGGGCCGTACTCAGCGTGCTGGGCATCCGACCGGACGGACTGGCGGGCGACGCGGCACTCACCGCCGTGTTCGCGGTGCTCGCCGTCTCCACCTATCGGTACGGGCTGCGTGCGCCGACCCTCGTATCGGTCGTCAAGGCGGTGCTGGTTGTCGGCTCGACGCTGGCCATCGGTACCCTCGTCCTTACCGGCCTCGGGTCACCGGCGACCCTTTTCGCCCGCGCCGACGCGGCGTTCACGGCGACCGACGGCGCCGCCGCACTCGTGCCGGATCCCTCATTGGCGCCGGCGTACATCTCCCTCGCCCTCGGCTCGGCGCTCGCCCTGTTCGCCTTCCCTCACATCCTGGTGGTGGCCTTCTCCGCCCGCAACGGCGGCGTGCTGCGCCGGTCGTCCGTCACTCTGCACGGCTGGACGGCGATGCTCGGACTGTTCGCGCTGTTCGGTGTCGCGGCGCTCGCATCGGGAGTCCGGCCCCCTCCTGGGCGCAGTGAACTGGCGATCCCCCTGCTCGTGCTCGACCTTGCGCCGGGGTGGGCAGCCGGGCTGCTGCTGGGCTCGATCGTCGTGGCGGCGCTCGTACCGGCGGCAGTGATGTCGATCGGCGCGGCGACGCTGTTCGCGAGGAACATCTACCTGGAATTCGTCAACCCGACGGCGACGGCGGCTCAAGTGACCCGGATGGCCCGGCTGATGTCGCTGGTCGTCAAGGTCGGGGCACTCGTGTTCGCGCTGGGCCTGCACGACCAGGCCGCCATCAATCTGCATCTGCTCGGAGCGGTGTGGGTGCTGCAGATCCTGCCGACGATCGTGCTGGGCCTGCGGCACCGCACGCCTCACCGGATCTCGCTGCTCACCGGCTGGCTGCTGGGCATGGTGGTCGGCACCGGGCTGGTGAACCAAGGAGGGTTCTCCTCCCTGGTGCGGCTGTCGTTCGGCCAGTTGGACGTCCAGGTGTACGCGGGCGTGGCCGGGCTCGCCGTCAATCTCGCGATCGTGGGGCTGACCAGCCCGTTGCTGGATCGACTGGGCGTGCCGCGCGGACTGTCGGGAGTACTGAGGTCGGCCGGCGACGCGCGCAAGAGCGGAGGGGCGGCATGAGAAGAACCGACAAGCCCTGGCACCGAACCGGTGGTCCTGCGACGGCTGTCGAGAGCACTGCCGGAACCATCGACAGCGGCCCGGAGGAGAGCGCTGCCGCCTTTTCGCACGGACCGGATGCCGCCGGTGTGCCGCAGCCCCTACCGGTCGGTCCCGAACCCGGCATCGACCTGCGCGACGTGGAACGTGAAACGGCGATGATCCGCCTGTTCGACGGCCACCACGCCCAACTGGTCCGCCTGGCCGTTCTGTTGGGAGCGGAGCAGGACGCCGAGGATGTCGTCGCCGAGGCGTTCTGTGTGCTGCACAGCCGCTGGTACCGACTGCGTGCACTGGAGGCGGCGCCCGCGTACCTTCGTTCCGTGGTGTGCAATCTCGTGCGGATACGCATACGGCGTCTTCAGGTCTCGCGGCGCCATGCGAATGTGGAGCTGGCCCACATCGCCTCCGCCGAATCGACCGCCCTGCTGCACGAGGACCAGCGGAGGGTGGTCGACGCGCTGAGGGAATTGCCCACCCGACAGCGGGAGGCGCTGGTGCTGCGGTACTGGATGGATTTGAAGGAGAGGGAGATAGCAGAAGCGATGGGGATCAGTGTGGGTGCGGTGAAATCGCACATCTTCCGGGGCATGCATGCGAGCACCTCCCGCGGCGGCGACCCGACAGTGCCGACGTTCATGAACAGCACCTTCTTGTCGAGCAGGAACAGACGCCGCACCGCGTCCCAGTACGCCGGCGAGGAGGTCGGCGGCAGCGCGGTCGACGTCGCGCCTCCGGCCGGCGCGGCCGCGGCCGGGACGGCACCGACCGCCCCCATACCGACGGACGCGGTACCGGCGCCCAGCAGTCCGACGAATCCGCGCCGGGAAACCCCGACTTCCCTACGGTTGTTCAATCCTGACACGGCCATGTCTTCTTCCCTTCGGTGATGTCTCAACGGACGGCAATCGCGGATATCTCGACCTTCGCGTCACGCGGAACGCGGGCGACCTCGACGGTGGCCCGGGCGGGCGGGGCGGAGGAGCCGAAGAACTCGGCGTAGGCGGCGTTGAAACGAGCGAAATCGTCGAGATCGGCCAGATAGACGGTGGTGCTGACGACATGCCCGAGCGACATGCCGTCGGCCTTCAACACGGCCTCGACACTGCGCAGCGCCCGCCGCGTCTGCTCCTCGATGGAGGCGTCGGCGGGGATGGCTCCCGTCTTCGGGTCGATGGGAAGCTGCCCGGAGACGAAGGTGAGGTTCCCGGCGGAGATCCCCTGCGAGTAGGGCCCGATGGCGGCGGGAGCGTCGGGCGTGGTGAGTGCTCGGTGCCGCCCGCTCTGATCGGCTACGGCTGAGGCCCCGCCGACTGCGCCGGCCAGCACAACGGCCGCACCCAGAGCGGCCAGTGCCCGCCGCAGTCGGCTGCGTCGTCTGCCTGCGTGGGGTGGGGCGTGGGAATCGGAGTGGTGCGATGTCGTCACGGCTGCCCTCCAGCTCGTCAACACGTACGCCTGCGCGGCGTGGTGCTGCTTTGTTGCGGGAGGGAGCAGGAAGGTTTACGGGGCGTGGGGAACCGGACCGGGCCGGATCCGCGCGGGCGCCGTGGCACGTGCTCGGGCAGAAGCAAGTACGCGCGTGTGCCGGGACGTCAGGCGGTTCCGGAGGCGTCGGTCGTTCCGTATGAGTCGCCGTACGTCCGAGCCGGAGCCACACCGGCAACAGCCGTTCGAACCATCGCGCACACTCGCGCCGCCAGTGTCGTCGCGTACCGCGACAGCAGCGTCGCGTCGGGGGCCGGATCACCCAGCCGGCCACGACCTGGGCCTGGGTTCAACGACAGCTTCTGATCGCCCTCTCATGGGCAGTCGGGGGGCTAAGCGCGGCGTCCCCACGCGGAGATCATCGGAGCGGTGGCCAGGTCGAGTCGCCCGGTGGCAACGTTCGCCAAGTGACGGTCGATCTCCTCGTCGGTGGCGAGCCCTTCCTCCACCAAGCGGTGGCGGATCTGTCGCACCGTCGCGTCCTCGAGCACGGAACACGCCGGCGAGGTGATCGGGAAGTACGCGTCGGCCTGCACATCGTCCAGGCCGGCTTCGCGTAGCACCCTGGGCAGGGTCCGCCCGTACGCGAGGTCCGCGCCGCGCGCCGCCATCAGGGTGCGGAAGCCGGACCGCAACCGGTTGGCGAGCCGCTGTTCCGGACCCGACTCGTCCGGGCAGAGCAACGGCTGCAACCTGGGGTCGGCGTCCTCCAGAAGCAGCCAGCCGCCGGGTCGCAGCGCCTGGACCATCCGGCGCAGGGCCTCGGTGCGATCGGTGACGTGTACCAGGACCAGCCGGGCGTGCACGAGGTCGAAGCCGCCGGGCGGCGGCGGGTCGACCGCCACGTCGTGGGACAGCGCCTCGATGACGCCGCCGGCGATGTCCCGGGTCCAGGACACGTCGATGTCGGTGGCGATCACCGTACCCCTCGGGGCGACTCGCTCGGCCAGCCCGAGGGGTACGGAGGGACCGCCGGCGCCGACCTCCCAGCACCGCATACCGGCACCGATCCCGAGCTGGTCGACGTGCCGGAACGTCACCGGGTCGAACAACTCGGCGAGGGCGCCGAAGCGAATACCCGCCTCGGACTGTTTGTTGTCCAGAAGGTAGCCGCGGTCGGTGTCGTACTCAGCCATGTCGCAATTCTGACAGACGAACGTAGAGCGGGCTCGGCACAGCCACCATCCCGATGATCTGCCCGCGATCTACTGGCCGCATGTTCCGGACAGCAGGCTGGGGGCGCTCGACAGCAAGCACCCCAAGTCGTGGTGTCCCTCCACAGGAGCCACAGCCGTGTCGGTTGTGGGCTTCGGTCCCGCGGGGAAGCGGCCTCAGTGGCCGGCCACGGAGTACGTGCCGCGCCCTGGCTCACGGGCTGGGTGCAGCAGCACGGGATGCTGCCCCAGCTCGCCCTACGGGCCGTGGCGGTCGAGCTCGGGGAGGCGCTGCGCGCGGTGCACCGGGCCGGGCAAGACGCTCACCTCGCCTGGGTGAACGGCACGTCGGAGACGGCTGTACGGTCCAGGAACCTGCGCAGACCGGTCCGTACGCCGTCGGTCGGCACGGTGGCGGCGAAGCAGGCGGCCTCCACAGCGAGGGCCTCGTCGATCGGGAGATTGACGCCCCGGGTGACCGCACGCAGGCAGGCTGTCACGGCCGTCGGCGCATGCCGGATGATCCGCGCAGCCAAGTCCCGTGTGGCGTCGAGGAGTTCGCCAGCCGGTACGACGGTGTTGACGAGGCCGATGCGTGCGGCTTCGGCGGCCGACACCGGGTCGCCCGTCAGGATCATCTCCAGGCCGCGCTTGCGGCCGACGTGCCGCGGCAGCCTCTGAGAGCCGCCGAAGGGGGGCGGAAAGCCGAGCGAGATCTCGGGCTTGGCGAAGGTGGCGTGCTCGGCGGCGATCGCAAGCGGGGCAGCCTCGGTGATCTCACACCCGCCGCCGTAAGCGAGGCCGTTGACGGCGACGATCACCGGCTTTGGGAACTCCTCGATCCGCCGGGTCAGCATGTGTCCTCGCCGGACGACCTCGCGCAGCGCGCGCTCGGTTCCACCGGCGATGCTCCCCGCCAGGGACGGGATGTCCGCGCCCGCACTGAACGCCCTGCGCCCGGCGCCGGTCAGGACAACCGCCCGCACGGAGTCGTCGGACTCGATGCGGTCGAGGTGCGCGAGCAGCGCGTCGATGGTCGGGTAGTCGAGGGCATTGAGCTTGCGTTCCCGGTCGATGGTGAGCGTGACGACGGGATCGCCGCTGTGGTCAATATGCACGGTCATGCCGTACTCCGTTTCGCCTGGGCATGGACGGGCCCAGGTTAGGAGCCCTAATCTAGGACGCTCCATCTATTGTCCTGGATACAGGTAGTACAGGTTGGGAGCCGGTACCCACGTGCGGCCGCCGTCCTACAAAGCCATCGTCGACGAGTTCGCCGCGGCGATCAGACGCGGCGCGATCCCGGCGGGCAGCCGCCTGCCCACCCACCGCGATCTCGCGCGCGAGCGGCGGATCGCGCTGGCCACGGCCACCCGGGTCTACGCCGAACTCGCCCGTATGGGCCTGGTCGTGGGAGAGCCGGGGCGAGGGACGTTCGTCCGGGTGCCGGCGGGCTACGACGGGATCGAACCGTCCCGCACCCTGCCCGTGCCGCGGGTGGCCGACCTGTCGTTCAACCAGCCGCTCGCCCCCGGCCAGGCCGATGTGCTGCGGCAGGCCCTGCGCGCGCTCTCGGTGGCGGGCGAACTCGACGCGCTGCTGCGCCAGGACCCGCCCGGCGGCCGTCGGCTCGACCGCGCGGTCGTGGCCACCTACCTGCTGGACCGGGGGATCGACACGGCGCCGGACAACGTGCTGCTGACGAGCGGGACCCAACAAGCGCTCGATACCGTGCTGCGCGCCCTGACCCGACCCGGCGACGTGCTGGCCGTCGACGCGCTGAGCTACCCGGGCATCAAGCTGGCGGCCTCGGCGCACGGCCTCGACCTGGCTCCGGTGCCGGTCACGGCGGCCGGCCCGGACCTCGACGCGCTCGAGCGTCTGTGCCGGTCGCGGCCCGTTCACGCGATCTACACGATGCCCACCGTGCACAACCCTCTGGGCTGGGTGCTCGACCGGGACCACCGCGACCGGCTCGTCGCCACGGCCCGCGCGCACGACTGCGTCATCGTCGAGGACGGCACATACGCATTCCTCGAAGTGACGCCGCCGCCTCCCCTGCAAGTCCTCGCACCCGAGCGGACCTGCTACGTCGCCGGCCTGTCGAAGAACGCGGCGCCCGGCCTTCGGTTCGGCTTCGCCGTACTCCCCGGCCGTCACATCGCGAGTGTCACCAGGAGCCTGCGTGTGGCAGCCTGGGGCGCTCCCGGCCTGGTCACCGCGCTCGCCACCGGCTGGCTCGCCGACGGCACGGTCACCCAGTGGGAGAATGATCGTCGCAGGGATGCCGCCGCCCGCCAGGACATCGCCCGCACCGCGCTCGCCGGGCTGGACTTCACGGCCCACCCCGTCTCCTACGTCATGTGGCTCGGCCTGGAGCCGCACCAACGTGCCGACCACGTTGCGGCCGTGCTCGCGGAGGCAGGGATCCTCGTGTCCACCGCGGACGCCTTCGCCACCGGCCCCTACCGTCCGCGAGCGCTCCGACTTGCGCTGGCCACCCCGCCACGGGACGAACTCAGGTCGGCGTTGCACCGGCTGCGGGACGCCATCGAGGCGATCCCCCCATGAACATCGGCCCCGGGGCGGACACCCTGCCGGTCAAGAACCGCCATCAGCAGCTGGGTGTCGCACTGCGGTGCGTAGACTCCCGGCGTCTTGACGAGGAAGGGGGCGGAGGGCTCTGCGAGTTCGCCAGCCATAAGCTTACTCCCGCTGCAGAAGACCGGGCCGTGCTTCCCGGTTCCCTCCGGACAGCCCGAACCGCCTCTTGGGACGACCCCGCGGCCGTCCCGACGGGGCGAGCGCCGACAGTTTCCCCCTCAGGCGCCCCAGCCTGTGAGGAGCCGGTCGGCCAGACGGTCCTCCAGGTACGAGGTCGCGGTAACGCCGAACGCGACGTGGATTTCCGGTTCGGGCTCGTCATCGAGGAGTCCGCGAATGACGTCGTCGTGCGCGACCACGGACCCGGCAAGCGGCGCGCCCGGCGCCAATGGCGCGCGTGCCGCGGTCCGCACCTCGCGGAGGTTCACCACGGTCCTTTCGCACACACAGCGACTCGCCCTGCGCGGCAGGACGGGCGATCCCGCGAGGGGCTGACATACACCCGCCACACGAGTATGTGTGGGCTCCTCCCCGCGGCCCGGACGGAGTCCCCGGCCTGGGCCGCGTTTCTGCGAATGCCTGAATGCGGGTGAGTACGGGGCTGACCTGGGATCAGCGGCTGGACGAAGCGCCGGCGGTCAGCGGTCGGACGCTGTGAGGTAGATGAATCCGCCATAGTGGGAAGGAAGAACAGGCGTCATTGCTGTAGTTGCGAGTGCTCTGTGCGCGAAACCCGGCGAAGCCGCACAGCGGCGCCCAAGAACCGCCTCCAGGAGTTTGGAGCGTGCCGACTCCGAAGGAGTAACCATGACAAACGAAGCGCGAGCGCATCACGATGGTGATCCCGAGGGCGACAGGGACCACGGCTTCGGGCGGCATGAATCCACAGATGCGCGGGCCGACCGCCAGTGGAGCGAGATGTTGCAGGAAGTGCGGGTCGCACAGACCGGGGCGCAGATCTTGTTCGGATTCCTTCTCAGTGTCGTCTTCACGCCTCGTTTTGCGCAGCTGGGCTCGTTCGACAGGAGTCTCTATGTAGTCACGGTGGTACTCGGCGCGTTGGCAACCGGGGCGCTGGTCGCGCCGGTCTCCTTCCACCGCACACTTGCCGGCCACCGGCGAAAGCCCCAGCTGGTCCGCGTGACAGGGCGGTTGATCGCCACCGGGCTCGGCCTGCTGGCCGGTGCCATTGTCTGCGCCGTGCTTCTTCTGCTCCGGGTCGCGCTGGGAACCGGTTTCGCGTGGGTCATCGCCGTGGGGGTATTGAGCTGGTTCGCGTGCTGCTGGCTTGCCCTGCCGTTCGTTCTCAGGCGCCACCTTGAACGCGTGCAGTGATGGACCCCCTCCCCGGAGCACCCGCAGAGGGGCATGTACCGGCGTCGACATGGCCACCTTACAAGCCGGAATTCCTCACCCACCACTACGCGGGACGGCTGCGTCCGGCCGCGCACTATTCGATGGGCCGGCTGCCATTGTGGGCGCGCCTTTCGCGTGTCGCGCCACGCATGGTCAATGCCGTACTGCATGCGCCCGGGCTGGCCGGGCTCGGCAAGCGCCTCGCCGGTGTGGCAGTGGAACGTGATACTCCGGTCTTCGCCGATGAGTCCTTCGTCCAGTGGTGGGCGCAGCGAGATGTCCCGGAGCCGGATCCGGCCGATGGGCGCACGGTCGTCATGTGGCCCGACACCTTCAGCAACTACTTCCACCCGAACGTCGCCAAGTCGGCCGTACGCGTACTGGAGGGTGCCGGGTTCCGGGTGGTGGTGCCGGCCCAGACCGTCTGCTGCGATCTGACCTGGATTTCCACTGGCCAACTGGCGACCGCGAAACGAGTCCTCAGCCGCACCGTGGACGTGCTCCGGCCGTGGCTCGAGGCGGGTACTCCCGTGGTCCGCCTGGAGCCCTCCTGCGCCGTCTTTCGCGCCGATGCCCCCGAAGGGTGGCAGCCACCGCGCCTCACCCGTGCCGCCACAGTGCAGACGCACTGCCACCAGCACGCGGTAAGGAAGTTTGACGCCGACCGGGAGTTGATGCACCGCGCCGGCATGGACACCGATGTCCTGGACGAGGTCTGCTGCGGTCTCGCCGGAAATTTCGGGTTCGAACGTGGCCACCACGAGGTGTCGATGCAGGTGGGCGAGCTGGGCGTGCTGCCCGCCGTGCGAGATGCCGCTCCCGGACGAGGGCCTCGAGCCGTGGGGCGGGCCGGATTCGTCTGCTTCGCCGGCGCAGCCGGCCCGCACACCGTCAGGTCCGGATCCGCCCGTAGGCCGGGGCGTCCGGCACGGCCGGGTGTGGCCCGGCCGGGTCGCGCCGACGGTCGCGGCGGTTGCCTGCACCGCCGGGACTGCGGGCCCCCTCGTCCGTCGTCGCCTTCGTCACAAAACACCCGTTGCCTCGGCGGATCCGCCGTCCGACACATCCGGAGCCCTTGGACGAAACACTCGGTCAAGAACCATTCGGCGCGCCGTGCCGCGTGACCGAGCCGGCGCGGCTGAAGCTACGCCGTCGACCCCTGCGAGATTCGCACCATGTTGCCCGAGGGATCGCGGAACGCACAGTCACGCGGGCCCCAGGGCTGGTCCACGGGCTCCTGCAGCACCTCGGCGCCGGATGCCCGCACCTTCTCGAAGGCCGCGTCGAGATCGTCGGTGCGGAAGACGATGTTCGGCAGGACACCCTTGGTGAGCAGTTCCTGCAGCGCGTCGCCATCGGCCTGGGATCGGCCGGCGTGCGGTTCCGAGAGCACGATCTCGAGGTCCGGCTGGGCCGCGCTGCCGAGGGTGACCCAGCGGAATCCGCCCGAGGCGACGTCGTTGCGCACCTCGAGGCCGAGCGCGTCACGGTAGAAGGCGAGCGACTCGTCCGGGTCGTTGACGGTGATGTGACAGTACTGGAGTGCGATGTTCATGCGCCCAACGCTAGGTGGCGATATCGCGGGCCGCTTCTCGAATCCTGCTCGATGCGTCTCTGGTCGGCCGGGTGCGTACCTTCGCCACGCACGCGGGCATCGCAGTCACGGCGCGGTGTTCCCCGATGCGGTACGCGCTCGGCGACTCCCCCAGAAGCTCGGTGAATCGCGAGCTGAACGAGCCGAGCGAGGTACAGCCGACCGCCATGCACGCTTCGGTCACGCTCATTCCCGCGCGCAGCAGCGCCATCGCCCGCTCGATGCGGCGGGTCATGAGGTAGTTGTACGGAGTCTCCCCGTAGGCGGCCCGGAACTGTCGCGAGAAGTGCGCCGGCGACATGAGGGCGTGGCGAGCCATCGTAGGCACGTCGAGCGGGCGCGAGTACTCGCGGTCGATCAGATCCCGGGCCCGGCGCAGATGCGCGAGGTTGGCGAGGTCTTGCGGGGTCATGCCACGAAAGTAAACCCGCTCCGTGAGCAACCCGCCGACCTGCACCGACAGGCTGAGCACCGGCTGCGGGCACTGGCCGATCACGAGGGCCTTGCTGTGAACCGCGGAACGGATGGTCGCCCGGTGGCGCCTACCGACCGTTGCCCACGCCGGGCACGATGCCCCGTCCGTGTCGACGGACAGAGCCGTCCGGAGCCGACGCCGCAGTGCTGACCGACCCACCGGCCGTCCAGGCAGTGGTGGACGTGCGTTCGTACACTTCAGGCGTACGAACGTACACTACACTGTGTACGATCGTACCTATGAAGGACTACTTCTACGGGGACCCCCGTACCAACCGCGAGCGCATGCTCGCCGGAGACCTCTACATCGACGACGACCCGGAGAACACTCGCGCACAGCAGCGCGCGCTGCGCCTGGCAACCGAGTATCAGGCCGCGTATCTGCAAGACCCGGATGACGCACAACCGTTGCTCGGGGAACTCATCGGCAGTCTCGGTGCGGGTGTGCGTGTCAGGCCTCCCCTGTTCGTCGACTACGGCAGCCACATCAGCGTCGGCGAGGGAACCTTCATCAATTACAACCTCACCGCACTCGACGTCGCTCCGATCAGGATCGGCAAGGACTGCCAGATCGGTCCGAACGTGCAACTGCTGACCCCTACCCATCCCCTCGAGCCGCAGCCACGGCGTGACAAGCTGGAGGCCGCCCAGCCGATCACCATCGGCGACAGTGTCTGGCTCGGCGGCGGCGTGATCGTCCTGCCCGGAGTCACCATCGGGGACAACAGTGTCATCGGTGCCGGGGCCGTCGTTACCAAGGACATCCCGCCGAACGTCGTTGCCGTGGGCAACCCGGCGCGAGTGGTCCGCTCGATCTAGGAGGACAAGGGTGGCCACCGGACGTATCGATCCCGAGCGGCGCGAGCGCATCATCGACGCGGCGCTCGACCTCATCGCCGACGAAGGCGTCGCCGGCGTCTCCCACCGCAAGGTCGCTGCCCGGGCCGGCGTCCCGCTCGGCTCGATGACGTATCACTTCCAGAACATGGACGAGCTGCTGCGTGAGGCGTTCACCCGCTTCGCCGCGACCATCACCGATGTCTTCGAGGAGTGTCTGGGGACCGCCGTCAACCCCGACGAGGCACGCGAAGCGGTCGTCGAACTCGTCCACCATCTTTCCGGCGGCGACCGGCGTCAGCTGGTCCTCACCCATGAGCTGTACACGCTGGCTGCCCGGCAGCCCGCCTACCGTGAGCTCACCAGGGAGTGGATGCGCCGGAGCCGCCAGATTCTCGAGCAGCATTTCACCCCCGCCACCTCCCGCCAGCTCGACGCCCTCATCGAGGGCCTCTCGATCCACCGCGCTCTGGACACCGAGCCGCACGACCGTGCCCTCACCGTCGAGGCCATCGCCCGGATCACTGCCGCGGAACCCACAGCGGTACGAGGATCGGCCGACCGCCCCGACGGCGGCTGACCCACATGAGACCGCCCGGCCGGCACTCACCTGACATGGCGCCGGCCGGGCACCCCTCGCCCCGTACGACGATGGCGTATCCCTCCCGCGCAGTGACGCGTCCCCTCGTCACTGCCTGGAGAACCGCCGACCAGCGCGTGAAGGGGAACCGTGACCACCCCTGCCCCCAAGCGGACTCGGGCACCCGGTCCCGGCAGCCCACGCTCGGGCAGTTCGGCACCCACGGGGTCGGCGAGAAGCACCTCGGTGTCCGGGAGGTCCATCCGATCGATCCGGCCTCCGTACGGGTGCGGTCCGAACACGTCGGCGGCGCCTTCGGACCCAACGGCCTGAGCCCGCACCAGGTGGCCGCCGTGATGGCCACGACCGTCCTGCACCGTCCGGTCCAGGTCGTATTGACTCGACGCCAGATGTTCTCCCTCGTTAGATTCCGCAGCCCCACTGCGCAGCGGATCAGGCTCGGTGCCGACGCCGACGGCCGGCTGGATCCCGGCGCTGGTCCCGTGCCCGGGCTGCTGTTCAGCAGCCGAAACGTGCTCGCCTGTTTCGAGGAGGGCGCCCGCAGGTTCGGCTGGGCACACCGGGACCCGCGACCCGGCCTGCGCCGTGAGGGGCGCCGGCTGCTCGGGACCGGAACGGCGGCGGCCACCCACCCCTCGGGTTTCCATCTCCGGTGGTTGCGTGGAAGTCGGTGTGTGCGACCTGTGGGTGTCCGGGCACTCCGGGACGGCCGGCCGCCCGGACGCGTCACGTAGTCCGATCTGGCAGCAGGCGTGCCGGCACGCTCGCCTGTCCGCAGTAACCCGGCGCGCGCGACGAACCTCCCGCCGCAAAGCTGTGGGCATACGCGCTCCGGCCGTCCTGCCGGCGAAAGACGAAGAAGGTTTTCCCTGTGCGTTTGTTCCGAACATCGCTGTGGGTCACGGCCCCCATGGCGGTGTCTCTCCTCGCGGCGCCGCCCGGCTTGACGAAGGCAGGTGCTGTCGGCGAGACGACGCCGCGAAGGCCGCCATCTGTGTGGTCGGCCGGATCAGTTCCCAGGCCGACTGCCGATTCCACACGTCCGTTCGCGGCCCTGGGAGCCACCTCGGTGGCGTTTCCCCGTGGAGCACCGCGGCCGTCCATCGTGCCGCGTACGCAGTGGCGAGCCGACGAAACCAGGCGTGACGCCCATGCCCACTACGCGGAAAGGGTGACGGCGGTCTTCATTCATCACACCGATACCCCCAACGGCTACGACTGTGCCAACGTCCCGCGTACCTTGCGCAACCTGTATACGGGCCAGACTCGTGACCGCAGTTGGGGAGACTTCGGCTACAACTTCCTCGTCGACACCTGCGGCAATATCTACGAGGGCCGAGCCGGCGGTGCCGACCGCCCCGTCATCGGTTCCCACACCCTCGGCTTCAACCACGGCACCACAGGGATCGCGGCGATCGGCACCTTCGGACGGGGCACCCCCGTACCACCGGCCATGGAACACGCGATCGCGGCCCTCGCCGCGTGGAAACTCGGCCTGAGCGGAATCGACCCGACCAGCAAGGTGCGACTCACATCGACGAACGACAAGAGCCGCTACCCCAAAGGCACTTCGACCCAATTCGATGCCATTTCCGGTCACCGCGACGGATATGCCACCAGCTGCCCCGGGGAAGCACTCCTCGCACGGCTACCCGCGATCCGGAACCTCGCTGCCAGTCTCCAGAACCGATCCCCACAAGCACCCATCGGTACTCTCCTTCCCGCCGGCCTCCAAAACCTCGGCGACACCAGGGGACTTCCCGGCAGTCATTCCGTCCGTCGGCCGTCACTGAATTCCGGGCTTCCCAGAGGCTGAGCCAGAACCCCCTTCCGTGATCAGTATCAGTGAGTTCTGCTATCACCCCGGCGCAAGGCAGGTCCGGAGCCGAGCTCCACGAGCAGTGTGGCCCGGCTTCGGTCGGAAGAGTGACTATCTGACTGAATGGCAGCTTCGACACGGGCAAGACCACTACCGCGGCAGAACTGACCTCTCGCATCCGACTCCAGACACTTCCGAGAAGGTCGGCGAATTGCTGTGGCGCGTGCCGGCGGTGCCCGAGGAGCAGGGTCCGAAACAGCGGATCCCCGGCGTCGGCAAGTCGAACGCCATGCTGTCGGAATGCCCAGAGGAAACACAGCGGCCAGACCTTCGGCGCGTCATGGAACAGCCGGACCACCCTCCCGGGGAAACTTTCATCATGACCAACACAACGAAGGCAATCCTTGAGGGCGGCCCAGACGATCTCCCCGAGCGGATCGTCTCCGTCGACACACCCGGAGTCGACCTCAAGATCCCGTTCCGTGGCGGGTACGAGCACTTCAAGAGCACCACACGCCGCCAGGAAACACCGGACGGCCCATTGCCTGTTTACGAATGGTGGGAGCGCACGGAAATCCCGGGTTGAACACCGGTTGAGGTACGAATCCGGACGCGCGGTCCCGGGCAAGGAAATGCCCCATCTGTCGCCCGATCAGGTGTAATGTGACGAGAAGGCCCGGCCCCGGATCGGCCGTCGTTCTTCAGGGGTTTCGGACCTGGGCCTGATATCCTACTGGCGGATCGCAGGCGCCGGGTCGCCGACAGCAGAACACCACGGGTGCTCTGCACCGGCACGACCATCGGGCAATACCGATCCCCGGCGCCAGAGCCAGTGCATGTCGTGGAACAGAGTGGTATGGGGACCTTGCAGCCGCGAGGACCGTGTGAGGCCACCTCGCATTCCGGCGGCACGAAGCGCCTGAATTCCGCAGGTGTTGTCTTCAACCACGGGGTGCTCCCCCGGGTCCACCTCATGGAGCGGCCAGCGTGAAAGACGCGGAACCCCGGCCCGATTCCGGCGGGCCGGGGTTCTACGTCAACCGAGTGACTCGGTCACTAGTCTCGGTCACCGCGGTCGCGGTCCTTGCCGAAGTGGCGCTCGATCACACGGAAGCTGCCCACCACTCCGTTCTTGACCTTCACGCCGCCCTTGACGCGCCCCGGGAACACCCCGTCGCTGGAGCTGTGCGGTCCGACGGTGGCAATGGGGGCGCCGTTGTCGCAGGTGGCCCCACGGAAGACCTCGACGGCCCGGCGGCTGTCGTTGCGGATGTTGAGGCTCTTGGCACCGAGGCCGCTGACGACGGTGATGCAGCCGCCCGGCTCGGCGGAGTACGTCCGCTCGTTGACGTGAATGCGGCCCTCTTCGTGGCGGCGGCCCTCTTCGCGGCCACGACCTTCCTCGTGGCCACGACCCTCCTCCTCGTAGCCCTTGCCTTCATTGCCCTTGCCCTCGTTGCCCTTACCGGCGTCGCCGCCGTCGAGGGCCGTGACGGGGGCGGGGGCCTGCTGGACAGCGGGGGCGGGGGCCTGCTGGACGATAGGGGCGGCCTGGGCCGGCTCGGAGGTGGCGGCCGACGCGTAGGTGATGCCGGTGGCGGCCAGGGCCGCAGCGGCCGCGACAGCGGCGGTAACAACGGTGGAACGGGTAGCCATGTCACTTCTCCTGTCTCAGAGGGGGCGGCCGAGCAGCCGACCCGTGATTGAACGTACTGACGGTCCCCATACCTGTCATATCGGGCGTATTGAGTGCCGGTTCCGGAGCGCCGATCGAGGTACACAATGTACGCCATATGCTATTTTCATATTATCGGAGGAAAAGTGAACTAGTCCTGAATTCAGGGGACTTGAGATATCGTTAGCCTGTCCAGGCGACTTGCTGGAGCCCGCTCACTCTGATGACGGCGTGTCATTCATTGACACGACCCACGCAGCAGTCCCACGCCACCACCCCGAACACCCGTCTGCCACACCCTCGCCCCCGTTCTGGCTGCTCAGACGGGCTGTGCCCGTCACCGCAGAACCCGAGCAATCGCCTCGATCGGGTCGTGGCTGCGCAGAACGGCAGGCAGGCCAGAAGGATCGCCACATTTCACCAAGCGTTGCAGTACCAAATACGCGTGCGGGCCGGTACGTGCCGACGGGTCCGTGCCCGTGGCCACGGGCCGGGGCTGAGCTCGACGCAGAAATGCCCGGCGTCCGGATAGCGGCGCAGGTACGGGCCTGGTCAACCCGGGCGACCGCCCGGCCGACGGGTCGAGAACAGCCGGGTCGGAGTGGCCCTCACCCGCACCGCCGCTCACAGGCGGTGGCTGACCGCCCGTAAGTACCACCTGCTGAGCGCGCCTGATGCAACGATTCCGAGCGCCGTCATGCGGCCCGGCTGCCCGGCCGCTCGGGCCCCACCGACCGCACCCGCTCCGCCAGGAGCACCACGGCGGACTGGAGGACTCCCACCCGGACCGGAACGCTCCGCATCGCCACCAGTACGGCCGCCGCCTGTTCAACCGGGGTCGCGGTGGCTGCCTGCGGGATGAGCGTGACGATTCCGCGCCCGAGTGCATGGTCGCGAGGCGGCTGAGCCGCAACTGTGGTCACCCGCGAAGTCTGCCGCACCGGACACCGGGAACCACTCAGCAACCTGACTGCGGCTCGTCGGGCCCTTCCTGGACGTGCGCGTGGACACCTCAACAGCACTGCCGGCTACGTCTGTTCGGAGCGGGACAGGGGAGCGAGCAGCTTCTTCTGCACGGCGAGGGCCTCGACCTGTAGCTCCGACAGCTTCGCGCGGCCTACCGGGGTGGGCGTGACGGCGCGTGCAGCTATCCGCGAGCCCAGTCGCGCATGGCGGTCCGCGAGGAGAAGGCGGCGACGTCTTTGTCGAGCGGCCGGTCGGTGTACTGATGAATGCGCCAGGACGCCTGGATCCGGGGCTTACCCGCGGTCACGTAGTCGGCTATCCACAGGCCGTCCCCCGCATACGACGTGGTGTCGTGATGCAGCCAGAAATAGCGGTTGCAGTACAGCAGAACCTTGTGATGGGGCCTCAGGCGCTTGAGCTCACGGATGAAGCGGTCCTTTTCGGCGTTGCTCGCTCGCGTGCCTTCGCCGTTCTCCTCCCAGTCCACGGCGAGCAGATCGCCCGCCTTCTCCGGCGCCTTGCTCACGAAGTACTCCGCCTGGGCCGTGATGTCGCCCGGCCAGAGAAAGTGGTAGAAGCCGACCACGCATGCCGCGTCCCTGGCACGTTTGACCTGCGAGGTCAGATACGGATTGACGTATGAACGACCTTCGGTGGCCTTGATGAGGACGAAGTCCAGTCCGTCCGTATCGAAGGACGACTGATACGCACTGACGTCGATGCCGTGCAGCATGAACACCGCCTCCAAGTGAGCTGGGTGATTCCGGTTCTCTCACTGTTCGTGCCCGCAGTCGCTCCTTCCCATCCGTCCTGTGACGGAGCGAATCCTTTTGCCACTTCCCGGAATAGGCGACCGGAGCGGGTAGTTGGTGAAGCGGCAAGTCCACATCACATACCGCAGGCACCATCGGAAGGTCGGATCCATGAAGATCGGCATCGTCGGAGCGGGCAACATCGGCGGTAACCTCACCCGGCGTCTCACCGCACTGGGGCATGACGTTTCCGTCGCCAACTCGCGCGGTCCGCAGACGCTCACCGAGCTCGCCGAGGAGACCGGAGCCACCCCGGTCGCAGCGGCCGAGGCCGCTCGGGGAGCCCAGATCGTGGTTGTCACCGTCCCCCTCAAGGCAGTCCCCCGTCTGCCCTCGGGATTCCTCGACGAGGCTGCGGAGGGGGTCGTGGTCATCGACACGGGCAACTACTACCCGCAGCAGCGCGACGGCCGCATCGCGGCGATCGAGGACGGCCTGCCGGAGAGCCGGTGGACCGAGCAACAGATCGGCCACCCCGTGATCAAGGCGTTCAACGGGACGTACGCGCAGGACATCCTCGACAACGGCCGTCCCAAGGGCAGCCCCGGCCGTCAGGCGCTGCCGGTGGCCGGTGACGACACGGCGGCCAAGCAGGTCGTGCGCGACCTCATCGACGAGCTGGGCTTCGACACCGTGGACGCGGGTGGCCTCGACGAGTCCTGGCGGCAACAGCCCGGCGCGCCCGTCTACGGTCACCAGGGAGACGCCGAGGCCGTTGCCAAGGCACTCGCCGACGCTTCCCCGGAGCGTACGGCGGAGTGGCGCGCCTGACGGGCCGGGGCGACAGCGATCGACGGGTTCATCCTCGTCGCGGTGGGCGTCGCACGTACGACCAGGCCTTCAAGGATGGCGGTCCGAGCGGGTACCTGCCCGTTCCGCGTGGTCGACGAGCCGGTACAGGCAACTGATCGCCAAGCCCCGCCGAGATGCTGGAGCAGGTGGCGGAGGTCTCCGTCACCTGCTTCGCACCGAAGATCACGGTCCGGTACTACGCTCGGCCCGGCCTCTCGTGCGCCCCGGTCGTACGCGAATCGGCTGCCGCCGCCCTGGCTGTGTCCGAAGGCCGGTCCTATGTCAGCGCACGTCGCCCGGGCGGGCCGGAAGGCTGTCCATGAATGAGCTGACGGAGAAGACGGCGCGACCGGGTCCGGGCGGGCCGTAGCCGGGGGGTGAGCTGAGCCCGTACTCCTCCATCGTCGCACGGTAGGCGTCCAGCAGGCGGATGTGATACTCCAGCGGCGCTCCGTCCGGGTTGGTCTTCCCGAGCGGGGTGGTGGGCTCCGGGCACCAGGTGGTGAAGCGCGGCGTGATGCCGTGCGACATGAAGAACCGCAGGCCTTCGGTGGTCGATTCGATGGCCTCGTTCACCGTGGTGAAGCCGAAGGGCTCGGCCATCTCCACGCCCGCCACGAAGTTGGGGATGACATTGCGGGGGCCGAAGACCTCGGCGGAGTCCAGAATGCGGCGGTGCCACTCGTCACGGCCCACGTAACGCTCCTTGCCGGGGCAGTAGAGCTCGAACAGCCGGCGGTCCCACACCTCGTAGTTGGGGTGGTAGATCTGGACGCCGTAGTCGTGAAAGCGCTGTACATCGGCCTTGGGCAGGGCCTGGGCGACGACCTTGCCGATCCAGCGACCGGGAAAGCGCTCCTCGATGGCCTTCGCGTACTGACCGTAGAAATCCGCCTCGTCACGGCCGCCGATGTGGGAGGTGATGGCGCCCCCGGTGAGGGTGTACGCGGTCGATGTCTTCGCGGTGTCGTATTTGTCGATGATGGCCAGTGCCTCCAGGACCTCCTCGACCGGCTTCACACCGGTGTACGGGCGTCCTGCCGCCTTGTGCTGGCGCCAGTTGTGGTTGATGTCGCAGTACTGGCACTCCTCCTTCGCCCCGAAGTACTGGCAGACCCGGAAGACCGTCAGATAGACGAGGTAGCCCCACTGGATGGTGGGCGCGACCTCCATCACGGACTTGCCGTTCTCGAGAGTGTGCCGGTAGTAGTCCGGCATCGGTGGCAGGCCGACGTCGGAGATCCGCCGGCCGTCGAGGTACAGCCCGAGCACGCCGTCGCCGTCGGCAGCGACACGGTACGGGGACGCCGGGTTGACCCTTACCGACACCACGGTCCGGCGCAGCTCGTACGGTCCACCGGTGAGGACGATCTCCTCCGGCGGGCGGCGGAGCGCGGCCGCGCCGAGCTCGGGGAGTGTTCCGTGGTCGAACGAGAAGATGAAGTACGACTTCGGCTTGACGTCGCCGCCCTCGTTGTCGCTGAGCGCGGACTCGTCGAACGCCACGCCGCCGCGCAGGAGATCTTCCTTGATGACGGCTTCCCGGGGCACGTGCGGGAACTGCTCCATGAGCCGCTCGATCAGGCGGGTGCGGCTCCGGCCTTCACCACTCTTTTCGGGGCGGCTCTGATCGGTGCGGCTGCGGTCGGTACTGCTGGGCATGTGCGCGACTCCTCGGTCCGGTCGTCGGAGGCGTTCCGGGTACGCCTGACTGTGCAACGAACCACGGGCGCCTGCGGTGCCCGGCCGCACCGGCCGATTCGTCCGGGTGCGGTGCGAATGCTGTCCGGTCCGTCAGTGACACGGTCCGGGCGGGGAATTCACCGGTCCCAGTGCGTGGGCCGGCTGAGCGCGGGCGGCAGTCTCGTAGCCGCGTCGCCCCGGGCAGCATTGAGCTGCGCCTGAGTCAGGAAGAGACTTCCGGTGAGGTCGGCACCGGACAGGTCGGCGTCCCGGAAGTCGGCGCCGATCAGATCGGCCAGGCGCAGGTCGGCACCCGTGAGGTCCGCCGCGATGAGGTAGGCGCCTCGCAGGTCGGCGCCGCGCAGATCGGCGCCCTTGAGTCTGGCTCCGATGAGGTCGGCGCCGCGGTGGTCGCGCTTCTTCCTGCGGGGCACCGTGGCTCGTACCAGTTCGCTGGTACGGAGCAGGAGACCCGCGACGTCGTCACGGTGCGCGGCCACGTCCAGGTCCGTGAACCCGTCCGCAGGCAGATGGGTGAGGCGGTCCGTCTCGTCGAGGCCGCGCCGGATCTCGCCGTGGAGGGAGCGTGCCGCTTCCAGGGACAGTGCTTCCGTGAGGTACCAGAGGAGTTCGTGGAGTTGCCGCATGACCGGGAAAACCTGGAACATCTGCTGCGCGGTCTGCGGGGCCCGCCGCCAGTCCTGCCCGTCGAAGGTTTCACGGGAGACCTTCTGGCCGGCCCCGAAGCATTCGTACACGGTGCACCCGGGGAAGCCCTGCGTCCGCAGATCGGTGTGGATACCGCAGCGGAAGTCCTCCTGGAGATTACGGCAGGGCTTACCGGCATCCTTGTTGATCGCGAAGTCCGCGGACCGGGTCAGGGTCAGTGCGACGCAGCACAGGCCGAAACAGTTCGCACAGTCGGCGCGCAGCGCGGCACGCTCGGCACGCTCGGTGCGGTCGGTGCGGTCGGTGCCGGGGCGTGGGGCGTTGTCGGGCACAGTGCGTGGGTCCTCCGGGACAGGGAACTGTCGGACGGTCGACCCTATCCGGATCCGTCACCCGTACACACCGTTTTCGTGATCACCACCAGTAGGCACCGACCACCGTTGCGTCCCTTTCGGCTTCTTTGCAGGTACCGGACCAGGGGCTGCGCTCCGGGCGGGAAGCGTGCGCGCAATGTGGTGGCCGACATCGTCGATGCCGGGGATGGCAACGTGCACCCTCTGATCGTCACGTCGCCGTCCGATGAAAGGGGCGCTCCAAAGGCGTAGCTGGGACCTCGGCTGTGGGGCGGCGTCTTCGGCGTCCGGGGCGGCCCACGCCCGAGCCGTTGTCAGTGGGGCGACGCACACTGACTGCAGTACGGCATGGGCGAAGGGGGGACAGTCATGGGCACCGAGCACGAGACCGGCTTCGAACCGACCGCCGGGGACGGCCCACAGGCTTCGGCACCGGACGGAAGCCGGGCGGCTGCGGTACGGACGGCGTTCGAGGGCCTGCTGCAGATCCGACGGCTGGCGAACACCGGACACGCGAGTCCGGAGGGTGTGCCCGCACACTGGGAGATTCACCGGCCGATACGGGCCGTCGCCCTGGCACTGGAGGCATCGGGCCTGGCTGCCTCGGCCGTTGACGGCTCGGGGTTGCGCACGGCGACCGGTTACCGTCTGCTGCCCGGCGATGCGCCGGGCAGCGTGAAGGTCGAG
The DNA here is from genome assembly GCF_055635345.1 of Streptomyces sp. NPDC111516. NCBI lineage: Bacteria > Bacillati > Actinomycetota > Actinomycetes > Kitasatosporales > Streptomycetaceae > Streptomyces > Streptomyces sp. NPDC111516. Next base: position 85,958 of record NZ_JBVKBV010000023.1, on the reverse strand, counting down.
TGGCTCGGTCCGCCCGGCAGCGGAGCCGCACATGCAGAAGAGGTCGAGCTGCCCCGGTGCGCCGCCGTGCTGCGGGAGTTGGGCTGGACGGTGTTGTCGTACCGGGGGCCGCGGCGCAGAAGATTCCTGGAGGTCGAACCACCAGCCGGTGACGGAGACGCACCCCATCTCGCCGAGAGTGATCAGTACGAGGACGGGAACCAGGCGGTGCATCCGATCAGCGAGCGGCACGCGGCAGAACCGGCGGCGAAGCTAACGCCGCACGTCCCGCACGAACGTGTACAAGGCACTGAGGAAGATCACAGCTCCAGCCCCGATCCAGAGGGCCGATGCCCCGGAGCGGTACGCACGAACGGCAACGACGAGCAGCAACATGCCGGCAAGAACACTGAAGGCCGAGATCAGAACGCTGATGCGGTTGGTCACACGGACATCATCAACGACAACCTCGGCGGGCGGGAGTGATCCAAACGAATCGGCCCAGCCGACGGCCCGGGGCCGCCGTGGAGGTCATTGTCAGACCCATGGGGGATGCTGGTGGGTCCGACACCTCTGACCGGGAGATGCTGAGATGCGTAATGACGAACTCGCCGCGGCCCAGGCGTATGTCCGACTGCTGGAGGCCACTCGGGCAGCGCTCACGGAGCCTGACGAAGGTCCCGCGTATGTACCCTTGCTCGCCTCACCGATCGCGGAGGCGGATGTCGCACTTGCGCGTGCGGGGCTCTGCGGCAATGAGTCCCGGTTCTTCGATCTCGTGCGCTCGCTCCAGCCGAGCATGTCCGGCAGCGGTCGCTGACCGGACCTGCTGAACGGCACCGTACAGTCGCGGTGCACTCCATCGCCGGGCGGACCGAACCGGGCAGGTCCGCTCGGCCGTCTATCAGTCGAACAGTTGACCGTTAATCCGATTCGCGAGCCGCGCACCTGCGGGCTTGCTGTCGTCGCGCCGGCGCTCTTCACCTCGGCGCTCGGATGCGCCACCATGCTCGGAACGAGTCGGCGGACCGGGCGCTCCCGGGCCCGCGCGCGATGCCCGTCGGCCCGCACAGCATCATCCGTCCCACGGCCACATCTCCCCTCGCCGTTTCGGGCGTACTCGCACCCGGCATGGTGAATTGATTCAAACAGCCAGGAGAACTCGGACAGTCGCTTGACTGGCAGCTTTTGGCAAACCTAGCGTCAGATGAAACGATTCATAACCTTCCGAACCACGGGTCGCTGGATGACTCCGCTTGTGAGGTGTTCATGTCTGACATGTCGGCCGTGAAGGCAACTCTGAAGTCCCAGGTGATCGAGACGCCGTCGTGGGGGTACGGGAACTCGGGGACTCGGTTCAAGGTGTTCGCGCAGCCGGGGGTGCCACGCGACCCGTTCGAGAAGCTGGAGGACGCGGCACAGGTGAACGCGTTCACGGGTGTGGCACCGAAGGTGTCCTTGCACATCCCGTGGGACAAGGTCGAGGACTACTCCGAGCTCAGCCGGCATGCCACGGATCTCGGGCTGCGGATCGGCGCGATCAACTCCAATGTCTTCCAGGACGACGACTTCAAACTCGGTTCGGTCACCCACCCCGACCCGAAGGTGCGCCGCAAGGCAACCGACCATCTGCTGGAGTGCGTCGACATCATGGATGAGACCGGGTCCCCCGATCTCAAGCTCTGGTTCTCCGACGGCACGAACTATCCCGGGCAGGACGACATCGTGGCCCGTCAGGACCGACTCGCCGAGGCACTGGCGGAGGTGTACGGGCACCTGGGTGACAAGCAGCGGATGCTGTTGGAGTACAAGCTGTTCGAGCCCGCCTTCTACACGACGGATGTGCCGGACTGGGGCACGGCGTACGCGCACTGCCTCAACCTCGGTCCGAAAGCCCAGGTGGTCGTGGACACCGGGCACCACGCGCCCGGCACCAACATCGAATTCATCGTTGCGTTCCTGCTGCGGTCAGGGAGGCTCGGCGCGTTCGACTTCAACTCCCGGTTCTACGCCGACGACGATCTCATGGTCGGCGCCGCCGACCCGTTCCAGCTGTTCCGGATCATGCACGAGGTGGTCAAGAACGGCGGCCTGAAGTCCGAGACGAACGTCAACTTCATGCTCGACCAGTGCCACAACATCGAGGCGAAGATCCCTGCGGTGGTCCGGTCGGTCGCCAATGTGCAGGAAGCGACCGCCAAGGCGTTGCTGATCGACGTGGACGCGCTGAGCACCGCGCAGCGGTCCGGCGATGTGCTCGCCGCGAACGGTGTCCTGATGGACGCGTACAACACCGATGTCCGTCCACTGCTCGCCGAGGTGCGTGAGGAACTCGGCCTGGCCGGCGATCCGTTCGCCGCATATCTGGCCTCGGGCAATCAGGAGCGGATCGCTGCCGCCCGGGTCGGCGGCGAGCAGGCCGGCTGGGGCGCCTGAGCCCCGCCCCCTCCCCCGTACGCCCGTCCGACCGTTTCAGCCCGATTCCAACCCGGCCCCCGATCCGACCCGGCCCCGCCCCGACCCCGAAGGAATCTCATGACGTCCGCGACGCACGCCGAAGTCGCCGCCCTCCTGGAACGCGCCCGCCGGATCGGCTCCGACGCCCGCAACACCAACTACGCAGGTGGCAACGCATCGGTGAAGGCCACCGACACCGACCCGGTCACCGGCGGCGAGACCGAGCTGCTGTGGGTCAAGGGTTCCGGTGGTGATCTCGGCACCCTGACCGAGGCCGGCCTTGCCGTTCTGCGCCTGGACCGGGTGCGCGCGCTGAAGTACGTGTACCCGGGGGCGGAGCGCGAGGACGAGATGGTGCCGGCGTTCGACTACTGCCTGCACGGCAAAGGGGGCGCTGCCCCGTCCATCGACACGGCGATGCACGCACTGGTCGAGGCCGCGCACGTCGACCATCTGCACCCGGACTCGGGGATCGCGCTGGCCTGCTCCGCCGACGGGGAGAAGCTCACGGCGGAGTGTTTCGGGGACAAGGTGGCGTGGGTGGGCTGGCGCAGGCCCGGGTTCCAGCTCGGTCTGGACATCGCCGCGGTCAAGGAGGCCAACCCGCAGGCCGTCGGTGTGATCCTCGGCGGCCATGGCATCACGGCGTGGGGCGAGACGTCCGAGGAGTGCGAACACAACGCACTCTGGCTGATCCGTACGGCCGGGACGTTCCTTCAGGAGCGGGGGAAGGCGGAGCCGTTCGGCCCCGTGCGGGCGGGCCGTGAGGCCCTCGCCGAGGAGCCCCGCCTGGAGCGCGCCGCCGCGCTCGCCCCGCTGATCCGCGGTCTGGCTTCCACCGACCGTCCGCAGGTGGGCCACTTCACCGACACGGAGCCCGTGCTGGACTTCCTCTCCCGTACCGAACACCCGCGGCTCGCCTCGCTCGGCACCTCGTGCCCGGACCACTTCCTTCGTACGAAGGTCCGCCCGCTGGTCCTCGACCTGCCCGCGGACGCCCCGCTGGACGAGGTCCTGGCGCGCCTGAAGCAGCTGCACGGGGAGTACCGGAAGGCGTATCGCGCGTACTACGAGCGTCACGCCGCCCCCGACTCACCCGCGATGCGTGGCGCGGATCCGGCGATCGTGCTGGTGCCCGGGGTCGGTATGTTCTCCTTCGGCAAGGACAAGCAGACCGCCCGGGTCGCCGGGGAGTTCTACCTCAATGCCATCAATGTGATGCGTGGCGCCGAGGCCGTCTCCTCGTACACGCCGATCGAGGAGTCCGAGAAGTTCCGGATCGAGTACTGGGAGCTGGAGGAGGCCAAGCTGCGCCGGATGCCGAAGCCCAAGCCGCTGGCCACCCGGGTGGCGTTGGTCACGGGTGCGGGGTCCGGTATCGGCAAGGCCATCGCGCACCGGCTGGTCGCGGAGGGGGCGTGTGTCGTCGTCGCGGACCTCGATGCGGAGAGCGCCGCCTCGGTGGCGCAGGATCTCGGCGGGCCCGACAAGGCTGTCGCGGTGACGGTCGATGTGACCAGTGAGGAGCAGATCGCCAGGGCGTTCGAGGCCGCCGTGCTGGCGTTCGGCGGTGTGGATCTCGTCGTGAACAATGCCGGGATCTCGATCTCGAAGCCGTTGCTCGAAACCACCGCCCGGGACTGGGATCTTCAGCACGACATCATGGCGCGCGGCTCGTTCCTGGTGTCGCGCGAGGCCGCCCGGGTGATGAGGGCGCAGAACCTCGGCGGCGACATCGTCTACATCGCGTCGAAGAACGCGGTGTTCGCCGGCCCGAACAACATCGCCTACTCGGCGACCAAGGCCGATCAGGCTCACCAGGTGCGGCTGTTGGCGGCCGAATTGGGCGAGCACGGAATCCGGGTCAACGGCATCAATCCCGATGGTGTGGTGCGTGGTTCGGGGATCTTCGCGGCCGGCTGGGGTGCTCAGCGTGCGGCGACGTACGGCATCGAGGAGGAGAAGCTCGGCGAGTTCTACGCGCAGCGGACCCTGCTCAAGCGCGAGGTGCTTCCGGAGCATGTCGCGAACGCCGTCTTCGCCCTGACGGGCGGGGACCTGACGCACACGACCGGTCTTCACATTCCCGTGGACGCCGGTGTGGCCGCGGCGTTCCTTCGATGACCGGCGTCCCTGAGATGAGCCGCATCCCCGCGATCGCCCTCGTTGCCTCGATGCCCCTCGTTCCAGCGATGAACCACGTGTACGCGACGAACCGGATGAGATGTACATGTCCGTGACGTCACGAAGCGAGGCGGTCTTCGCGGCCGTGGACCTCGGTGCCACCAGCGGTCGGGTGATCACCGGCCTTGCCGGGCCGGGGAAGCTCGTGCTTACCGAGGAGTACCGCTTCCCCAATACCCCGGTCCGGCTGCCGGACGGATTGCGGTGGGACGTACTCGCCCTGTACCAGGGGATGCTGGACGGGCTGCGGACGGCCGCGCGCAGCGGCCCGATCGCCTCGATCGGCATCGATACCTGGGCGGTCGACTACGGCCTTCTCGATGCCGACGGCGTGCTCCTCGGGCTGCCGTTCCACTACCGCGACGGTCGCAATGGCCGGGCGGCCGAGGAGGTGCTGGCCGAATGCGGGGCGCAGGAGCTGTACGCGGTCGGCGGGTTGCAGCATCTGCCGTTCAATACGGTGTTCCAGCTCGCCGCACATCGTGCGAGTGCCCAGTGGGGCGCGGCACGAACGGTGCTGTTGATCCCCGATCTGCTGGTGCACTGGCTGACCGGCACGGTGGGTGCGGAGATCACCAACGCTTCGACGACCGGTCTCTTCGACGCGTCTGCCGGTACCTGGTCCGATGCCCTGATCGGCCGGCTGGATCTGGAGCGTTCCTGGTTCCCGCCATTGCGTGAGCCGGGCGACCCGGCCGGGACGCTGTTGCCGCATGTCGCCGAGTACACCGGTCTTCCGGCCGGTACTCCGGTGACGACCGTCGCCTCGCACGACACGGCTTCGGCGGTCGCCGCGGTCCCCGCGACCGAGCCCGGATTCGCGTATGTGTCCTGCGGTACCTGGTCGTTGGCTGGTCTGGAACTGGCGGCTCCGGTACTGACGGAGGAGTCCCGGGCGGCGAACTTCACCAATGAACGCGGGGTGGACGGGACCGTCCGCTATCTGCGCAACATCATGGGCATGTGGCTGCTGGAGGAGTGCCGCCGCGCCTGGGACCGGGAGGGTACGGCACCGGGTCTCGCGGAACTGCTCGCCGAGGCAGCCCGGGCCCGGCCGTTCGCCGCGGTGATCGACCCCGACGACGCGACGTTCCTCGCCCCGGGTGACATGCCGTCGCGCATCGACGCCCACCTCGTACGGACCGGACAGGCACCGCCCGGGAGTGCCGGCGGGTACGTACGGTGCGTGCTGGAGAGTCTGGCACTGGCGCATCGCAGAACGCTGCGGCAGGCCGCCGGGTTGGCGGGGCGGGAGCCGGCCCGGATCCATCTCGTCGGCGGCGGTTCGCGCAACGAGCTGTTGTGCCAGTGGACCGCGGATGCCACCGGGCTGCCCGTGACGGCCGGTCCCGCCGAAGCGACCGCGCTCGGCAACATCCTCTTGCAGGCACGCTCCCATGGCCTCGTGGGCGATCTCATGGACATGCGGCGACTCGTCGCGCAGACCCAGGAGTTGCGCCACTACACCCCGCAGGGAGATCAGCGTGCCTGGGACCGGGCTGCCGCGAGGCTGCGGCCGGCCTGAGTCCCGGGCACTTCGACACGCGGGCCGGGCCCCGTCCGGCGGATGCCCGGGCCCCGATGGATGACGAAGGAAGGAAGCTCATGACTGATGTCTCTCCCGTCGCGCTCGACGGTGCGCTCGCCCACACCGCACGTCGCCGTACCCGCGTCGGCCTGGTCTCCGGTGGACTCGGTGCGTACTGGCCGCAGTTCCCCGGTCTCCTCGACCAGCTGCGCGAATCGGCGCGTCACGTGACCGGGCGGTTCGAGGAGATGGGCTGCGAGGTCGTCGACGCCGGCTTCATCTCCGACCCGCAGGAGGCCGCCGGCGCGGCGGAACAGCTGCGCAGGGCCGACTGCGACATCGTCGTGACGTTCCTGACGACGTATCTCACGGCTTCGATGGTCCTGCCGATCGCCCAGCGCACCCACTCCCCGGTGCTGGTCATCGACCTCCAGCCGACCGAGGCGATGGACCACCCGAACACCGACACGGGCCAGTGGCTGGCGTACTGCGGACAGTGCCCACTGCCGGAGGTCGCCAATGTGTTCCGGCGCAGCGGCATCCCCTTCCGCTCCGTCTCCGGTCATCTGCACGACGGGAACGCCTGGAGCCGAATCCGCAGGTGGATCTCCGCCGCGCGGGTGCGGGGCGCGATGCGGCACGGCCGGCACGGGTTGATGGGCCACCTCTATCCCGGCATGCTCGACGTCTCCACCGACATGACGCTGGTCTCCACCCAGTTCGGCGGGCACGTCGAAGTCCTCGAATTCGACGACCTGCGGGTCCGTGTCGCCGCCGTGACGGACGAGGAGGCCGCCGAACGCGTCGCGCTCGCGCGCAGGGTCTTCACCCTCGACGATTCCGTCGACGAGGGCGATCTTGCCTGGGCCGCCCGGGTGTCGGTCGGACTGGACCGGCTCGTCGCGGACTTCGGGCTCGACAGCCTCGCCTACTACCACCGCGGTCTGGAGGGTGAGATCCATGAGCGGCTCGGCGCAGGCATGATCCTCGGCGCTTCGCTGCTGACCGCCCGGGGCATCCCGATGGCCGGGGAGTACGAGCTGCGCACCAGCCTCGCGATGCTGATCGCCGACACCATCGGCGCCGGCGGCTCCTTCACCGAGCTCCAGGCCCTCAACTTCCGCGACCGGGTCGTCGAGATGGGGCACGACGGTCCCGCCCACCTCGCGATCAGCGCCAAGGATCCGCTGCTGCGCGGGCTGGGTGTGTACCACGGCAAACGCGGGTGGGGCGTCAGCGTCGAATTCGACGTCAGGCACGGTCCGGTCACCACGTTCGGCGTCGGCCAGGAGGCGGACGGGACATTCACGTTCATCGCCTCCGAGGGCGAAGTCGTCCCGGGACCTCTGCTGGAGATCGGCAACACCACCTCCCGTGTCGACTTCGGCTTCGACCCCGGTGAGTGGACCGATGCCTGGTCCGCGACCGGCATCGGCCACCACTGGACTCTTTGCACCGGCCGCCGCGCCAAGGACTTCAAGGCCGCGGCCGACCTTCTCGGCATCCCGTTCCGCACCGTGACGGGCCCCAACGACCTCTGAGAGGCCCCTGCCTCGATCTGCCCAATTCCACCCTGTATGCACCAGTCTGTTGTTATGCCTCAGTCCGTTGTTCGGGAAGCGGGAACAGGCCGAGCTCGCGGTCTCCCAGCGGCGCGAAGAAGAGCGCCACGTCGGCCTCGGTGACCTCGGCCAGGTCGGCCGGATTCCACTGCGGATTGCGGTCCTTGTCGATGATCTGGGCACGCACGCCTTCCACCAGGTCGGGCTTGGTGAAGGCGGTGCACGAAGTCCTGTACTCCTGGTCGAGCACCTCCTCCAGGCTGCCGAGCCCGCGGGCCCTGCGCATCGCGGCGAGGGTCACCTTGAGCGCGGTGGGAGACTTGGCCAGGATTGTTTCGGCGGCCTGCTTGGCGGCGGGGACACCGCTGCTTCCGAGCCGGTCGAGGATCTCCTCGACCGAGTCGGGCCGGTAGCAGAAATCGATCCACTCGCGGTGCTCCGCCAGTTCACCGCCCGGCGCGGGTGAGGCGTGCCACCGTACGGTCTCCTCGACCTCGGCTGCCGTACCGCAGGTGGCGAGGGCCGTGGTGAGCCCGGGAAGGCGGTGCGACGGCACGAATTGGTCGGCGAGCCCGCACAGCAGTGCGTCAGCCGCACCGACCGCGTCCGCGGTGAGTGCCAGATGAGTGCCGAGCTCACCGGGTGCGGCGCTGAGCAGGTGCGTACCGCCCACATCGGGGACGAAGCCGATTCCCGTCTCGGGCATGGCGACGCGCGAGCGTTCGGTGACGATACGGACGTCGCCATGGGCCGAGACACCAACGCCGCCGCCCATGACGATGCCGTCCATGACCGCGACGTACGGCTTGGGGAACCGGGCGATACGGGCGTTGAGCCGGTACTCGTCACGCCAGAAGTCCATCGATGTGCCGCCGCCCGAGCGGGCGTCCTCATGGATCGAACGGATGTCGCCGCCCGCGCAGAGACCGCGCTCCCCCGCGCCGGCGATCAGGACCGCGGTGATGGCGTCATCGCGCTCGGCTTCGCCGAGTGCTTCGTCCATGCGCAGGACCATGGCGTGGTTCAGCGCGTTGAGGGCGTGGGGGCGGTTGAGCGTGATGTGCCGGATGCGTCCCTCGGTGTGCAGCAGAACGGGATCGTCGTGATTCATCAATGCGCTCCGATCAGCCCCTGTGCCGTATCGCCCGCCGATCGCGGACGATCTTCCGCTGCCATTCTGCGGGGCGGGTCCCGGGCTCGGGCAGCAGGGGTGCGGGAGGGCGAGAGCGGGCGCTCCGCGCCTCCCGCCTCCGCTCCCACACCGACCGCGGAGCAGCCGTGACGCGAGCGCAGAAGAGCGAGAGCGCAGAGAGGCCTGGCTCCCCGCGAGCGGGGAGCCACCGGAACCGTACGGGTCACGGCCCAGGTGGGAGTGGGAGCTGCGGCCGGGTCGGCGGTGAGGACCGTGCCGGTGAGGCCGACCACCGCTGCGGCCGCGAGTGTCCCCGCAGCGCGCAGGATGTGTCAGAGACGGCAGTACATGATGTGCAGTCCGACAAAGCCCTGTTTCGGATGGTTGAACCCCTCGGGCAGCGTTCCGAGGACTTCGAAACCGAGCGAGCGGTAGAGCCGGACAGCGTGGATGTTCGTCTCCACCACGGCGTTGAACTGCATGGCCCGGAACCCCGATGCGCGAGCCCAGTCCAGCGTGTACGCACAGAGGGCCCGGCCCACCCCCTGACCGGAATGCTCGGGGTCGACCATGTAACTGGCGCTGGCGATGTGTGCGCCGTTGCCCATGTGGTTGTTGTTCATCTTCGCCGTGCCGAGGACCGCCCCGTCGTCGTCGACCGCGACGACCGTGCGGTTCGGTGACTTGAGGAGCCACCATGAGCAGGCCTCGTGCTCATCGAGGTCGGGCGGATAGGTGAACGTCTCGCCCGCGGCAACGATTTCGTGGAAGAACGGCCAGATGCCGGCCCAGTCCCCGGTTGTGGCTTCCCTGATCAGCATGCGGGTCAGGATGCCGGTTCCGCTCTCCCCGCACCAGGAGTTTTCAGCAAGGACGGAGGGATGGGCGCCGCCGCAGCCCGAGCCGGGCAAACAGCCCGAGTGCGGCTCCCGCGACCGGTCAGGGCTGGTTCGCGCCCTCGCTACCCGCCTGCCGCCTGGCGACACCGAGGTGCTCCCCTACCCTGTTCACGAGCAATGTCATCTCGTACGCGACCTGGCCGACGTCGGCCTCGGCCTCGCTGAGCACGCACAGACAACTACCCTCACCCGCGGCCGTCACGAAGAGCAGCGCCTCGTCGAATTCCACCATGGTCTGCCGGGCCTTGCCGGCCCGGAAGTGGCGTCCCGATCCACGGGCGAGGCTGTGCAGCCCGGACGAGACCGCGGCGAGATGCTCCGCGTCCTCGCGCGCCAGCCCCGAACTCGCTCCGGTCACCAGACCGTCGTTCGACAGCACCAACGCGTGCCGTATGTGCTCGACCCTGCCCGTGAGATCGTCAAGGAGCCAGTCGAGTCCCCTGTCCAGCGCCATATCCCCGCTCCTCCCCGCTCATACGTTCCCCGTGCCCCACGTTTCGCGTAAGCCTTGCGTACGGGCCACGTAGGGGCAAGCGGTCCTCCATCATGTGGCTGGGTCCTGGCTCCGTGGCGCGCGAGGGAAGAGTGCCGGGAGAGTCAGCCCACCGAGCCGAGGAGCCGGGCCGTGTGCATCCGCCCGGCGTACTCGACCATGCGGATCAGGACTTCCTTGCCGGAGTCCCGGTCGCGCGCATCACACAGGACGACGGGTGTCCCGAGGTCGAGATCGAGGGCACGGGACACTTCGCGCTCACCGTATGCGCGGGCACCGGCGAAGCAGTTGACCGCGACGACGAAGGGGATGCGTCGGTGCTCGAAATAGTCGACGGCCGGGAAGCAGCCCTCCAGACGACGGGTGTCTGCGAGGACCACAGCCCCGAGGGCTCCCTGGGACAGTTCGTCCCACAGGAACCAGAAACGGTCCTGACCCGGTGTGCCGAACAAGTAGAGCGAGAGGCCGGACCGGATGGTGATGCGTCCGAAGTCCATGGCGACGGTGGTCGTGGTCTTCCGATCGACCCCGTCGGTGTCGTCGACCGACTGTCCCGCCTCGCTGAGGAGTTCCTCGGTCCGCAGCGGCCGGATTTCGCTGACCGCACCGACCAGCGTCGTCTTCCCGACTCCGAAGCCTCCGGCGACCAATATCTTGAGTGCAAGAGCCTCGGTCTCCCTGGCCTTCCCGGCCGTCACCCCGTGAGTGTTGTCAGCGTGCTCGGAAAGCATCGATCACTTCTCTCACCAGTGAGTCCCAAGACACTGAATGCGCAGGTCAGAGCTGTCTTGAAGGGCTCGGATTCCGTGAACCGTCAGCATGATTACGTCGACAGTGACTACGGCGACAGCATGGCAAACGAGCACCTGCCCCGGGGGACGGGATCGCTTTTTTAGCGATGTGATCGTTTCCCGCTCACTCCATGACCGGATGGGTCCACAACCGGATGAGTCCAGCCACCGATGCGTCCCTCCGAGCGCGTCCGTGGTTCGCGCATTCCCGGTCGTGAGTGCGCGGGCCCCCGCACAAGGGTCACGCGTTCCCGGAGGTACGGGCCCGCGGCCCCCGACCGCCCGGCGCCTACACTGGGTACTTCGGGCGCGGGAAGCAGCCCTACGCGGACAGGGAGAGCAAGAGTGTCGACAAGTGCCGGCGGCGGTTTCGAGGATCCGCCCGCGGAGGTACTGGTGGAGGCGGCTGCCGCCTTCGGCCTGCTGGCGACGCCTGCGCGGCTGCACATCGTGTGGGCCCTGTCCCAGGGCGAAAGCGATGTCACCGGCCTCGCGGACCGGGTGGGCGGCACCCTTCCCTCGGTGAGCCAGCATCTGACAAAGCTGAAACTGGCCGGACTGGTACGGTCACGGCGCGAGGGCCGCCGGCAGGTGTACCTGGTCGACGACCCCGATGTGGTGACCGTGGTACGCCTGATGGTCGGCCAGCTCGCCGAACGCGCCGGACACGCGCCCGAGCAGCCCGTACGCCTCCGTGGGCTCGGTGCCTGAGAGCAGTGCCGCCGCAGGTGCCGGCAGCACCGAGTCCGATCGCTCGTCGGCCGTCGTCGTGCCGATAGCGGGCGCGGCGGCCACCCGGAGCGCCTCCGTCGATCTCGCGCGACCAACGTCGCCGAGTGCCGCACCGACCTCCTTGCAGGTGCTGCGTTCGCTGGACAGCGGCCCGCGGGGGCTACTGGAGGGGCAGGCAGAGGAACGACTGGCGCGGTTCGGCGAGAACACCCTGCCGGCCTGGCGTCCGGTCTCCTGGCCCCGTCGTTTCCTTCGCAGCCTGCGGGATCCGTTCACCTCGGTGCTCCTCTGTCTGGGCCTGGTCTCGGCAGCGGTGGCCTCGTGGGGCACCGCGTCGGTGACGCTGGTGCTCGTGGTCGTCAGTTGTCTGCTGCGGTCCGCGGAGGAGCATCGGGCCGACCGTGCGACGGCTGCCCTGCGGGAACTGGTGGCGACCACCGCGACCGTGCTGCGCCGCACCGGCCCGGATGACGTCCCACAGACGCGTGAGCTGCCGGTCGGGGAGCTGGTGCCGGGCGATGTGATCAGGCTCGGCCCGGGTGATCTCGTACCCGCCGATGTGCGGCTGCTGCGCGCGAGCGGCCTGACCGTGCATCAGTCGGCCCTCACCGGTGAGTCGGCGCCGGTCTCCAAAGAACCCGTCGATACGCCGGACCGATACCTCACGGTCGGCGCCGGGCCGGCCGACGGGTCCGGGCTGTTCGAACAACCCGAGCTGTGCTTCCAGGGCAGCAGCGTGGCATCCGGCAGCGGTACGGCGGTGGTGACGGCCACGGGTGCCGACACCCGGTTCGCCGCCGCGTACGACGATTCCGCTCGCCGCCGCGGCACGAGCGCCTTCGACCGTTCGGTGCAGGGGATCTCCTGGACGCTGATCCGGTTCATGCTGCTCACCCCGCCGCTGGTGCTGATGGCCAACGCGGCACTGCGCGGCCGTGGTCTGGAGACACTGCCGTTCGCCGTCGCGGTGGCCGTCGGTCTGACTCCGGAGATGCTGCCGGTGATCGTCACGACGGCGCTGGCCAGGGGCGCTTCGCTGCTCGCCCGGAACCGTGGGGTGATCGTCAAACGGCTGCCCGCACTGCACGATCTCGGGGCGATCGATGTGCTGTGTCTGGACAAGACCGGAACCCTCACCCAGGACCGGCCGGTGGTCGAACGGTCACTGAACGGATCGGACCGGTCCGATCCCGAGGTGCTGCACTGGGCCGGGGTCAACGCCTTGTGGACGCTGCAGCTCGCTGATCTGCCCGCCCCCGACGCACTCGACGAGGCGGTTCTGGACGCGGCCGAGGACCAGGAGGAGGCACTGTCCGCGTACGACGGTGTGGCCGCGCTGCCGTTCGATCCGGTGCGGCGCCTCGCCACCGCGGTCGTCCGCAGCCCCGGCAGGCTCGGTACGCACACCCTTGTGACGAAGGGCGCAGTGGAATCGGTGCTCGACCGGTGCGCCCTGGACGATGGCGAACGGGACCGGCTGAAGGCCCTGGCCGCCCGTGAGACCGGGAATGGTCTGCGGCTGCTGGCGGTGGCCCGTACCGAACGGCCCGCCCGGCTCGGTCCGTACACGACGGCCGACGAACGGGGGCTGGCCTTCCTCGGCTTCGTCACTCTGCGGGACGCGCTCACCTCGAGCGCCGCCGAAGCGCTGGCCGTTCTCGGGCACCGGGGCATCGCCGTGAAGGTCCTCAGCGGCGACGATGCGGGGACCGTCGCCCGCGCCTGCCGGGATCTGGGCCTCGACCCGGGTGAGGTCGTCTCCGCGGAACGGATCGACGCGCTGTCGGACGGGGAACTCGCGCAGGCCGCCGACCGGGCCACGGTCTTCGCCCGCTGCACGCCCGAGCACAAGGCCCGGATCGTCTCCGCACTGCGCGGCTTCGGACACACCACCGGATTCCTCGGCGACGGCGTCAACGATCTGCCCGCGATGCACGCGGCCGATGTCGGCATCTGCCCGCGCAACGCGGTCGATGTGGCGCGGGAGACCGCCGACGTGGTGCTCGCCGAAAAGGATCTCGTGGCCATCGACCACGCGATCACGGAGGGCCGGCGCTCCAGCGGGAACATCGCCACGTATCTGCGCATCACGCTCTCGTCGAACCTCGGCAACGTCATCGCGATGCTCGCCGCAGGGCTGATGCTGCCGTTCCTGCCGATGCTTCCGGCACAGGTCCTGGTGCAGAATCTGTGCTTCGACGTGGCACAGCTCGCCTTCGCGTTCGACCGGCCCGCACCCTCGGTGCTGCGGCGGCCCACGGTGCTGCGTCCGCGCGACTTCCTCCGCTTCATCACCGGTTTCGGTCTGCTGAACGCCACCGCCGACCTGGCGACGTTCGCCATGCTGGCCTTCGCATTGCGCGGTTCGGCGACATCGGGCGGGCAGGAAGCCTTCCATTCCGGATGGTTCACCGAGAACCTGCTCACCCAGGCTCTGGTGATGCTGCTGCTGCGTACCGGCCGTCGCACCGCCGAGGATCGCAGCGGCGGTCCGCTGCGCGCGGCCGCGTCGGGTCTTGCCGTGGTCGGGCTGCTGCTGCCGCTCACCCCGCTCGGTCCGTTGCTCGGCATGAGCGCACTGCCGCCGCTCTATTACCTGTTGCTCGCAACGGTCCTGGCCCTGTACGCATACGGGCTGTGGGCCGCCCGTGCCCGCTACGAACGGAAGTGGAGGTACTCATGACCCCCTCGCGCGTCGGCCACCCTGCCTCCGACCCCGGTCCGGGCATCGACGGCGGGCACGTGGTGCGTGCTCGCCGCGCCACGCTCTCCTCCTTCGGATGATGGTCCGGGCATCGCTCTGAGCGCCGCGGTGCCGCTTCTGGCGGGCGTTGAGAGCGCAGGGGAGGGCGGGACCTACATGTTGCGCAACGGCCTCGAACCCTGGCACGTGTTGATCGTGGTGATCGTGCTGTTCGGCTCGAAAGGCTGCCGGACACGGCCCGCGCCCTGGGCAAATCCATGCGGATCCTGAAGAGTGAGACGAAGGCCATGAAGGAGTCCGATGCGAGTCCCGGGAGCGGCCCGCACACGTGAGGCCCCGGCTCGCCGACGGGGAACACCCCTCGCAGCTTGTTACTTCAGGAATTGCGCAAGCAAGGGAACTACGGGCGCGACACCGTCGTTGACCCTGGTGACGGCCGAAGAAGTGCTGATCACCGCATCATCGAATCGCTGAACCACTGGATCAATGGAGGAAGTTCATGGGTGTGACCCTGGCCAAGGGCGGTAACGTCTCCTTGTCGAAGGAAGCGCCCGGCCTGACCGCAGTGACGGTCGGCCTGGGCTGGGACGTACGGACGACCACGGGTGCGGATCACGACCTGGACGCGAGTGCGCTGCTGTGCTCGGACGCCGGCAAGGTCCTCTCCGACCTGCACTTCGTCTTCTACAACAACCTGACCAGCCCGGACGGTTCGGTCCAGCACACCGGTGACAACCTGACCGGTGAGGGCGAGGGCGACGACGAGTCCATCAACGTCGATCTCGCGGCTGTCCCGGCCGATGTCGCCAAGATTGTTTTCCCGGTCTCCATCCATGACGCGCAGAGCCGTGGGCAGAGCTTCGGCCAGGTCCGCAACGCCTTCATTCGCGTGGTGAACCGGGCGAACGGCGTCGAGCTGGCCCGCTACGACCTCAGCGAGGACGCCTCGACCGAGACCGCCATGGTCTTCGGCGAGCTGTACCGGCACGGTGCGGAGTGGAAGTTCCGGGCGGTCGGCCAGGGTTACGCCTCGGGCCTGGCCGGTATCGCGTCCGACTACGGCGTCAATGTCTGAGCCGGCAGAACCGTACGGCCGTTGAGCGCGGTCCGCTCTCCCCTCCCGGCACAGGGAGAGGAGAGCGGACCGTGTGCTCCCTGTGCCGAGGGACCGGCCGCATCACCGTGGTGCCCCTACAGGGCCCTCAGGCCGTTGATCACCTCGCGGAGGAGGTGTTCGTCCGGCAGCTGCGCGGGCGGTACCGGGCGGCTGACCCGCACATAGCCGGCTTCGAGCAGATCGCCGAGGAGTACGCGTACGACTCCGACCGGCAGGTCGGCGTCGGTGGAGAGTTCCGCGACGGACTGGGTTTCCGACCGGCAGAGCGCGAGCATGGCCCGGTGTTCCGGACCGAGCAGGGATTCCTCGGAGCCGTCCAGCGCGTTGTCGTCCAGGGTGACGAGTGCGATCAGATCGAACCGCACGCCGGCGGGGCCCGGTTCGGTCCGGCCGCCCGTCACTGCGTACGGGCGGACCAGCGGGCCGGCTTCGGCGTCGTACCACTGACTGCCTGTGCGTGCGTGCGGGCCCGGGGGCAGCGGGGTGCCTCCAGGACCCCCGTCGGTCATGGACACGGCCGTCTCCGCCCGCTCAGCCGACGGTCGGCGCAGGCGCGACGAACCGCGGCGGGGTACGCAGGTGCTCTCCGACACGTTTGACGAGCCGGGCCATCTCGTAGGCGACCAGTCCGATGTCGGCGAAGGCCGTGCTGAGTACCGCGAGACAGGATCCGTCGCCCGCCGCGGCAACGAACAGGAAGCCCTCATCCATCTCGACCATGGTCTGGCGTACGTTCCCGGCGCGGAAATGGCGCCCTGCGCCCTTGGCCAGGCTGTGAAATCCGGAGGCCACCGCGGCGAGATGTTCGGCGTCCTCGCGGCTGAGGGCGTTGGAGGCGCCCACCGCGAGGCCGTCGCCGGAGAGCACCACGGCGTGGCGGACCTCGCCGACCCGTGCCACCAGGTCGTCCAGCAACCAGTCGAGTTCACCCGAGGTGTGGCGATCCCCGGTCCTCTCGTTAGCGATCATGCGTGGTCTCCTTCGCTGCGTGGACGGGGCTCGGAAGTGCCGGGGGTGGTGCCGCCGCCGCGCACCCAGCCGTTGCGGTAGGCGGTCATGCGGTCCCGCGCCTGCTCGGGGGTGCGCTCCAGGAGGCCACCCTTGTCGTTCGGGGCGCCGCGCGGCGATTCGTCGGGGTGCGGCTCCTCACGGAGTTGCGGGACGAGATTGGTCTGGCGCACCCGGCGCGGCAATGTGCCGTCGTCGGGCTGCGCTTCCGTCCAGGCCCCGGGCCCGTGCTCGGCCGTGCCGCCCGGACGCCCGCGCAGCGAGGTGACCGCGGCAGCCGGCTCCGTACGGGATTCGAGTGCGGGTACGGGTACTGGCGCGGGGAAGGCGGTGGTCCGCGGTCGCACCGCGCGAGGACCGGATCCGGGTCCGGGTCCGAAGGGCGGGCGGTCCCGGTCGTCCCCGCGCTCGACCGAGGCGTTCCCCGGCGCGGCCGGCTCCTCGGCCGCCGGGAGTGCGCTCTGCAGCAGTGACGTGGGGAGCAGAACCACGGCGGTCGTCCCGCCGTACGCGGAGGTGCGCAGCCGGACCTTGATGTGGTGCCGCACGGCGAGTCGGCTGACGACGAAGAGGCCGAGCCGGTCGCTGTCGAAGAGGTCGAGCGCCTCCGCCTGCTCAATGCGCCGGTTCGCATCGCCGAGGAGTTCGTTGCCCATGCCCAGGCCACGGTCCTCGATCTCCAGGGCGTAGCCGTTGCCCACGAACTCGCCGGTGACGCGCACCTTGGTGTGGGGCGGTGAGAACTGTGCGGCGTTCTCGATGAGTTCGGCGAGCAGATGGGTGAGGTCGGCGACGGCGGTGCCGTTCACCGCGGCGTCGGGCAGTTGCCGTACCTCCGCCCGGGCATAGTCCTCGATCTCGGAGACGGCGGCGCGTACGACGTTCGTCAGCGGTACGGGCATCCGCCAGGCCCGTCCCGGCGCCGCACCGGACAGGATGATGAGGCTCTCGGCGTGCCGTCGCATCCGGGTGGTGAGGTGGTCGAGCCGGAAGAGGTCGCTCAGCTCGTCCGGGTCGTCGGCCCGGCGCTCCATGCTGTCGAGGAGGTTGAGCTGACGGTGGACCAGTACCTGGCTGCGGCGGGCGAGGTTGACGAAGACTCCGGAGATGCCATCGGCGAGTTCGGCCCGTTCGACGGCGGCGCTGAGGGCTGCCCGGTGCACGGTGCCGAGTGCCTCGCCGACCTGGCCGATCTCGTCCTGGCTGGCCGGGCCCTGCGGGGCCTCGGCCGCGATGTCGAGTTCCTCGCCGGCCCGTAGCCGTCGCATGGCGCGGGGCAGTTTGCGTCGGGCGATCTCCAGGGCGCTGTTGCGGAGGCTGACCAGTTCGACGACGAGCGCGCGGCCGATGCGTACGGAGATCACCAGGGACGCGGCGACGGCGGCGCAGCCGAAGAGGACTGCGGCTCCGGACGGGCTGAGCAGTCCGCGGGTCAGCGGCTTCGTCCGGTCGGCGGCGCGTTGTCCAGCGGTGGTGTCGATGGTGCGCAGCTCGCTCCGTACGCGGGCCGCCGCTCGTTCCCAGTCGGTCACGGGCACCGCCTGTGCCGCCTGGCGTCCGGCTGGTGCGGCAACCACCTTGTCCTCGGCAGCCTGGAGCTGCCGATACGCGGCTCCGGTGGTGAACCGCTGCCAGGTGGCGCGCTCGGTGGCGGGGAGATCCGCGCCCGCGGTCTCGGCGAGGTTCCTCCGGGTGGCCACCGCTCCGGTGAACAGGCGCAGTTGGCCGCCCTTGAGCGTTCCGGTGCGGGCGGCTGTGGCGAGCAGGGTGTCCTCACGGGCCAGCATCTCGTCGGCGCGGGCGAGTTCGAGCAGGACGCGGGCGTCGGAGCCGAGTGCGTCGTCCTGGATTCCGGTGAGGGCGCCGGAGACGCCGAAGGCTGCGGAGACGGCCGCGGTGTACTGCTCGTACACGGCGCGCTCGTCGCCCGCCCCGCTCTTGTCGGTGCGCAGTCGGTGGGTGAGGGCGAAGAACCGGTCGAGCCGGTCGGCGACCGCGGGCGGGAGGTTGCCGGTGTCGGCGATGGTGTGGTCGCTGTCCAGGCGCAGTGCGGCGAGCGCGGTGTCGGTGCGCCTGGCCTGCCGCTCCAGTGCGGCGGCCTGGACGCTGCTGGGGGCAGCGGTCTGCAGGACGGCCGCCCGGCGCTCGCTCTGGAGTGCCGCGACGGCGGTCGATATCGGGGCCCGGACGTCGCCGTCGACCCGCTGCAACTGGCGTAGGCGTGCCACCTCCTGGGCGGTGGTGACCGTGGCGAAACCCCACAGGGCGAGCAGCGAGACAACCGGCACCATCAGCAACGAGATGATCTTGGCGCGTACCGTCCTGGGACGCAGCGTCCACCGCCCGCGCGGCGCGGATGGGTCGTGTGTCAGCAGCAGTTGTGCGTCGTGCTCGGCACTCTCGTCGGCAGGCGGTCCCGCATGTGCGCGGCGTCCACGCGTCGGCGGGGCGGTGGGCCGGGCGGCGGCCGTCGCACCGGTTTCCGGGGTCGTGCGGGGTGGGCGCATGGCCTCCTCGTTCCGGGTGTGGAGCTGGGTGTGTCGCGGGCGCCGGGGGCCGGTGCCGTTCGGCCGGGTGCACAGGCGCCGGGGCGTGGTGATGTCGGGCGCGGTGGTGTCAGGGCGTAGTGGCGGGCGATGTGTCGCGGTCGCTCGGACCACCGCGTCGTGGCCGGGAGACGGGACCCCTCCCGGTGAATCCGTGTGGTGCGGTCTCCGTGGAGTCCGCTTCGGCCGGTGCTGCGGTGCGTTCGGCGTAGACATAGGCGGCGCGTTCCCGGGCCGTCGGGGAGAGCGCGACGAACGCCGAGGTCAGGAAGAGGTACGAGCCGAGACCGACAGCCAGGGGGAAGATGAACTGCATGGCCGTGGCCCCGGCAAGGTCCCTGCCCGAGGGCGTGACCTGCACGGAGACCGCCAGCATTCCGGTGTAGTGCATGCTGCTGACCGCCGCGCCCATGACGAGCGAGGCCAGCGCGACGGCCCGGGTGGACTTGATGTTGAGCGCCGCCCAGAGTGCCACCGTCGCGGCCACGACAGCGATGGCGACGGAGAGCGTGACGCGCAGCGGGTCGTAGTGGATCGTGCCGTGCAGGCGGAGCGCCGCCATTCCCAGGTAGTGCATGCTGGCGACGCCGAGTCCGGTGGCGAATCCACCGAGCAGCAGTGCCCTGGTCCGGTCGCGGCTGTAGCCGACGGCGAAGACTCCGCCTCCGACCACAGCCATGGCGCCGAGCAGGCTGAGGAAGGTCAGCGCCACGTCGTAGCGGATGTCGGTGCCGGTCACGCCGAAACCGAGCATCGCGACGAAGTGCATCGTCCAGATGCCGGAGCCGATGGCGGATGCGGCCGTGATCAGCCAGTTGCGGCGCGAACGGCCGGTCGTGTCGAGTGCCCGCACGGTGCAGCTCAGTCCGAGTGCGGAGCCGATGCATGCCATCGCATACGACAGCGCAGGTGTCAGCCAGCCGAAGGTGGCGTGGTCCAGGTGTCCCATGGATCGGGGACGCTAGTCGCGATGGGGGCGCGCGCCCCGGGCGCATTTCGAAAGCTGCTGAAATATGACAGAGAGATGTTCCCGAACGATCGCAGAGTGCTCGAACATGCACCCCATTTCCCGATGTTTCGCTCTGTTCCGCCCCCTCGGCAACTGCGGGATCATGTCCGTATGGCCGATGACCATACACACGTCCAAGAGTTCTTCACGGCACGCGCGGCGGACTGGGACACCCGGTTTCCTGATGACGGGCCTGCCTACGCCTGCGCCGTCGGCACACTCGGGCTGGGCCCCGGTGACGCCGTGCTCGACGCCGGCTGCGGTACGGGCCGGGCACTGCCTGCTCTGCGCGCGGCCGTGGGACCGCGGGGCACGGTCCTGGGCGTGGACCTCACGGCGGCGATGCTGGAGGCGGCGGTACGGGCGGGGCGGGACCGGAGCGGAGCTCTGCTCCTCGCCGATGTCGCCCGCCTTCCCCTGCGCTCGCGGTCGCTCGACGCGGTGTTCGGGGCCGGGCTGATCTCCCATCTCTCCCACCCCGGACCGGACCTGGCGGAATTGGCGCGGGTGGTCCGGCCGGGAGGCCTACTGGCACTCTTCCACCCCATCGGGCGGGCCGCTCTGGCAGCGCGCCATGGCCGCCGGATCACGGACGACGATCTGCGCGCCGCGCCCAACCTCCGTCCGCTGCTGGCGCATTCGGGCTGGCGGCTCGATACGTACACCGACGAGGACGACCGATTCCTCGCCCTCGCGGTACGGGACTGACGGTCGAGCGCTCTGCCGTCCTGCTCACTTCCTGACCGATCGGCTGCCGGCTCGACCGCCCGCTCGACTCCTCATTCGACCGGGGCGTCGGGGCGCCCGTGGTGCGCTACCGGACAGCCGCGGATGCCCGGGCTGGGGAACGTACCGAGCCCGGCCACCTCGTAGCCGTCCGGGTAGCCCTTGATCTCCGGGTTCTGCCGGGCGTAGTGCGGGGTGGCACGCGGCGGCAGCAGTCGTACGGCCCGTGCCCTCAGCCGCAGGGCGCCGTGGGTGAGGCTACGGGTCGCGGGGCCCGGGCGTTCGTACCGGAACGCCCGCAGCAGGGAATCGTCGAGAAGCGCGAGGGCCGCTTTCCGTGCGGCGGGCGCCAAGGGACGCGGATACCAGGAGCTCATCAGGTCCAGCGTGGCATCGGAGACGCGCCGTGCCCCTTCGTCCCAGCCGAAGTGCTCGGCCTCGTAACTGTCGAGGGTGCGCTCGAAATCCTCATACGTCGCCGGCAGGTCCTTGATGCCCATATGGGCGCCCATGGTCCGGTAGTAGACGGCGCACGCCCGCAGTTCATGGTCGGACAGCCGGCGCCAGCCGTAGCTGTCGAGCCACCGCTTCGGGGTGACGACGAACGTGCACAGCACATAACGCATGTCGTCGTTGCTGATGTCGTAACTGCGGTGCATCTGATTGATCCGGCGGATGGCCGTGCGCCCCGGGGTGCTGTCGAAGCCGTGCTCGACGACCGTGTCGAGGAGGAGCGCGGTGTCGTCGTAGCGCTTCTGCGAACGATCCGTCAGTTCGGCCGTTTCGGCGAGGAGTCGTCCGATGCGCGGGACGGCATAGGTGCGGTACAGGGCCAGTTCGAGAGCGCGGGTGACGTCCCAGGGGAATTCGTAGGTTGCCGTGATCCGATAGATCCGGAGGAAGTCCCGCTCCGGATCGAGGCGCTGAATCTCCCTCAGCCGGTCGTACCGCTTCATCGTGCTGCCCCCTTGCCTCGGTCGGAGGTCCAACTCTACGTCGGCGGGGAACACCGTAGGTTGTACGAGCAAGTGCTGGACGAGCAGGTGATGTTCGACCAGATGCTGTTCGCACGTCATGCATTCACAGGTCCTTGGGAGGACGGTCTTCGTGATCGACATATTCAGCAGTTTCCGGAAGGTTGTGTCCCCGGACCGGAAGGGCGAGCGGCCCACAGCACCTCTCGACCAGGACCGGCGCAAGCAGCACAACCTGTTCGAGGCGGCCGCCACGTATGTCTCGGCATCCGTGGAGGAGGATGAGGCGCGGATCGACGAGGCGAGCGGGTGGGTGTCGCCGGAGGCGCTCTCCTTCGGTATCAGCGAGTTGGCCTGCCGGGCCGTCATCGCGCTGGCCCGCGAGCGTGACGAGTCACCGCAGACAGTGGCCCGTTCGCTGCTCGGTCTGCCCACGGACTGAGGTGCGCCGTCCGTCGGGCCGCGGGCCGCTCGTCCTCCCTTGTCAGGGCCTCGACGATTGGGTTACCGACTGGTTAAGGTGCGCCGGCGGACAACCATGACGGACGAGGAGGGTGCCGTGACCGGCACGAGCGACGCAGTCGCGGATGACGACGCACTGTATGTGCTGACCGCGGTGCTGCTGACACCGGCGCAGTTCCCGAGCGTGCTCGGCGACGACTACCCCGCCGCGTGTGCGGCGCTCGCCCTCGAACCGTACGCCGAAGGGTACGGACTGGTCCTCGGCCAGGACGGCGGTGGTGCGCGGTGGACCGTCGTCGTCGAGGACGTGTCGCTGGTCGCGGTCGCCATCGCGGCCTGGGACTGCGGAATGGAGTACGACCTCTCCCCCGACGGCCGTTCGGTGGTCTGCGCTCTGCCCGGCTGGCCTCTCGCGGTGAGGGTCGCTGTTCCCGGGGTGGCCGCCCCGCACGATCCGTTGCCGGACCCGGATGCCGACGGGGCCGATCCGGCGCCGCTGGCACCTCCCGACACGGAGTCGTGGGGTCCGGCCCAGCGGCGCATGGGCGCGGACGAGATTGCGCACCAGTGGGCGGCCTGGCGCGAGCAGCTCGACGACGAGACGGCCTTCGCCACTCCGGACGGCGGCACGGACGCGGCCGCGGGCCGGGCCGACGACCGCACCGGCACGTCCGCCGGGCCGACCGAGCGGGACGACGCCGACACCGACGTCAGAAGTGAAGCCGGAGCCGGGCCCGAAGTCGAGATCGAGGCCGGGGCCGAGAGCCGGCACCGGAGCGACGGGCCCGGCTCCACCGCCCAGAACCCCGCGGAGGACAAGCCTTCCAGGGCGCATCCCGGTGTACGCCGGGCCCTCGCGCAGGCCCATGCCTATGTGGACACCCCGCCGCCCCCGGGCCGTGTCCGGTCCTCCTTCGCCACGGGCGACGCCCGGATGCTGCGCGCCGACGGCCCCGGCTGGTCACTGGTCGCCAGGACCGATGACATCGCGTTCATCCTGCTGGACGAGGAACCGGGCGAGGTGCTTCCGGTCGGGCGCGGCACGGAACTGCCCGGCCTGTTGAAGGCCCTGGACGCCATCGCGGTACGGCCGGCCTGAGCAAGCTCCCGGCGCTCAACGTGAGGCGGCAGCCGATCGTCGGCAGCCGCCCACCAGCTTGTGCGCCCCGGCCCCACCGCCGTGTGTCGCGCGCTCTCCGGTTACACGCGCTCCAGCGCGCGATGCGGCCCGACGGGCAACTCGGCCTCGATCGGGTCCCCGGGCCGGACCACACCACCAACCGTGACGACACCCATGATCCCGGCCTTGCGCACGATGCGGCCCGCAGCGTCCCTGCCGACGACCTTCTTGAGGAGCCCGTCGCGGAAGTTGTCGATCTGCAGGCACGGATTGCGCAGGCCGGTGACCTCGACGACTGCCTCGTCGCCGAGGTGCAGCAGAGTGCCGACGGGGAGGGCGAGGAGATCGACCCCGCTGGTCGTGACGTTCTCCCCGAGATCGCCGGGAGCGACCTCGAAACCGGCTGCTCGCAATTCACCGAACAGCTCCGCGTGGATGAGATGGACCTGGCGCAGATTCGGCTGGGTGGGATCCTGCGCGACCCGGGACCGGTGTTTGACCGTGACTCCCGCGTGCACGTCTCCCTCCACGCCCAGCCCGGCCAGCAGGGTGATGCTCTTCCGGTTCGGCTTGGTGAACGAATATGTCTCGTTCCTGCTCACTGCGGTCACGGTCCCGCCCACAGCGGAGTCCCCCTCGTTGTCAGCTTGATGTCAGCGGCTCGGCTTCAGCTGGTTCTTCAGCGGCCTATTTCCTTGCGGGTGATCCTGCGGAGCCTGCGTCGCTGGCTCGGGTCCAGCAGCAGATAGGCGACCGCCGGAACTCCGATCAGGACCAGCAGCGACAGCCAGAATCCGATGAACGGCATCAGGATGACTGCCGCGACGACTCCCCCGATGGCAATCTTCGCGCTTTTCGACATCGTCCACGCCTCCTTCGCGGCCCGGAAGCCGCTCCTGCTGTGAGAACGCCTGTGCGCCCCCATCGGTTCCTGCCGGCCGCGGCATCCTCACCTCAGGGGTTCGCCGACCTCGTGCATGTGCTGGAGTGCCTGCCGGTAGGACTCGATCAGTCCGGTCTCCGTGTACGGCATGCCGATCGCCTCGCAGTGGGCGCGCACCATGGGCTGTGCCAGGCGCAGATGCGGGCGGGGCATGTTCGGAAAGAGGTGGTGCTCGATCTGGTAGTTGAGCCCGCCGAGGAACCAGTCCGTGAGGATGCCGCCGCGTACGTTGCGCGAGGTCAGGACCTGACGCCGGAGGTGGCCCCAGCGGTCGCCGTCGGGGTCGGGCATCTCCATGCCCTTGTGGTTCGGCGCGAACGCCATGCCCAGGTGGAGCCCGAACAGCGCGTGGTGCACGAGAGCGAAGACGACGGCCTTCCCCGGGGACAGGACAGTGAGCAGCAGTGTTGCGTACAGACCGAGATGGGCGACCAGGAGAAGTGCCGAGAGGGCCCGTTCACGGGCGGGCTGCCGCCGCAGGTACTGGAAGCCGGAGATCTTGAGCGCGATGCCTTCGAGGAGCAGCATCGGGAAGAACAGCCGCGCCTGGTTACGGGTGAGCCAGCGGGCGAAGCCTTCTCGCTGGGCCGCCTGCTTCTGGGTCCAGACCAGGGCGCCGACGCCGACGTCCGGGTCCTTGTCGATGTGGTTGGGGTTGGCGTGGTGGCGTACGTGCTTGTCGTTCCACCATGCCTCGTTCATGCCGAGCAGCAGGTTGGCGTGCACGAGGCCGATGGCCCGGCTCGCCTTGCGGTCACCGGATATCTGCGCGTGTCCCGCGTCGTGTCCGACGAACGCGGTGCGGGACCAGAAGATCGCCAATGGCAGTGCGAGCAGGAGGGTCCACCACGTGTTGCCGAGGAGGAACATGCCGGTGAGCACGGCACCCAGTGCGACCAGGTTGGTGGCGATGCCCGCCGCGTACCACCCGGTGCGCCGCTCCAGGAGCCCCTGCCCCCTTACCGCCCGCAGGAGGGGAGCGAAATCGCTCCCCTGGCTCGGGGCGGTTCCGGTACGGCCGGCAGTTACTTCACTTACAGCATCTCCCGTACCGTCACGGGTGCCTTCCACGACGGTGGCTACGGCCTGGGGCATGAGGTCTCCGGTCTCTGAAAAGCTGCGCTGACCTGTAGAAACGTATGGTTACGACGGGTGCGTCAGCCATGGCGCCACCACCCCGGACCTCCGGGGGAAAGCCCCCTCCCCCGAAGGGGGTGCTGGCTACACCCTGAAGCGCGGCAGGCGGTCGCGCAGGCTGCCGAGTCACCTGAAAGTGAGCTGGATCACGGCGATTGCGCCCACGGGGGCACGCTGTGGTGGAGTACCCTCGGCGCCTCGAGCCCCAACTAGTCAAATTTGAGGAATTCGGCATCGCTGTGCACAGGCTTCCTGCGACAACGCTCTCCGAGATCTCCGCACTCTCCGGCTGCTCCGTGGTCTTCCTGCCCGCGGATCCCTTCCGTACCGGCCGTATGGCTTTCTGGTATCCGGACAGCGGCAGTCCCCCCGACACTCCCGGTTCCGTCGAGGAGTTGACCGTCGTCGGCGCCGACGCGCGGGTGCACGTCGTACCGGCGCTGCTGCTCCCGGTCCGCGACGCACTGCCCGTGCTCACGCGCGCGCGGACCTCGGAGCATGCTTCCGGTGCCGCCGCGTTCTGGGGCGCCGCCGCTCTGCTCGCTCTGCAACTCGCCGCCCGCGGTTTGCTGTTGCCCGGACTGACGGCCACCGATCACGACGCGTGGCGGGCCGGTCCGCTGACTGCCGACGATCAGTCGCGGATCCGGACGCTCGCCGCCTCGATGCCGCCTCTGGCCCACGCGGTACCGCTCGACGAAACCGTCCAGCCGGTGCTGCTGCCCGAACCCGAGCGACTGCTGCGCGCGTTCCTCGACGCGGTGGCGGACGGGCTGCCGCGCACCCCCGCGGCGGCCTTCGCCACCGGCAGCGCAGCGTTCGCCGTCGACGCGCCGCAGCATCTTCCCGGTCAACGTGCCTGGGCCACCGATGTCGCGGCCGGGCACGACGCGGGCGTCCGGCTCTCGCTGCGGGTCGAGGCGTCGGGGCTGACGGCGTCGGACCAGGACGAGGACGAGGAGCGGACCGCCGGGCCGTCCTTCCGCGCTGTCCTGCAGATCCACAGCGTCAGCGATCCGGCGCTGGTCGCCGATGCCGCCGAGGTCTGGGCCGGCTCCGCGCCGGCCGCGGCCGGCTTCGGCCCACGGGTCCGGATGGACGTCCTGTTGGCGTTGCGCCGGGCCGCCCGTGCCTGGCCTCCGCTGACTCCGCTGTTGTCGGCCACGGTGCCCGACTCCGTCGACCCCGCCGACGAAGAGCTCGTCGAACTCCTCGGCCCCGCCGGGCGGGCACTCGCCGCGACCGGGGTCCAGGTCCACTGGCCCAGGGAACTGGCGCGCAAGCTCACCGCACGCGCCGTCATCGGTCCGCAGGACGACGGAGCGGACCAGGACCACGATGGATTCACCCGGACCGGCTCCGACACCCCGCCGCTTTTGTCCGCCGATGCGCTGCTGACGTTCAACTGGTCGTTCGCCCTGGGCGACCAGCAGCTCAGCCGCGCCGAGCTCGACCGGCTCGCCGAGGCCAACAGGCCGGTGGTGCGGCTGCGCGACCAGTGGGTGCTGATCGATCCCGAAGAGGCACAGCGCGCTCGCGAGACCCAGGACCGCAAGGTCACTCCGATCGATGCGCTCGGAGCCGTACTGACCGGTTCCACCGAGGTCGACGGTCGCCGGGTCGAGGTCCGGGCCGCCGGCTGGCTGGAGCAGCTGCGCCGCCGGGTGGCCGACCCGGAGTCCGGCGGGCAACAGGACGGGCAGCGGACGGTCGGTCAGCCAGCGGCCCTTGCCGCCACACTGCGCGACTACCAGCTGCGCGGTCTGAACTGGCTGCACACCATGACGTCGCTCGGCCTCGGCGGCTGTCTCGCCGACGACATGGGGCTCGGCAAGACCATCACTCTGATCGCTCTGCATCTGCACCGCCAGAGCATCGAATCGGCCGCCGGGCCGACGCTGGTGGTCTGCCCGACCTCGCTCATGGGGAACTGGCAGCGGGAGATCGAGAAGTTCGCGCCCGGTACGCCGGTGCGCCGCTTCCACGGCGGGTCGCGCAATCTCGCGGACCTGGCGCACGGCGAGTTCGTCCTCACCACGTACGGCACGATGCGGCTCGACGCGGCGAAGCTCGCCGGCGTCCGCTGGGGCATGGTGGTGGCCGACGAGGCGCAGCACGTCAAGAACCCGTACTCGGCAACGGCCAAGCAGCTGCGGACGATCGGTGCACGGGCACGGGTGGCGCTCACCGGCACGCCCGTGGAGAACAACCTGTCCGAGCTCTGGGCGATCCTCGACTGGACGACGCCAGGTCTGCTGGGCAGGCTCGGCACGTTCCGTACCCGCTACGCGCGCACCGCGGAGGGCGGCGATCCGGCGGCGGCCGAGCGGCTCGCCGCGCTGGTGCGGCCGTTCCTGCTGCGACGGCGCAAGTCGGATCCCGGCATCGCGCCCGAGCTGCCGCCGAAGACGGAGACCGACCGGACGGTGTCGCTGACAGCGGAACAAACGGGGCTGTACGAAGCGGTGGTACGCGAGACGCTGGCCGCGATCTCCGGCGCCGAGGGCTTCGCCCGCCGCGGCCTGGTCGTGAAGCTGTTGACGGCCCTGAAACAGATCTGCAACCACCCCGCGCAGTACCTCAAGGAGAAGGAGCCCCGGATCGAGGACCGTTCGGGCAAGGTGGAACTGCTGGACGAGCTGCTCGACACGATCCTGGCGGAGGACGCGAGTGTCCTCGTCTTCACCCAGTACGTGCAGATGGCCCGGCTCCTCGAACGGCATCTGGCGGCGCGCGGGGTGCGCACGCAGTTCCTGCACGGCGGTACGCCGGTCGCCGAGCGGGAGGCGATGGTGAACCGCTTCCAGGCGGGCGATGCCCCGGTCTTCCTGCTGTCCCTGAAAGCGGCCGGCACCGGACTCAACCTCACCAGGGCAGGCCATGTCGTGCACTTCGACCGGTGGTGGAACCCGGCGGTGGAGGCGCAGGCCACCGACCGCGCGTACCGGATCGGGCAGACCCAGCCGGTGCAGGTGCACCGGCTCATCGCCGAGGGCACCATCGAGGACCGGATCGCCGCCATGCTGGACCGCAAGCAGGGACTGGCGGACGCGGTGCTCGGCTCCGGCGAGGCGGCACTGACCGAACTGACGGATGCGGAACTGGCCGATCTGGTGGAGCTGCGAGGGGGCACGCGATGAACGACGCATACGACAGTGACGGGTACGCGTCCACGACCGCCGACGGAGGTGACGTTCCGGCTCCGGTGCAGGAACGTACCTTCGCCGCGCTGCCGCCCGCGCGCGGCCGAGGCTTCGCGGAGACCTGGTGGGGCCGGGCATGGCTGAAGGCCCTGGAGGACACCGCTCTGGACGGCGGACAGCTCAAGAAGGGGCGCAGGTTCGCCCGCGAGGGCCAGGTCGGAGCGGTTACCGTGCGGCCCGGCCGGATCACCGCGGTCGTCCGGGACCGTGACTCGTCCACGTACCGCAGTGATGTGCTCCTCCAGGAGCTGAGCGAGGAGGACTGGGAACGGTTCCTGGTCATGGCCGCCGGCCGGGCCGGGTACATCGCGGCGCTCCTCGACCGCGAGATGCCGCCACACCTGGTGGAGGACGCTTCAGCGGCCGGTGTGGAACTGCTCCCAGGGATCGGCGACCTGGACCCGGAGTGCACCTGCGAGACCTGGGACCACTGCCCGCACACCGCCGCCCTCTGTTATCAGGTGGCGCGGCTGCTGGACCAGGATCCGTTCGTCCTGTTGCTCATGCGGGGGCGCGGCGAGCGGTGGCTCCTGGACGAGCTCCAGGAACGCATCGCGGCCCGTGCCGAGGGGCGGGCGCCGGCCGGGCCGGCCGTCTCCTCCGACGGGTCCGGTGCCTCGGCCGCGAAGGCGAAGGACCGCGGTGTGCGGGCGGACGAGGCTTTCGCCGCGCGGGACATCCTGCCCCCGCTGCCCGCTCCCCCGCCGCTGCCCGCGGAACCGGGCCCCGCGCCGTCGCTGGACGCGGAGACGGAACCGGAACCCGGAGTTGATCCGGCGGTCCTGGAGTTGCTGGCGAGGGACGGTGCGGCACGCGCCCACCGGATGCTGGTGGACGCCCTCTCCCCCGGCCATGAACGGCAGCCGCCGCGACCCGGGTTGACGCCGCAGCAGGACGCCGTGCGGCTGGTCGCGGACGCCCGGCCCGAGCCCTGGATCGCGACGCGGCTGGCCGCCGGATCCGGACGGTCGCGGGCCGGACTCGACGCGGCGGTGCGTGCCTGGCAGTACGGCGGGGTGGCCGCGCTCACCGTGCTCGACGAGGAGTGGACGCCGGATCCGGAATCGCTGGCCAGGGCCCGGGCCCGGCTCGCCGCGGCGTGGGAGGAGGGCGAGCAGCCACGGCTCCGGTCCGCGGGCAATCGCTGGACCGCCGTGGAAGTCGGTGTGCAGCTCAGGTACGGGCGGGACGGACGCTGGTGGCCCTACCGCAAGGAGAACGGGCACTGGGTTCCGGCAGGCCCGGCGGACGACGATCCGGCAGCGGCACTGGGAGGTTCGAGCGGGTCGGACGACTGAGGTCGTCACGCGACCGCGGTCATCCGTGAACAGGGCCGCTCGATGGCCGACGGGCGGGGGCCGGACAGGACGTCCTGGCCTCCGCCCGTCGTGTTCCGCCCCGGTGTTCAACTCGATGTCACCGCGCGTCGAGGGTAGGGGCGAAACCTGACGGGCAGCCGAGCTGATCGCACCTCAGGAGACCTCATTTCCAGGCAAATTGTCCGCCCTTCTCTTGCCATCGGGCTGCCGCTCGCCCTGCTCGGAACGGTGTGTGCCGCCGGAACGGCGACGAGAGCGCAGGCCCCCGCGACGAGGCCCCGTACACACATACGACGCGAAGACGCCGCTCCCTCCCCGCCCCACGCAACCGTTTCGGCTCCTGCCGTCTTCCGTCGCCCGCGCGACGCCCGTACGGTAGGGCGAACGCGAGACGCTCGGCCGTACATCGGACAACGCCTTCCGATTGTCGGACAGAGGGGGCCACGAGGTGTCGGGGGATTCGGGCAGCGGACTGCAGAAGGGTGTCACGACACCGTGGCCGCGCATCGAGTCCGACACGCATCTGATGTCGACCGGCTCCGCGCGTCCGCACGAAGACGCCTTCCGCATCTCCCAGTTGGACCGGGTGCAGTGCCTGGCGCGTGACTACGGTCTGTCGGAACTGGACGCTCATCAGCTGATCGGCCAGGCCGGCGATGCACCGTTGGCCAACGCGTGCGACACCAACTACACCTGTGTGGCCGAGATCCGCAAGGAGTGACTGCCCGCAGGCGATCCTTGTCGCGGACTCCACCACCATCTGCGAGAGACCGCGACGTTGCTGTCCAGTCCCTGATCCCACCCCCCACAGGAGTGTTCATGCACCGCAGAAGGATTCTTCAGGGCGCCGCCGTGACGGCGGCCGCCGCGCTGCTCCCCGCCTCGGCCCGCGCCGCGGCTTCCGCGGCGGCGGGCGAGACGGACTATCCGCTCGCCCACTGGACGCCCGCCTCCACGTCCAACTTCACGGCGTCGACCCGTCCTTCGGCCTATCCGATCCAGTACGTGG
Source organism: Streptomyces sp. NPDC111516 (assembly GCF_055635345.1). NCBI lineage: Bacteria > Bacillati > Actinomycetota > Actinomycetes > Kitasatosporales > Streptomycetaceae > Streptomyces > Streptomyces sp. NPDC111516. Next base: position 54,924 of record NZ_JBVKBV010000023.1, on the reverse strand, counting down.
TCATCCATGTCACCCAGGAGACGTTCTCGAACACGATCGGGATCTTCCAGAATCCGGCGAAGCAGGTCTCCGCGCACTACGTGGTGCGCTCGGCGGACGGCTACGTCGCCCAGTGCGTCCGGGAGCAGAACATCGCCTGGCACGCGGGCAACTGGGACTACAACACGCGCAGTGTCGGCATCGAGCACGAGGGCTGGGTGGACCAGCCGTCCTACTTCACCCACACCATGTACGAGAAGTCGGCGCTCCTGACCGCGTCGGTCTGTGACCGTCACGGCATCCCCAAGGACCGTGCGCACATCCTCGGCCATGCCCAGGTCCCGGGCACCGACCACACCGATCCCGGCCCGAACTGGGACTGGGTGCGCTACATCCGTCTCGTCAATCTCTACTCGGCCGGCTGACCCGCCCGCACCTCCGGTCGCTCTCCGCAGCACGGTTGTCACAGACGTTCGCGGCGGCCACGATGGGTGTGCACGACGCCCCTGGACGGGAGGGTGAGTTGACGGACCCCTGGGTGGCTCTCACGGCCGACGCGGACCCCGGTGAACGGCTCGGCCAACTCCGGCATGCGCACGAGGTGTTCACCACCGCCGGACGGTTGGAGCGGCCGGTGCGTCCGATGGTCGGCGAGTCGTGGCGGCGCTCGGCACAGGCCCGGGTCAGCCCGGACGGTACCGCCCTGGTCGAGCTGGGCGCGGACGACCTCGGGCCGTACCGGGACGGGCACCCCCTGGCCCCCGCCATGCCGGTGATCCGTGAGCTGATGAGCGCGTACGCGACGGACGGCGAACACCTTCTCGCCGTGTGCGACGCGCTCGGCAGGCTGCTGTGGGTCGAAGGACACGCGACGACCCGGCGGGTCGCGGGCCGGATGAATTTCGTGGAGGGCGCCCGCTGGGCCGAGTCCGTGGCCGGCACGAACGCGCCGGGTACGGCCATCGCCGTGGACCGGCCGGTGCAGGTCTTCGCCGCGGAGCACTTCCTGCGGCCGGTCCAACAGTGGACCTGCGCGGCGGCGCCGCTCCACGACCCGCACACGGGCCGGGTCCTGGGCGCAGTGGACATCACCGGCGGGAACCGGCTCGCGCATCCGCACAGCCTGGCGTTCGTGCAGGCGGTGGCACGCGCCGCCGAGTCACAGCTGGCGCTCCTCGCGCCCGCGCCCGCGCCCGCCGGAGAGACCGCGCGGCTCAGTGCACTGGGCCGGGACGAGGCGCTGCTCGTTGCCGGAGGCCGCAAGATCCGGCTCAGCAGGCGGCACAGCGAGCTCCTGGTGAGCCTGGCACGCCATCCCGAGGGGCTCTGTGGCGACGAACTCCTCGTCGAACTGTACGAGGACGAGTCGGTGACCCCGGTGACGCTGCGGGCCGAACTCTCCCGGCTGCGACGACTGCTCGGCCCCGAACTGCTCCTCTCCCGCCCCTACCGTCTCTCCGCGCCGGTCGACGCCGACTTCGACACGGTGGCGCGCAGACTGGCGTCCGGCGCGGTGGCGGCGGCGCTCAGCGCCTACGCGGGTCCGCTGCTGCCCGGCTCGCAGGCGCCGTCCGTCGTCCGCCTGCGGGGCCGGCTCGACGAGCAACTGCGGGCCGCACTGATCGCGCGCGGTGACCCGGGCCTGCTGGCCGACTGGGCGTACAGCCCCTGGGGCGAGGACGACCTCCCGATCTGGCGGGCGCTCGCCGCGGCCGTCCCCGCAGGTCGGCGCCCGGCACTGCTCGCCAGGGTCCGGACGCTGGAGACCGAACAGGGATAACGGTGTTCCCCGTGCAACGGGGTTGCAACGTGCCGCTGTCTACCCTCGTCGCGAGGGCCGTCCAACGGCGGGCGGCACCGGATCCGGGAGGCCACAGAGATGACCCGTTACGCTGCGCCGGGGACCGAGGGCGCCATCGTCTCGTACGAGTCCCGCTACAACCACTGGATCGGCGGCGCGTACGTCCCGCCCGCCCGTGGCCAGTACTTCGAGAACCCCAGTCCCGTCAACGGCCGCCCCTTCACCGAGATCGCCCGCGGCAGTGCCGAGGACGTCGAACGGGCCCTGGACGCGGCACACGCCGCGGCCCCCGCGTGGGGAGCGACCGCGGCGGGCGAGCGCGCCTCGGTCCTCAACCGGATCGCCGACCGGATGGAAGCTCATCTGGAGGAGCTGGCGGTCGCCGAGAGCTGGGACAACGGTAAGCCGGTACGGGAGACCCTGGCCGCGGACATCCCCCTGGCCATCGACCACTTCCGCTACTTCGCCGGTGCGCTGCGCGCCCAGGAGGGGTCGCTCAGCGAGATCGACGACGACACGGTCGCGTACCACTTCCACGAGCCGCTGGGCGTCGTCGCGCAGATCATCCCGTGGAACTTCCCGATCCTGATGGCGACGTGGAAGCTGGCCCCGGCACTCGCTGCGGGCAACGCGGTGGTCCTCAAACCGGCCGAACAGACCCCGGCCTCCATCCACGTATGGCTGAAGCTGGTGGCCGACCTCCTGCCGCCGGGCGTCGTCAACATCGTCAACGGCTTCGGCGCGGAGGCCGGCAAGCCCCTCGCCTCCAGCCCGCGCGTCGCGAAGATCGCCTTCACCGGTGAGACCACCACGGGGCGGCTGATCATGCAGTACGCCTCCGAGAACATCAAGCCGGTGACGCTGGAGCTGGGCGGCAAGTCGCCGAACATCTTCTTCGACGACGTGTGGAACGCGGACGACGACTTCCGCGACAAGGCCCTTGAGGGGTTCACCATGTTCGCCCTCAATCAGGGCGAGGTCTGCACCTGTCCCTCGCGCGCGCTGATCCAGCGCGGCCACTACAGCGAATTCCTGGAGGCGGGCATCACCCGCACGGAGAAGATCGTGCCGGGGCACCCGTTGGACACGGACACGATGATCGGCGCCCAAGCCTCCAACGACCAGCTGCAGAAGATCCTTTCGTACCTGGACATCGGCCAGCAGGAGGGCGCGAAGGTCCTCACGGGTGGTCAGCGGATCGAGTACGACGGGGAGCTGGCGGGCGGCTACTACGTCCAGCCGACCATCTTCGAGGGCGACAACCGGATGCGGGTCTTCCAGGAGGAGATCTTCGGCCCGGTCGTGGCGGTCACGTCCTTCTCCGATTTCGACGACGCGATCGCCACGGCGAACGACACCCTGTACGGCCTCGGCGCGGGCGTGTGGACCCGCGACATCAACACCGCGTACCGGGCGGGCCGCGCCATCCAGGCCGGCCGGGTCTGGACGAACTGCTACCACGCGTACCCGGCCCACGCCGCTTTCGGCGGGTACAAGCAGTCAGGGATCGGCCGCGAGAACCATAAGATGATGCTGGAGCACTACCAGCAGACGAAGAATCTTCTGGTGTCGTACTCGGCACAGAAGCTCGGCTTCTTCTAAGGGTACGAGAAAAGGCGCCTGACCTGGGCTTTTGTACGCCAGGCGCCTTCCGCTCGACCCACTCAGACCTGAGCCTGATTTGTGTCGTGACTCCCAATTCATCACGCTGGTATCCCACGCCTGACCAGCCGTTCCGGACCAGTCGCGGACGGCGGATCACGCTGCCCGGCGCCTCCGTTTAGCCGCTCCGATACTCCCCAGCTGAGATGCCTTGACTGGTGCGCGGCGAGGCGTCACATCATGACGAGGCAAACGTTGCCTGATACGGCACTGGACTCCAGCAACTCGACTCCACGTAAGCCGGGGCACATCAGTCCGGGCGAGCAAGGTGCTGGCGGCTGAGGCATGGCGGGATTGCGGACGGTCGCTTCAGCTTGAGGGCATGGCTGGCACACGACGTCGTGTGTCAGGGTTGCGGGTATGGATTGGCAGTCTGAGAGCCCGGAACTCTGGGCGTTCCTGGAGTCCCTGCACCGCGGCGACATCCTGTCCGGCACCGTCGCGGCGATCGAACGGTTCGGGGTCTTCGTGGCCCTGGACGACGGGCCTGGCCACCCCACCCTGCCCGGTGTCGGGTTCCTCGGTATTCCCGAACTGTCCTGGCGGCGCTTCGATGATCCCAGCGATGTTGTTCAGGTAGGGCAGCGTGTCTCGTGCGAGTTCCTTGGGTCCGACACCTACAACGCTGAGGCCAGACTCTCTTTGAAGGCACTGGAGCCGGACCCCCTCCAGGCTTTCGCCGACCGCACAGTGGTGGGCCAGGAACTCCGCGGGACAGTTGAGAAGGAGCTTCCCATCGGCATCTTGGTCGACCTCGGGGATGGGGTTTTCGGACTGGTCCCCTTCAGAGAGGTCGACGGCCGCCCTGCGGCGAGTCCGGCAGAAGACTTCGAGGTCGGAGAGGAGATTGCCGTCGTCGTCGTGGAAATCGAGCTGCCACGCCGCCGGGTGTTCCTCTCCAGGCCAGAGAGCGGCCAGTACGCGGGTGTCGTGCTGCCTACGTGACGGCCGCCGTGCCCGAATCGTTGAGGTGAGCATGGGGCGGGGCGATCTAACGGATGCCGAGAGGGCACGGCTGTGGCCGTTCCTGCCGGTCAGCAAAGGGCGTTGTGGCAGGTGGCGGGATCACCGGCAGGTGATCGACGGGATTCTGCACCGGGTGCGGACCGGGGTGCAGTGGCGTGATCTGCCCGAGAGGTTCGGACCGTGGAAGACCGTCTATGAACGCCACCGTCTGTGGTCGGCCGACGGGACTTGGGAGCGTCTGCTCCAGCAGGTCCAGGCCGAGGCCGACGCGGTCGGGGAGATCGACTGGGACATCTCTGTCGACTCCACCGTCGTGCGTGCGCATCAGCATGCGGCCGGCGCCCGCACCGACCAGCCGCCAGCCCCCGCTTCAAAGGGGGCCGCGAAGGCAGAACATCAGGACGAGACGCCGTGGCAGGGCCTTCACGGCCGCCTGGTGGAGGTGGTGCTGGAGACAAGAGCTTGGGCCGCTCGCGGGGCGGTTTCACCAGCAAAATCCACCTGAGTGCGGATGGCCGCTGCCGTCCGCTGTCCCTGGTCGTCACGCCAGGGCAGCGGGCGGACTGCACCCAGTTCATCGCGGTCGAAGTGGGCGAGCTTCTCGATCAGCCACAGGTCCTGCAGCAGCAGCGGGCCCCTGGAGCCGGCGCTCATGCTGTTCTCGTTGTCGACGACCGGTGCTCCGTGGTCAGCGGTGTGGTGTTCTCCTCGAAGGCCATCGTCCCTTCCTCTGCTGCAGGTGACGGTGCGGGTGGATCGGGGTGGGTGTGCTGTGAGCCGCCTTCGCGGTCGCAGCCTCACTCCGGCCAAGGGTTGTTCCGGATGATCTCGACGAAGTCCTTCCGGCGGAACGAGGCATCGAAGTGGGCCAGCACGTCGTCGTTCATGGTTCCGAAGGTGGTGTCGGGGCGGTCGGCCATGCCCTCGTAGAACGCCTTCAGGATGCGGTTCTTGAAGTCGGGGCGCGGGTGCGTGGCCACGACCTCGGCCCGCTGCTGCTCGGTGATCTCGGTGAGGTCGAGGCCGAGGACGTCGGTCTCGACACCGAGGCTTACCACGGCGACCTCCGGCGGCAGCTGGTGCGGCACCTCGGGGGTGGTGTGCAGGGCGATGGCGAGCCAGACGTTGCGGGCGTCCTGCTCGGTGCGGCCGTGGTCGAGCAGGAAGGAGCGTGCGGCCTCGGCGCCGTCGAGCTCGAAACGCCGGTCCTTGGTGGCGTAGGTCGGGGTCAGGCCGAGATCGTGGAAGAGGCCGCCCACATAGGCGAGTTCGGGGTCGACCTCGAGCCCGCGCGCGGCCGCCTTGAGTGATCCCCACAGGTAGACGCGCCGCGAGTGGTTGAAGATCGTCTCGTCGGCGGCGCCACGGACGAGGTCAGTGGCCTCGCGGACCAGCCGGGTGTCGGGAATGGCGATCCCCGCGATGTTCTCCGACATGAGCTCTCCTTGACTGGGTGTGGAGTGGACTGCTTTCCAGCCTTCCTCCCGATCGCTGTCCGGCCCACCGCCCAAACTGCCGGGTATCCCACAGATCCGGACCCGATCGGATCCGGACCGCGGCCGTGCGAGGGTTCAGCGGGCGCGGGCTGCAACGTCGTCCTCGCCAGCGCGCCGGGCGGTGGCGAACCGGGCCCGGTAGCCGCTCGGCGCAACACCCAGACGGGCCACGAAGGTACGTCGCATCGACTCCGAGCTGCCGAATCCGGCGGCTCGCGCCGCCTCGGCCACCCCACAGCCCGAATCGAGCAGCGCTTTCGCATGGTCGAGACGGATCTCCTCGACAAACTTCGCCGGAGTGGTGTCCATCTCGGCGTGGAACATCCGCGCCAGGTGGCGCGGGCTGACGCCGATCAGGGCGGCCAGCGAGCCGGCGGTGTGAGGGAGCCCAGGCTGCGCCGCTACCAGGTCGACCACAGAACGCAGGGCAGGTGTGCGGGGAGGGCGTACCTCCAGGGGCGCCGAGAACTGGGACTGGCCCCCGGGGCGCTGCATGAACACCACGAGGTTGCGGGCGACGTTCCGCGCCAGGTCTCCACCGTGGTCCTGCTCCACCAGAGCCAGGGCCAGATCGATGCCAGCCGAGACGCCTGCCGAGGTGACGATGCCACCGTCCTCGACGAACAGGGCGTCGGGCTGCACCTGGACATCCCGGTATGTGCGGGCGAGCAGCTGGGCGTGCCGCCAGTGGGTGGTGGCACGCCGCCCGTCCAGCACCCCGGCGCCGGCAAGGACGAACGTGCCGGTGCAGATCGACACCAGCCGCCGGGCGCGGGGCTGCAGGACTCGGATCGCTTGGGTCAGATCGGCCGGGATGGCCCGGGTGACCAAGGCGTCGCCGCCGGAAACGACGACCGTGTCCGCCTCGGCCACGTCGGCCGCTGCCCCGTCTACCGGCAGACGCAGGCCCACGGAGGTGACGACCGGTTCTCCGGACGGCGAGGCATAGCTGAGCGCGTAGCGGGCGCCGAACAGGTTGGCCTCAGCGAACACCTCCGCCGGGCCCGCCACATCGAGCATCTTGATGCCATCAAACACGACGAACACGATGTGCCGCCTGGGTTCCATGACTGCTCGCCTTTCACGCGCCGTGCCACCAACCGCATTCCGGGAAGCCGGGCCGCGGAATCTGACTGTCTCCCATCGTGTGCGGCAGTTGCCGGGCCGCGCCCATGAGCGACGGGACAAATCTCCCACAGGTTCGGACACCAGGCGGCCACCCGCCTGAGCCGCATAGGCCGTGCAAAGGCGCTCGGCATCCACCGGTCCGTGTGCCGGGTTCTGCCCCCAGGGGCGTTCGGCGGAATGTCCCCCAGTTGTGAGGCCACTCGAATTGTGCGGTATCGAGCTACCGGCTCAAGAACTGTCTCCAGGCCATCGAGCGTGAGCAGGAACTGCACGTCCTTCAGCTCCGCTCTCGGTGAGGCGCTCCAGCCCGGAGTCTGGGGAGTACCCGGGAAGCGACCTCGTTCGCCCGGGCGGGCGTGCCGTCAGTCGGTACCGGCCGTGACCGGTGCCCAGCGGGCGTACTCGTCCATCAACTCGGCGAAACGGTTACGCACGGCTGGATGCCCGCCCCTGGGCCGACCGCACCGCCGCGGAACTGCGGGCGGCGGGAGCCCTGGCGGAGACGGCCTCGAGTCCGGCGAGCGAACTCACCCCGCAGGAACGGCAGATCGCCGAACTGGCCGCACAGGGCCTGACCAACCGCGACATCGCGGCCCGCCTCTACCTCTCGCCCCGGACCGTCGGCTACCACCTGCACAAGGTCTTCCCTAAGCTCGGCATACGCACCAGAGCCCAACTCCGCGACGCGCTCTCGCAGGATCCGGAGCAGTGACCGTACGCGAGGGGCAGGGGCGGCGGGTTCGGCCGTCCGCCGGGTGAGGCGGCCGGTTCGACGCGTGCGGGTGGTCAGCCCAGTTCGGTCCGCAGCCAGCTCAGGACCTCGGGGGTCACCCGGTCGGTGATGTCGGCGAAATCCTCGTGCTTCTTCAGGAACTTGGCCACGTACGGGCAGACCGGCACGATCCGCTTGCCGGCGGCGCGTACGTCGGTGAGCGCCTGCTGGACCAGGGTGGAGGCGAGGCCCTGTCCGGCGAAGGCGTCGTCGATCTCGGTGTGGTAGAAGACGCGCTGGTCACCGCGGTCGCGGTAGGCGGTCAGTCCGGCGCGCTTGCCGTCGACCAGGATCTCGTAGTGGTTCTTGGTGTCGACGCGCTCGACAGTGGGCGCGGCGGCGGGCTGGCTCATGGGATGCCTTTCGGAGGAAGGTCGGTGACGTGTCGGAAGGGTTAGGAGCGCGGGGGATTCCTGCGCGGCGTGATGACGGCGTTGGGCAGGGCGGGGGCGGGCAGGCGGTCTCCCGGATATCCCTCGACGGCACCGAAGCGATCGGTGGCGTTCTGCCACTCCTCCCGGGCCTTGACGATGTCCTCGTGGCTGCGCCCGATGAAATTCCACCACATGACGATCTCTTCCTCGAACGGGGTTCCGCCGAGCAGGACCGTGCGTGCGACGTCGTCCGTCTCGTTCGTCAGGGTCAGGGTGTCGACGCCTGGGTGGGCGTAGCCCAACTCCGCGCGGCCCACCAGGGTCTCGCCCAGGCACACTTCGCCCTGGTCCACGAGGAGGCCGTGCTCGAAGGCGGGGTCCACGGCGAGCGTGAGAGTCGCGCGCGGCTGGAGGAGGATCTCGGCGCCGAGGAGGGGAGTGAAGGTCCGCACCGGAGAGTCCTGGCCGGCGAGGGAGCCCAGGAAGACCCTGATCTCGGCAGCGTCGATCTGCGCGGCTTCGGGTGCGTAGTGCTGGAAGTCCCGTTCGGTGTCACGGTGCTCCTGCGGCAGCGCCACCCACAGCTGGACACCGTGCAGAATCGTGGTCCGCGGGGTGGAGACCTCCGAGTGGCAGATCCCGTACCCGCCCGTCATGAGGTTCAGCTCTCCGGGCCGTACGTAGGCGTGGCTGCCCAGGCTGTCCCGGTGCTCGATCTCCCCGCTGAACAGCCAGCTCACCGTCTGCAGCCCGGTGTGCGGGTGCGGGGCGACGTCCATGCCTCCGGAGACCGAGACGTCGTCGGGGCCGTAGTGGTCGGCGAAGCACCAGGCGCCGATCAGGGTCCGGGAGCGCTGTGGCAGCGTGCGCCGCACGGTCATGGCCCGGGGCCCGCCGAGGGGGACGTCACGCGCGGTCAGTACGTCGACCCGCGCGGCCCCGGTCGAGTGCTCCCCGTCCGCCGGTGCGCCGCACCGCATCTCCGTGGGCTTCGTCTCGACGTTGCTCATCGTGGACCACCTCCGCAAGACATTGAGATATTGTTTTATATTCAACCACCGTGTCGCGATAATAGATCCGCGACACTGCCAGGTACACACCGCACACATGTACACGCCACACGACAAGGGAGCCGCACCGGCCCCCGGAGGAGTCCCAGGTTGAGCACGCACACGACCGGATCCGCGCCGCAGCGGATCTACATCGACAAGCAGAGCCCCGCCGCGTACCAAGCCCTGATACAGACCTCGGAAGCGGTCCGCACGGTCGCCGCCGAGGCGGGGCTCGACCGCAGGCTCGTGGAACTGGTCGATCTGCGCGTGTCCCAGATCAACGGCTGCGCCTACTGCCTCCACGTCCACACCAGGGCCGCCGTGCGTGCTGGTGAGACCACGCAGCGGCTCGGCGTGCTGGCGGCCTGGCGGGACACCGAGGTGTTCACCCCCGACGAGCGCGCGGCCCTCGCGCTCGCGGAGGCGACGACGAACCCCGCCGACGCGGCCCTGCAGGAGGCCGCCTACGACGCGGCCCGCGAGGTGCTCACCGACGACCAGATATCCGCCGTGATCTGGGTGGCGATCACCATCAATGCGTTCAACCGCGTCTCGATCATGAGCAAGCATCCGGTCCGGCCGCAGTAGACGGTGTGGGCGATGCGCGTCGGCATCTTGGCCCTCGTCGGAGCCGCCGGCGCGGCCGTGGCCCCGCTGGCCGGACGCTGGGGCGACCGCAGGCTGACCCGGTCCATGACCGGCGCCTCGTTCGCCCTCGCCGCGCTGGCCTTCGTCCTCGCCGGTCTCGGCCGGCACCACATCGTCCTGATCGCCCTCGCCGCCATCCTGATCGACGTGGCCGTCCAGGCCACCCTCATCCTCGGCCAGCACACCATCTACCAGCTCGACCCCCACGCCCGCGCCCGCCTCAACAGCGCCTCCATCGCCACCTTCTTCCTCGGCGGCGCGGTCGGCTCCCAACTCGGCTCGCTCACCTACCACTCCGGCGGCTGGACGGCCGTGACCACCCTGGGCGGCGGCCCTGCCCGTCCTCGCACTCCTGTACTGGCTCAGCGAGCACCGCAAAAGGCGAACCGTCACGCCACCCGTGACGCCGCGTAGGAGCCCACCCGCCGCCGCCACTGTCGCACGTCGCCGTGGTACGGCGGTGGTCGCGTTCCCTCGCCGACAACACGTCCTGCACTCGTCGGCAACCCACGCCCCCCGTCCCGCCCTACGGTCATCAGCGACACGGAACCGTCGGCGTCCGGCCCGTCGAGCGAAACCACACGCCACGGTCGCTGACAGGGGGCGGCATGCGACATCCTCTTCCACCACTTCCACCGCCCGGTGCCACGGGTGCGGGGTCGATCGTCTTCAGGACGGAGATCCGTGTGACCGTGACCGGCGAACTGCCGGTACGGCTGCCCGCCGAGCTCCGGTACACGAGGACCGATCCGTACGCCGTGTGCCTGTCCCTGGGCGCCCCGGCGGCCCGCCCCGTCGACTGAGTCTTCGCCCGCTCACTCCTCGCGGAGGGACTGCGCCGGACCGCAGGGCACGGGAACGTGGTGGTGTTCCCGCGGCACGGGTGCCGTCCGGACTCGATGCTCATCCTTCTGCGGACACGGCACGGGGCGGCGGTCCTCGAGGCCGCGCCCGCCGCCGTCACGGCCTTTCTGCGCCGGACCGACGCGCTGGTGCCGCCGGGCACCGAGCACGGCCAGGGCCTGGGTGATGATCGCGTCGCTGAGCGCGTAGGCCAGGTCCTGACGCGGGAGCATGGCGTGCACCTCGCCGGCGAGGCCAACCGGAAGGCTCTCACGCTGGGTTCCGAAGATGTCGGTGCCAGTGCCCGCCTGGGCCAGCGCCACCTCCGTGCCTTTCCGTGAGGCGATGCCGTTCGAGGTGTGCAAGGCGATGGCGTCCCGGGTGAGGCTCGTGTCGGGGAGGTCGGCCGCTCGAAGACGGACACGTGTGCGTCGGTGGTCATGATGTGTCTCCTACATTTGGACCCCGGTTCGGGGCAGTTCGGTACGGTGGCCTGGCGGTGCGCTCACGCATGCTGTGTACGGGGGGCGCGGCTGCACGGCACGTGGAGCGACGGCCGATCGCCCCACGGGGGGATGTGCGGCTTGAGTGCTGTGAGGGCTTACAGCTGGGCGACGAATGCGCCGATGTGCACGGCCACTTGGTCGGGCGCCTCAAGGGGCGAGAGGTGGCCGGTGTTGCAGGTGGTCGGCGAGCACAGTCGGCGGGTCGACCTTGTCGTGGCTGCCCGCGAGGACCAGCACCGGCACCTCGAGGGCTGACAGATCTAGCCGGGCCAGGCGTCCGTCTCCCAGCCGTGCTCCGTCATGTCGGGCCACACGCCGGTGGCGATGTCATGGTCAACGGCCCGGACAACGTCGACGTGCACCCCCTGTGCGCCCATGATGGCGGTGCTGCGGTCGATCAGGCCCTGGGTGTTGCTCGTATCCGGCGAGCGCTTGAGGGTGCAGTTGATCACGAGAGCACGTAGGTCGTCGTACCGGGCCGGCGGAGCCTCAGTGGCGGGCAACGAATGGGTCACACGGTCCTCCCGGAGTCCTGCCGCCGCCCTTGCACGGCGACCCGTCCACATGGCCCAGCATGCGGACCGACCGCGGCAACCGCCAACACAACGCCGCCGAATGGCGCCGTCGGTCCGCGCCCCGGTCGGCGGCCGAAGAGTGGCTGGCGCAGGAGGGCGTGCCTACGTTCGTCGCATGGGTAACGAGGACGCGACGGAGTCGCGCAGCACGACGGTGGTGGAGGATGTCGCGCATCTCTTGGTGCGCTGTCTGCGTGCCGAGGGCGTGGAGTATGTCTTCGGGATTCCCGGTGAGGAGAACATCCGGTTCGTCGACGCGCTGAACGGCTCCGGGATCCGGTACGTCCTGGTGCGCCACGAGCAGGCTGCCTCGTTCATGGCGGAGATCTACGGGCGGCTGACCGGCCGGGCCGGGGTGTGCTCGGCCACGCTGGGGCCCGGCGCGATCAATCTGCTGCTCGGCACTGCGGACGCCATGACCAACAGCGCGCCGATGGTGGCCTTGGCGGCCCAGGGTTCGCTGCGCCGTATCCATAAGGAGTCGCACCAGGTCATCGACCTGGTGACCATGTTCGCTCCCGTCACTCAGTGGTCTGCCCGCATCGAGTGTCCGGACGCGGTGCCTGAGATGACACGCAAGGCGTTCAAGACCGCCCAGAGTGAGCGGCCCGGCGCCGTGTTCCTGGCGGTGCCGGAGGACATCGAAGCGGAGCATCCCGCCGAGCCGCTGGCACCCTTGCAGATCGACAGAGTGCGCGCCGACGCGCCGTCACCCTCCCAGATCGCACGAACCGTCGAGGTGCTCTCGGCCGCCCGGCACCCGGTGGTGCTGGCAGGCCACGGTGCCGTGAGAGCCGGGGCCTCGGCCGCCCTGGTGCGGTTCGCAGAACGACTGAACCTCCCGGTCGCGACCACCTTCCACGGCAAAGGAGTCTTCCCCGACGACCACCCCAACGCGCTCGGAGCGGTCGGCTTCATGCGCCACGACTACAGCAACTTCGGCTTCGACGCGGCCGACGTACTGATCTGCGTGGGCTACGAAATCCAGGAGTTCGACCCCACCAAGATCAACCCGAACGGCGACAAGCGGATCGTCCACATCCATCGCTTCCCCGCCGAGGTCGACGCCCACTACCCAGTCACCGTGGGCGTCGAAGGCGACCCCTCGCAGGCACTCGACGCACTGGCGGCGGCGCTGCCCGAGGGACTCACCTACGGCTCGGGAAGCAGCGAGAAGATCCGCACCCTGCTCGACGAAGAGCTCCGGTACGGACGCGACAACGACGCGTTCCCCCTGGTTCCCCAGCGCGTGGTGTCCGACGTCCGCACCGCACTGGACCGCCAGGACATTGTGCTCGCCGACACCGGTGCCGGCAAAATGTGGATGTCCCGCCTCTACCCGACCTACGAGCCGGACACCTGCCTGGTCTCCAACGGCCTGTCCACCATGGGTTTCGCGCTACCGGGCGCCATCGCCGCCAAACTGGCCCGACCGGACCGACGCGTCCTGGCCATGATGGGCGACGGCTCCTTCCTGATGAACTCCCAGGAACTGGAGACCGCCGTCCGCGAACGTATTCCCCTGATCGTCCTCGTCCTCGTGGATGAGGAATACGGCCTGATCACCTGGAAGATGCAACTCGAACTCGGCCGCCACAGCCACACCCGGTTCACCAACCCGGACCTGGTCGCCTACGCCGAGAGCTTCGGCGCACGCGGCGACCGGGTCGAGTCCGCCGGCCAGCTGCTGCCTGCACTGCGCCGCGCCCTCGACGACGAAGGCGTCTCCGTGATCGCCTGCCCCGTCGACTACTCCGAGAACCTGCGCCTGACCGACAGACTCGGCGCTCTCCACGGCCCCTTCTGACCTGACGGCCCCGAACTGGCGCAGCGAGCTCCGTGCCTTCTGTCGAGCGCCCACGCCGCCAAGATCCGGACCACGCGCGGGCCAAACCACGGCTCCCGTACCGAACGCAGGCTCTTCCCCCTGATCAGGGCGGTACTCACCGCTGCACCACCAGCAGACGAAGAATCTACTGGTGTCGTACTCACCGAAGAAGCTGGGCTTCTTCTAGACGCATGCGAAAAGGCTCCTGACGTGGGTTTTCACCCGTCAGGCACCTTTCGCTCAGCCCGCTCTCGACCGAGCCCGGCTTGCGCGCTAAGTCCCAATTCATCCCACGATCGTACCCCTCCTGACCAGTGCTTCCGGACCGGTCACGGACCAAACCCCCGGTTCAGCCCTCCGGTCCTTCACCTTGGCTGACGCGCTGCCACTCGTTCACGGACTGCTCGATGAGGCGGTTCGCCTGCTCTCGAAGGCCGTCGAGGGCGGGCACCCGCCGAGACCGGCACGCCAATCCGGTGGAGAGGCCGCGCTTACGCTGTGCGGCCGTTGCCATCGTTTCGCACGCTGACAAGCCGCGTCTCCGCTCTGTCCAGGAGCGTGTCCAGCACGACCGGATAGGCGCTGAGATTCATCCGGTCCGCCAGCAGGTGTGCTGTGGCGGCGATGTGTGGATGGGTCTCGGCGGGCAGCCGGGCGTAGGTGGATGTCCACATTTCCTCGTCCACCTCCCTGGCCTCGTCCTTGATGGCCAGTGCACCCGCGTCCAGGGCGGCGAAGGCAAGCGCCAGGTCGATGAAGGCGTGGTATGTACCGACGGCGTCCACGTCACCGAAGCCCGCGCCGCGAAGGATGCCGAGAATCGTCTCATCCACCTCGATTTCCCGGGGGCGCCCGGTGACTCGGCTGGCGGTCAGCAGGGCAGCCTGGGGGTGGGCGAGATAGGAGGCGTGGATGGCCAGGCCGAGAGCGTGCAGGTCGGCACGCCACTTCCCGGTGGCTGTCCAGCGATCCAGGGCACGCCCCATCAACTCCTCGCCGATGGCCCGGGTCAGATCGTCCAGGCCGGCAAAGTATCGGTAAAGGGTGCTCGGGTCGGCGCCGAGGGCACTGCCCAGGCGGCGGGCGGTCAGTCCGGCACTCCCGTGCTCGCGCAGCATACGCAGCGCCGTCTGCACGATCAGCTTCTCCGACAGCACGGTGCCCTGCCGGGTCGGCCGCCGCCTGCGTCGTTCCGCCTCCGGAACCACCTTCTTGGGCATCGCGCCCTCCCTGCTCCTTATGCCAACGCCGTAGACCTTAACTGCCGGGATCGTGTTGCATCGAGGCGTCCTGGGGCACTCGCCGGGACCGTCTCAACGAAATGGTGTGTGACATGCGTGTACTTCTCGTGGGTGCGGGCGGCGTCGGAACCGCCGTCACCCGTATCGCCGCCCGCCGTGACTTCCTGACCCACATGGTCGTCGCGGACTACGACCTGGCCCGTGCCGAGGCGGCCGTCGCCGCGCACAAGGACCACGAGGGCCGGTTCAGCGCGCGCCGCCTGGACGCCTCCGACGAGGTCGCGGTAGGCCGCGTCCTCCGCGAGGAACGCTGCGACGTGCTGCTGAACGCGACCGACCCGCGGTTCGTGATGCCGCTGTTCAACGCGGCACTCGCCGCGGGCGCGCACTATCTGGACATGGCGATGTCGTTGTCCGCGCCGCACGCGACCGCCCCGCACGAACAGTGCGGGGTCAAGCTCGGCGACGAGCAGTTCGCCCAGGTCGCGGCCTGGGAGCGGGCAGGCCGCCTTGCACTGGTCGGCATGGGTGTGGAGCCGGGCCTGTCGGACGTCTTTGCCCGGTATGCGGCCGATGAACTCTTCGACGAGATCGAGGAGATCGGAGTCCGCGACGGCTCGAACCTCAGCGTCGAGGGCTACGGCTTCGCGCCTTCCTTCAGTATCTGGACCACCATCGAGGAGTGTCTCAACCCGCCTGTGGTCTACGAGAAGGACCGCGGATGGTTCACCACGGCGCCGTTCAGTGAGCCGGAAGTGTTCGACTTCCCCGACGGCATCGGCCCGGTGGAGTGCGTGAACGTCGAGCACGAGGAGGTGCTGCTGATACCCCGCTGGGTGGACGCGCGCCGGGTGACGTTCAAGTACGGTCTCGGTGACGACTTCATCGCCAAACTGAAGACCCTGCACGACCTGGGGCTCGACTCCACGGAGAAGGTCACCGTCCCGAGCGCGGACGGGCCGGTCGAGGTATCCCCGCGCGACGTGGTCGCCGCGTGTCTGCCTGACCCCGCTACGTTGGGAGACCGGATGAAGGGCAAGACCTGCGCGGGCACCTGGGTCAAGGGAACGAAGGATGGTGTCGCGCGCGAGGTGTACCTGTACCACGTCGTCGACAACGAGTGGTCGATGCGCGAGTACGGCTCCCAGGCCGTGGTCTGGCAGACGGCCGTCAACCCAGTGATCGCTCTCGAACTGATCGCAGACGGCACGTGGAAGGGCAGCGGAGTCCTCGGGCCCGAGGCCCTGCCGCCCCGGCCGTTCCTCGACCTGCTCACCGCATACGGCTCTCCGTGGGGGCTGCGCGAGGAGCTCTGACACGCTTGTCGGGGGCGCAGCACGGGCCGCGGCCGGCAGTGACAGAGGTTGCAGCGGACGGCGGATCTGCTGCGGGCGTGGGCGCGGCCAGGGCCGGGACGGCGAGTTTCACCGCGTGGCGATGCTTCGTTGCCTTCACGTCCACGAAGGGCGGCGAGCCGGCGCCCGTGCCGGCCTCTGCTCTCAGTACCTGACGCTGTGGGGAATCTTGATTCCCGCGCTCCTTCCATTCGGCGCCGGCGGACCCGTCACCGAATCCGGCCGATCGTTACGACGGGCCGGGTCAGCCGACGGCTGTCCTGACCACGCCACTGGGCACCGGCCGATGAGCACCATGGCGCGGGTGGCGGTCGGGCCGCCAAGTGGTGACGAGGGCTGCAGCAAGGAAAAGTTCGGCGATATCGCCGCCGTAGTACATGATCTCCGCGCCGCCTTGAACCTGGTCGATGGGTGCGTGAACGTTGATGAGGAAGCCGCCGTAGATCAGCTGGGAGATCGTGGCATGCGCCGCGACGGCGACCCCGAGGACGACGAGCCGGGTGGGGACGCCGGGTCGGGTCGGGGCGGGGTCGGGGCCGGCGATGATCCAGGCGAACAGGCAGCCGGACAAGAGGAAGTGGGCGTGCATCAGCCAGTGCAGTACGGGCTGGTTCATGGTCGCGTTGTACAGCGGTGTGAAGTACAGGAACGCGAGGATGCCGGTGCTCAGGACCAGGGCGGTGAACGGGTGCGCGAGCACTCTGGCCGGGCGGCTGTGCAGAACGCCCATCAGCGCGCGGGCGCGGGCGGCGGGCAGGGTGCGCAGCAGCAGGGTGACCGGCGTGCCGAGCACCAGGGCCAGGGGTGCGTACATGCCGATGAGCATGTGCTGGGCCATGTGCCCGCGGAAGTCGCCGTGGGCGAAGGGGGCCAGCGGTGGCAGCAGTGCTCCGGCAAGCAGGGTGCATCCGGTCAGGAAACTCGCCGTCCGCCGGCGTCCCCAGCCCTGGACGGGGTTGCGGTGCCGGGCCCGGTGTGCGAGGAGAAGGTAGGCGGCGGCGAGCAGGATGACTGCGGCTGGGGGCAGCAGCGTCTCCCACAGACCGCTACCTGCGCCGTGGTCGTGCATGTGGCGATGCATGTCGACGTCCATCAGGCGGGCCGCTCGGAGGTGTCGGGGTCGAAGGTCCGGCCGCTGCGCTGGAGCAGGTAGCCGCCAATGAGCAGGAGGAGGCCCAGGAGCAGGAAGCCCATGTCCCACCAGATCTGGTGGGGACCGCCGTGGACGTGGTGGATGCCGAGGATCTGATGGTCCAGGAGACCCTCGACGATGTTGAACAGGCCCCACCCGACCAGGATCCACCCCCACAGCACCCGGGAGGTCCACACCCGGCGACGCTGGTGAGTGACCCGGGAGTACAGGATGCCCAGGCCCAAGATGACCGCGACCCAGCAGATGGCGTGGAAGATGCCGTCCCACACGGTGTTCATCTCCAGACCGGAGACCGTGTTCGCGGGGTAGTACTTCACGCCGATGCGGTCGTGGTTGGTGCTGGTGAGCATGTGGTGCCACTGGAGGAGCTGATGGAGCAGGATGCCATCGACGAATCCGCCGAGCCCCACTCCCAGCACGATTCCTGGCAGCTGGATGCTCTTGGGCAGCGTGCCCTCTCGTGTCTGACCAGTGGTGGTGGTGGCCATCGCCTGTCCCGTCTGATCTGTCCTTCGGATACGTGAGCCTGAGCCAATACGTCTTCCCGCTCTGATCCGCCCATCACGATCGGGCGTCCTTTCGGCCGAATGACACCGCCATTCGAGGAACGGCGCGCTCGGGTCATGCTTATGGGCGAGGCCGGTGGCGCCCGAGTATCCGGTCCCGGCCTCGGCCCGTGAGCTTCGCCGTGCGCTCGGGATGGGCGGCACCGACGTACGGCGTGGTCCGCTATTGAGGCCCCGCCGTGCTGGCCTGGCGGGTGGCTGGTAGTTGATCAGAGGGTGTCTCGCCGGGCGAGCACCAGTACGGTGCTCAGCTTGCGGTGGGTTGGCCGGTGAGGGGAGCGGTCCGAGACCAGCGAGGCGATCGCGCGATTGGTTTCGACGTAGTCCTCGCATCGGGTGATGTGGCGCTGGAGAGGGCGCCACTGGCGCAGTCCGGCGTTGGTGTGCTCGACGCAGATCCGGGCCGAGGACCGCCGCCGGCGCATTTCCCGCCGTGCGTAGTGCTCGCCGAGCGGCGCGTCGTCCTTCGGCTTCTTCGGCGGGGCGCTGACCTGGTCGGGGAATGCATCGGCCAGTCCCGGTAGCCCTCGGCCTGCACCTCCGGTCTGCGTATCTGTCAGCGACTGACCGTGACCGGACGACAATTCCACCCCCTTCGGGGAAGGGGGCGGAATCGAGTGTCCGGCGACGCATGCCCTCGCTGTACGGGGTGAGTCGGGAGTCCGCCTCTGGCGCGCGGGCCTCCGCCTCGTTGGATGCGGGGGTGCCTGGTGTCGTCGGTGACCAGCGGGCAGGCGGCCTGTGTCACCTGTAATGCCGAAACACCGCCTGTCACTTCCGGTCGAAGGAGAGCCATGTACCGGCGAGGTCCTGCTGCCCCACCCCGGGCCTGGACCAGTCGCAGACACCGTCCCGGAAGATCGCCTTCAGATCCTTGAACTGGCCTTCGGTCACTGACACTCGGTAGTCCGAGCGGATCACGGGACGCTTACCGCACTTGATGATGTCGTTGGCCACATCGGCTCCGGCGACCATCCGCGGCGATGTCCACACCGGGTAGAGGGTGTTGCACTCGGTGTTGTTGATGCCCTCAACCTGGGGCTCCGTGATCTTCTTCGCACCGATGCCACGGGTCCAGCAGGAGTCCGTGAGACCCTGCGGCTTGTGGCGGACGATCTTCTCGATGGGGGTGTCGTTGCCGGAGTCTCCCTTGATGCCGGAGAGCCAATGGTCCATGTCGGACAGCATCCCGGCGAGAGTGAATCCGTGCCCGTCGGCGCGGGTGAGCATGACCTGGTTGGCGTGGGTGCCGTTGGCCTTGTCCAAGCGCGCCCGGGTGGAGAAGGAGTGGAAGCGCATGTGCATGTCGCCGGCCGGCGCGTCGTCCGTGTAGTCGCGGTAGTCGATGATCGGAACGTCGGCGAGGCCGGCACCGCCGTTCAGCATGCGGCCCGTGCGGTAGGCCGTCCGTACCGCCTTGAGATCGGCGACGGTGCGCTCCGCGGCGGGCTTGGCGTCGTCGTCGAGGCCGCCGATACGCCGGTTCAGGTCGATGAACTGGTCCATGCCGATGGCCCCCTTGTTCAGGGCCTCAAGTCCGTACTGGATACCCGTGTTGTCGAGCGGCCTGCGTGCCTTCCCGGTCTCCGGTACTTTGCCGTAGACGTTCACGGTGTGGCTGTAGACGTCACAGCGGGCACCGTCCGGGTTGGTGTCGGGGTCGTAGCGCTGTCCCTCGGGCAGCTGGGGCGGGCAGAACACCGTAGGGTCGATACGGCCGCCGGCCCTGGCCAGGCTGCCGATGCTCTCCCACTTGCCGAACCCGGAGACCGCCCTCTGCTGGTCCTTGGTGAAAGCGTCCGGCGCGACTTCCTTGAAGTAGTGGTTCAGGAGCTGGGCGTCGCTGAGCGTCTGAATCGTCCCGAAGCCGACGTCGGGGAAGCTGCAGCCGGAGAGGATGCCGTCCAGCAGACCCGGGTAGTTGTCGGCGATCTGGTGGGTCTGGTACGAGCCGCCGGAGCAGCCGTTTCCGATGGTGAAGGCCGGGTCGCCGTACGTCTCCACGAAGCGTTCCTTGACCATGCTCATGGTCTCGGCGGCCAGCAGGTCGTTGCAGTTGTTGCCGAAGACGTTCAGCGTGGACGATGCGACGCCGTAGCCCTTGCTCAGATACGTGTCGTTCATGATGCCGACGGTGTTGCGGCCCTGGACGTACCAGCCGCTGTTACAGCCCCCGCCGAAGCCGTACACGAGGCGCCCGTTCCAGCCCGGCCCACGCTGCAGCGGGTCGGGGGTGCCGGACATCGGGTCGTGCAGCACGGCCGTCTCGTAGATGCCGCGGTTGATGGTGCCGGTCTCTACGCGGACGATGTACGGCACCTTCCTGCCCGCGCTCGTCGTGGCGGTCGCCAGGTCGGCGGGACGGACGTTCTCGTCGGGCAGCGGAGCGAACTTTCCGGCTGTGGTGCGATACATGTAATCGACGCGGGTCTTGACCGAGCAGTCCTTGTCGATCGGCTGCCCTAGGGTGCCGCCGGTGACCGTCTTGAACTCGGCGGTGTCACAGACGAACGGCTGCTCGTGCGGCCCGGCGAACACCGGCCCCGTGATGGGGTGGTTCTTCAGGGTCAGTTGTCCGGCGTCCGCGCCCTGAGCCCTGGCAGTGAGCCTGTTGTCGCCCTTGGACAGCTCCTTCACCACGCCCATGAGCGCGTTGTCGCCGAAGGGCCGGAAACTCGAGGTCACGTCCCGGCCTTCCACCTCGACCCGGACATTGTCGGCCGCTATGGAGGCGGGCACCTCGACACGTATCAGGGCGTCGTCTCCCGACACCGTGCCGGGCCGCGACGACACGGCCGTCACCTGGAGCTTCTCGCGTTCCTGGCTGCCGGCCGGCGTCGCCGACGCGCCTACCAGCACGCCCATGAACGCTATGCCGACAAGGCCCAGTTCGACCGGCCTCGCGGCTCCTCTGAACGACACGACGGAACTCGCCTCACTTCCTGAATTCGGAGATCGTGGTCAGTGTGCAGACGCGGGCTGTGGGCCCGCCGGGACAGTGATACGAATGTCCCGTTGTCATGGTGTGCGGCTTCCCAGCCAGTAGCCGGAAGAGGCCCGCTCCCTGTCCGGTACCGGATGGGACAAGAGTTGTACGCTGTCGATTCCGCGGGCGCGGGCCCGCGCGGCCGACCGACCCTGCCCGGCTACCAGTTGGTGAACGCCCCGTCCGCCGTGCGCAAGTGCGGGCGCTCGGCCGCCGCGGCCTGGTACCGGCGCGCCGCCTCCCGGTCGATGTCGACGCCGATGCCGGGCAGTTCGCACAGCTCCACCCGCCCCGGCGAGATCGTCGGCCGCGCGGTGAAGAGGGCGGCGATGGCCGGCTCGGGGTCTGTCTGATGCTCCTGGATCGCCACATTGGGGCAGGCCAGGTTGAGTTGGAGCGAGGAGGCGGCGGTGACCGGGCCGAGCGGGTTGTGGGTAGCGAGCTTGATGTGGTGGGTCTCCGCCATTGCCGCGATCTTCTTCACCTCGGTCAGGCCCGCGGCCACCCCGACGTCCACGCGCGCGTAATCGATGAGGTCGTCCTCGATGAGTGTCCTGAACTCCCATTTGGAGCCGTACTGCTCACCTGCGGCCAGCGGTACGCCGGTGCGGGCCCGCAGCATGCGGTAGCTGTCCGGGTTCTCACAACGCAGTGGGTCCTCGACGAAGTACGGGCGGGCCGCCTCGATCTCCCGGCACAGGGTCAGCGCCTCCGGCGGATCCAGGCGCGTATGGACGTCGAGGATCAACTCCACCTCGTCGCCGACCGCGTCCCGCACCTGATGGAAGAGGTCGACCGAGTCGCGTAGGCAACGACGGGCGTCGAGCGTGCCGTCGGCGTCCTGCGGCGAGGCGAACCGCAGATGGCGCCAGCCCTGGGCGACCAGGTCGCGGCAACGGTCCAGGAACCACGCGCGGTCGTGGTAGCCGTCACCGACATGCACATAGGCGGGTACGTGATCACGCACCCGACCACCGAGGAGTTCATGCACCGGTACGCCGAGCGCCTTGCCGCGGATGTCCCAAAGGGCCACGTCCACCGCTGCGATGGCGGCGCCGAGTATGCGGTCGGCGGGGAAGAACCCGCGCCGGAACATCACCTGCCAGAGGTGCTCGATCCGTCGCGGGTCCTCGCCGACGATCAGCTCCGCGAGGTGCTCGAGACCGCCCGCGACCGCCCGTTGGCGCGACCTGATGCCGACCTCGCCCAGGCCGTGGATGCCCTCGTCGGTGTCGACCACGACCAGCATCATGCTGTCGCCGTGGTCGGGGAGAGTCAGCACTTCCAGGCCGGTGATCTTCATGCCGCTCCTCTATGAAAACGTTCCCGTGATTTCAGTGCAGTTCTTGAGAACACATCATCGGCAGCAGCCGAAGAAAAGCGCAAGACCCGTGCATTCAGAGGGTTTTACTCGACGTAACAGTCTTGACGAGCGTCTTGACACGCCTGGGAACGTTCGCAAACATCAACCGCATTCGCAGGATCCAGGTGCGAGACGACCGGGGTTCCCCGGCTCAAGACGACGAGGAGGCCGTCCGTGGCAGTCACGATCCGGGAGGTGGCGAGCGCTGCGGGCGTCTCGGTGTCGACGGTGTCCCGTGCGTTCACCGCACCCGACCAGGTGCAGCCGACGACCCGGCAGCGCATCCTCGACGCCGCAGCCAAGCTCGGCTACTCCCCCAACCCGGCGGCCCGTTCACTGCGCGGCGGCGGCACCGGAACTCTCGGGCTGATCGTCCCGGACATCGCCAACCCGTTCTTCCCGCCGATCATCAAGGCGATGCAGGCCCGGGCCCGGCGCCTGGGCTACACGGTCCTGGTCGCCGACAGCGACGAGCGCGAGGCGGACGAGCTGGCCGCCATCGCGGCCGTATCGAAGCGGGTCGACGGCCTGATCCTGTGGGCCTCCACCCTCACCGAGCTCCGGCTCCATGAACTCGCTGGTCAGATGCCGCTGGTGGTGGTGAACCGGCATGTGCCGGGCATCCCCGAGGTCCGAATCTCACTGTCCGCCGGCATCGCGCAGGCCGCCGAGCTGTTGAAGGCGTACGGCCATCGGCGCTGCGTCTTCATCAACGCGTCCCGCGCCGAGCTGAGCCGCGGCAAGTCCATCCAGGAGTCCTTCGAAGCGCTCGACCTCTCGCTGTCCGAACTCGGACCGTACGAGCCGCGATTCGAGACGGGCGTGCACGCCGCCACCCTCGTCGCCGCCCACGACGCGACGGCCGTGATCGCCCACAACGACCTGGTCGCCCTCGGCGTGCTGCACCAGATGGCCCACCTCGGCGTCAGCGTGCCGCGCGACGTCAGCGTCATCGGCATCGACGACACGCTGCTCGCCTCCGTCTCCACCCCCAACCTCACCACGATCAGGATCGACCCCGAGGAAATCGCCACGCGTGCGGGGGACCTCCTGATCGAGACGATCGCGAGAACAACAGACCGTGCTGGACGGGGACTCGAAGTCAGCTCCCCCTTCGTGGAGATCGGCTCCCGCCTGATCCCCCGCGCTTCGACGGGCCCCGCACCCGCCCACTGATCCACGACGCACACCACCACAACGAGCAAGGCGCCGCACCGAGCCTACTCCTGCCCTTCTTGGAGCCGATATGCCCAGAAACTCCCGCTGTACGGCCATACTTGGCTGCATGGCGCTGACCGCGACCCTCGCGGGCTGTTCCTCCCTCACCCCGAGCAGCGCCGGCGGGAACGGCGATCTCGTGCTGCGGGTGCAGGGCATGCCGCCGGCCACCGACAAGCCCGGGGTCGCCCTGTTCAAGAAGCAGGTGGCCGACTTCGAGAAGGCCAACCCGGGCATCAAGGTCAAGGGTTCGACCACGGTCTTCGACCCGCTGACGTTCTCCGCGAAGCTGTCCGGCGGCAATGTCGAGGACGTCATCAAGGTGCCGCTGACCGAGCCGCAGCGGCTCATCCGGCAGAAACAGGTCCAGCCGATCACCGGGCAGCTCAAGGAGTGGAAGCACTTCAAGGAGTTCAACCCTCAGGTCCTCCAGCCGCTGACCGACAGCGCCGACGACGTGTACGGCGTTCCGCAGAATCCGTACGCCCAGGGCCTGGTCTACAACCGCGAGCTCTTCGAGAAGGCCGGCCTCGACCCCGACAGACCGCCGACCACCTGGGCGGAAGTCCGCACCGCCGCCAAGAGGATCAGCGACAGGACCGGCAAGGCGGGCTTCGTCCACGAGTCCAAGGACAACCAGGGCGGCTGGCAGCTGACGATGCTGTCCTACGCCTTCGGTGGCGAGCTGGAGAAGGAGCAGGGTGGCAAGTACACCGCTACGCTCACCGGGGAGCCGACGAAGAAGGGGTTGCGGCTGCTCAAGGACATGCGCTGGAAGGACGATTCGCTCGGCAAGACCCTGCTCAACAACCAGAACGACGTGATCAAGCAGTTCGCGGCCGGGCAGGTCGGCATGTTCATGGGCAGCCCGGGGACGTACCGACTGGCGAAGATGCAGTTCGGCATGGAGAACACCGACGCCTTCGGAGTGGCCCCGATGCCGCAGTCCGGCGGCGACGCGACACTCACGGGCGGCGACATCTACATGGTCCCGAAGTCCGCCGACAAGAAGCACACGGCAGCCGCCGTCGAGTGGCTGACCTTCGCCTACGCCAAGCCGCAGTACAGCACCGACATTGCCGCCGAACAGGCCAAGGCGCTCTCTGCCGACCCGAAGTCCGCGGTGGGCGTGCCGACGCTGCCGGTCTTCGACAAGAAGCGGCAGACCGAAATCGACGCCGCGATCAAGCCGTACATCAATGTGAAGCTGCAGAACTTCAAGCCGTACATCGACGGTCTCTCCACGCTGAAGCTGAAGCCGGAGCCGCCGTACCAGGCGCAGAAGGTGTACACCGCGCTCGACCCGGTGGTCCAGGCGGTGCTCACCAAGCGCGACGCCGACATCGACTCCCTGCTGGCCTCGGCCGAGAAGGACGTCAATGCCAAGCTCGCCGCGGACCAGAAGTAGCCGCCCCATGGCCCTGCTCACTCCGTCCCGGCGCCCGGCCGCTGTATCCAATGAGCCCGCGCCGCGAACCCTGCCGCACCGGCGG
The DNA here is from genome assembly GCF_055635345.1 of Streptomyces sp. NPDC111516. NCBI lineage: Bacteria > Bacillati > Actinomycetota > Actinomycetes > Kitasatosporales > Streptomycetaceae > Streptomyces > Streptomyces sp. NPDC111516. The sequence goes on along the minus strand of NZ_JBVKBV010000023.1, from coordinate 29,919 downwards.
CGTGGCACCGGCGCCCGCAAACAGCTCACGGCCTGGCTGTTCCTCGTCCCCGCCCTGCTGGTCTTCGGGCTCTTCGCCTGGTGGCCGATCGTCCGCAGCCTGCTGCTCAGCTTCCAGAAGACCAACCTGGTCGAGCCCGCGGTCTGGGTCGGCCTGGACAACTTCCGTACCCTGTTCGACGATCCGCTGCTCGGAACCGCCGTCGGGAACACCCTGTTCTTCGTGGTCCTCGGCCTGCTGATCGGCTTCCCGGCGCCGCTGATCCTGGCCGCGATCATGTCGACGGTGCGGCGCGGCGCGGGCGTCTTCCGCTTCCTGGTGTATCTGCCCGTGGTCATCCCGCCAGTAGTGGCGATCCTGCTCTGGAAGTGGTTCTACGATCCTGGGAGCGGGCTCTTCAACAATGTCCTCGGAAAGGTCGGGCTCGGCCCGTACTCGTGGCTGGAGTCCTCCGACAGCGCAATGCTCTCGCTGGTCCTGGAGGCCACCTGGGCGGGCATGGGCGGCGCCGTCCTGATCTACCTCGCGGCGATGGTCGGCATCCCCGGCGAACTCTATGAGGCCGCCGAGGCGGACGGCGCCGGGATCTGGCGGCGGATCTGGCATGTGATGCTGCCCCAACTCCGTACTGTCATCGGCCTGTTGCTTCTCGTCCAGCTGATCAACACGGTGCAGGTCTTCACCGAGCCGTACGTCTTCACCGGCGGCGGACCCGAAAACTCCACCCTCACGGTCCTGCTGTTGATCTTCCGGTACGCCTTCCAGGACGGCGAGTACGGCCAGGCCGCCGCGCTCTCCTTCCTGATGGTGCTCGCCCTCGCCCTGCTCTCCGCGGTCTATCTGCGGGCCACCCGCAGTTGGAGCACGTCATGACCACGCTCAGCACCTTCGTCTCCACCAACGACCGCCAACGCCCCGGCGTACGCGCCGCAGTGCGCTCCATCCAGGTGTTCACCCTGATCCTGCTGCTGCTCATCGGCATCGGACCGCTGTACTGGATGGTCAAGGGCGCGGTCTCACCGCCCACCGAGCTCACCACTCAGCCCCTGGCCCTCTGGCCCGACCGGCCGGCCCTGGGCAACTTCTCGGCGGCGTACACCGATCTGAGTGTCGGCCGCTATCTGATGAACACGTTCCTGGTGGTCGGGGGATCGTGGTTCGTGCAGCTCTTCGTCTCGGCCACGGCGGGCTTCGCCCTTTCGGTGCTCAGGCCGAGGTTCGGCAAGGCCGTCTACGGGGCGATCCTCGCCACGATGTTCGTGCCGTACACAGTGAACATGGTCAGCCTCTTCATGACCGTGATCGATGTGCCGTTCCTGCACCTCAACCTGGGCGACACCTACTGGGCGATCTGGCTGCCGGCCGGCACGAACGCCTTCACGGTGCTACTCGCCAAGCAGTTCTTCGACGCCCTGCCGAAGGAGCTGTTCGACGCGGCGCGGGTCGACGGGGCGAGTACCTGGCAACTGCTCACCAAGATCGTGCTGCCCATGAGCAAGCCGGTGCTCGCCGTGATCAGTCTGCTCGCGGTGATGCACTCCTGGAAGGACTTCATCTGGCCGCTGGTGGCCATCACCGACCCCGAGAAGCAGCCAATCAGCGTCGCTCTCGCCCAGCTCGCCACGCAGGCTCCGCAGGACCAGCTGATCGCCGCGATGGTGCTCGCCGTCGCCCCGCCGGTGCTCGTCTTCGTCGTCTGCCAGAAGCACATCGTCGCCGGGCTCGGCTTCACCGGAGTCAAGGGCTGAGTTCCACCGGAGCCAACGGCCGAGCCCTCAACTCCCCCACCACGCCTTCCGCTTCGGACCATTCGGAGCATCCGGAACACCCCGACCAAGAGAAGGGCACCTCCATGTCAGTCGCCCGCCGCAGATTCATCCAGGGCACGGCCGTCGCCACCGGCGCCGCACTGCTGCCGACCGCTCCCGCGTACGCCGCGGACCCGGTCACCATCGAGGCCGACGGCATCACCCTGGTCGGCCGTAGCGACGGCAGCGTCCTCGTGCAGGACGGTGCGGGCACCGACCGCATCCTGCTCAGCCACTTCATGATCAAGGACACCACGCTCGGCCAGCAGCGCACCTTCGGCGGTACGCCCGCCCGGATCACGCTCCCCGACGGGCGGCCCGCGATTCAGGTCACGTACACGATGGCGAGCGGCACGTCCGGAGTCACAGTACGCGGCACCTTCGACGTCACCCCTCACAAGGCACACATGAAGTGGGAGGTCGGCGGCTCCAGCACGCTCACACCGGCCGGCTTCATGTTCTCCCGCACGGTGTACGGGGCAAGCGCGGCGGAGTCGTACGAAGCGCTGACCGTCTGGGAGCGGGACGCCCGAGGTGGCATTCCGTACGAGGTGAACGCGGGCGGCGCGTACGTGGAGACGTGGGCGGGATCGAAGGGCTTCTTCTGCCTCTCGTCCACCAACCCCGCGAGTACGAACGCCACATGGGTCCATTCCCCCGGCACCTCGACCGGCGCGAGCACCGCGGTCACCGAGGCTGATCTGGTCCTCGGCGATCTGCGGCCGCGCGGGGCGGGAGCGCTCGCTGCCAAGAGGCCCCTCGGCGTGGAGGTGTGGACCGACCAGCCGTTCAACCTCTACGAGGCGGCCGGGCAGACGATGACGCTCAAGGCGCAGGTCGTCAACGGCTCCGCCGCGGCCAGGACGGTGACGCTCACCTGGTGGGCGCGGGACTTCGGCGGCAAGAAGATCGCCGGTGGAATGCTCTCCAAGAACCTGGCGGCGGGCGCCGCCTGGAACGCCTCCTTTCCCCTCACCTCGCCCTCGCAGAACATCGTGTTCACCGAGGTGGAGGCGGTCAGCGGCAGCAACAAGGCGCTGGCCCGCACGAATCTGAGCGTGCTCCCGGAGTTCACGTACAAGGCGGGCAAGGAGTCGATGTTCGGCCTCGCCAACTACCCCTGGCTGCTCGAGCCCGGCAGGGACGCCGTACTCGGGCTGGTCAGGACGCTCGGCATCAAGTGGATCCGCATCGCCTACGCAGACGCCCCGGGCATCGACATCGCGACTCTGGACGCGAACGGCATCGGGCACAACGTGGAGCTGAGCGGCATCCCCGTGGGCGGTGGTCCGGAGCAGATCGCGGCCTGGGCCGACACGAATGTCGCCAAGGCCCTGGACGCCGAGGCCGCGTACTTCGAGGTGAGCAACGAGGTCAACCAGCCCTGGATGTCGGGCCGCGGCGCCGACTCCTACGTCCGGGACGGTCTGCGCCAGGTCACCACGCGCCTCGACGCGGCGGGCTCGCGGATGAGGGTCATGAACGCCGGCCTCGGCGGCATGGACTACGTATGGACCAAGAACTTCCATGACGCGGGCGGCTGGGACCTCATCGACGCCTTCGCCTTCCACCCCGGTCGCGGCAACTTCACGCCCGACTTCGCGCCGCCGCCCGAGGAATGGACACAAGGGTCGTCCGGCTCGTACTGGAACTTCCTCGGCGCGCTGCGCAAGGCGAACCAGGTCCTGGAGGAGTACGGCGGCGACAAGGAGCTGTGGCTCACCGAGGCATACGCCCCGACCCGGCCCAACGCGTGGTGGAGCGACACCTACCGTCACGCCGCCGAGAACACGCTGCTCACGCTCGCTCTCGCAAAGTCCGAGAAGGTGCGCGCCGTCAACTGGTACCAGCTGCACGACTCGACGATCCACCACCCCCGGGAGGCCGACCCGTCCAACCCCGAGTACCACTACGGCCTGATGAACCGCGACACCAGCGCCAAGCCCTCACTCCTCGCCTTCGCGACCGCCGCCCGGGTCCTGGACGAGGCCGAGTTCGTCCGGCATCTCGCCTTCGCGGACCAGGACATCAAGGGGCTCCTCTTCACCACTCCCGACGGACCGGTGTCGATCATCTGGAGCCGCAAGGACGGGTACATCCTCAACTCCGAGCACGGCGAGGATCCTTGGTACGCATCGCCCGAGCCCTGGATCGACACCTGGACGACCAAGACCGCGGTTGTCGCCCACTCGGGGACGGTCGACGGCACGGTGCGGGAGCTGAACTGCATCGGCCAGGAGCGCTCTCTGAAAGCCTCCCGCGGCAAGATCACCCTCACCCTCGACGGTGCTCCGCGCGTCTACTACGGTCTCGCCGCCAATCCCGACTGGAAGTAGGTGACGTACGACATGAGGAATGAAACCGCACGGCACGACATCACCGTCGTCGGCGGCGGCCTGGCCGGGGTCTGCGCGGCGATCGCCGCAGCCCGGCTCGGCCGGAGCGTCGCGCTGATCAACAACAGGCCGGTGCTCGGCGGCAACGCGAGCAGCGAGGTCCGGGTCTGGGTGTGCGGCGCGACCGGCCACGGCAAGAATCACCATGCCCGTGAGGGCGGCATCATGGGCGAGTTGCTCGTGGAGAACCAGTTCCGCAACCCGGACGGGAACCCCTACTACTGGGACGCCGTGGTCCTGGACGCCGTGCGCGCCGAGCCCGGAATCACGCTCTACCTCAACACCGACGTGCGCGAGGTCGACGCCGAAGGTCCCGACGAGGCCCGGCGGATCACCTCGGTCACCGGCTGGATGATGGGCTCGGAGCGGCGGATACGCTTCGAGAGCTCCCTCTTCCTCGACTGCACGGGAGACGGCCTGATCGGCCACCTGGCGGGCGCCCACCACCGCATCGGCCGGGAAGCCCGTGCCGAGTACGACGAGGCATGGGCTCCGGAGACGGCCGACGACATCACCCTGGGCTCAACCCTCCTCTTCTATACGAAGGATGCCGGTCACCCGGTCAAATACGTACCGCCGAACTTCGCCAAGGACATCACCCAGACCTCCATCCCGCAGCGCCGTATCATCAAGGCGGGCGACAACGGTTGCGCGTACTGGTGGATCGAGTTCGGCGGCGAGCTCGACACCGTCCACGACAACGAACACATCCGCGACGAGCTGTGGTCGATGATCCACGGCATCTGGGACCACATCAAGAACTCCGGCGAGTTCGACGCGGCGAACATGACCCTGGAGTGGGTGGGCTCGGTCCCCGGCAAACGGGAGTACCGGCGCTTCCTCGGCGACTACGTCCTGCACCAGGGCGACATCCTCGGCCAGACCGAGTTCGCCGACCGGGTCGCTTTCGGCGGCTGGTCGATCGACCTGCATCCGCCGCAGGGCATGTTCGCCACCGAGGCAGGCGCCAGACAGCTCTACGCTGACGGCATTTACCACATTCCGTACCGCAGCCTCTACTCGGTGAACACCGCGAACCTGCTCTTCGCCGGGCGCAACATCTCCGCCAGCCATGTCGCCTTCGGCTCGACCCGCGTCATGGCGACCTGCGCCACGATCGGCCAGGCTGCCGGCACGGCGGCGGCACTCTGCGCCACCGGGGATGTCACCCCGCGCGAACTCCCCGTACCCGAGCTGCACAGAGCGCTGCTGCGCCAGGATGCCTCGCTCATCGGCCTCGCCTCGACGGACCCGGAGGACCTGGCCCTGCGGGCGACGGCCACGGCCTCATCCACCTTGAGCGGCTTGGCAGTCGAGGACCCCGACGAGCGATGGCCGCTCGCGGCGGACGCCGGACTCGTCCTCCCCGCGGACCCGGACCTCTCCGGGCTGGAGCTGCTCGTCGACGCCGACCGCGAAACCGAGATCGTCATCGATCTGTACGACCCCGAACTCGGCCAGAACTACATCCCGCGCCGCCTCGTCACCTCCACCACCCTGCCCGTCACCGCCGGTGCCCGGCAGTGGCTCAAGACGGGCGTGGACTGGTCTCCGGAAACCCCGCGCAACGCCTTCCTGGTCGTCCGCGCCAACGACGCCCTCGCCCTGCATCGCTCCGACCGCCCGACCCCCGGCGTCCTGTGCTTCACGCGCGTCCCGCCGCGCCCGTCGGACGAATCGCCGCAGTTGCTGCGCGAGTGGACGGACGCGGGCCTGCTGCGCCGCACATTCTGCTTCCGCACGGAAGAGACCGCGGCCTACTCCCCCGCCAAGGCCATCGACGGCTACGCCCGCCCGTACGCAGGACCGCACATGTGGGTCTCCGCACCACTGGCGGACGTCCCTTCCCCCTGGCTCGAGTTGGCCTGGCCCGAACCGGTCGCCCTGGCACGGATCGAGGTCATCGCCGACGACGACGTCAACGAGGACCTGATCAACTTGCACCACCACCGCACGCCCTTCGACACCCTCCCCACCCTCCTTCGCGACTACCGCGTCGAGGCGCTGGATACTGATGGCACCTGGCGCGTCATCGCCCGCGCGGCGCAGAATCGGCGGCGACGCGAGATGCACACGCCGGCGGAGCCGGTCACCACATCGGCGATCCGGGTCGTCGTCGAAGCCACCAACGGGGCGGCGTCGGCGCACATCGTCGCCGTGCGCGCCTACGAGTAGAAGCACCGACGCAGGAGAGTGACTGGATGGTTGGCAGAGCGATGGTCACCGGGGCCGCCGGGCGGATCGGGCGAGCAGTCCTCGCGCTGCTCGCCGAACGCGGGATCGAGACGAACGCCTTGGTCCTCGATGATCCCGGCGATCTCGCGGCGCGCCTGGTCGTGACCGGTGACGCCGCCGACGCGAAGACCGTGCAGGCGGCTCTGGAGGGCGCCGACGCGGTCATCCACCTGGCGGCGATCCCGACTCCCGCGCGCAACACCGCGCTTGAGGTCTTCGCGGGCAACAGCCTCTCCACCTTCACCGTCCTGGAGGAGGCCGGCAGGGCCGGAATCCGGCATGCGGCGGTGGCGAGCTCATGGGGTGTCACGGGCCTGCCCTGGACGGACGTCGAGGATCCGCATCCGCCGTACGCACCGGTCGATGAGGCGATGGCCTCCCAGGTGGCCGACCCTTACGGTCTCTCCAAACAGGTCGACGAGCTGACAGCGCAGATGATGGCGCGGCGGCACGGGATGAGCGTGGTGTGCCTGCGCTATCCGTACGTGGGCGGATTCGAGGAACGGCTGCACGCGCACGCCGCCCGGCTCACGGCCGACCCGGCCGCGGGGGCACGGGACCTGTGGACGTATCTCGAGGTCCATGACGCGGCGAGGGCCGCGCTGCTGGCCTTGGACGTACCCGGCCGTGCGGCGCACGCGGTACACCTCTGCGCCCCCGAGATCATCGTGCCCTACTCGACGGAGGAGCTGCTGCGCCGCTACCACCCCACCACCGTGCTGCGGCGCCCGCTGCCGGGTCGCGCGGCGCCGGTCGACACCTCGGCCGCGCGCAGGCTGCTCGGGTTCACGGCACGCAATCTTCTCGGTCACGGGGCGGTCACCCCGCAGTGAGATCAGGACGGCCGCCGGACCACCGCAGAACGGAGAGAAACAGGACGGGCGTTGTCGACTTGTCCCGGGCTTGTCCGGCTGAGGACGCGTCGGGATGTGGTGGGGGTCGACTGTGGACCGTGGGCTCAGGCTGCTGTGGGCATGCCGGTGAGCCCCGTGAGTTGGTTCCGGACGCTGAAGGGTTCGTTCATCGTGGTGCGGTAGTCGGGTGCGGTGAGGCGGTGGCGGACGGGACGGAAGTGCGGTGATATCGCGCTGAACGCGGACAGGAACCTCCGCGCTCCACCCGGGGACTGAACTGGACACGGCCGCCGCGCATGTCCGCGGCTTCGGCGAGATACTCAGCGGCCGCCTCGGCGCCACGCTCCCTGACTGCATCGACGCCGTCGGCGCCAGCCAACTACCCCGCCTTACCGGCTTCGCACTCCACCTGCTCCAAGACCTCGACGCCGTGACAGCCGGACTCACCCTGGACTGGAACTCCGACAGCATCGAGGGCGCCGTGAACCGCATCAAGAAGATCAAGAGACAGCTCTACGGTCGAGCCGGATTCGAACTACTCCGCAAAATGATCCTGCTCCAGTAACGCCTCGCGACGATGCCGGTGTGTCGCTGACCGCTGTTTCCTGGGGTCAGAGTTCGGCCGTCCAGACCCCAGTAGGGTGCTCGCTTGGCGGCACCCGCAGCTGAGGCTGTGACTCCGGTGGCTCTGCTGAACCTGCTCTTCACAGTGAAAGCGGTCATCCGCGTCAGGCCACGCAACTTGCAGCATCGAGAAGGGAGGCCGCCGGTAGAACCCGATGGCCCGCCCGAAGAAGGTCCGGTACCAGCGGAGATCCACCTGTCTGAGGGCGACTTGGTAGCTGTCGACCACGCGCCCGCCGCCACGGCTGGGCGTAGGGCGAGTCCGTGCTCCGCGGCCGTCACTGACGGATACCTGTCAAGTCGGGTATCCGCCAGGACAGAACGGTCGACATGCACGTTGCCGCCCCGAAAACTCTTCGCAGCACCCGGAACCACCCATTCACCGGGTGCGCGGAGGAGAGACATCCATGACCAGAGCATCCGCGAGACGGAGGTCCCGGCTGCTGGCAGCCGGGCTGTCGCTCGTACTGCTGCCGGCTGGGCAGGCCGTCGCAGCCGGGGCAATGGGAACGACGTCGGGCACCGACCGTGCCGTGTCGCCGGTGCACGCACCCACCACCGCGAGCACCGTCACCCTGATCACCGGTGACCAGGTGACCGTGACCGACCTCGGCGCGGGCCGGAAGTCGGTCGCCGTGGAGCGTCCCAAGGGCGCGACCGGAGCGGTTCGCAGCGAGATATCCGACGGCCGGATCACCGTCATACCCGACGAGGCCCGGCCCTACCTCCAGGCGGGCGTCCTCGACGCCGAACTCTTCGACGTCACCGCTCTGATCGAGCAGGGGCTCGGTGACCCGTCGTCCGATGGCCTCCCGCTCATCGTGACGTACACGAAGAACGCCCGCAGCGCGACGCCCCACGGAGCCCGCCAGGTCCGTGGGCTGCCGAGTGTGGGCGGTGCGGCCCTGGAGGCGTCGACGTCCGGGGAGTTCTGGCGCACGGTCGCACCGGACGTCACCTCCGGGACGCGCAGCGCGACTTCGGGCCGTGTGCATCTGTCGGGCGGCGTCGAAAGAATCTGGCTGGACGCACGCGTCGACACCGCGATGGAGACCAGCAACGCCCAGATCGGCACCCCCGCGGCCTGGGAGGCCGGGCTGACCGGCAAGGGTGTCAAGGTCGCCGTCCTCGACACGGGCGTGGACCTGACCCACCCCGATCTCAAGGACCGGGTGAGCGAGACCAAGAGCTTCATCGACGGCCAGGAGGTCGCCGACCGGAACGGGCACGGCACGCATGTCTCCTCGACCGTCGGTGGCAGCGGTGCCGCGTCCGACGGCAAGGAGAAGGGCGTCGCGCCCGGCGCCACGCTCGCCGTCGGCAAGGTCCTCAGCGACCAGGGTTCCGGCACCGAGTCGCAGATCATCGCCGGCATGGAGTGGGCGGCCAAGGACGTCCACGCCAAGATCGTCTCCATGAGCCTCGGATCGTCGCAGGGCAGTGACGGCACCGACCCGATGGCCCAGGCGGTGAACACCCTCTCCAAGGAGACGGGCGCCCTGTTCGTGATCGCGGCCGGCAACGCAGGCGCTCCCGGCAGCATCGGCTCCCCCGGCGCAGCCGACTCCGCACTGACGATAGGCGCGGTCGACTCCGCCGACAAGCGTGCGTCTTTCTCCAGCCAGGGCCCGCGCTTCGGCGACAAGGCCCTGAAGCCCGACCTGTCCGCGCCGGGCGTGAACATCCTCGCGGCGCGCTCGCAGCTCGTGAGCGGCAGCGGCCCTTACACATCGAAGAGCGGTACGTCCATGGCCACCCCGCACGTCGCGGGCGTGGCGGCGCTGCTCGCCGAGAAGCACCCCGACTGGAGCGGACAGCAGCTCAAGGACGGGCTGATGAGCACGTCCAAGCAGATCAGCGGCACGTCGTACGAGGTGGGTGCGGGCCGTGTCGACGTCCCGTCCGCCATTGCCGCGCAGATCACCGCGACCGGCAGCGCCGACCTCGGCTTCATCAGCTGGCCCTACGAGGCGAACAAGCCGGTCACGAAGACGCTGACCTACACCAACGCCTCCGACCGGCCGGTCACCCTGGCGTTGACCGCCGAGGGCGCTCCCGCCGGCGTGGTCACCCTCGCCGACTCCACCCTCACCGTGCCCGCGCACGGCACCGCGCAGACCACGGTCACCGGTGACGGCACCGCCGCGCGCGTCGGCGCCACCTCCGGCCGGATCGTCGCCAAGGACGGCGACACGGTGGTGGCGCACACGGCCTTCGGCCTGACCAAGGAGGACGAGCGCTACACCCTCACGGTCCACGTCAAGGACCGCAAGGGCGCGGCGTCCGCCGCCAACCTGACCGTAAAGCAGCTGGCCAAGGGCGTAGACCCCTTCTTTGCCACGGTCGACGACTCCGGCACGCTGCGGCTGCGCCTGCAGCCTGGCACGTACACCCTGTCCAGCTTCCTCGACGTACGCGGCAGCAACGGTAAGGACTCGCTGGGCCTCGGCCTTCTCACCGAGCCCGAGGTCACCATGGACCAGGACCGAGAAGTCACCCTCGACGGGCGGATGCTGCGGGAGATCCGGGCCGAGGTGGACCAGCGGACGCAGACCCGTCAGCTGCTGATGAAGTTGAACCGGGCTGTGAACGGTGCGTCCTTCACGCAGGCCGTGCAGGTCCCGCCGAAGTACGACAGCGTCTTCGCCGCGCCGACCCGCAAGCCCGCCGCGGGCACCTTCGAGTACCGGACCGTCTGGCGGCTCGGCAAGCCGCAACTCGATGTCGAAGCAGGCGGCCGGCGGCTCGGTGAGACGGCCGTCCAGTACGGATCGGACCTGTTCACCGGGCACAAGCGGATGTCCCTGGTGGACGCGGGCGCCGGAAGTTCCGCCGACTACGCCGGCAAGGACGTGACGGGCAACGCGGTGGTCGTGCGCCGCACCGAGGCGATCACGCCCGCCGAGCTGGCCCAGAACGCACAGGATGCGGGCGCCAAGGCCCTGTTCGTCACCGACGAGGTTCCCGGGCGGCTGATGGCCAACTTCAGCGGGGCCGACGGGGCGACACGTCCGCTGTACAGTGCGACGGTGAACGCGGAGGACGGGGCGCGGCTGATCGAGGCCGCTCGGCTCGGCCAGGGCGTGGAACTGACCGCCACCGAGTTCACGCCGTTTGTCTACGACCTCAGCAAGGGATACTCGGGGGCGATCCCCGCCGATCTGATGTACCGGCCGGGCAAGAGCGAATTGGCCGTGGTCAACAACAAGTTCCACGCGCCGAAGTCCGCCGACGGCGGCGAGTTCCGCTACTCGATCAGCGACAGCTTCCCCTACGGCATCGGATTCCAGGAGAAGATCAAGTTCCCCGCGGAGCGCACCGACTACATCAGCGCCGGCCCCGACCAGGGCTGGCACGAGTCCATGTCCAGCGGCCCGGGCGCCCTCGAGGAGCGCAGCGGCATCGTGCACTACCGCGGCGGCGCCCGCTCCGGGATCGACTGGTTCAAGCCGGTCTGGCACCCGTGGCTGGGTACCGGCCTCGGTTGGGGCCAGCAGCGCGCGGGCAACGACCTGGAGTTCAACACGCCGGGCTGGGGCGACTCGGGACCGGACCACACCGGCTTCGGTGATGTGTGGAACGAGAGCTCGATGACTCAGTTCACCGAGGTGTACGTGGACGGGGTGCGGGTCGACCGGAGGACCGGCTCGGGGGCGTACGCCCGAAACGTCAAGCCGACCGAGCAGGACTTCAAGGTGGTCACCGACACCACCCTGGACCCGGAAGTCTGGCGGCTCTCCACGAAGGGCCACTCCGAATGGACCTTCAAGTCGTCCGCCACGCCGGCCGACCGGTATACGTATCTGCCGATGCTCAACCTCGGGTTCGACGTCGACACCGACCTGCAAGGTGATGTGCGGGCCGGAAAGCGGCTGGATCTCGGGATCTTCTCCGAGTACGTCAACGGCGCGCCGGACACCGGGAAGATCACCGGCTCCACGCTGGAGGTCTCCTTCGACGACGGCGCGACGTGGACATCCGTCGAACTCGACGGCGTACGCGGTAAGTCCGCCGCCTGGGCCGGCTCGGTGCGGGTGCCGGACGACGCGCAGTACATCTCCGTGCGGGCCTCGGCCGCCGACGACAAGGGCGGCTCGGTCAAGCAGGAAATCATCCGCGCGGTCGGCGTGCGGAAGTAACCGACCGGGTGGGAGCCGCGCAGTCGGCGGCCCGGCTCCCACCTGCCGCGTGCGCGGTGCAAGGGCCGCACCCGCGTCGCCGGTCTGCGCGGCGTAGGAGTTGTGCCGTACGACGGAGGCGTCGAGGGCGTCGACGAGCGCGGTCAGGGTGAGCTCTCGGTGGGCCGCCTCACGGAAGGCGCCGATGACGGCGAACGCGGCGCCGACCGCGGGCAGTCCGCGCCCAAAGGTCCGGGGATTCCCGGCCAGCCGCCGACCGCCATGTCCGATGCCGATGCGATCGCGACCGCGACCGCGACCGCGACGAACGGTTCGTCACAGCGCTCATCGTCAACATCGACGCTCACAACGAGGTACAAGTCATCAACTGCGGGCACATTCCCCCGCACTCCGGGGCCGCCGTGGCGGTCGTGGGACGAGGCCGAGGGCCTGCCCCGTCGCCGGCGGCCGTCCACCTCAGCGCTGCCGACTGGGTCAGGCCTCGTTCGGCCTGTTCCATCACCTCACGGACGATGTCCCCGGCGGGCCGGATGTCGTGCACGAGGCCGACTCCCTGCCCCATCAGCCAGTTCGTCGCGGCCACCGTGGCCTTGGCTTCCGCCCGCTCCGTGAAGATCTGGAACAGCGGCTTGGAGCCCTTCTTGTCCAGGTTCGCGTAGCCGATCTCGTCCAGACACAGAAGGTCGACCTTGTAGCGGGCGATCACCGACGAGAGGCGCTTGGCGGCCTCCGCCTCGGCAAGCTCGTTCACCAGGGCTTGCGTGGCGGTGTAGCGGACGGTCAGTCGGGCCTCGGCGATCGCGGTGCCAATCCCGATGAGCAGATGAGACTTGCCGGTACCTGAGGCACCGATCACGACCAAGCGGCCCTCGCGGACCCAGGAGGTCGCCTTCAGGTCGGCGACGCCCTCGGCCGGGACATTGGGGTTCTTTTCGAACCGGAAGTCCTCCAGCCGCTTGGGCCTTGGGAACTTTGCCGAGCGAATGAGCCACTGCTGGCGGCGAACGTCGCGGTCGGCGCGTTCGACCTGCAGCAGGTCCAGGAGGAACTGCTTGTAGGTCGTCTGCTCGCGCCGGGCGGCAACGGCCGGCTCAACGAACCTTTCACGGCCGGCGGGAAGCCTCAGGTCCCGGCAGGCTTCGTCGATCGCCGCGTCCTCCGGGTCACCGGGCAGCGGCATCCTTGCGGCGGGACCTGACCGTCCGCCATGGTCTCGGCGTCGTCCGCGGTCTTGCTGCGGCTCATGCGGGCGTGCCCTTCTTCCGTTTCGCGTTCGTGCTGGTCACCGGCGCAAACCTCTTCGCATCCGGCGGCATGCAGATCACTGACAACGCAACCGGCACAACGCTGCTGCCGGGCTGCTGCAACGAGCTGAACGAGGGGCGTGACTGGCTTGAGGTCGTCGACGGCAACGGCTGGGCCTCCTTCGGCCACGACCCCTCTCCGTTTGCTGAGCGTCACGGCGAAGTTGTCCGATTGACCGTGGGTCGGCCGACCTGTCTGGCCGCGTCCGGGCAGAACCAACGGCCGTTCCTCACCCGCTGGCTGCTCGCCACGGCCGTCCTGTTCCTGGCCAGCGGCGCCGGCTACGCGCTGCGCCGGTGGTGGGCACGGCACCGGTAACCAGCCGCCCGCCTGGCACGCACGGTCCATGGCACGTCCGCCAGCGCTGCCACGTCACGGATCGCCCGGCCTCTGGTGCTTACTTCCAACGTAGATAAATAAGGTGTCCGCCGACGCCTTGATCCGCCCCGGAAGGAGGAATAGCATCCGGCGCAATCGATCTTGGAAGGGGTCGGAGTGCCGAACATAAAACGCGTGAAGCCGGCGCTGATCGCAGGGCTGATACCGATAGTGGTGCTCGGCGTCGCCGCGCAGCCGGCGATGGGGCAGGTGCCCGTGCCACCGCCGATCAAGACCTACGAGGGAGATCCCGGCCGGCTCGGCGACGCGGCGAGCTGGCGTACCCCTGAGTTCAACCGGGACGCCGGCCTGGTGTCGATGGGAGCCGAATTCGCCTACGCCTCCGGCTACTCCGGCACCGGGATGAACATCGGCGTCGTCGACTCGGGCGTCTTCGCCGGGCACGTCCGGGAGCACGGGAGCCTGGACACGAACTACGCGGTCGGGGACCGCTACTTCTCAGTGGAGGCCCAGGGCGGCCAGACGGGCCCCACGCCGGGGTTCTACGACCCGGCGCTCAACGACAGCCACGGCACCCACGTCAGCGGGACCATCGGTGCGAGCCGCGACGGCGTCGGCGAGACGCAACCGGCCGGGCCGGATGCCAACATGCACGGCGTCGCGTTCAACAGCAACGTGTACATGGGCAACACCGGCAAGAAGGACGGCGTGCTCTACGGTCTCCTGCCGGCGAACGCGACCGCCGCGCAGACGCCGGACGACGCCTACATCGGCAATGTCTACCGGGCCGTGAACTCCGCCAAGACGGCGAACGGCGAGCCCATCAAGATCATCACCAGCAGTTGGGGTAGCCAGCCCAACACGGAAAACTACAACACGTATGACACGCCGCCCGGCAGCCCGGCGGGCTTCGGTCTGAACACGGCATGGCGCCTCTGGTCCACTCCGGACGGCGTCGTCGACGCGAACGGCAGCGCCGCCCACTGGCTGAACGGTGCCATCGAGGCCGCACGTACCGGCACGGTCATCCAGTTCACCGCCGGTAACAGCGGCTACGTGAACCCGTCGCCGCGAGGCGCCGCGCCGTACTTCATGCCCGAACTGGAGGGCAGCTGGTACACGACGTCGGGGATCAACCCCACCCAGGGGCGCACGTTCAACTCTGACGGCTCCGTTCGGGTCCCCGGCCAGCAGACGTTCAACCAGTGCGGTGTCGCGAAGTGGTCCTGCGTGACGGCGCCGGCCAACAGCATCAACAGCACGACCGTGTCGGTCGTCGACGGCGTGCCCGAGCCCCGTTACGGCAGTTCGTCAGGGACGTCGATGGCCGGCCCGCACTCGGCGGCCGCACTGTCGTTGATCATGCAGCGCTTCCCGTACATGACCAACGAGCAGGCGCTCTACACGATGTTCACCACCGGCCGGCAGAACAACACGATCAGTGACGCGGCGGGCGACGCCGTGCTGAACCCCACCGGCGGCCGGATCGTGCAGGTGCCGGACAGCCGCAACGGCTGGGGCACGGTCAGCCTGCGGGAGGCCATGAACGGTCCGGGCCAGTTCCTGGGGCCGTTCGTCGTCGACACGCAGGGGCGCGACGACGTGTGGTCGAACGACATCTCGGACGTCGCGATCCGGGCCCGCCAGCAGGAGGACGCCGCCGAGGCGGCCGCCTGGGCGGCGACCAAGGCCACCAAGGGCTGGACCAAGGGCCTGCCGGCCGGCGCGAGCGACGCTGACAAGTCGGACTACGCCATCGGGGTTCGCCGTGAACAAGCCCGCGAGGCCCGCGCCTACGAGGGCAGCCTCACGAAGCGTGGCGCCGGCACCCTGTTCCTCACCGGCAGCGAGACCTGGCACGGGACGAGCACCGTCCTCGACGGCAAACTCTCGGTCGTCGGCTCGCACGCGAGCGCCATCGACGTGCGCGGCGGAACGCTCGGCGGCAGCGGCACCGTGGGCGGCAGCATTGACGTCGGCGGCGGCGTGCTGCGGCCGGGTCTCACGGCCGACGAGGCCGCGCAGATCACCGGCGCTTCCGGCGCCGCGGGCAATGTCCTGAACATCGGCGGGAACGCGACCATCGGCAAGCAGGGTCGCGTTGCCGTCACGATCTCCGGCGACCGGGACTACACGAGCATCCGGGCGGCGGGGAACCTGGTGCTGGACGGTGAGCTGGACCTGGATGTGCGGGGCAAGCTGACCCCGGGCACCGTGTTCACGATCATGAGCGGTAGCTCGATCAAGGGCGCCTTCCACGCGCTGCCGGAGAACCGGGCCCTGAACGTGGGCGGTTACCTGTTCCGGGTGTCCTACAAGAACAACAGCATGACGCTGACCGTCATGGACGCGGTGCCGAACAACGGACAGTAAGCCGTGACCCGTTGACTCAACTCGGCTCAGGACTCCGAGGAGAGTCCGCTTCGCCCGTTTTGATCACGGCGGACCGGGAGGGGAAAACTCAAACGAGCACGGCACATGTGGATCACGGAGGTGTCTAAGCTTCAAGATCCGCAAGGTTGCCGTGCTCGTCTCTTCATCAGACTCTCTTCGTGGATACCCCGGCCTTCAGGCCGGGGAGGAAACGAACCCCTGCGGAGCAGGGCAGGGAAAGCCGGTTCGCCGTCAGGGCGGACCGGCGTCTTGCCTTCAACTACCCCCAAGCCCATGCAAACTGACGGCTAAAACGTGAGCTGTGGCCGCTCACGTGAAGCGGGCAGACCATCAAGCATGACCGCACGCCGCTCCGTATACGGTCGGCCACGCATGTCCCGGCCCGGCAATGCGAGCAAGTCCCACACGATGAACAGCGCCGGATGCATCTCCGCCAGCCGCCGAGCCCGCTCCAGCGTTGATGCCGCCCGGGACTGGGCGGCCTCGAACTCGATCCGCTCGCCCACCACGACCCCGGTGTTGGGCGGTGGTCCCCGGCGGGGACCACCGCCCAACCGCAGGATGGGCTCAGTCGCAGGCGAACCGGTTGTAGGGGACCTGGTAGGTGGCGTCGAGCTCGTGATCGTTCGTGCCGTTGGGGCTCTTGGCCTTCGCGTGCGCGGTCACCGTCGCGCTGCCGGTCTCGGTGGTCGGCTCGCCGGTGCGGAAGACCGCCGAGACCTTGCCGTCCGGGGGGACGTTCTTGAAGGTCTGCTCGCCGTAGGACGTCTTTACCGTGAGGTCGGCCTGGTCTGCCGACCGGTTCCGGGCGGACACCTGGACCTGCGTCTGATCCTTGACGCAGAGGGTCGCCGCGCTCGATGTGACGGGTATGGAGCCCGGCGTCGTCGGGTCCTTGGGGAGCACCGTGACGGTGAACTTCTTGGGCGGTGCCACGTTGCCGGCGGCGTCGACGGAGCGGTACTCGATCTGGTGGGTGCCGTATCCGGGCAGCCGCTTGGCGAACGGTGAGGTGGACAGGCCTCCGGTGCCGAGGTTGCCGTAGATCAGATCATCCACGTTCGTTCCGGTGGGAGTGAACAGGAACGGCTTGGAACCGTCCGTAGGCCAGCCGAAGTAGTGGTACCATCCGTCGCCGTCGACTCGGAATTCCGAGGTCAGTGCCCCTGGTTGGTCGTCATGTGCCGTGAGGGCGAGGCTGAAGGAGTCCTTGACGGTGTAGTGCGGAGAGCCGTCGCTGTTCTTCGAGACACTGACCGGGTCCGACACAAGGTAACTGGTGGTTGCCGCCGTGTTGTCGACTGTCCACTGTTCGGTTGCCGCAGGCGACGTGGGCTTGCGTGAATCGCTTAGGCTGACGTCGACGTGGTGGGTGCCCTTGCCGAGTCGGAGGCCGCCGAGGTCGAGGCTCGTCGAGTGCCCCACGACATGGCCGTCCAGCCGCCACACCACGTTCAGAGCGTGGTCGCGCGGGTGACTCGGGTCGACCCACAGGACGTCAGTCGCCCCGACGGGCCGCTCGGCGGGCGTCGCCAGGGAAATCTTGGGAGCATCGTTGTCGGCGAACGGTGCGGAGGGTGTCCCGACCGTCCACTCGCGCGTGGCCGTCATCTTGCTGCTGTCCCGAAGGGCGGGATCGCGGACGAAGTCCGTGCCGTCGACGACTTTCACACCGATCGTGTCGCCCGCGCGTGCGTGGAGGTCCCGCACATTGACGCTGCGGGCGTTGGCGGCGGTGCGGACCACTTTGCCGTTGACGCTCCAGGTGGCGTCGAGCTCGTGATAGACCGGGTGAACGGTGTCGATCCACAACTCGTCGTTAGGGCCTACGGGTTCATCGGTGGGCGTCGAGTCCTCGATGAGGTTGACGGCGCCCGACAGGCCCGCCGTCATCTGTTCACGACTCACCTGGTCCATGTAGTAGCCGAGCGTCTTCATCATCGAATGCCGGCTCGGCCGCCAGACGCCCTCGGTGTAGTACATGCCGCCTTCGTACCGGCCGATGGTGCCGCCCGATTCGCTCTTCTCCCCCAGCCAGCGCCACCACTTGGCCTTCTGATCGCGCATCTGCTGCTCGGTCAGCAGGGTGTGATGGACGGACTTGGGTTCACCGCCGCTGTAAGTTCCGCTGGTCTCACCCCGGGAGTAGTAGTCGTACTCGTCCTGGAGACCGCCGAAGGAGTGGCCGAGCTCGTGCGGGGCGATCAGTGCCGACATGGCGTTGCCGCCGGTCGCTGTGGCGTACGAGCCGCCCGCGCCGCCGTAGGTGTCGCTGTTGGCCAGCGCGAGGATCTGATCCGCCTTGGGCGCCAGGGCCGCGTACTTCTTGGCTGCGTTGTTGTCCATCACGAGCAGCCGCTGGATGCCGTTCGTGGAGCAGCCGCTCCAGAGCTTCATCCCCAAAGGGGTGTTGCGCATCGGGGAATCCAACTGAGGGTCGCAGCTGATCCCCGACTCCTGGGAGGGAGTCTCGACGGCGTAGACGTTGATGTAATTCCGGTAGCTCTTGTAAGGCTCAAGACCCCAGAGGACGTTAAGTTGTTGGTCGACCTGGTCGCGGAATTCGGGCATCTCGGACGCGGTGTAGCCGTCACCGAGCACCACCAGGTTCCAACGATTCGACGGGTCGCCGGTCACCTGGATCGGAACGACCGTCGCGTCGTCGGCCGCGGCGCTCACCGGAGCGCCGGCCGCCTGTCTTTCGGCACCCGTCGCGGCGGGCGCGGCGGCCATCGCGCCGAACGCTACAGCCACCGCAACAAGTGGAACCAATATACGTTTCACAAGGAAGCTCCTCGACCTGTGTCCTGATCCGATGGGCCTTCATACGACTGCTTGCCATGAGGAAGTGTCAATCCTCTGACTGCACAGAGATCTTGGTGGTGCGCACGGACTTCTGACACATGACCGAGGAGGAGGCGGTGCGACCCGTGGCTGTGCTGTCGTAGAGGACAGTCGGGAGCGCGACCAGGTGTGAACGACCAGGTACACACGGTTGCGCCGTTCACGGCCGAGGTGGTGAGAACCGCCACACCGCCTCAGGGCAGACAACAGCCCATGAGGCGACACCTCCGGGGACCGAAGGGCTTGGGCAGCTGCAGGAGACATTCCTGCCGAAGCGCATCGGCACAGTGCGGATACGGCCCCGGGGAACAATTGAACAGCGATTGGCGCTAAGGGATTGATCTTGCTGGCTACTCGGTCTCCGTGGGGTGGAGGACCTGGTCCTGGAGACGCTGCCGGAGGTCGGCTTCCTCCGGCGTGAGCGGATCGCCCGGCCGTCGGATGCGGACTCGGCGAGGGCGGGGGATGTCGTCGGCGTTCTGGAAATCGGCGAAGTCGGCGGGCGCCTGGACGACGGCCTCGGGGTACGCCTCCTTCTTCTCGTGCTCGGCGAGCGCGCGATAGACGCTCGCGACACTGGGGGCCTGACCCTTGCGTTTGCCGGTGGGGTGATCAGGTCGGGCTGGGTCTGCTCGACCGACTCGCCGTTCGCGCGGCGCCGGAGCACGGTGTGCAGCATGTCGTCGGTGATGACGGGTGGCCGGCCGCCGTGCTTGCCCTTGCGGGCCGCCGCGTCGAGTCCTTCGAGGGTCGACTCCCGGATGTTCTCCCGCTCGGTCTCCGCCATCGCGGCGAAGAACGCGAACAGCAGGCGGCCCGGACCGCTGGGGTCGTACATCCCGGGCAGCGGTCCGGCGAGCATCTCCAGGACCAGGCCGTGGGCGGTGAGGTGGTCGGCGAGTGCGGTGAGTTCGGCGGCGTCGCGGCCGAGGCGCTTCATCTCGTAGACGGTGAAAATGACGCGGCAGTGCGGGGCGTGGGCCTTGATCTGGCGGGCGAGCGCGAGCGCGGCCTCGAACTGGGGGCGGACGCGGACGCGGGTGCTGATCTTCTCGGAGAACACCTTGTCGCGCGGGATGCCGTGCTTGGCCAGGGCGTCGAGCTGCGACAACCGACCAGTCCAGGTGGCCGTGGCCGCTGCGGTGCAGCAGGCCGCCTCAGCCGTCAGGTCGTCGCTCACTGGAAAAAATCACCTGCCTGGCCTTTCCCGGCGGGCACTGACACGCGAATACCGGCACGCGCCAAGGTCGCCCGGCCGGGGTCCGGGCCACCTTGGACCGATGAGATCAGGCGGGCTGCGGGGCGGGCGTCGCCGGAGCGGCCGCGATCTTGCGGGTCTCGCGCATCATCAGCAGGCCGTTGACCACCATCAGCGTCGCGGTCAGGCCGTGGACGCCGAGCGCGGTGGCCACTGAGCCGTGGTGGGCCAGCACTGTGGTCATGTCGCCGTACGCGGCGAGGGCCTCCACCAGCAGCACCCAGCCCAGCGCCCGGCGGTGGCCCGTCACCAGCAGGATGCCCAGGACCAGAGCCAAGACGACGTCGCGGATTCCCTTGATGATCAGGAAGCCGCCGCCGTCGCCGGACGGCCAGCTCGGCAGGCCGAAGCCCGGCGCCGTCGTCTCCGGGTTCAGGATGAACTCCACCCCGAACCAGAGGACGAAGAGGATGAAGGCGGCGACCAGGACGGTGTTGATCTTCTTCAGCGACATTGTTCTTCTCCTTGCGAGTCTTCGTGAGCTTGGTAGAGCCCGGTGAGTCGTATGGGGCCTGGTCAGGCGGCGCGGACGCGGCTGATGTGGCGGGCGTAGCGAGGGCGGCCGATGATGTGCCGGATGTCGCGGATCGGCGCGGGGAGGGCGGACAGGAGCGTGGCGCGCTCGGCCGGGTTCGCGTCCTCCAGGACGAGGCCGAAGAGGGTGAGCAGGGTGAGCTTGGGCGTGTTGGCCACCAGGTGGTCGCCCAGGGACGCCCATTTGGCTACGCGTGGTGGGGTGCTCGGTGGCCTTGGCGACCCGGCACGGTGCATGGATGCGTGACTGCCCGGGGGAGGGCAGGGCTTCTCCGGCTGCCCTCCCCCGGCTACAGCTGCCGTGTCATGCGTCGATCTGCTCGAAGATGTGCGGGTACGACACGATGTCGTCGGGGAACTCGGCCGCCATGCGCTGGAACTCCGGGCTGCCGAACGCCGTGGCGAGCGCCTCGGTCGACTCCCAGACCGCGAAGTTCATCAGAAGCTGACTGTCCGCCGTTCCCTTGTGCATCTGCAGGGAGACGAATCCCGGCTGAGCCTTCATGAACTCGGCCTGCCTCCGAAAGAGGGCCAGGAACGATTCAGTCCTCTCCTTCGGAACGACGAAGGTGTTGGCCAGGACGATGGGCCCGGTCTTCTCCTTGAACTGCGCGAACATCGGCGTGTGCGGGTCGAGACTCTGCAGCTTGGCCATTTTCGGCACTTCCTCTATCGGTCAGTGGGTGTCGCTGGGGCCCGCGTCCCGCGGATACCAGCAGGGTTCGAGGGTGTTGGTGTCCGGGTCCTGGATGCAGATGGAGGTGGCGGTGCCGCACTTCGGGCGCACGGCCGAGCGGTTGCGGCTGGCGACCGGGCGGATGAGCCCGTGGGCTCAGGTGAGGGCGGTGGCCAGCAGGGCGAAGGCGGCGATGATGACGGCGACGCGGACGTAGTGGAGGCGGTCCCAGCGGTTCAGCTGCTGCTTCCAGTCGGCGGGCCGGTTGTCAGGGGTCCACGTCTTGCTCCGGTTGTTGATCGGAACGAGCAGCAGGAGCGACATGACCACGCTGAGGATCAGCAGCGCGCCGGCGGTGACGACGAGGCCGGTGCCGTGGTGGTGCCATCCGGCGATGGCCCAGACCGCGGTGAGAACGAGCGAGGTGATGTACCAGACCGGCATCACGGCGCCGAGCATCCGGCCCCCGTGGGCGTGGCCGAGTTGGCCGCTGTCCTCCGGGAGGGCGTTGAGGATCGGGTTGATGACGAAGGCGACGCAGAACTCCACCCCCACCATCACGCCGACGACCACGATGGTGACGACCTCGAGTGCGTTGAGCATGATGACCCTCCGGACATCTAGTGCTGCTAGCTGATGAGGCAACGCTAGTACTGCTGCCGCTCTCCTGTCTAGCGGTGCTAGGATCGGACTATGTCGGTACAGGAACGCAAGGAACGTGAACGGGCGGAGCGCGAGCGCCTCATCGTGGCGACAGCCCGCGAACTCGCCGAGCAGCAGGGCTGGGACGCGGTCACCACCCGCCGGCTCGCCGAGCGCATCGAATACAGCCAGCCCGTCCTCTACAGCCACTTCCGTGGCAAACGCGAGATCATCGGCGCCGTCGCCCTCCAGGGCGCCACCGAAATGGCCGCGGCGGTGCGGGCCGCGACCGCCGCCGCGGACGGCCCGCGCGCCCGGGTGTACGCCCTCGCCTGCGCCTACCTCGACTTCGCCGTACGCAACCCGGCGGTCTACGACGCCATCTTCCAGCTCGACGGCGGCCTCGCGTACGCACAGGAGGAAACCCCGGAACCTCTCAAGGACGCTTTCGCCGCGCTGCTGGAGTGCCTCGGCGAGGTCGCCGGGGACGGCGTCGCCCCGGGGCTGTTCACCGAGGTGTTCTGGGCGTCCCTGCACGGGGTGGCGACCCTGACCCGGTCGGGACGGCTGCCGCCGGAGGACACCGAGCCGAGGGTGGAGCTGCTGGTGGACCGGCTCGCCATGGTCTGACACACCATCCCGGCAGTTTCACGCAGCCGGGGCCCTCGGGCCCCGCCGCTGCCTGCCTGCGGCCCACACGGCGCAGCCGCGGATCGCCGGGCCCCGTACCCCAGACGGGCACCCGCCCCGGAAGCTGCGATGCTCATTGATCACGACCCGATACGCGCCCTAACGCCGCGTCATTCGCCGGTGCCCTCGTCGTCCTCGTCGAGGTGGACGGTCGCCGGGTCACGCAGTGGGCGCAGGCCCTCGCGTGGCGGGCGGGCGGGCGGCGAAGCTGTAGCGGCCCAGGCACTTGAGGTTGGCGTGCTTCAGCGGGGAGACCCGGGCCACGTCCTCGTCCAGGACGTCATGCTCCCGCTCCTCGGGCGGCAGGGCCCGCAGGTGGTCGACGGCGGCGTCGAGGTAGCGGGTTGTCCAGAGCACGGCGGCATTGAGGACCAGGCCGAGCGCGCCGAGCTGGTCTTCTTGTCCCGTCCGGTATGCCTGCCTGATCTGGCCGCGCTTGCCGTGGCAGATGTCGCGGGCGAGCTTGTGACGGGACTCCTGGACGGTGAGCCGCCGGTTCATCTGCCGCCGGTAGGTGTCGTCGACCGGGTCGACGACCCGCAGGAAGCTGCCCTGGGCACAGGTGCAGGTCAAGAAGATCCCGAACCTCTTCCTCTTCCTCTTCCTCGTCGGCCAAGTCCGATACGGCGGCCTGCGCCAGGACGCCTGACCACCAGCCCGACGCACGCAAGCCCTGCCCTTGCCGAATACTCATCCATCCTAGTGGGAGCCGTGTGCGGGGTCTGGGGCATCCCGGCTGCGGCTGATGGCACCGAGGCCCTCACGCGGTCAGCGCGCCGAGCACCCTGAACGCTTCCACGTGCCCTTCCATGAACGCTTCCTGGGCCTGCGATGCGAACACGCGGTGGACAGCCTTGCCCGAGTGCGACAGCCGCAGCGTGAACAGGTGGCACTTCACCGCCGTCCCCGCCAGACGAACCCAGACCTCGGCGAAGTCGACCTCCGCTTCCTCACCCGGCAGATGAACCTGGGGCACCATGCCCTCCATGTGCTGCCGACCGCGGCGGGCCTCGGCCTCGATCTGCGGCCGACGAACGATGAGGTAGTCGCAGATCGTCGAGTACGACGCGCTCTCGAATCCGTACTCGGTCGCCAATCGCTGCTGGACACGGCGAGCAGTGTGCTTCTGCTTCCGCGGAGCGGTCTGGTCCTCCCAGAGCATGGTGTCGATCCACCGATTCGCCGGATCGAGCACCGTCACCCGCCGCTTGGGGGTCTTCCTCGGAGGAGGCACGGCCGACTGAAATGCCTGGCGCACAGTCCGCCGGTGCGTCCCGTACTTCTCAGCCAGCGCACGCTGAGACTGTCCTTAGACAACGAAGTTAGTCGGTAGGTGGTGCGCTGATCTGCGACGACTATGTTGAATGACAGAGCCTCGAACGGATCTGCGGCCTGGGCCTTCTCTTTCGGATCCCTCTCACGGGTCTGCGATAGGTTGCCCGCCATGACTGCACTTGGACCCGTCGCCTGGCCACCTGCCCCGATCAAGACCGAGCGGCTCGTACTCCGCGAGTCCGAAGCCCGCGACCGTGAGGCGGTCATCGAGCTGAACGCCTCACCAGAGGTGGGCACTTACCTCGGTGGTCCTCGACCGCGTGCCGAGCTCGAACGCACGGTGCCCGAGGTGCCCGGGCGGCGCCCCGGCTTTTTCGTGATCGATCTCGACGGGGTGATGATCGGCACGATCATGCTCGATCCGCACGCAGAGCGTCCGGGGCACGTCCGTCCGGACGTCGGAAAGACCGAGCTCGGCTACCTGTTCCTGCCGCAGGCGTGGGGATTCGGGTACGCCGCCGAGGCGTGCGCAGCGGCACTTGACTGGTTCGCCGACGCGCGTCCCGGCAAGCCGGTGGTGCTGCGCACCCAGACCGCCAACGAGCGCTCGATGCGCCTCGCGGCAAAGTTGGGGTTCACCGAGGTGGAGCGGTACGAGGACTACGGCGCCGAGCAATGGTTCGGCGTGTGGTCCTCGGTCACGCCGTCCGGTTGAGGCTTGGACTGGGTGGCTTCGTTTCCAGGGCGGACTCCCCGGTCCTGTTGGCGCTTGAGGTGGTAGCGGATAGATGCGTAGGAGACCGAGTAGTCGTGGTCGTCCATGAGCTTGGTCCAGACGCCCCTGACGTTGAGGTTGTCGGTGCTCATGCTGTCGATGAGACCGATGAGCCTGCCTCTGAGCGGGTCCCTTCCCCGGGAGACTTCCCTTTCGGCTGGGCGTGAGGTGTCCAGCGCGAGACGGATTGTCCAGGGCGGGACTTTGTAGTGCTCGGCCAGTGAGCGGACCGTCATGCCCCTGCGGGCATCGTTGGCGATGAGGACTGGCAGGTCGAGGCGGTCGCGGAAGGGATGTCTGCTGGGGTAGCGAGGGTTCGGCTTGGAGCGTCCGCGTGGTGAGCTGGCGTCTGCAAGTGCCCGTTCCAGGGCTGCGGGAGACCGGCCCGAGACGATGGCGAGGCTTTCGAGACGGGGCTTTCCGAACCACTGAGGCGGACCTCAGAGGAAGCAGTGCAGGTAGCTGGGCTTGAGGTGGTTCGCGCGGGCCAGCCGGCGGATGTAGGAGTCGGTTGACTCTCCGAGTCGTGGCGCGACCTGGATGGGAAGCCGGGCCAGACTCCGGGGGAACGCTGTGGTCACCGATGTGCCGCCTTCTTCAGCGGAGTCCTGGGGGTTTCTGCCGTGTGGTCCAGGGGGATCGCGTCGAGCCCTTCCTTGGTCACGCGTTCGGTGCCGTTGAGGATGGCGTCGATCGCGGCCCCCCGGATGGCGTGGGAAAGCGCGCCGATCATGCCGTCGGTCCGGTTGTGGAGATAGCGGTCCAGTTTGACCAGCGTGCCTGCTGGATGATCGTGCAGGAGCAAGGTCTCCTCCATGGTCGCGACCAGCCCCTTCCACTCGTCGCCATAAGGAAATGGGCGGGTGGGGACCAGCGTGAAGCGGCCCGCGATCTGTGCGCCCCGAGTGCCCGCCAGAAGCTCGCTGTTCTCGATGTCGATGCCCGCGTAGACAAACGTCGCGGGGATGCGCTCGGAGAAGTACTTCAAGGTGTCGGACACTTCGGCGCCTGCCCGGGTGACCTGCGAGATGTTGTGGATCTCATCTACCAGTACCAAGCCGGTGCGGGTGTCGGTGCAGACGCCGACCACGGCTTCGATGATGTCCGTCATGTTCGACCGGTGCCGGACCGGCAGGCCGAGAAACCGGGCGAATTCCGCCGCGACCATGCGGGCGGTCGCTGCGGGCGGGACGGTGACGTAAAGCACCGGGATGCGGTCGGGAACGTTCGGATGACGGGCCCGGTCGAGGAGTTCGTGCGCGCGTCCGAGCTGTGTGATGGCGCTGGTCTTGCCCGTTCCGGGGCGCCCGGAGACCATCAGGCCGCGGCGAGCGCTGATCGCATGGCGGTTGAGCAGAACCAGACGACGGCCGCAGACCACGGTCTTTTCGACGAACGAGGTAGCAACCACAAGCAACCGGGCGTGATGGTCCAGCCGGTCTTCGTCGTAAAGGTCCCGTTCGACCGGCGTCCGGAGTCGCAGATCGCGGGGCGACAAAAGCACTGGGGGTGCGGGCGGTCCCTCGATGAACTTCCGCCAACCGTCCAGTGTGGTCAGCTGCCGGTTGGCCTCGGCATCGACCTTGTGCAGCGCGGGGTGTCGGGTCGCTGGTTCGGCCAGGGTCACGTGCGTCTCCAGGGATTGGCGAGCGGATCGAACAGGCCCAGCGGGATGGCCTTCGCCACTTCGGTGCCGGTCGCGTCGCCGGACACGGGTTCGGCGACGCGTGGCTCAGGGGGTGGCCGGTCGGTGGTGGTGGCGCGGGTGCGGGCAGCGATCCGCCGGTCGCGCCGTGAGCGTTTCGCCGGGCGGTCCGTTTCCGTGGCAGGGCCGTCGTGGGCCCGCCGCAGCAGGGCAGCGGCGGCGTCGGCGATCTGTTTTTCGGTCCCACCTGGAACTTGTTCGCGAGCGTGGTCCCAGGCCATTTCGCCGAACGGGACGCCAACGCGGTGAAGGTGTTTCCAGAACACTGTGATCCACCGGGCCGGTTCGCTGCGACGGTCGCGTACCCAGATGCGGGAGACGTCGTAGGGGTCGTAGTGGATCTCCCACAACCCTTTCTTCTCCACCACCCCGGAGTGCTGACGGCGCAACGGGGTCAGCTCGCTGTCGTCGTAGGTGCGGTGGTTGATCCGGATGCCGTAGGAGTTGATCGCCTGCCAGCGTTCGGGCAGCAACTCGATGTAGTCCTCGCCGCTGAACCGGGCCGGCACATAGCCGCACGACTCCAGCAGCATCGCGTACTTCTCGTTCGGCGTGAACGCGCGCTTCGGTGAGTCAGGGTCCCGCAGTGCATCATACGGACGGTTCTGCCAGATGACGATCCACTCGTCCAGCAGGCCCTGCAACTCGGGCAGGGACCACAGCGGCCCGTTCTCCAGGCCCCGGCCCCGGCGGTCCACCGACCGGCCGGTGTAGCCCGCGACGAACTGCGCGAACAGCGTCGCCACCGAACCCAGCGTTTTCTCGATCGCACCCTTCTCGAAAGGCGACGCCTTGTGAGTCGGCTGAAGGCTGATGCCAAGGTAACGGCACGAGGCGCGGAAGTTGTTCGAGATAAAGACCTTGCCGTGGTCGCAAACGATCGTGTCCGGCACGATCACGGGCCTCGCAGCCGCGTGTTCCAACCGCTCATCCAAAGCCAGCAGCCGCCGGTGTGGCATCACCGATCTCGACATCCGAAGGGCGTCCGACCAGCCAGGACGCATCGTCTCAGGGGTGATGCTCCGGGCCAGAAGAGCAGAGGCGTCGGCAGCCTTCGTCGACGGCCGCAGCACCGCAGCGGCCAGCGACCTGGTCGCCAAGTCGATCATGGCCGTCAACTCGACCTTCTGGGCAATGCCCTCATCCAGCCGTACCAGGACATCCAACGGCGTGGAGTCGATCTGCATCCACTCGCCCGGCGCGCAGGCCGGCACCTCACCGAACGGCCCGGCCGGACGCGCGTTCACCGAACGGCGCGTGGTCGCCGAGCCCGTCGCATGAGTTCCAGTGGCCAGCCTCTCGAACAGCCGGTAGAGCGTGCGCTGCGAGGGAAGCTCGATGCCCTGCGCGTTCTCGCGGGAGGCCAGGATCTGCGTCGCCCGCCAGACCACGAAGCCGATCGTCTTCGACGACGCCTCGGCCGTCTCATCGATTGCCTCTCTCATCGCCTCGACCACCGCCGGGGCCACCCGGCCGAACGACGGCATCTGCTTGGCCGACCGGCCGTCGGCCAGTCCGACCAGCCCGTCGCGTTGGTAGCTGACGCCGCTGCTTGATCCCGCTGGCCGTCATCGCATGCCCGGCCGCCGTCAGCTCAGCGGCCTTGGCCCGCTCCCGCTGAGCCAGAGAGTTCCGTCTTGGGTCGAACTCCGGGCGTGGCACCGTCCCCGCAGGAGCATCCGGACGTAAACCGTCCAGGACCTCCAGAAAGTGCCCCTCCCACCAGCGGGCCTGTTCGGCAGCGGTCGCGGGAAACTCCGCGATCCGGGCCGTAGGAGGCACCCGCCACCCTTTCCCCACCCCCGTCACCGGACACCTCCATCCGCCAGACGCACGATCGTGGACGGCCCCAGCAACTCGACCGCCAGTCCCTCGGCGGATATCTCCTGGAGCCACAGGAGGTGGAACAACACGGGGAGCGTCTCAAGCCGCTCGCCGGCCGCATCCGCGCCGACCAGCAATGGGGCCGGGGTCGCGAAGACCTCCAGGAGCTGGTCCACGACCAGTCCGCGTCGGCACCGGGGATGCCGGTAGCGCGACAGCCACCGGACATTCGCCAGCAACACCGCCTCTGGCACCCCGACCCGCTCGAACCCCCACCCCGCCTGGTCGCAGGCCAGGCGGGTGACGTCGAACGCCTCCGCGTCCTTCGGTTCGATCCGTTCATCGGCCCGGACGTCGACGACCACCGCCGAGCCGTCCGTGCGGCGTACGAAGTAGTCGGGAGCATGCCGACGCTCCCGCTCGCCGTCGTGCCAGTGCAGCCAGAACGGCTGCGAGGCGACCCCTGCTACCCCGGGATCGAAGTCCAACAGGATCAACCGGTCCCGCTCCAGCCACGATTCGAAACCGACGTGCCGCCCGGTCGTCGCGGTCCAGTACCAACCGGAGAAGTGACGCTCACCACGCGACCAGCGAAACGGCCGGACCGCGGCCGCGTCCTCGAACCGGGCCGTCGCACAGTCCAGTAGCGGACGGCGTTGTCGCTTGCGTACGGCATCTACGTACGACAGCTCGACATACGGCTCTGAAAGATCCACCCCGACCGGTACAGCCACCCAGCACCCCCCAGTACGACCCCTCGTACGACTAGGTTCGCTGGCAAGAAAGCCGAAACGACTGGGTTCGCTGTCAAACGCCTCGATTGGATGACAGCGGTCATGAGACATCAAGGGATCAAGACGCCTGTCCCTGCGGGATATTTGCGAACAGTTCGACCCGCGACGAACCCACCCGGCCTCCCGACATGACCATGCATCCGAACGACACGGCCTCCGACATGACCGTGAACAACGGACCACACCCGGTTGTCGCGAGGCGGACGGCCCAGAGCATTCACTCCAACGTGGGCACGTCGGCGAGCGAACAGTCCGGATAGTCCAACGACCCTCGCCACGTCAGCAGAAGTGAGGGGCTAGGAACAATACCGGTGACTTTGGTGGTGCTGGCTCGTTGAGTTGGTGTGCCAAGGCCCGGACAGTTGAAGGAAGTTCAGGGCGACCGGTTTTCGGATCGCATCGCCCTCGGAGTGCTCACGCGTGCGTTTCCGCCGGAGCTGGTGGATGAGGTGGTGGCGGAGTGCGGACGCACTGAGGAACGTCGACGCCTGCTTCCCGCACGGGTGGTGATGTATTTCGTGCTGGCGATGTGCCTGTTCTCGGGGCAGGGATATGAGGAAGTCGGACGGCTTCTCACGCAGGGCCTGGAACGGGAACGTCGCTGGTCGAAGACGTGGCGGGTACCCACCAGCGGGGCGATCGGACGGGCTCGGCTCCGTCTGGGGGCGGAACCGATGAAGGCGTTGTTCGCCCGGGTCTGCCGGCCCGTGGCGGTCCCGGCGACGCCGGGAGCCTGGTTTCGGGGTCTGCGGTTGGTGTCGGTGGACGGGACGACCTTTGACCTTCCCGATACGGAGGCGAACGCCGC
>NZ_JBVKBV010000022.1:102894-126072 GCF_055635345.1 Streptomyces sp. NPDC111516 | reverse complement strand
TTTCCCTTTCCGGCGAGTCCGACTCTATCAGATCCTTTCGGGCCTGATTCCCAGTCAGCGGGGTTTGTCTTCCCGGCCGTTGGGCCGTTCCGACGAGTGAGACTTTAGCGAATCCTGGGCCTCGACGCTAATCGGGGCCGTGTCCTTTCGAACGCGGATTCCTCATTTCGCAAATGCGCACAGAAAGTCGGGCGACAGAGGTCGCTGACCGTTGTGGTTACTGCGGAATGGCTGTCCGGGGACCGACCGGGGTCGGCGCTCACGTCGGACAACTCGGAGCACATTACGGATGTGGGCGTGTCGTGTCAACCCCGGGCCGGCGTGGGGCCTGCTGCCGTCAGCCGTTGCCCGAGGCGAGTTCGCGGCTGCGGTCGCGGGCAGCTTCGAGGGCGGCGATGAGGGCGGCGCGTACGCCGTGGTTCTCCAGCTCGCGGATGGCGCTGATGGTGGTGCCGGCCGGGCTGGTGACGGCCTCGCGGAGCTTGACCGGGTGTTCGCCGCTGTCGCGAAGCATGACGGCGGCGCCGATGGCGGCCTGGACGATCAGCTCGTGGGCCTGGGCACGGGGCAGGCCGAGCAGGATGCCCGCGTCCGTCATCGCCTCGACCAGGAAGTAGAAGTACGCGGGCCCCGAGCCGGAGAGGGCGGTTGCCGCGTCCTGCTGGGACTCGGGCACGCGCAGGGTCTTGCCGACACCGCCGAAGATCGCCTCGGCGGTGGCGAGGTGTTCGGTGGTGGCGTGGCTGCCCGCGGAGATGACGGACATGCCCTCGTCGACGAGGACGGGGGTGTTCGGCATGACGCGTACGACCGGGGTGTTCGTGGTGAGGCGGTCCTCGATGAAGGCGGTCGTGATACCCGCGGCGGCGCTGATGACCAGGCGGTCGGCGGATACGTGCTCGGCGAGTTCGTCGAGGAGCCGGCCCATGTCCTGGGGCTTGACCGCGAGGATGAGGACGTCGGCGCGCTTGGCGGCCTCGGCGTTGGTGACGGAGTCGACGCCGTAGCGGCTGTGGAGTTCCTCGGCGCGCTCGGAGCGGCGGGTGGTGACCAGCAGGTTCGCCGGGCGCCAGCCTGCCCGGATCATTCCGCTGAGCAGGGCCTCGCCGATCTTGCCGGTGCCGAGGACTGCAACTGTCTGGGTCATGCGGATCACCCTCCGGGCGGTTCTCGGTGCTCGTGTCCGTCATCCTCGCACCGGGGCCGGTCAGGCGGTACGCCGGCGGAGCGTGGCCGCGCCGACGGCGAGGACGAGGACCGCGCAGCCCGCGACGACCAGGACGTCGCGGACGAAGTCGCCGGTGACGTCGGTGTGGTGGAGGACCTCGTTCATGCCGTCGACCGCGTACGACATGGGCAGGACGTTCGAGATCGCTTCGAGGGCTGGTGCCATCCGGTCGCGCGCGATGAACAGTCCGCAGAGCAGGAGCTGCGGGAAGATCACCGCCGGCATGAACTGGACGGCCTGGAACTCGGATGCGGCGAAGGCGGAGACGAAGAGGCCGAGCGCCGTGCCGAGCAGCGCGTCGAGCAGGGCGACGAGAAGCAGCAGCCATGGGGAGCCGGTGACGTCCAGGCCGAGTGCCCAGACCGAGAGTGCGGTGGCCAGGAGGGACTGGACGATGGCGACGGCGCCGAAGGCGAGGGCGTAGCCGCCTATCAGGTCGCCCTTGCCGAGCGGCATGGCGAGGAGGCGTTCGAGGGTCCCCGAGGTGCGTTCGCGCAGGGTGGCGATCGAGGTCACCAGGAACATCGTGATCAGCGGGAAGATTCCGAGGAGCGAGGCGCCGATGGCGTCGAAGGTGCGGGGGCTGCCGTCGAACACGTACCGGAGCAGCGTGATCATCACGACCGGGATCAGGAGGAGCAGCGTGACGGTGCGCGGGTCGTGGGTCAACTGGCGCAGGACGCGGGCGGCGGTGGCGAGGGTGCGGGCCGGGCTCAGGGGTGGTGCGGCCCGGTGGGACTCGGGGTTCGGGTGCGTGCTCATCGGGCGGTCTCCTGACGGATGGCGGCCTTGTCGACCAGGTGGAGGAACGCCTCTTCGACGGTGGAGGCGCGGGCAGCGGTGCGCAGTGCCTCGGGGGTGTCGTCGGCAAGGATCTCGCCCTCGCGCATGAGGAGCAGCCGGTGGCAGCGCTCGGCCTCGTCCATGACGTGGGAGGAGACGAGGAGTGTGGTGCCGCGCTCGGCCGCGAGGGCGTGGAAGAGATTCCACAGGTCGCGGCGGAGTACCGGGTCCAGGCCGACGGTCGGTTCGTCGAGGACCAGGAGTTCGGGGGTGCCGAGCAGGGCCACGGCGAGGGAGACGCGGGTGAGCTGGCCGCCGGAGAGGGTGCCGGCGAGGGCATCCGCGTGGCTGGTCAGATCGACCTCGGTGATCGCGCGGGTGACGGCGGTCCGGCGTGCGTCGCGGTGCCTGCGGCCCGGCTGGAGGATCGCCGCGAAGTAGTCGAGGTTCTGCCGGACCGTCAGGTCGGTGTAGACGGACGGGGCCTGGGTGACGTACCCGATGCGCGGGCGGAGCGTGGGGTCGCCCGCGGGGCTGCCGAGCACGTCGAGGGTGCCGGTGACCTTGGCCTGGGTGCCCACGACGGCACGCATCAGGGTGGATTTGCCGCAGCCGGAGGGGCCCAGGAGGCCGGTGATCCTGCCGGGTTCGACGATGAAGTCGAGGCCGTGGAGCACGGTGCGGTTGCCTCGTACGACGGTGAGGCCACGGGCCTCGATGGCGGGGCCCGAAGAATTCATCATGCGGTGAATTTTTATCCTGGCGTGTCCCTTCGTCAAGGGGGCTGGTCATGAGGGTGTGGGTGGCAGGGGGGCGGAGGGTGGCAGGGGGGGGCATCGTGACCCGCGCGGAGGGCCGGTGCCGAGGGTGCGGGGACGACCCGTGCTCGTGGGGCGCTACTTGCGCTTGGGGCGCTTGCCCTTGGTGGTCTTGCGGGCGGCCGGGTTCCCGGTTCGGGCCGAGCGGCGCTTCGTGTAGCGGGCGAGGGCCGCCTCGTACTCCGTGCGGCGCAGCTGCTCGCCCGGTGCCTCCTTGAACGTACGGAGGAAGTACGCGATCAGCGAGCCGACGAATCCGATCGTCTTGAGGCCGCGCAGGCTCGCCTCGCGCGCCGGATCGGCCGGGCGGCGGCTGAATCCTTCCCATGTCTTGCGGAAGGCGACGGCGCTGCAGATGGCGAACATCAGGACCACCAGGATGCCGACGAGGCTGCCGACGTCGGCGATCTCCAGCCCCTGGAAGGCGAAGCGGAGTACGAAGCAGGCGGCGGCCGCGGCGGCGAGAGAGCCGACCGCGGCCCCGACGCGTCGCAGCCCGTAGCCCCCGTCGTGGTCGACCCAGGTCGTACCGAAGAAGAGCAGGGGCTCGGGCTGCGGGCCGGGCGTGGTGGAGCCGGGCGTGTCGCTGCCGGACCTGTCGCCGGTGCCGGGGGCTTCGCTGTTCTCGCTCACGAGGTCGATTATCCCCGGGCGGGCCGCGGTCCCGGGTGCGGACCCCGGGTCGCGGCCCTCGCCGTTCCGGTCAGTCGCAGCGCGGGGCGATGTAGCCGTCGCTGCCCGTGTGGACGTAGGCGTCCGCCACGAACTGGCCGTTGGCGATGTTGTCCCAGATGTTCGAGGTGCCGTACGGGCCGGTGACCCGCTCCCCCGGCTTCTGGCAGTAGACCGGAACCTTCACTCCGTACGGCAGTGTCCTGACGATGCCGTACTGGGTGCCCGGTCCCGTTCGGACGTTGACGCGGTAGCCGGGCGCGATGGGGTACCTGGTGACGTCGTCGGTGCCGGCGAGCGTGGTCACGCCCTCGGCCGCGTCGGCGCTGTTGTCGGTGTGGTCTTCCGAGGCCATGAGGCCCTCCCCCATTGAGAGACGGTGTGTACGACGCGCAGGCTACAAGCCCCGCCCGTATCGCACGCACCATCGACTAGGCTCCGTGCGTCGCGCTTGCGGACGAACACACGGGGGTGGGCGATGCCGCCGCTGCGAGGTACCGGAGCCAATCCGGAAGCGGAGCATCCGGAATACACCGGTCAGTACCGCCTTGAGGCATGTCTCGGCGCGGGCGGCATGGGTGTCGTGCACCTGGCGCGCTCCGCCTCGGGGCTGCAGCTCGCCGTCAAGGTGGTGCATCGGCACTACTCCCAGGACCCCGAGTTCAGGGCCCGTTTCCGGCAGGAGGTCGGGGCCGCGCGGCGGGTCAGCGGGGCCTTCACGGCGCCGGTCGTCGATGCCGACCCCGATGCCGCACGGCCGTGGATGGCCACCCTGTACGTGCCCGGCCCCACGCTCTCCGACCAGGTGAAGCGGAACGGGCCGATGGCTCCCGCGGAACTCCGCAGACTGACGGCCGGACTTGCCGAGGCGCTGCGCGACATCCATCGGGCGGGGGTCATCCACCGCGACCTCAAGCCGAGCAACGTGCTGCTCGCCGACTCCGGGCCCAAGGTCATCGACTTCGGAATCTCCCGGCCGTACGACAGCGATCTGCGCACCGAGACGGGCAAGCTGATCGGCTCGCCGCCGTACATGGCGCCCGAGCAGTTCCAGCGGCCGCGTGAAGTCGGGCCCGCCGCTGACGTGTTCGCCCTGGGCGCCGTGCTCGTCCATGCGGCGACCGGCCGGGGGCCCTTCGACTCCGACAGCCCGTACATCGTGGCCTATCAGGTGGTGCACGACGAGGCGGATCTGGCGGGCGTGCCCACGGATCTGGCGCCGCTGATCGGGCAGTGCCTGGCGAAGGACCCCGCACAGCGGCCCACCCCGGACGACATCATGGCGGCGCTGCGCCCTCCTTCGTACGACGCCGCCGCGTTCATACCGTCGCAGCGCAGGCCGGGGGTCATCGAGGCCGAGCCGGCAGCCGCGGCGGACCCGGGCTCGGAAATCGTGGCGCGGGCGGACGCGGACACGCATGCGGGCACGGGCGCGGCTGCGCGGGGCAGGAAGGCGACCGCCCGCGGCGGCAAGCGGCGGTGGCTGGCAGCCGGTGCCGCGCTGCTCGTCATGGGTGCCGGTGGGGTGTGGGCGGCCGGTGTGGCGGGCGACTCGGGTGAGTCGGGTGGCTCCGGTGGGTCGGGGGAGTCAGGTGGGGCGAAGAGTCCGGCGAAAGCGGTCGCGCCGTGGCATACGCCGCTTCTGGCTTCGGGCAACTCGACGCCGGTCTGCTCCCTGGCGAGCAGCGGCGACGACGGCGATGGCAAGGAGGCAGCCGACCGTTCCATGGCGCTGTACTGCGCCGCTTCCGGTATCGGCGCCGCCCGGCTGGACCCCGCGGACGGCCGGGTGCTTTGGTCCCACGAGGCCGCCCGGAACGCCCCGTCGGCCGGAGTCGTGTCGGTCTCCGGCGATCTGGTGCACACGGCGGTGCCGGGCGGGAAGCTCCGGGCGTACGACCCCGCCGAGGGCGAGCAGGTCTGGCAGGCGGATCTCTCCCCGTACCTCGGCACCCCCTTCGCCGCTGGTGACACGCTGCTGCTGGTCGCCGAGGACGGCACGACCGAGGCCCTCGACTCGGCGACCGGCGTGTCCCGCTGGCGGCATCCGCTCGCCGGGCACCGGCGCCCGGATTTCGCGCTGTACGACGACGAGTCGGGGCTGGCCTACGCGTTCGAGCACTCTTCCTACGGGTCCACCACGCTGGTCACGGCCGTCGACGCGAGGGCCGGGCACGTGGCCTGGCAGCGGCGGCTGGACGGCATGCTCACCCCGGTGGGGACCTCGGACGGTGCACTCGTCCTGACGTCCATGAACGGGGACACCCAGACCGTCGGGCTCGTCCGCTACGACCCGGAGCGGGGGCGCGTCGCCCGGGTGGCGCTGCCGTTCCGGATGAACGAACCGGAGGTCGTGGTGGGCGGGGGCACCGCCTATCTGCTGGCGCACGGCGGGACCCTGGTGGCCGTCGACATGCGTCCGGCCGACGGCGGCTCCGTTCTCTGGGAGCTGGAGACCGCTGCGGGGCGGACGTCGGCGCCCGTCCTCGCCGGTGGACACCGGCTGTACTTCTCGGCGGCCGACGGGCGGCTGCTCGCCGTGGACACGGAGGGCGGAACGCTGCTGGGGCAGACGGGTCCCCGGCTCCGGGACGGGAAGCTCACGTACGCCTCGACGCTGCCGGCCCCCGTCGCCGCCGGCCGGGCCGTCTTCGGGACCGCGCCCGACGGGTCCGTGTTCGCCGTCGACGGGCAGGACCCCGCTCACTGGTGAGAGCGGGGTCCGTCTTCGTTCTCGGGCCCGGTTCAGGCGAGCCTGGACACGTCCCGCACCGCGCCCCGGTCCGCGCTCGTCGCCATCGCCGCGTACGCGCGAAGCGCCGCGCTGACCTTGCGGTCGCGGTTCTTCGGCGCGTAGACGCCGTTCAGCGCCTCCCGGCGGGTGGTCAGCTCGGCCTCGGGGACGAGGAGCTCGATCGAACGGTTCGGGATGTCGATCCTGATCCGGTCGCCGTCCTTGACGAGCGCGATCGTGCCGCCCGACGCAGCCTCCGGCGACGCGTGACCGATGGAAAGCCCCGACGTACCGCCGGAGAAGCGGCCGTCGGTCACCAGGGCGCAGCTCTTGCCGAGGCCGCGGCCCTTGAGGAAGGACGTGGGGTAGAGCATCTCCTGCATGCCGGGGCCGCCGCGCGGGCCCTCGTAACGGATGACGACGACGTCGCCCTCCTTGATCTCCTTGCGGAGGATCTTGTCGACGGCGTCCTCCTGCGACTCGCAGACGACAGCCGGGCCCTCGAAGGTCCAGATCGACTCGTCGACGCCCGCCGTCTTCACGACGCAGCCGTCCACGGCGAGGTTCCCCTTGAGGACCGCGAGGCCGCCGTCCTTGGAGTACGCGTGCGCCAGGTCGCGGATGCAGCCGCCGGCCGCGTCCAGGTCGAGGGTCTCCCAGCGCTCGGACTGCGAGAAGGCGGTCGCGGAACGGACGCATCCGGGGGCCGCGTGCCACAGCTCGACGGCCTCCGGGGAGGGGGAGCCGCCGCGGATGTCCCAGTTCTTCAGCCACTCGGCGAGGGAGCCGGAGTGCACCGAGTGCACGTCCTCGTCGAGCAGGCCGCCGCGGTGCAGTTCGCCGAGGATGGCGGGGATGCCGCCGGCCCGGTGCACGTCCTCCATGTAGTACGTGCCGCCGGGGGCCACGTTGGGCGCGACCTTCGACAGGCAGGGGACGCGGCGCGAGACCTCGTTGATGTCGTCGAGGTCGTAGGCCAGCTCGGCCTCCTGCGCCGCGGCGAGCAGGTGCAGGATCGTGTTGGTGGAGCCGCCCATCGCGATGTCGAGCGCCATGGCGTTGTCGAACGCGGCGCGGGTGCCGATGGCGCGGGGCAGGACCGTCGCGTCGTCCTGCTCGTAGTAGCGCCTGGTGATCTCGACGACCGTGCGGCCGGCCTCCTCGTACAGCGCCTTGCGGGCGGTGTGCGTGGCGAGGACGGAGCCGTTGCCGGGGAGGGAGAGGCCGAGGACCTCGGTCAGACAGTTCATCGAGTTGGCGGTGAACATGCCGGAACAGCTGCCGCAGGTGGGGCAGGCGTTCTCCTCGATGCGGAGGATGTCCTCGTCGGAGACGTTCTCGTTGACGGCGTCGCTGATCGCGTTGATCAGGTCGAGCTTGCGGACCGTGCCGTCGACGAGGGTGGCCTTGCCGGCCTCCATCGGACCGCCGGAGACGAAGACGGTCGGGATGTTGAGGCGCATCGCGGCCATCAGCATGCCGGGCGTGATCTTGTCGCAGTTGGAGATGCAGATCAGCGCGTCCGCGCAGTGCGCCTCGACCATGTACTCGACGGAGTCGGCGATCAGGTCGCGGGAGGGGAGGCTGTACAGCATCCCGGCGTGGCCCATCGCGATGCCGTCGTCGACGGCGATCGTGTTGAACTCGCGCGGCACGGCACCCGCCGCCTTGATGGCGTCGGAGACGATCCGGCCGACCGGGGCCAGGTGGGTGTGGCCGGGGACGAACTCGGTGAAGGAGTTGGCGACCGCGATGATCGGCTTGCCGATGTCCTCGCTCGCTACGCCCGAGGCCCGCATAAGGGCGCGGGCGCCCGCCATGTTGCGGCCGTGGGTGACAGTGCGGGACCTCAGCTGGGGCATCGTCTCTCGCTCCTTCGACATGAAAAGACTGTCTCCGAGCGTACGCCTCCGGCTCCAAGATCTGGACACGGTGTCCGGTATGCGGGACGGGCTGCCAGGGCCTCTGGTTCGGATCATGCCGGGCTCGCGTGCCCCGGTGCCTGATCCGGCCTGATCCGAACGAAAGACCCCAGGTGGGCGGGCGGGGTGGCGGTGGGGGCCGCGAGTGTGGTGCGGACGGGCCGCCACCGGGTTACGCCGCTTCCGTCAGGTAGCGCTGCAGCGTCGGCGCCACCATTTCGATGATCTTCTCCGGGGGCGCCGAGGCCAGTGGTTCCGCCCGGACGACGTAGCGCAGCATCGCGATCCCGAGCATGTGCGAGGCGGCCAGTTCCGCGCGGAATGTCGCGTCCGGTACGTCCAGTGTCTCCGCCACTCGTTCCAGGAGGCGGCGCAGGACGAAGCCGCGAAGGACCTCCGCCGCCGCCTCGTGCGTCAGCGCGGACCGCATGATCGCCAGCAGAGGCGCCCTGGACACCGGGTTCTCCCATACGGAGATGAAGTAGCGGGCCAGCCGCTCCCCCATGCCGTCCGTGCCGTCGCCGAGGACGGCCGGGATCACCAGGGCCGGCTCGAAGGAGAGCTCGATGGCGGCCGCGAAGACCTCGTCCTTCGTACCGAAGTAGTGGTGGACGAGCGCGGAGTCGACGCCTGCCGCCTTGGCGATGCCCCTGATCGACGTCTTGTCGTAGCCGCGCTCGGCGAACTCGGTGCGGGCCGCCTCCAGGATGCGGGAGCGGGCGTCGGGGCCGGTGATCCCGGACTTGCGGGAGGGACGGCCACGGCGCTTGGGGGCAGGGTTCGCGGGGCCCTTGTCGTCGGTGTGGCCGCCGGTCACCGGCGCCGCGCCTCGGCCGAGGGCGATGCCAGGTGGAGCCGGGTGAAGGCCAGCGCCTCCGCCAGGTCGGCCTCGCGTTCGGCGGTGGACATGGCGCGGCGGGTGTTGACCTCGATGACGACATGGCCGTCGAAGCCGGTGCGGGCCAGATGTTCCAGGAGTTCCGCGCAGGGCTGGTCGCCGCGGCCGGGCACCAGGTGTTCGTCCTTGTTGGAGCCCTTGCCGTCGGCGAGGTGGACGTGAGCGAGCCGGTCGCCCATCCGGTTCACCATCGCCATGCCGTCGGTGCGGGCCGTCGCGGTGTGCGAGAGGTCCACGGTGAAGTGCCGGTAGTCGTCGTTGGTGACGTCCCAGTCGGGGGCGTACGCGAGCATCTCGCGGTCCCGGTAGCGCCACGGGTACATGTTCTCGACGGCGAATCGCACGTCGGTCTCGTCCGCCATGCGCCAGATCCCGGTGACGAAGTCGCGCGCGTAGTTGCGCTGCCAACGGAACGGCGGGTGGACGACGACGGTCGTCGCCCCGAGCTTCTCCGCGGCGGCACGGGCCCGCTGGAGCTTCACCCACGGATCGGTGGACCAGACGCGCTGGGTGATCAGCAGACAGGGCGCGTGGACGGCGAGGATCGGCACCTGGTGGTAGTCCGAAAGCCGTCGCAGGGCCTCGATGTCCTGGCTGACGGGGTCGGTCCACACCATGATCTCGACACCGTCGTAACCAAGACGCGCGGCGATCTCGAAGGCCGTCGACGTCGACTCCGGGTAGACGGAAGCCGTCGACAGGGCGACCTTCGCATCCGGGATGCGCACCACTGGTTCTGCCACTGGGACAGCGTACGGGCAGCGGTACGCCCCGCCGAGGGACCCGGGCGGAAAGTGAGAAGGGCCATGGCCGGCTTCCGGCCACCTCCGCGGGGCGGCGTGGCCCCCTGCGCGCGGCGCTCAGCGCAGCGCGGCCCGATCCGTCGGCTCCGTCGGCTCCGTCGGCTCCGTCGGCAGATGGTCCAGGCGGCGCAGGATGACGCCCTCACGCAGCGCCCAGGGGCAGATCTCCAGCTCCTCGACCCCGAACAGGTCCATGGCCCCCTCGGCGACCAGCGCCCCGGCCAGCAGCTGCGCGGCCCGGCCCTCGGAGACCCCGGGCAGAGCGACCCGCTGCTCGACGGTCATCGCCGCCAGCTTCGGCACCCACTCCTCCAGCGCCTTGCGGGTGAGGGCGCGCTGCACGTACAGGCCTTCGGTGGAGCGGGCGGCGCCCGCGATCCTGGCCAGCTGCTTGAACGTCTTGGAGGTGCCGACGACGTGGTCCGGGCGCCCGAGGCGGGTGAACTCCCCGACGCTCCGGGCGATCCGGGCCCGTACATGGCGGCGCAGCGCCCGTACGTCCGCGGGGTCCGGTGGATCGCCCGGCAGCCACCCGGCGGTCAGCCGGCCCGCCCCGAGCGGCAGCGACACCGCGGCGTCCGGCTCCTCGTCCATGCCGTACGCGACCTCCAGCGAGCCGCCGCCGATGTCCAGGACCAGCAGCCGCCCCGCCGACCAGCCGAACCAGCGGCGGGCGGCGAGGAAGGTGAGCCGGGCCTCCTCCGCGCCGCTGAGGACGGCGAGGTCGATGCCCGTCTCCTCCCGTACCCGGGCCATCACCTGGTCGGCGTTGCTCGCCTCCCGTACCGCGGACGTGGCGAAGGGCAGCACGTCCTCGCACCCCTTGTCCTCGGCGGCCTGGAGCGCGTCGGTGAGCGTTGCCACGAGCCGGTCCACACCGTGGGGGCCGATCGCCCCGTCCTCGTCGAGGAGTTCGGCCAGGCGCAGCTCCGCCTTGTGCGAGTGCGCGGGCAGCGGACGGGCACCGGGGTGCGCATCCACCACCAGCAGATGCACTGTGTTCGAACCCACGTCGAGGACTCCGAGTCTCATACCCGGAACGCTACCGGGGCGGCGGACTTACTCTTGGCGCGTGCCAAAGACGAAAAAGGCGAAGCCGGGCAAAAACACGAAGAAACAGAGAACGAAGCAGGAGATGCAGCAACAGGAAGCGAACGGACCGAAGCGGTCCGAAGACGAATCGGGTATCGACTTCGCGCGCGCCTGGGTCGAGTTCCCCGACCCCGCGGACGACGAGCAGATCTTCCGCTGCGACCTGACCTGGCTGACCTCCAGGTGGACCTGCATCTTCGGCAGCGGCTGCCAGGGCATCCAGGCGGGCCGTGCGGACGACGGGTGCTGCACGCTGGGCGCGCACTTCTCGGACGAGGACGACGAGAAGCGGGTCGCGAGCCACGTCGAGCGGCTGACCCCCGAGCTGTGGCAGTTCCACGACGTCGGTACGGAGACGGGCTGGGTCGAGGTCGACGACGACGGGGAACGCCAGACACGGCGCTGGAAGGGTTCGTGCATCTTCCAGAACCGTCCCGGATTCGCGGCGGGCGCGGGCTGCTCGCTGCACATCCTGGCGCTGCGGGAGGGCAAGGAGCCCCTGGAGACCAAGCCGGACGTCTGCTGGCAGCTGCCGATCCGGCGTACGTACGACTGGATCGACCGGCCCGACGACACGCGCGTGCTCCAGGTCTCGATCGGCGAGTACGACCGCAGGGGCTGGGGTCCGGGCGGTCACGACCTGCACTGGTGGTGCACATCGGCGACGTCCGCGCACGGGGCCGGGGAGCCGGTGTACGTCTCGTACCGGCCGGAACTCATCGAGCTGATGGGCAAGGAGGGCTACGACCGGCTGGTCGAGCTCTGCGAGGAGCGCCTGTCCTCGCTGCTGCCGATGGCACCGCACCCGGCGGATCCGGCGTGACCGCCGTGGTGTGACGGCGGCGGGCCGGGCGGGACCGCGGAGGCGCCCTCCCGCGGCCCGGTGTGTTTCAGCCTGCCGAGGCCGTGCTGCCCGTGCCCGTCCCCGGATCGGTGGGGGTCGACGGTCCGGACGGGTCCGGGGACGGTGTCGGATCGGTCGGTGACGGTGTGGGGTCCGGGGAGTCCGTCGGGTCCGGGGTCGGGTCGGTCGGGTGTGTGGGGTCCGGCGAGGACGGCGGGGGATCCGACGGTACGGACGGGCCGGAGGGGGCGGGCGTCCCCGAATGTCCCGGGCCGCCGGGGGACGGTGTCGTCGCGTCGTATCCCCGTCCCCGGATCGCCACGACCGAATCCGACGGGGCGAGGGCGATGCGCGCGCTCCAGGGACCGGCGGGTTCTCGCAGGTGGTCCACGTGGACGCGGATCGTGACGCTCTCGCCCGCGGCCAGCGTCCCCGAGTACCTGCTGAGGCGCAGCCAGGACGCGTCCGCGCGGGCCGACCACGCGACCGGGGCGCCGCCCGAGGCGGTCAGCCGGATCAGTGTCGTGCCGCCGGACGAGCGGGCCTCGACGGTGAGACCGCCGAGGCCGCCCCGCGCCGGACCCGAGCCGATCACCTCGGCCGAGACGTCCGGACCGCGGCCGTCCTCGAAGCGGCCGCCGGGCCGGGGGCGGGCGTTGCCCGCGTTCTCGTAGTGGCCGTCCCGGGTGCCGTCGAGGCCCTGGCGGGCGTCCGTCTCGGTCGCGGTGACCGAGGAGCCCTCATGGCCCTCGCCGGTCTGCGGCGCGCCGCGATAGGCGGTCCACAGCGCGATCACCGGGGCCGCGACGACCGTCGCCACCACCGTCGTCGTCACGACCCTGGCCCGCAGCCGGTCCCGGCGCGCGGCGTGGTCCTTCGGGTCCATGGGGAAGCCCGCCCGGTCGAAGCGCGGGCCGGCGGACCGGTTCCGCTGGGCGTGCACCATCGCGACGTACGCGGACGGCCGCGGCGCCTCGACGACCGGCAGTGCGGCGGCCGGGGGGACGGCCGCGCCCGGCCAGGGGCCCGCTGCACCGGCCCGCTCGGCGGACCGGCGGCAGCGGGGGCAGTCGTCGACATGGCGGACGAGTTCACGGCGCAGGGTGGCGGAGAGCAGGACGCGGTGGTCGCCGATGAGGCGGGCGATGGTGGGGCAGTTGCCGGTCTCGACGACGGCGAGGGCGGCGCGGGTGCGTTCCACCTCGCAGGCCGCGGCGGCCAGGAGTTCCCGGGCGGTCGCCGGTTCGAGGCCCAGGACGGAGGCGACGGCACGCGGGGCGAGGCGGTGGCGCACGGCGAGTTCCAGCGCTTCGCGCTGTTCGGGGGTGGTGCCTGCGGCCTCCGGCCAGGCCAGCTGGGCGAGTTCGCGGCGGTGCGCCTCGGCGGCGACTTCGGGCTGAGGGGCGGGGGCGTGTCCCGCCGGGGCGCCGCCGGGCGGGAAGGGGGCGGCGGCCTTCGCGACGAGGGTGGGGGGCTTGCGGCGTCCCCCGCGCGTCCCCTGGGCGGCCGTCCTGCTCGGCTGCTTGCCCGGGGGCCCGCCGACCGCCCGGTTCGCCTCCCGCCTCGGCTCCGGCTCGGGCTGCGCTCTTCCCGAGAGCTTCCCGCCCTTGTGGCGGTGCGCCCGACGGCCCTGCTTCTGCTCGGCGAGCTTGCGCAGACACATCCATCGGGCCAGCGCGTACAGCCAGGATTTACGTTCCTCCTCACCCGCCGGGCACCGGCCGTCCTGGCGTTCCGCGATCGCGAGCACACCGCCGAGCGCCTCGGTGGCGGCATCGTGGTCGCAGAGCACGGAGAGGCAGTAGGTGAACAGGCCGTCGAGATGCGGCTCGTAACGTGCGGGAGGCCGCCGCGGCGAAGGCTGCGTCGAGGAGTGGGGCGCACGGCGCCGCGCCCGGTGTGCGCCGGTGGTGTGCGTGGGGGGCTCCAGTCTGCTGCTCGTCACCCGGCGACCGTAGGCAGCACACAGCATGCCTTTAGTACCCCTTCGGCACTTTTAATCCTTACGGGTGAACGTGTCGCTCGAAAGGGGACAGGGGGCCCGGACTCGGGGAGCCGGAATCCCCGGTTTCGGCGGAAATGACCGGCCTCGCGCCCGGGCCGGGCACCACCGACGGACCGCACCCGGCGGCGCTGTCCGACGCCACCTATACGGTTGCGCCATGGCTGCCCGTACGAAATCCGCGAAGGACCGGCCGTCCTACCGCT
The DNA here is from genome assembly GCF_055635345.1 of Streptomyces sp. NPDC111516. NCBI lineage: Bacteria > Bacillati > Actinomycetota > Actinomycetes > Kitasatosporales > Streptomycetaceae > Streptomyces > Streptomyces sp. NPDC111516. The sequence continues at coordinate 112,070 of NZ_JBVKBV010000022.1, read as the reverse complement.
GCACCGAATGCGGCTGGACGACCGCCAAGTGGCTCGGCCGCTGCCCCGAATGCCAGGCGTGGGGGACGGTCGAGGAGTTCGGCGGCGCCCCAGCCGTGCGGACCACCGCGGCCGGCCGGGTCAGCACCGCCGCGCTCCCCATCGGCCAGGTCGACAGCCGACAGGCCACCGCCCGGTCGACCGGCGTCGGTGAGCTGGACCGGGTGCTCGGCGGCGGGCTCGTCCCGGGTGCCGTCGTGCTGCTCGCGGGCGAACCGGGCGTCGGGAAGTCGACGCTGCTGCTGGATGTCGCCGCCAAGGCGGCGAGCGACGACCACCGCACCCTCTACGTCACCGCCGAGGAGTCCGCGAGCCAGGTGCGGCTGCGCGCCGACCGGATCCGGGCGATCAACGACCACCTGTATCTCGCCGCCGAGACGGACCTGTCCGCGGTCCTCGGCCATCTGGACGCCGTCAAGCCGTCGCTCCTCATCCTCGACTCCGTGCAGACCGTCGCCTCGCCCGAGATCGACGGGGCCCCCGGCGGCATGGCACAGGTCCGAGAGGTCGCCGGCGCCCTCATCCGGGCCTCCAAGGAGCGCGGCATGTCGACGCTCCTGGTCGGCCATGTCACCAAGGACGGGGCGATCGCGGGGCCGCGGCTGCTGGAGCATCTCGTCGACGTGGTGCTGTCCTTCGAGGGCGACCGTCATGCCCGCCTGCGGCTCGTACGCGGCGTCAAGAACAGGTACGGCGCGACCGACGAGGTCGGCTGCTTCGAGCTGCACGACGAGGGCATCACCGGCCTCGCCGACCCGTCCGGGCTGTTCCTCACCCGGCGCGACGAGCCGGTGCCCGGCACCTGCCTGACCGTCACCCTGGAGGGCAAGCGGCCGCTCGTCGCCGAGGTGCAGGCGCTGACGGTCGATTCCCAGATCCCGTCACCGCGGCGCACCACCTCGGGGCTGGAGACGTCCCGGGTGTCAATGATGCTGGCCGTTCTGGAACAGCGCGGCCGGATCAGCTCGCTCGGCAAGCGGGACATCTACAGCGCGACGGTCGGCGGAGTGAAGCTCTCCGAGCCCGCCGCGGACCTCGCGGTCGCGCTGGCGCTGGCCAGCGCCGCCAGTGACACGCCCCTTCCCAAGAACCTGGTGGCGATCGGCGAAGTGGGCCTCGCGGGCGAGGTCAGACGGGTTACGGGGGTCCAGCGCAGGCTGGCCGAGGCGCACCGTCTGGGCTTCACCCACGCGCTGGTTCCGACCGACCCGGGAAGGGTCCCGGCCGGTATGAAGGTCACAGAAGTCGCCAACATGGGCGATGCTCTGAGCGTGCTCCCGCGCCGATCTCGCGCACAGGCCCCACGGGAGGAGAGCGCACGCCGGTAGACTTTGCCCTGGTCTCGCCCGTCCGTACGAACGGTATGAGTGACGTAAGGGCACCGCAAACCTGTGACCGGAGGAGTGCAGTGGCAGCCAGCGACCGGGCAGCATCGCCCGGAAAGTCCGGCCAAGGCACCGGTAACGAGGCGCTGATGCGTGCCTCATTGAGCGCCGTCGCGCCCGGAATGGCGCTGCGGGACGGCCTGGAGCGCATTCTCCGCGGCAACACCGGCGGGCTGATCGTGCTCGGCATGGACAAGACCGTCGAGTCGATGTGCACCGGCGGATTCGTGCTGGACGTGGAGTTCACCGCAACGCGCCTGCGAGAGCTGGCCAAGCTCGACGGGGCACTGATCCTCGACAAGGACATGACCAAGATCCTTCGGGCCGGTGTGCAGCTGGTCCCGGACGCCTCCATCCCCACCGAGGAGACCGGCACCCGCCACCGCACGGCGGACCGGGTCTCCAAGCAGTGCAACTTCCCGGTCGTCTCCGTCTCCCAGTCGATGCGCCTGATCGCGCTGTACGTGGACGGGGAGCGCCGGGTCCTGGAGGAGTCCGCCGCGATCCTCTCCCGCGCCAATCAGGCACTCGCCACCCTGGAGCGGTACAAGCTCCGGCTCGACGAGGTCGCGGGCACGCTCTCGGCGCTGGAGATCGAGGACCTGGTGACGGTCCGGGACGTGACGGCCGTCGCACAACGTCTGGAGATGGTCCGCCGCATCGCGACCGAGATCGCGGAGTACGTGGTGGAGTTGGGCACCGACGGCCGGCTTCTCTCGCTCCAGCTCGACGAGTTGATCGCGGGCGTCGAGCCCGAGCGCGAGCTGGTCGTGCGCGACTACGTGCCGGAGCCGACCGCGAAGCGGTCCCGTACGGTCGCCGAGGCGCTGACCGAGCTCGACGCGCTCACTCACACCGAATTGCTCGAACTCCCCGTCGTGGCACGGGCCCTGGGGTACAGCGGCTCGCCCGAGACCCTGGACTCGGCGGTCTCGCCGCGCGGCTTCCGGCTGCTGGCGAAGGTGCCGCGGCTGCCCGGGGCGATCATCGACCGGCTGGTGGAGCACTTCGGCGGCCTGCAGAAGCTCCTCGCCGCCAGCGTGGACGACCTCCAGACGGTCGACGGGGTCGGCGAGGCGCGGGCGCGGAGCGTGCGCGAGGGACTGTCGCGGCTGGCCGAGTCGTCGATCCTCGAAAGGTACGTGTAGCGGTACACCGCATGAGACGCAGTTCGGGGCCCGGGAAACCGGGCCCCGCAGTATTTTCCGGGGCCTCGCCGTATTCCGGGGCCTCGCCCCTCAGTCCTTCGCGAGGACGAAGGAGGCGCGTTGCACCGGCTCGCCCGGCGCGTTCGCCTCGACCAGATACGTACCGGGCCGCACGGTTCCCGACGGCGGCGTGGCACACTGCGGGACGCTCTTCTTGCGGTCCCACTCCACGGTGTGGACGACGGTCGCGCCCGCCGGGACCTTCAGCAGCAGGCTGCCCGCGTTGCGCGGGCAGTCCTTGGAGGACCACACCTGGCTGTCGTCGCCACCGGCCTCGGTAATGGTGAGCACCGCGCTCTTCGGCCCCAAGTCGGCCTTGCAGTCGGCGGACGAGGTGTTCCTGGCGACCAGGCGGAACTTCGGCTTCTCGCCGGGGCTGTAGCTGAGTTCGGTGCTCAGGCTCAACTGAAGTGCGTTTGCGGTGCAGTTGGGGAGCGGGGAGTTTGCCGGGACCTGCTCACCGGTCGTCTCGACACCGCCGCTCGCGCCACCGGCTGCGGCGCCCGACCCACTGCCGGTGTCCGTACCGCCGCCGCCCGCGCCGCCGTCGGAGCCCGCGCCCGTACCGCTGTTGTCCTCGTCGCCGCCGCCCGTGTCGCCCGACTCGTCGCGCCCGCCCGGCTGTTGGCTGATGGCCGGGCCCGACGGGCTGGGGCCGGGGGTGATCGCGTGCACGGGACCCGACCCACCGGACCGGGAATCGTCCGTGGTCTTCTTACCGCCGCCGGAGGTGACGGCCCATACGATCAGCGCCACGAGCAGCGCAACCAGCGTCGCCGCCACCGCCCTCCGTCGCCAGTAGATGGTGGAGGGAAGCGGCCCGATCGGATTACGCAAAGATCCCACGGCGCAAACTGTACGAGAGATCGGCGCCGACTCCCGCCCCACCCGCCGCCCGGACCCGAAGTTTTGCGGATCATCATCCCGGGAGGGCCCGTTCCGGCCCCGCGCTTCCGCCGGTTCGGCCCCCTGGGAACGCCGAAGGTGACCACTCGATTTCGTTGACTACCCTCTGTCACATGGATAGTTCAGTTACTGCCCCGCTCTACCGGGACATCACCGACTTCGCTCATGACATGCCGTCATGGGTGCAACACCTGGCCGAAATATGGACGGAGCTCGGACTCCTGGTCTTCGGCGTCCTGTTCATCACCGGGTGGTGGCGCGCCCGCCGGGAGGACGAGCGCGCCCTGGCCCTGGCGGTGCTCGCGCCCCTCGCGACTGCCTTCGGATATGTGGTCAGCGAGGTGCTCAAGTCGATGGTGAACGAGGACCGGCCGTGCCGGGCGGTCGTCGGGGCGGCGGCCTCACTGGTGCCGTGTCCTCCGACCGGCGACTGGTCGTTCCCCAGCAACCACTCCGCGATCGCCGGCGCGGCAGCCGTAGCCCTGGCGATCGCACGGCCCCGGCTGGCCTGGCTCACCGCGCCGCTGGCCCTGCTGATGGCCTTCTCCCGGGTCTTCGTCGGGGTGCACTACCCGCATGACGTGGCGGTCGGGCTGCTGCTGGGTGCGGCGGTGTCGGCCGCGGTGGTCGCCGTGCTGTACCGCCCGGCACGTTCGCTCGCCCGGACGGTACGGGACAGCGGGGCGCCGGTGGCGGCCCTGGTGTCGGGTCCTGGCACGGCGCCGGGGCAGGTTACGGAGACGGCGGCCCGGTCCCGGCGGCGGCACGGAGGGTCCCGGCGGCGGCGCTGACGGCACCGACGGCCCGGGGGAGACCCCTTGGGCCGGTTGCCGGATTCTGCGGGGACAGACGGGTGGCAATATCACCCCAAGGGCCCTCACGAGGAGCGACACCACCGTGCGCTGAGCCCTCGCCTGCCCTTCCGTGCCAGGATCGTGGGTGCGATGACTGCCATGACTGCGACACAGACGCCCCCCGCCTCCCTCCACACTCCCGTCATCGGGTGGTTCGAACAGCACGCCCGCGATCTGCCCTGGCGCCGTCCCGAAGCGGGCGCCTGGGGTGTGATGGTGAGCGAGTTCATGCTGCAGCAGACCCCCGTCAGCCGGGTCCTTCCGGTGTACGAACAGTGGATGGCCCGCTGGCCGCGCCCGGCCGACCTGGCCGCCGAGCCGTCCGGTGAGGCGGTCCGCGCCTGGGGCCGGCTCGGTTACCCGCGCCGTGCTCTCCGCCTGCACGGGGCCGCGCAGGCAATAACTGAACGGCACGGCGGTGACGTACCGAGCGAGCACGGTCAGCTGCTCGCCCTGCCCGGGATCGGCGAGTACACCGCGGCGGCCGTGGCCTCGTTCGCGTACGGACAGCGGCATGCCGTACTCGACACGAACGTCCGCCGGGTTTTCGCCCGGGCCGCGACCGGCATCCAGTACCCGCCGAACGCGACCACGGCCGCGGAACGCAAGCTCGCCCGCGCGCTGCTCCCCGAGGAGGACGAACGGGCCGCCCGCTGGGCCGCCGCGACGATGGAGCTCGGCGCCCTCGTCTGCACCGCCAAGAACGAGGACTGCACGCGGTGCCCGATCGCCGGGCAGTGCGCCTGGCGGCTGGCCGGGAAGCCCGCCCACCAGGGGCCGGCGCGGCGGGGCCAGTCCTACGCCGGCACGGACCGGCAGGTGCGCGGGCGACTGCTCGCCGTGCTTCGCGAGGCCGTGGCACCGGTGCCGCAGTCGGCCCTGGACGCGGTGTGGGACGAGCCGGTGCAACGCGCCCGCGCACTGGACGGACTGGTCGCGGACGGCCTCGTCGAACCGCTGCCCGGCGGCCAGTACCGGCTGCCGATGAGCTGAGCCACAGCTCTTCTCTCCCTCGCTGTTACACAACCGATGGACAGCCGTGCGTCGGCGTATGGCTGCTCCGCACAACCCCGTGACAACAGCTCCGTAGCGTCAGCGACGTCAGCCCGACCATTCGATGGCTGGCGGCGGTGTACGGGGTTCTACGGGGACGGAGGCGGTTGGAATGGCGCAGGGCGAGGTGCTCGAATTCGAGGAGTACGTACGCACCCGGCAGGAGGCACTGCTGCGCAGTGCGCGCCGGCTGGTCCCCGACCCGGTGGACGCGCAGGACCTGCTGCAGACCGCCCTGGTCCGTACGTACGGCCGCTGGGACGGCATCGCCGACAAGTCCCTCGCCGACGCCTATCTGCGCCGCGTCATGATCAACACCCGGACCGAGTGGTGGCGGGCCCGCAAGCTCGACGAGGTCCCCACCGAGCAGTTGCCCGACGCGAGCGTCGAGGACGGCACCGAGCAGCGCGCGAACCGCGCCCTGCTGATGGACGTGCTGGGCGTACTGGCTCCCAAGCAGCGCAGCGTCGTCGTGCTGCGACACTGGGAGCAGATGAGTACGGAGGAGACGGCGGCGGCCCTGGGCATGTCGACCGGTACGGTGAAGAGCACGCTGCACCGCGCGCTGGCACGGCTGCGCCAGGAGTTGGAGAGCCGCGAGGCGGCGAGCACGGAGGCCCGGCGCCAGGAGGAGCAGGGACGTGCCGCGGTCGGCCGCGTTCCGGCCGCCGGTGCTCCGGTGCGTACGCGGGCGACGGCGCGGATGCGGGAGCAGGCGGGTGGGCGGATGGACGGACGGGGGCGGGAGCGGTGCGCGGCCTGACAGCCAGCGGTGACAGCGGCAGCGACGACGACCGTAGTGGCGGAAGAGACGACGGTGACCCGGTGGCCGCCGTCGGACGTGGCCGGTTCCCGACCGGCTGGGCGGCGGGCACCACGACCCTGGTCGGGCTCGCCGCCTTCGGGCTGCTCGCCGTCGGCTGCTCCACCGGCGGCACGGGCACCCGGGACGAGGGCCCGGCGGGCACCCAGCCGGTCGCCCGGGTCACACCGAGCGCCCGTCCGCCGTCCACGGCGAAGCCCACGCCCCGGGTCGATCCGGTGGCGCTGCTCAAGCGGGACCCCAAGGTCGGCGAGCGGGTCAGGACGGACCTGAAGCCGTGCCGCGGCTCCGAGTACCCGGTGGACACCTCGTACGGCACCCTGACCGGCAGCTCCTCGGCCGACGTCGTGGTCAACGTGATGACCTGTGGCGACTCGGTGGGCGTCGGCACGTACGTGTACCGCCCGCGGGGCAACGGCTCGTACGAGAACGTGTTCGCCATGGAGCAGCCCGCGGTGTACGGCACCATCGACCGCGGTGATCTGGTGGTCACGGCCCAGGTGTACGGGAAGAAGGACTCGGTCGCGTACCCCTCCGGCGAGGAAGTGATCACCTATCACTGGGCGAACAACCGGTTCAGCGAGCACGACCGGGTGCACAACGACTTCAACCGAGCCGTCGGTGACGGACAGGCCGGACTTCCGGAATCCGCTGATCCGGCGAGGAACTGAGAGCAGCCCGATGGCCGAGACCCACGTCCTGTTCGTCGAGGACGACGACGTCATCCGAGAGGCCACCCAGCTGGCGCTGGAGCGCGACGGCTTCGCGGTCACCGCGATGCCCGACGGACTGTCGGGCCTGGAGGCGTTCCGGGCCGACCGTCCCGACATCGCGCTGCTCGACGTGATGGTGCCGGGCCTCGACGGGGTCAGCCTCTGCCGTCGCATCCGCGACGAGTCGACCGTCCCCGTGATCATGCTGTCGGCCCGGGCCGACTCGATCGACGTAGTGCTCGGCCTGGAGGCCGGCGCCGACGACTACGTCACCAAACCCTTCGACGGGGCGGTCCTGGTCGCCCGGATCCGTGCCGTGCTGCGCCGTTTCGGCCACGCGTCGGGCGGCGGGCAGCCGGGCAACGGGGAGCCGGACCAGCAGCCCGTCGACGGGGTGCTGGTCTTCGGCGACCTGGAGATCGACACCGAGGGCATGGAGGTCCACCGGGCCGGCGAGCACGTGGCGCTGACCCCGACCGAGATGCGGCTGCTACTGGAGTTCTCCGCCGCTCCCGGCACGGTGCTCTCCCGCGACAAGCTCCTGGAGCGGGTCTGGGACTACGGATGGGGCGGTGACACCCGGGTCGTGGATGTCCATGTGCAGCGGCTGCGCACCAAGATCGGCCAGGACCGGATCGAGACGGTCCGCGGCTTCGGCTACAAACTCCGGCCATGAAGCGGCTCGCCCTGCGGACGGGTGTCCGCTGGAAGATCAGCATCGCCATCGCGGCGGTCGGCGCACTGACCGCGGTCGCGCTCAGCTTCGTCGTCCACAACGCCGCGCGGGTCTCGATGCTGGAGAACGCGCGCGAGGTCCAGCTGGAGCGGCTGACATACGCGCAGCTGCTGTACGAGGCCAAGAAGACGCAGAAGGCCGACCCCCGGTTCGGCGCCAAGCTCAACGACCCGACGATGCCGCACAGCCTGCGCGCGGAGACCAGCAGGAACCGGCGCGCCACGCATGTCGAGGAACTGAAGAACGGGGTGCCCGATGTGTGGGCGGCCGTGCCGGTCGGCAACGGCAATGTCCTCTCGCTGCACACCCCTTTCGCCGATCGCAGCGCCACGATCATGAGCGACCTGGACCGGGCGCTGATCATCGGCTCGGTCTCCGTGGTGTTCGGCGGCTGCGCGCTGGGCGTGCTGATCGGCGGGCAGCTGTCGCGCCGGCTGCGCAAGGCGGCGGCCGCGGCGGGCCTGGTCGCGGAGGGCAACACGGATGTACGGGTCCGGGAGGCCGTCGGCGGTGTCGTCCAGGACGAGACCGACGAGCTGGCCCGGGCGGTGGACGCGCTGACGGATGCGCTGAACGAGCGGATCGAGGCGGAGCGCCGGGTCACCGCGGACATCGCGCACGAGCTGCGTACGCCGGTGACGGGTCTGCTGACGGCGGCCGAGCTGCTGCCGCCGGGCCGTCCCACGGAGCTCGTACGGGACCGGGCGCAGGCGATGCGCACGCTGGTCGAGGACGTGCTGGAGGTGGCCCGGCTGGACAGTGCGTCGGAGCGGGCCGAGCTGCAGGAGATCGCGCTGGGCGAGTTCGTCAGCCGGCGGGTCGCGCTGCTGGACCCGGATGTGCGGGTGCGGGTCGTCCACGAGTCCTGGGTCAGCACCGATCCGCGCCGGCTGGAGCGGATCCTCGGCAATCTGCTGGGCAACGCCGCGAAGCACGGTGCCACGCCGGTGGAGGTCACGGTCGAGGGCCGGGTGGTGCGGATCCGCGACCACGGTGCCGGGTTCCCGGCGGCACTGCTGCGGGAGGGGCCGAGCCGATTCCGTACCGGAAGCAGCGACCGGGCCGGGCACGGGCACGGTCTCGGGCTGACGATCGCCGCCGGTCAGGCGCGGGTCCTCGGGGCCCGGCTGACCTTCCGCAACGCGGGGCCGGAGGGTGCGGCGAAGGGCATGGGCGGGGCGATCGCCGTGCTGTGGCTGCCCGAGCACGCACCGACGAACACCGGCAGCTTCCCGGTCCTGCGCGTGTCCGGACAGCGCACACCGGGCAGCGGGGACCGGGAGAGTGCGGAGTCCGTCCGCGGACGGACCGGCGGCTGAACCGGATACGGGAGAGGCTCCCGGGGCGCGCCCCGGGAGCCTCTCCCGTCCGCGGGTTCCCCCATGTGTGACGGCGAAAAGGTCGAAGGACTTGGTTTTTTTTGGAGCGGCAGCCGCGTCCTCTTTCCTCGTTTTTTCCC
>NZ_JBVKBV010000022.1:0-102884 GCF_055635345.1 Streptomyces sp. NPDC111516 | reverse complement strand
CGGTTTTCCGAAAAGCACACCCAGGAAAGTGGGGACGGGGAGGGTGCGAGTCCTTCCCACAAAGGAACCGGTGGCGAAACCAGACACGGGAGAGCCTCCCGGGCCCCCCCCCGGGACCCTCTCCCGTACGCGGGCTCCTACGTGTACGCCGCGAAAAGGTCAGACGACCTCGGTCTGCTTGGGAGCGGCAGCCGCGTCCCGTGCCTGCGTGTCGTCCGACGACGTGGTCTCCGGGCCCGCTCCCCGCAGCGGGACCTCCTTGACGAACACCGAGGCGAGCAGGGCGATGACGCCGACCGATGCGCCCACCAGGAACGCGATGTGCGTGCCGGACGACACCGCGTACTGGTACGCCTCACGCGCCTGCTCCGGCAGCTTCGCCAGGCTCGCCGCGTCCAGCTGCGCGGACTTCGCGGTGGCTGCCCCGCCGCCGCGGGCCGCCATCTCGTCCTGCACCCGTCCGGTGAACAGCGCGCCCATGATCGCGACGCCGAAGGAGCTGCCGAGCGTACGGAAGAGGGTGGTCGCGGAGGAGGCGACGCCCATGTCCTTCATCTCCACGCTGTTCTGCGCGACGAGCATCGTGATCTGCATCAGGAAGCCCATGCCCGCGCCGAGCACCGCCATGTAGATGCCCGAGGTCAACCGCGTGGTGGCGGTGTCCATCTGGGAGAGCAGGAACAGACCGGCCACCATCAGGGCGGAGCCCACGATGGGGAAGATCTTGTACTTGCCGGTGCTGGTGGTGACGCGTCCCGCGATCAGTGAGACCACCATCATCGCCAGCAGCATCGGCAGGAGCAGCAGACCCGAGTTGGTCGCGGAGGCGCCCTGGACGGACTGCTGGTACAGCGGCAGGAAGAGCACCGCGCCGAACATCACGAAGCCCACCATGAAGCCGACGACGGACATCAGGGTGAAGTTGCGACTGCGGAATATGTGCAGCGGAATGATCGGTTCCGCGGCCTTGGTCTCGACGGCGAGGAAGCCGACGAGCGAGGCGACACCGATCGCGATGAGCTCCATGATCACAGCGGAGTCCCAGTCGTACTCCGAACCACCCCAGGTGGTGACCAGCACGATCGCGGTGATGCCGAGAGTCAGCAGCCCGGCGCCGAGGTAGTCGACCTTCGCCGCGGTGCGCTCACGCTTCGGCAGATGCAGTACGGCGGTGACCATGGCGAGGGCGACCGCGCCGAGCGGCAGGTTGATGTAGAAGCTCCAGCGCCAGCCGAGGTGGTCGGTGATGGTGCCGCCGACCAGCGGTCCGCCGATCATGGCGATGGCCATGACACCGGCCATCATGCCCTGGTACTTGCCGCGCTCGCGGGGCGGTACGAGGTCGCCGATGATCGCCATGACGCCGACCATCAGACCGCCCGCGCCGAGCCCCTGGACCGCCCGGAAACCGATCAGCTGACCCATGTCCTGGGCCATTCCGCTCAGCACCGAGCCGATCAGGAAGATCACGATGGACGTGAGGAAGATGCCCTTGCGCCCGTACATGTCGCCGAGCTTGCCCCAGATGGGGGTGGACGCGGCGGTGGCCAGGGTGTACGCGGTGACGACCCAGGACAGATGCTCCAGGCCGCCCAGGTCACCGACGATGGTCGGCATGGCCGTGCCGACGATCAGGTTGTCCAGCATGGCGAGCAGCATCGTGATCATGAGGGCGAGCATCACCACCCGGACACTGCGCTGCTGTTTCCCGGGTTTTCCGGCCGGCAGGTCGGCACCGGCCGCCTTTCCGCCGGCCGCCTTCTTCAGATCGGACACTTGGTCCCCACTCCCCTGATCCGCTGTGCGGCCCGGACACTTACTTGCCGCCCGGCTAGTTGACTACACTGGGGAAAGTAGACCCGTAACTAGCCGGGCGTCAAGTAAGTTTTTTGAGGGAGAGCTTCATGGGCCGCACGCCGCAGCAGCGCCGTGGCAACACGCGCCAGCGCATTCAGGATGTCGCCCTGGAGCTCTTCGCCGAACAGGGCTACGAGAAGACCTCGCTCCGCGAGATCTCCGAGCGGCTGGATGTCACCAAGGCCGCGCTGTACTACCACTTCAAGACCAAGGAAGACATCCTGGTCAGCATCTTCGATGACCTCAACCGTCCGGTCGAGGAGCTGCTCGCCTGGGGCAAGGAGCAGCCGCGCACCCTGGAGACGAAGAAGGAGATCCTCAGCCGCTACAGCGAGGCCCTGATCGGCGCGGCCCCACTGTTCCGCTTCATGCAGGAGAACCAGGCGGCCGTACGGGACCTCAGCATCGGGGTGACCATCAAGGAACGCGTTGTCGCCCTCGTCGACCTGATCCTGGAACCCGGCGCATCGCTGACCGACCAGGTGCGCTGCTATACCGCGCTCTTCGCGGCGCACGCGGGCATGTTCGCCCTCAAGGACCTCGAAGGCGACCCCGAGGAGAAGCGCAAGGCCGTCCTCGAAGTCGCCTTCGAACTCGTCACTCGGGCGCACAGCCCGGAGTCCGCCGAGTAGCGGGGTCCGTCCCGGCCGGATCAGACCGAGACGCCCTCCTTGTGCAGGAAGCTGACCGGGTTGACCGCGGAACCGTAGTCGGCGGTGTGGCGGATCTCGAAGTGCAGGTGCGGGCCGCTGGAGTTGCCGGTGTTGCCGGAGAGGGCGATCTTCTCACCCGTCTTCACGGTCTCGCCGATGCGCACATCGATCTGCGACAGGTGGGCGTACTGCGAGTATGTGCCGTTGGCGTGCTTGATCACGACGGCGTTGCCGTACGCGGGACCGTCGCCGCCACCGTTCGGACCGGCCTTCACGACGGTGCCGCTGTGCGCGGCCTTGACCTTGGTGCCGATCGGCACGGCGAAGTCCTGGCCGGAGTGCTTGTGGGCCCAGCGGCTGCCGTCGGTGCCGAAGCTCGCGCTCAGCTCGTAGTGGCTCACCGGGATCTCCCAGCCGACGGCCTTCTTCGCGGCCGCCTTCTTGGCTGCCGCCTCGGCCGCCTTGGCCGCCTTGCCCTGCACGGCCGCCTGCTGGGCGACCGAGTGGGCCGAGGAGTCGTTGATCAGGCTTGCCGCGCCGGGGGAACCCGCCGGGGCGGCCGCGAACGCAGCGCCCGCACCGAGAACCATCGACGTCCCCAGGCCGGCTGCCACCACGGCGCCACGGACACGGGACAGGGACGGGCGGCGGGAGTGCTGGAACGAAACGCGCTTCGACATAAGCGGAGATCCTCCGGAGATGACTGGACCCGGCGCTCCGGCCGGGCTGGCCATTCCTTGGTAACCCGCACCCCCAGCCATACTCAAACACCTCATCTACGAACAAAAGCCGTAGCGTGCCCTCGGGAATTCACTGCCGATGACTTCACACACCTATCGCCGGAGCTCCTCGAAACCCGTTTTTTCGGACAGGTTTAACCCCAGGTCCAAACCGGTTGAACCGGACTAAACGTAGCGATTCAGGCTCCTCCTCCTCGAGCTCCGAAAGCCCCTCCCCGGGCGGGGGCAAGGGTCCCTGCCGCTGCCGCGACGCTCTCCCCTATCGCTGCTAGTAGGCTCCGAATGGGCTGTGTGCCTTGTCACCCCGGTGGGGCCGAAGCCCGTCCGATTCGGGGTCTTCGGCCGGCACCCGGCCACGCGGCCACGACGACCGGCAGCGGATCGGCGCACTGCTCCCGGACCGCCCGGGTGCTCCCACGGGGCGGCGCGGGCGCCCGGAAACCCACGCTGCGGTGGTGACAGGCCGCAGCACGCGCCTCGCACCCGCACACGGGGCCCGCGGCCGGGTGCGACGCACGGCCGGCCCACGGGGCGAAGTCGTTCCGGTTCACCGTTCCGAGGTGTTCGGTGCCGATCGCGGCAAGGGCACGGCAAAAGGGGCTGCCCCGGACCGTTTCTCACGGTTCCGGGGCAGCCCCTTCAGATGCTCAGGCGCTCAGGCGCTTTGGCGCGTCCTCACACGTCCTTCGACATGTTCGGTCCCGCGCCGCCCGCCGCCTGCTCGATCGGGGGGACGTCGGGCAGAGCCGACTTCTCCTCGCCGCGGAAGGTGAACGCCTTCTCCTCGCCCTCGCCCTCGGTGCCGACGACCACGATGTGACCGGGGCGCAGCTCACCGAAGAGGATCTTCTCGGAGAGGATGTCCTCGATCTCGCGCTGGATCGTCCGGCGCAGCGGCCGGGCGCCCATCACGGGGTCGTAGCCCTTCTTCGCCAGGAGCGACTTGGCTTCCGAGCTCAGCTCGATGCCCATGTCGCGGTCCTTCAGGCGCTCGTCCACCTTGGCGAGCATGAGGTCGACGATCTGGATGATGTCTTCCTCGGTGAGCTGGTGGAAGACGACCGTGTCGTCGACGCGGTTGAGGAACTCGGGGCGGAAGTGCTGCTTGAGCTCTTCGTTGACCTTGTTCTTCATCCGCTCGTAGCCGGTCTTGACGTCACCCTGGGCGGCGAAGCCCAGGTTGAAGCCCTTGGAGATGTCCCGGGTCCCGAGGTTGGTCGTCATGATGATGACCGTGTTCTTGAAGTCCACGACCCGGCCCTGGGAGTCGGTCAGCCGACCGTCTTCCAGAATCTGGAGCAGGGAATTGAAGATATCGGGGTGGGCCTTCTCGACCTCGTCGAAAAGGACGACGGAGAACGGCTTGCGGCGCACCTTCTCGGTGAGCTGACCGCCCTCTTCGTAACCCACGTAACCGGGGGGAGAACCGAAGAGGCGGGAAACCGTGTGCTTCTCGCTGAACTCCGACATGTCGAGGGCGATCAGCGCGTCCTCGTCACCGAAGAGGAATTCGGCGAGCGTCTTGGACAGCTCCGTCTTACCGACACCGGACGGGCCGGCGAAGATGAACGAACCACCGGGGCGCTTCGGGTCCTTCAGACCGGCTCGCGTACGGCGGATCGCCTGCGAGAGGGCCTTGATGGCGTCCTTCTGGCCGATGACGCGCTTGTGGAGCTCGTCCTCCATGCGCAGCAGCCGGGAGGACTCCTCCTCCGTCAGCTTGAAGACCGGGATGCCGGTCGCGGTGGCCAGGACCTCGGCGATCAGCTCACCGTCGACCTCGGCCACGACGTCCATGTCGCCGGCCTTCCACTCCTTCTCGCGCTTGGTCTTCGCGGCGAGGAGCTGCTTCTCCTTGTCGCGCAGGGACGCGGCCTTCTCGAAGTCCTGCGAGTCGATCGCGGACTCCTTGTCGCGGCGGACGCCCGCGATCTTCTCGTCGAACTCGCGGAGGTCCGGCGGCGCGGTCATCCGGCGGATGCGCATCCGGGAACCGGCCTCGTCGATCAGGTCGATCGCCTTGTCCGGCAGGAAGCGGTCCGAGATGTACCGGTCGGCCAGCGTCGCGGCCTGGACCAGCGCCTCGTCCGTGATGGAGACGCGGTGGTGGGCCTCGTAGCGGTCGCGCAGGCCCTTGAGGATCTCGATGGTGTGCGGCAGCGACGGCTCCGCGACCTGGATGGGCTGGAAGCGGCGCTCCAGCGCGGCGTCCTTCTCCAGGTGCTTGCGGTACTCGTCGAGCGTTGTCGCACCGATGGTCTGCAGCTCACCGCGGGCCAGCATCGGCTTGAGGATGCTGGCGGCGTCGATCGCGCCCTCGGCGGCGCCCGCACCCACCAGGGTGTGGAGCTCGTCGATGAACAGGATGATGTCGCCGCGGGTGCGGATCTCCTTGAGGACCTTCTTCAGGCGCTCCTCGAAGTCACCGCGGTAACGGGAGCCGGCGACCAGCGCACCGAGGTCGAGGGTGTAGAGGTGCTTGTCCTTGAGGGTCTCGGGCACCTCGCCCTTGACGATGGCCTGCGCCAGTCCTTCGACGACCGCCGTCTTGCCGACGCCGGGCTCGCCGATGAGAACCGGGTTGTTCTTGGTACGGCGGGACAGCACCTGCATGACCCGCTCGATCTCCTTCTCGCGCCCGATGACCGGGTCGAGCTTGGATTCGCGAGCGGCCTGGGTGAGATTCCGGCCGAACTGGTCGAGCACCAGGGACGTGGAGGGGGTGCCTTCCGCGGGGCCGCCCGCGGTTGCCGCCTCCTTGCCGCCCGAGTACCCGGAGAGCAGCTGGATGACCTGCTGCCGCACCCGGTTCAGGTCGGCGCCCAGCTTCACGAGGACCTGGGCCGCGACGCCCTCGCCCTCGCGGATCAGGCCGAGCAGGATGTGCTCGGTGCCGATGTAGTTGTGGCCGAGCTGAAGGGCCTCGCGGAGCGACAGCTCCAGGACCTTCTTGGCCCGGGGCGTGAAGGGGATGTGCCCGGACGGGGCCTGCTGGCCCTGGCCGATGATCTCCTCCACCTGCTGGCGGACCGCCTCGAGCGAAATCCCGAGGCTCTCCAGGGCCTTAGCGGCGACACCCTCACCCTCGTGGATAAGGCCCAGGAGGATGTGCTCGGTGCCGATGTAGTTGTGGTTGAGCATCCGGGCTTCTTCCTGAGCCAGGACGACAACCCGCCGCGCGCGGTCGGTGAACCTCTCGAACATCGTTAATCGCTCCTCAGAGCGGTCAGGCAGTAAGGGGTCGGTCCCCTCCCTGTCCTTCCGCAGCTTAGTCCCGCAAGCGGGGACCGCTCATTCCAACTGCCGACACCGTCCTTGGCCTCCTGACCTCGAACGCCGACATCTGCTCCAACCCGATGGTGCGAGACGATGTTCCCGCAGGCCAGGCAGATACGCCTTTCGTCAGTACGCCGATGGCGAACGTGAGATGCCCGGGCCTGCGTGTCGCCCCTCCCCACTAGGGATGTCTTACCCGCTATTACAGACAGTCCATGCGGCGCACGCCGGTTCCCTCCGCTATGGGCGAACATATTTACGCTCCCGAATACGCCTCTACGCCCCCATGCCGGACACTCTGTGCACCCGGTCACGGACTCCGCGTAACCGTTGGTGCGGCTCGGCCGTTCTTCCGGCATGGCCATCACCGTCCCGCCTCCCCCGCCGTCGTTCGCCGACGGGAGGAAAAGCCTCGATGCATGCGTGTGGTGGGCACGGTGGTACGAACGCGAGCTCGGCTGGGCAACGGAGGGCACCACACCGGTGCGGTTGCTGACCGGGCTGCGGTTCGACGTCCTGGAGGTGCCTGCGGCCGTCGGCCGTGCGGCGCTGCGGCGGGTCGGCCGCAGCGGGCCGGTGGCGCTGGCGGGCGCACGGATGAGCCTGCTGGTCGCGGCGGGAAGCGCCGACGAGCTGCCCGGACTGCTGGAGTGGCTGGAGTGGGGCGGGGTCACCCTCTCGCTGACCGCCATCGGTGCGGGCGGCCGGATCACCGCGCCGGTGCCGCCCGGCGGGGTGCCGAGCCGGCCGGGGGCCGCGGTATGGCTGCGGCCCCCCGGGCTGCGGCACGAGGAAGAGCCGGAACTGCCGGCCCTGGGCGGCCTCGGGAGCAGGGGTGGGGGTGCTCCCGATCTCGCACGGCTCGTGGACGCGGTGGCGACGGAATGCCACCGGGTCCGGTTGATGCGCGCCCGAACGGGGCGGTCGACCGATGAGTCGACAGCTCAGCCGTTGGCCTTCTCGTAAGCCTCGCGGATCTCCGCCGGAACACGGCCGCGGTCATTCACATTGTGGCCGTTCTCGCGCGCCCACTTGCGGATCTCCGCGGTGTCCTTGTTGCCACCCGTAACAGCGCGGCCCTTGCCGCGACCGGCCGCGGCACGACCACCCGTACGCCGGCCACCCTTGGTGTACGGCTCAAGAAGACCACGGAGCTTGTCCGCGTTGCTCGTGGTGAGGTCGATCTCGTACGTCTTGCCATCCAGGGCGAACGTGACGGTCTCGTCCGCCTCGCCGCCGTCGAGGTCATCGACAAGAAGGACCTGAACCTTCTGTGCCACCGGATTTCCTTTCATCGAAAATGCAGTACGCGGAAAGGAAACCGCTTTTCTCCGAAAAACACAAACCCCCGGGAGAGGTTCAGGATCGCAAGAAGACGGGAAACGTGCGCGATTCGGACATAGAGCTACGGCTTCTTGTCGCGGTCACAGGTGCAGCAGCATCCGACTGTTGCCCAAGGTGTTCGGCTTCACTCGTTCGAGGCCCAGGAACTCTGCTACACCTTCGTCATAGGAACGCAGCAGCTCGCTGTAGACATCTCCGTCGACCGGTGTCTCTCCGATCTCCACGAAGCCGTGCTTCGCGAAGAAGTCGACTTCGAAGGTGAGGCAGAAAACCCGGCGTACGCCCAGCCAGCGGGCGGTCTGCAGCAACTTGTCCAGTACTTGATGTCCGACTCCGGCGCCCCGGATACGGTGGTCGACCGCGAGAGTGCGCACTTCGGCCAGGTCTTCCCACATCACATGCAGTGCACCGCAGCCGATGACCCGGGCGTCCTCGTCGCGTTCCGCGATCCAGAACTCCTGGATGTCCTCGTAAAGGGTCACCGTCGCTTTGTCGAGGAGGATGCCTTCACGTACGTACCCGTCGAGGAGACGGCGGACCGATGCCACATCGCTGGTCCTGGCACGGCGAACGGTGATGGCCACGTTTATAACCGACGGTTCGGTACGCAAATCGGTATGCGGAAGCTCTGAGGACATACCCCCGACGCTATCGCCCGGACTCCGGGCCCACGCCATCGGCCGGATCTCCGGCCCGTTCATCGGTTGGTTCATCCGCGGCTTCGCGCGTGCCTTCATCAGCGGCTTCGTCGGCCGCTTCCCGCGTCGGGGTCGCGGAGGTCCCGGGCAGGTCGGGCCGGACGATCCGCATGGCGTCCCGGAGGGCCTCGCGCTGCTCGGCGGACATCATGCCGAAGAAGGCGACAAGAGCGGCAGCGGGGTTGTCACTGCGCGACCAGGCCTCGTTCATCAGTGCGGCCGAGTAGGCGGCGCGGGTGGAGACCGCCGTATATCGATATGCGCGGCCGTCGACTTCCCTGCGCACCCAGCCCTTCTGATGGAGATTGTCCATTACCGTCATGACGGTGGTGTAGGCGATGGAGCGTTCCTGCTGAAGGTCCTCGAGGACTTCCCGCACGGTGACCGGACGGTTCCATTGCCAGACCCGCGTCATCACGGCGTCTTCCAGATCTCCCAATTGGCGGGGCACAATGTCACTTTAGTGCCAGATGCCGGGAATGCTCGGTTATTTACGCAGCGAAAGGGCGCACGACTCCTGACGAGTCGTGCGCCCTTTGCGTACTGCGAGATGCGAAGTGATCAGACTCCGTCGGTCCGCGGGGCCTGCTGGCCGGACTCGGCATGGCCGAGCATCGAGTCCACGGCCGCGTCCTCCTTGGCCTTGTTGGGACCGCCCTGGCTCTTGACGATCGTCACGACGAGGCCGATGAAGAAGGCGGCCATCACCACGGGGGGCACGAGCGCGGCTACGTAGTCCATGGCATCCAGAGTAGCGAGGCCGGTACGGACTTCCGCGCGCCCCCTCCGGGTGGCGGCGTGGCTATCCCACGGCGCGCTGCTGCTGCGGCGGCGGGGCCGGGCGGCGGGGCGGGAAGACCTCGGAGGGCTTGGGTGCCGGGCGTCCGGGCGACGGGGCGGGCCGGGCCGGCCGGGCCGGGGCCGCCGGGGTCTTCGGCTGTTCGGGTTCGGCTTCGTCGGCCCGGCCGCCGGGCAGGGCGAGAAGCCGGCTGCGGGGCGCGGGGGCCACCGCCGGCGTGGCACGTCCGGCGAGGCGGGCCCGTACCGAGCGCTCCGCGAGCACCTGACAGCGCTCCAGGAGGGCCGCGGCCACCGGTCTGTGGCGCACGGCACGCAGTGCGGCGAGGTCGTCGGGGCGGGGGTCGTATCCGCCCGCCAGGGCGTCCTGGAGCAGCTCCAGGTAGCCGCTGACGGAGCCGGGGAGGGCGTTGCGGTAGCGGACGAGATCGGCGAGCAGGAACGCGCGCAGGCGTCCCGCCTCGCCGACCGCCTCGTCCACGGCGCCCGCCAGCCGCAGGCAGTCCTGGACGTCCTCGTCGGGCAGGGGCGTGGGGTGAAGGGCGGTGGAGAGGGCGCGTCGGAGCACACGCAGCTCGTCCGCGCTGAACGCCATACCGCCGCGTGATCCGTAAGGCGTGGGCATGGCGCGACAATACGTGCTAAATGGACAAAATCCGCTTAACGGGTCGTCGGCGGCGCGGCGGCGGCCCTCGGTCCGCCGCCGCGCCGTTCCCGCAGGTACGCCCCCGTATCCGCTACATCCGGGCGATGTTCCGCTCGTACACCAGGCGCAGACCGATGAGAGTGAGCCAGGGCTCGTGCTCGTCGATGACGGAGGACTCGCCCAACACCATCGGCGCAAGGCCGCCCGTCGCGATGACGGTGACGTCGTCGGGGTCGGCGGCCAGCTCCTTCTTCATCCGTGTGACGACACCGTCGACCTGGCCGGCAAAGCCGTAGATGATGCCCGCCTGCATCGCCTCGACCGTGTTCTTGCCGATCACGCTGCGCGGCCGGGCCAGCTCGATCTTGCGGAGCTGGGCGCCCTTGACGCCGAGCGCCTCGACCGAGATCTCTATGCCCGGCGCGATGACACCGCCGGTGTACTCGCCGCGGGCGGAGACCGCGTCGAAGGTGGTGGCCGTGCCGAAGTCGACGACGATCGCCGGACCGCCGTACAGGTCGACGGCGGCGACCGCGTTGATGATGCGGTCCGCGCCGACCTCCTTCGGGTTGTCCATCAGGATCGGCACCCCGGTCTTGATGCCCGGCTCGACGAGGACCGCGGGGACGTCGCCGTAGTAGCGGCGGGTCACCTCGCGCAGCTCGTGCAGGACGGCCGGGACCGTGGAGCAGATCGCGATGCCCTCGATGCCGTCGCCCAGCTCCTCGCCGAGCAGCGGGTGCATGCCCATCAGCCCCTGGAGCAGCACCGCGAGCTCGTCCGCGGTACGGCGGGCATCGGTGGAGATCCGCCAGTGCTCGACGATCTCCTCGCCGTCGAACAGGCCGAGGACGGTGTGGGTGTTGCCGACGTCGATGGTGAGCAGCATCAGGCGCCGGCCCCGTCGGTGTCGCGGAAGTCCAGGCCGATGTCGAGGATCGGCGAGGAGTGGGTGAGCGCGCCGACGGCCAGGTAGTCGACGCCCGCCTCCGCGTAGGCGCGCGCGGAGTCCAGGGAGAGCCGGCCGGAGGACTCCAGGACCGCGCGGCCGCCGACCAGGGCGACCGCCTCGGCGGTCTGCAGCGGAGTGAAGTTGTCCAGCAGGATCAGGTCGGCGCCCGCGTCGAGGACCTCGCGGACCTGCTGCAGGGTGTCGACCTCGACCTCGATCGGTACGTCCGGGAACTCGTCCCGGACCCGCTTGAAGGCCTCGGCCACGCCGCCGGCCGCGATCACGTGGTTGTCCTTGACCAGCGCCGCGTCCGACAGCGACATGCGGTGGTTGACGCCGCCGCCGCAGCGCACCGCGTACTTCTCCATGGCGCGCAGGCCCGGGGTGGTCTTGCGGGTGTCGCGGACCTTGGACTTCGTTCCTTCGAGGACATCGGCCCAGGCGCGGGTGGCGGTCGCGATGCCGGAGAGCCTGCAGAGCAGGTTGAGTGCGCTGCGCTCGCCGGTGAGCAGGTCGCGGGTGCGGGTGGTGACGGTCAGCAGCTTCTGGCCGGGGACGACGCGGTCGCCGTCCTCGACATGGCGCTCGACCGCGAACTCGTCCGTGCAGACGATGGACAGGACTGCCTCGGCGATGCGCAGGCCGGCCACGACGCCCGCCTCACGGGCGGTGAAGTCGCCGGTGGCCACGGCGTCCTCGGCGACGGTCGCGACGGTGGTGACGTCGACACCGCCGTCGAGGTCCTCCTCGATGGCGACGTGCGCGACGTCCTCGACCTGGACCGGGTCCAGGCCCGCGTCGGCGAGGAGCTGGGCGAGATCGGGGTCGAGGCCGCACTCCAGGGGATTGAGCTCGTAGAACTCGTCCACGCCGCAGCCGCAGCCGTCCCCGCAGCCGCCCTCGGACGGTGCGGGCGCGCCGATCTGGATCAGCGGTACGTCCACGGGTGTGGGGCGCGGATTCTCTTCGGGCGTGCTCACGGTTACGGCTCCTCGGTGACGTCTGCGGGGTGAATCAGGGGTGCTGCTGCTGCGCAGTCTGGTGCCTGCGCCGGGCGTACGGGCCCGAATGCCTCGGTCTCCGTCCGACGGAGGACGAGTTGACGCTCCGGGGTGAGCCGGACGACGAGGTGGCGGCGCCAGTTCTCGTCGTCGCGCTCGGGCCGGTCCTCGCGCCAGTGGCAGCCGCGGGTCTCCTCGCGCCGGCGGGCGGCGGCGACCAGGACGCGCGAGACGAGCAGCAGATTGGTGGCCTCCCAGGACTCGACGCCGGGCACCGCGACCTTGGGCTCGGCCTCGCCGGCGGCCCGGGCGGCACTGTCGTGCAGGGCCTCCAGCTCCTCGGCGGCGGTGGCCAGGCTCTCGGCGGAGCGCAGGACTCCGGCGCCCCGGGTCATGATCCGCTGGATCGTGCCGCGCGCCTCGGGGGCGAGCAGCGGCGAGGGGGCGGGGAGGGGGAGTCGGCCGGCGGTTGTGGCGCCCGCGCGGGGCCGTTCCTCGACGATGTCCGCCGCGATGCGCTCGGCGAAGACGAGACCCTCCAGGAGGGAGTTGGACGCCAGCCGGTTCGCGCCGTGCACGCCGGTGCACGCGACCTCGCCGCAGGCGTACAGACCGGGCACGGTCGTACGCCCCCGCAGGTCGGTACGGATGCCGCCGGAGGCGTAGTGCGCGGCGGGCGCGACGGGGACGGGTTCGGTGATCGGGTCGATGCCGTGGGCGCGGCAGGCCGCCAGGATGGTGGGGAAGCGCTGTTCCCACATCGCGGCGCCGAAGTGGCGGGCGTCGAGATACATGTGTTCGGTGCCGTGCAGCTGCATCTGGCGGGTGATGGCCTTGGCGACGATGTCGCGCGGGGCCAGTTCCGCCAGTTCGTGCTGCCCGGTCATGAAGCGCGTACCGGACGCGTCGACGAGATGGGCGCCCTCGCCCCGTACCGCTTCCGACACGAGGGGCTGCTGGCCCTCGGAGTCGGCGCCGAGGAAGAGGACCGTCGGGTGGAACTGGACGAATTCGAGGTCGGAGACCTCCGCGCCGGCCCGCAGCGCCAGGGCCACGCCGTCGCCGGTGGAGACCGCCGGGTTGGTGGTGGCTGAGAAGACCTGGCCCATGCCGCCGGTGGCGAGGACCACGGTGGGGGCGCGGACCGCGCCGACGCCGTCGTGCTGGCCCTCGCCCATGACGTGCAGGGTGACGCCCGCGGTACGGCCCTCGTCGTCGGTGAGCAGGTCGAGGACGAGGGCGTTCTCGACGGTGTGCAGGGCGGCTTCGCGGACCGCCTCGACCAGGGCGCGGGAGATCTCGGCGCCGGTCGCGTCTCCGCCCGCGTGGGCGATGCGGCGGCGGTGGTGGCCGCCCTCGCGGGTCAGCGCGATGTCACCGCTGTCCGTGGTGTCGAAGTGGGCGCCGGTCCGGATCAGCCGGCGCACGGCATCGGGGCCCTCGGTGACCAGGGTCCGGACCGCGGCCTCGTCGCACAGGCCCGCGCCCGCGACCAGGGTGTCGTCCAGATGCTGCTGGGGTGTGTCGCCCTCGCCGAGGGCCGCGGCGATGCCGCCCTGCGCCCAGCGGGTGGAGCCGTCGTCCAGACGGGCCTTCGTGACGACGACGGTGGCGAGACCCGCGGCGGCGCAGCGCAGCGCGGTGGTGAGACCGGCCACGCCGGATCCGACGACCACGACGTCGGCGTCGATGGACCAGCCGGGGGCGGGGGCGGTCAGCCGTATTCCGGTCACGTGGTGGCTCCGAAGGTCAGCGGGATGTTGTCGATGAGGCGGGTCTTGCCGACCTTCGCCGCGACGGCGAGGATCGCGTCGCCGGTGGTGCGGTCGTCGGGGATCTCGGTGAAGTCGGCCGGGTCCACGAGCGCCAGGTAGTCCAGGGCGAGCGGCGGCTGTTCGGCGGCCGCGTCGTCGAGGATCAGTCGCGCGGCGGCGCGCACCGCGGCGGGTCCGTCCACCGGGCGGGCCAGGGCCACCGCCTGGGTGTCGGCGGCCGCGCGGGTCTCGCCGAGCGCGGTGAGCGCGGCGGCCCGGCCGGTGGTCGCCGCGGTGGTCTGCGCGCGGGCGTGCAGCGCCTGCTGGGCGGCGAGCCTGTCACGCGCCGCGAACAGGGCCCGGGACAGGGCGAGGGCGGTGTGGCGCTCCTCGGCGTCCAGGAAGCGGTTGCGGCTGGAGAGCGCGAGGCCGTCCGGCTCGCGAACCGTCTCCACGCCGACGATGTCCACCGGGAAGTTCAGATCGCGCACCATGCGGCGGATCAGCGCCAGCTGCTGGGCGTCCTTCTGCCCGAAGAACGCGGCATCGGGGCGGGTGAGGTGCAGCATCTTGGCGACGACGGTGAGCATCCCGTCGAAGTGCCCCGGCCGAAACGCGCCTTCGAGCCGCTCGCCCATGGGGCCCGCCGTGATCCGGACCTGCGGTTCGCCGCCGGGATACACCTCGTCGACGGATGGCGCGAAGACCGCGTCCGCGCCGGCGGCACCCGCCACGGCGAGATCGGCGTCGAGGGTCCGGGGGTAGCGCTCCAGGTCGGCGGCCTCGCCGAACTGGAGCGGGTTGACGAAGACGGTGACGACGACCCGGCCGTCCGGGCCCGCGGCCGCGCGTGCGGTACGGATCAGGGTGGCGTGGCCCTCGTGGAGGGCGCCCATGGTCATGACGACGGCCCGCGGCCCCTTGAGCGGCGCGAACCCGGCGAGCTCGGCAGCCGTACGGAGAAGGGTGGCCGCGGGGGCGGCGCCGGGGGCCTGCGGCGGGGCGGCGGGGCGGGGGGTGTGGGGCATGTGGGACCGAGCGGGCTGGGGCGGCGGGGTGGGCTTGTGCGACTGGGCCGTCGGAGACATGGCGCCCCGCGCGCGGGGTGCGTCGGACCTGCCGGTTGTGTTGGTCATCGGGGCTCCTGTGATCCCGTGCCGCCCGCGGTGTCGGCGCCGTCGGCCAGCACGCCGAGCAGGGCCTCGGCCAGCTCCGGCTTGAGCATGCCGTGGGCGAGCGCGCGGTCGGCCGTGGCGCGGGCCATCGCGAGGTAGCCGGCCACGGCCTGCGGAGCGTGCCGGCGCAGCTCGCTCATGTGCGCGGCGACCGTACCGGCGTCGCCTCGGGCCACCGGGCCGGTCAGGGCGGCGTCGCCGGAGCGCAGGGCGTTGTCGAGGGCGGCGCCGAGGAGAGGACCGAGCATCCGGTCGGGGGCGGCGACCCCGGCCGTACGCAACAGCTCCATCGACTGGGCGACCAGCGTGACCAGGTGGTTCGCGCCGAGGGCGAGCGCCGCGTGGTAGAGCGGGCGGGATTCCTCCGCGATCCATTCGGGCTCACCGCCCATCTCGATGACCAGCGCCTCGGCGGCGAGCCGCAGCTCCTCGGGGGCGGTCACGCCGAAGGAGCAGCCGGCCAGCCGCTGGACGTCGACGGAGGTGCCGGTGAACGTCATCACCGGGTGCAGGGCGAGCGGCAGGGCACCGGCCCGCATGGCCGGGTCCAGCACCTGTGTCCCGTACCGCCCCGACGTATGGACGAGCAGCTGTCCCGGCCGCACCGCGCCCGTCTCGGCGAGGCCCTCGACCAGACCGGGCAGGGCGTCGTCCGGAACGGTCAGCAGCACCAGTTCGGCGCGCGCGAGCACCTCGGCGGGCGGCACCAGCGGTACGTCGGGGAGCAGGGTGGCCGCCCGGCGCACCGACGCGTCGGAGACGCCCGACACGGCGACCGGTCGGTGCCCGGCGAGCTGCAGGGACGCGGCGAGAGCGGGGCCGACGCGGCCCGCGCCCACGACGCCGACCGTGAGTCGGGCGGGGCGGTCCCTCGCGTCGAGGGGCTCCTTGGGGAGTGATGCATTCACGCGGCGGCGGCCTTCCGTTCCAGTCCGCGGGGGGTACCGGACGATTTCTCTGCATGCTACGCCAGCGTTTCGCCCGGCCCTCCGGCTGTCCACAGCCTGTGGGAAAAGTCCCGGCGGGTGCGCGGTCCGGCATCCCCGCGGGCCCGAAAAAACGTGCGGGCTCCGGCTGCGACCTGCGTGATGATCGTCCCATGACAGACACGGCAGACACGGCGAGCACGGAAGAGCAGGCACGGCGCTCGGAGGGGGATCCGCAGGAACAGTCGCAGGAACAGTCGCAGGAGCAGTCGCAGTCGCAGTCGCAGTCGCAGTCGCAGTCGCAGTCGCAGGAGGACGCGCAGCGGCTTCGCAGGTTGAAGGCCTGGCGTGCGGCCGAGCGGGTCCTGGTCAGGCTGCCCCTGCACCTCCCGCTCGGTGAACGGCTGGCCGCGCTGGCGGCGGGGGCCGGAGCGGTCACCGATCTCGGCCGTCCTGCGGACATATACGGCAATGGCATCGTCGCCGAGCTGGAGCGGCGGATCGCGGACCTGCTGGGCATGGAGGCCGCCGCGTTCTTCCCGACCGGGACGATGGCGCAGCAGGTCGCGCTGCGGTGCTGGGCCGGGCGGACCGGAAATTCCACCGTCG
The DNA here is from genome assembly GCF_055635345.1 of Streptomyces sp. NPDC111516. Classification (NCBI taxonomy): domain Bacteria; kingdom Bacillati; phylum Actinomycetota; class Actinomycetes; order Kitasatosporales; family Streptomycetaceae; genus Streptomyces; species Streptomyces sp. NPDC111516. Next base: position 86,455 of record NZ_JBVKBV010000022.1, on the reverse strand, counting down.
CGCTGCACCCCCTGGCCCATCCCGAGGTGCACGAGCGCGGCGCGCTGGGAGCGGTGAGCGGGCTGCGTACCGTCCATCCCACGTCCGAGCCCCGGCCGCCCACGGCGCAGGAGATCCGCGACTTCGCCGAGCCGTTCGGCACGCTGATGCTGGAGCTGCCGTTGCGCGATGCCGGTTTCCTCCTGCCGACGTGGGAGGAGCTGGAGGCCGTGGTGGCGGCCGCCCGGGAACGCGATGCGGTGGTGCACGTCGACGGCGCGCGGCTATGGGAGTGCGCTCCCCACTTCGCGCGGGAGCTGCCGGAGATCGCGGCGCTCGCGGACAGTGTGTACGTCTCGTTCTACAAGTCCCTCGGCGGAATCTCCGGGGCCGCGCTGGCCGGTCCCGAGTCCCTGATCGAGGAGGCCCGCACCTGGCGCCACCGGTACGGCGGCCAGCTCTTCCAGCAGTTCCCGGCGGCGCTCGCCGCGCTGATCGGCCTGGACCAGGAGCTGCCGCTGCTGCCGTCGTACGTGGCACAGGCGAAGGTGGTGGCCGGGGCGCTGGCCGAGGGCTTCGCGGCGGCCGGCGCCGGGTGGTTCCGGGTGCATCCGGAACCACCGCACACCCACCAGTTCCAGGTGTGGCTGCCGTACGAGGCGGACGTCCTGACGGAGGCGGCGGTGCGGCAGGCGGAGGAGACGGGCGTGGTGCTCTTCCACAACTGGCACCCGGCGGCTGCCGGGCCGCCCGGGGTGGCGTGCACCGAGGTCACGGTGGGCCGGGAAGGGCTGGAGTGGACGGCGGAGGACGTACGGGGGGCGGCGGCGGAGTTCATGAACCGGGTGGTGGCTCAGCTCCGTTCGTCGGACTGACGTCCGTCGGGCGGGGCGGACCAGGTGCGACGGCGGTAGCGGCCGTAGCGGTCCCGGATGGTCCGCAGTACGGACCGGTCGTGCCGGCCCGGCGGTGGCGGCGGCGGTTCGCCGTGCTGAGCCGTGCGGTAGCTGTCGATCATGTGCTGCTGAAGGGCGTTCATGGCCTCAGCGTGGGCCGGTCCCGGCCCACGCTGCTCGTCGATTGACGAGCAACGTCAAGTGAGCGTGGCCTTCCGCGCCCACCCCGCACCATGGAGGGGTGAGCGTGCACATCGACATCGTGGGGCTGGCGCCCGAGAGCATCGTCTTCGAGACCTCTCCCCTCGCCGAGCTGGGGCTGACTCTGCATGCCCTCTCCGAGCCCGGACACCACCCGGGGCTGCACGGCTGGGCGACGGCGACCGCCAGTGCGCTGGAACCCGATCTCGCCGACCGGCTGCACGAGGCCGAGTTCCTGTGGCGCAACACGTTCTCGGACATCTTCCTGCCGTTCGCCGGAGTCCGTGGCGGCAACGGCAGGACGGGCGCGAACCTCGCCGAGGACCTGGACATCCTCGACCGGCTGGACGACGAGCGGTTCGTCGCCGCCGCCCTGGAGTTCACCTGCTCCGGTCTGTACGGGCGCGGCGCGCCGTCCCCGCTCAGCGACGCGCCGATGCGCGCCCGCGCCCTGGACATGGCGGCGGCGCGCGGCCCTCAACAGGTGGAATTCGCCCAGCAACTGCTGGACGATCCCGCCCCCGTACGCCGCTGGATCCGCCGCCTGTTCGAGGACTGCGACCAGGCGTTCTTCGCCGACACCTGGCGGCGGGTGCGGGTCCAGCTGGTCGCCGACGCCCGGCACAAGACGGATCTGCTGCGGCGCAAGGGGCTCGGCGAGGCGATGTGCGCGGTGTCCCCGGCGCTGTCGCTCGACGAGGCCGGGACCCGGATCAGTGCCGACAAGCTGACCGAGGGCCGGGCCAATGCCGCAGACCCGGCTTTCGGCCGCCCCGGGCTCACCCTCGTCCCGTCCGCCTTCGGCTGGCCGCACCTGAACCTGCTGTACGCGCCCGGCTGGCGCCCGGTGATCCACTACCCGGTGCACCACCCCGAGCTGCCCTCTCCCGCCTCGGTTGAACTGCTCCAGCTGCGCATGGAGGCGCTGGCCCACCCGATGCGGATGCGCCTGTGCCGCCATCTCGCCCGGTCCCCGTACACGACCGGCGAACTCGCCGAGACGTACGGCATCTCGGCGCCCGAGGTCTCCCGGCACCTCGCGGCGCTGAAGAAGGCGGGCCTGGTCACCACCCGGCGGCGCGGCCGGTACGTGCAGCACCAGCTGGACCTGACTGTGGTGGCACGGCTGGGCAGCGATTTCCTGGAGGGCATCCTGCGCTGAGCGGCGCTTCCGATTCGCGCCGAGCGACGACCGGCTCGGCCGACTCGGTCGAAGCGGACGTGCTTGATCCGCGTCCACGTACGCCGCACCCGGTGCCGCAGCACGCCGTCCGTGTCCGGCAGGATGCCCAGCCCCGCCGATCCGGCGATCCGGTCGGCGACTGCGGGACCGTTTCAGCGCATCCCGCCGCCACCGCCGGCCCTGACCAGCCCCGTCTCGTACGCGAGGACGACGACCTGCACCCGGTCGCGCAGGCTCAGCTTGGTGAGGATGCGGCCCACATGCGTCTTCACGGTCGCCTCGGAGAGCACCAGGCGTGCCGCGATCTCGCCGTTCGACAGGCCCTGCGCGACCAGCAGCATCACTTCGCGTTCACGTTCGGTGAGCTTGGCGATACCCATGTGCTGCGGTTCGCTGGTGCCGCTCGGCAGCATCGGTGAGAAGCGGTCGAGCAGCCGGCGGGTGGTGGACGGGGCGACGACGGCGTCGCCGCTGTGCACGGAGCGGATGGCCGCGAGCAGTTCGGCGGGCGGCACGTCCTTGAGCATGAAGCCGCTGGCCCCGGCCTTCAGCCCGGAGAAGGCGTATTCGTCGAGGTCGAACGTGGTCAGGATGAGCACCTTGGGCGCATCCGGCTGCGCGCAGATGCGCCGGGTGGCCTCGACACCGTCCAGCCTCGGCATCCGGACGTCCATCAGCACCACGTCGACGGCGGTGGCACGCAGGATCCCGATCGCCTCCGCGCCGTCGCCGGCCTCGGCCACGACCTCCATGTCCGGCTGGGCGGCGAGCACCATCCGGAAGCCGGTACGCAGCAGCACCTGGTCGTCGACGAGCATCACGCGGATCGCCATGAGGGGTCCTGTCTCCTGTCTGTCCTGCGCCTGTACTGCGTTTCTGTACCGCGCCTGTCCTGGGTCCGGAAAAGTGCCGGAGGTCTAGTGGGCCGCCTTGAGCGGCAGCAGGGCGCTGATCCGGAACCCGCCGCCCGGCCTCGGCCCCGCGTCCAGCGTGCCGCCGACCATGCCGACCCGTTCGCGCATGCCGATCATTCCGTGGCCCGCGCCGTCGGCGCCGCCGTCCACGTACAGCTCGTGCGCCGCGCCCCGCCCGTCGTCCTCGACCAGCAGCCCGAGCCCGTCGTCGAAGTAGACCAGCCGCACGCTGGCCCCGGCGTCCGGGCCGCCGTGCTTGCGGGTGTTGGTCAGGGCCTCCTGCACGATGCGGTACGCGGTCAGCTCGACCCCGCTGGGCAGCGGCCGCGGGGTGCCCTCGATCTTGAAGTCGACGGCCAGCCCGGTCTTCCTGACCTGCTCGATGAGGTCCTCGATCTGCTCGACGTCGGGCTGCGGGACGTACTCCCCGCTCTCCTGGGCGTCCCCGGTCCGCAGCACCCCGAGCAGCCGCCGCATCTCCGCGAGGGCCTGCCTGCCGGTGCTGGAGATGGTCTCCAGGGCCTGCCGGGCCTGGTCGGGGGCCGCGTCCATGACATATGCCGCGCCGTCGGCCTGCACCACCATCACCGAGACGTTGTGCGCGACGACGTCGTGGAGTTCGCGGGCGATACGGGCCCGCTCGGCGGCCACCGCGACCTTCGACTGCGCCTCGCGCTCCCGCTCCAGCCGGGCCGCGCGCTCCTCCAACTGGCTGAAGTATGCGCGCCGGGTCCGCATCGAGTCGCCGAGCACCCAGGCGAGCACGAACGGCACGGTCATCACGATGACGACGAAGACCTGCTGGGCCCAGCCGGTCTGCGGTACGTCCTGCGGCCAGCGCAGCTGGGAGAGGGCTGCCGCGCACAGGGCGCAGACCAGCGCGAGCCGGGATGCCCAGCGCTCCCCGAGGGTGGCCACGGTGAAGACGATCACCAGCATCGCGAAGTTCACGACGCCGGGGGTGACCCCGAACAGCAGCTGTCCGACGCCCATCGCGATGGTGAGCAGCAGCATCTTCTCCGGCGCACGCCGGCGCAGGGCGACGACGGTGCAGAGCCCGATGCTGATCAGCAGGGCAGCGAGCCGCCCGCCTGCGCGATCCGCAGGCGCCACCATGGACAGGCCGGAGAGCCCGAGGAGGAAGACAGCCCAGAAGCTGTCGACGCCCGTCGGGTGTCTGCGGATGAAGTCGTAGAGGCGCTGCACGTAACCCAGCGTAGGGACAGGCGACAGGTGCACGGGTCAGCCGAAGGGCCGATCCGGCTCCAGGGACCGTACTCCCCAAGGTGGAGACTTGGAAACGTGACGGATGAGTGGCGTGGGTGGCAGGAGGCGGCAGAGACCGCTTTGTACGGAGACGGGGGGTTCTACCGGAGCCCGGAAGGGCCGGCGGGCCACTTCCGCACCTCCGTCCACGCGTCCCCGCTGTTCGCCTCGGCCGTCGCCCGGCTGCTGGTCAGGACGGCGCGGGAGCTGGGCACCGACTCGGTCGACCTGGTGGACCTGGGGGCGGGGCGGGGCGAACTGCTGACGGGGGTGCTGGCGGCCCTGCCGGCCGTGGGCGCCGACGGCCTGGCCGTACGGGCGTACGCCGTGGAGCTCGCCGCCCGCCCCGCCTCTCTGGACCCCCGGATCGAGTGGTGCGCCGAACCGCCGTCGGGGACGCGCGGTCTGCTGTTCGCCAACGAGTGGCTGGACAACGTCCCGACCGAGGTCGCCGAGACCGACGCGGACGGCGTCGAGCGGTATGTCCTCGTCCGGACGGCGGACGGTGCGGAACGGCTGGGCGGGCCGGTGTCCGGGGCCGACGCCGGGTGGCTGCGCCGCTGGTGGCCGTCGGCCGGTCCGGGCAGCCGGGCCGAGATCGGCCGCCCGCGCGACGAGGCCTGGGCACGGGCGGTGTCCACCCTGGCCGGCGGGCTCGCGGTGGCGGTGGACTACGCCCACGTACGTGAGGCGCGGCCCCCCTTCGGCACGCTGACCGGCTTCCGGGGCGGCCGTGAGGTGCGGCCGGTGCCGGACGGCAGCTGCGACCTCACCGCGCACGTGGCCCTGGACGCGTGCGCGGCGGCGGCCGGGGGCGGGACGGTGCTCCCCCAGCGCGAGGCACTGCACGACCTCGGCATCGACAGCGGGCGCCCGCCCCTGGCCCTGGCCTCGACCGACCCGGCCGGCTACGTACGGGCCCTCGCCTCGGCAGGCGAGGCGGCGGAGCTGACGGCCCGGGGCGGCCTCGGCGACTTCGGCTGGCTGATGCACCGAAGGCCCGGGGTCCGGGGCGGGGCCCCGGACACTCAGGGAATACTGGCCGTATGACGGAGACGACAGTCGGCATCGGCGGCGCAGCGGAGAGCACCGACATGGTGCTCAACATCGGCCCCCAGCACCCCTCCACCCACGGCGTGCTCCGTCTGCGCATCGTCCTCGACGGCGAACGCATCCAGCACGCCGAACCGGTCATCGGCTACATGCACCGCGGCGCGGAGAAGCTGTTCGAGGCCCGCGACTACCGGCAGATCGTGATGCTCGCCAACCGTCACGACTGGCTGTCGGCGTTCTCCAACGAGCTGGGCGTCGTGATGGCCGTCGAGCGCATGCTCGGCATGGAGGTCCCGGAGCGCGCGGTCTGGACGCGGACACTGCTCGCCGAGCTGAACCGGGTCCTGAACCATCTGATGTTCCTCGGCTCGTACCCGCTCGAACTCGGCGGGATCACCCCGGTGTTCTACGCCTTCCGCGAGCGCGAGGAGCTCCAGGCCGTGATGGAGGAGGTCTCCGGCGGCCGGATGCACTACATGTTCAACCGGGTCGGCGGCCTCAAGGAGGACCTCCCCGCGGGCTGGCTCGGCCGCGCCCGGGACGCCGTCGCCTCGGTCCGGTCCCGGATGGACGTGTACGACGACCTGGTGCTCGGCAACGAGATCTTCCGGGGCCGCACGCGTGGTGTGGGCGTGCTGTCCGCCGGGACCGTGCACGCGTACGGGGTGTCCGGGCCGATCGCCCGCGCCTCGGGCGTCGACTTCGATCTGCGGCGCGACGAGCCGTATCTCGCGTACGGGGAGCTCCAGGACACCCTCGAGGTCGTCACCCGCACCGAGGGCGACTGCCTGGCCCGCTTCGAATGCCTGCTGGAGCAGACGCACAACGCCCTGGATCTGGCGGACGCCTGCCTGGACCGGATGGCCGGCCTCGCGCCCGGCCCGATCAACCAGCGGCTGCCCAAGGTACTGAAGGCCCCCGAGGGTCACACCTACGCCTGGACCGAGAACCCGCTCGGCATCAACGGCTACTACCTGGTCTCCAAGGGCGAGAAGACCCCGTACCGGCTGAAGCTCCGCTCCGCGTCGTACAACAACATCCAGGCGCTCACCGAGCTGCTGCCGGGCACGCTGGTCGCCGACATGGTGGCGATCCTGGGCTCGCTCTTCTTCGTCGTCGGCGATATCGACAAGTAGGCCCCGGACCGGCCCTGGCCGCGCGGCGCCTACGAGATGGCGCTGCGCAGCTCCACCACGTCCAGCTGCTCGGTCTCATCGTGCGCGGTCAGGTCGATGACCTTGCCGACGTCCCGGTTCCCGGCCGTGCCCGTGCGGTGCGCGGCCAGTGCCTCCTCGCCCACCACGTCCGCGAGGTCCTCGTTCTGCACGGACTCGATCGCGGCGCGCGCCTTCTGGGTACCGAAGAAGTCGAAGCTGCCCTGCGGCACCGGATGGCGGCGGGGCGCCGCGTGCGGAGCGACCGGGCTGGCGGCCGGAACGGCGCGCGCCGCGGGCAGCGCGGCGGACGGCCGGGGCGCCGGAAGGGCGGCCGTCGGACGGAGGTTCTCGGCCCCGGACGCGTCCGGGGCCGCCGCGTGCTTCCCCTGCCGCTCCTCCGCCTCCCGGGCCCGCTCCGCGAGATCCCGCTTCCTGGCCTGCTCGGCGGTACGGCGCGCCTCCTGGAGGGCACCGTTGCGCGAGAGGTCCTCCAGCGCCTGGGCGGCACGCAGATAGGCGGCCGGCGTCGGTGTGCTGCGCGCCGCGGGCAGTTCCCGGGGAGTCGCGGCTTCGAGCGCGAGCTGCCTGCGGCCCTCCAGCGCGCTGGCCCGCTCGGTCTCGGCGTTGGCATACCGCCGCAGCAGCGCGGCGTGCTCCCCGCGCAGATTGGCGAGCTCCACGCGCTTGCGGCGCAGCTTCGTCTCCAGCCGGGCGCGCAGCTCCCGCGACTCCTCCAGGTCGGCCTCCAGCTCGGCCAGGCGCTCCTCGGCCCGCCATTCGTCACCGGCTCGGGCGCGGGTCAGCTCGGCGATACGGCGGCCCGCATCCCGGTCCCAGCTGCGCATCAGATACGCACCGGTCACGGCCGCGGCCGCCACGGCGGCCACCAGACCGCGCAGGATCAGGGGCTCGGCGAGCAGCCAGGCGCCCCCGGCACAGAGAACCGACACTCCGACGACGGCCGAGGGCGGAAGGATTCTGTGCAGAGGTGGCGAATGGCGATGACGTCCACGTGGCATGGCCTGAAATTTACCGTGTGTAGGAGGCACTTGGGGAGCCGCCGGCCAATCTGTTCCCACCCGGTTACCTGGCGTTCCCCGATCCCCGATCTCTACTTCTTGATGAGGCCCTTCGATCGCAGATAGTCCTTGGCCGCGTCGGCGGGCTTTGCGCGCTCGGCGTCCACCTTGCGGTTCAGTTCTGCCAGATCCTCGGTGGTGAGGGCCTCGGTGAGCTTGCCGAGTGCGTCGGCAATGTCCTGGGAACCCGCGTCCTTGGCATTGACGACCGGCAGAACGTTGTCCGCGTTCTGGAGCTTCTTGTCGTCCTTCAGGAACATCAGGCCGTAGCTGTCGAGCACCGCGTCCGTGGTGGTGGTGAGGACCAGTTGGTCCTTGCCGTCCTTGACGGCCTGCTTGGACTGCGGTGTGCCGACTCCCTTGGGGTCGATACCGGTGACATTGATGCCGTACGTCTGCTTCAGGCCCGGCGCGCAGAACGGCCGCACCTCGCACTCGTCACCCGCCGCGATCTTCACTTCGGCCTTCGACCTGCCGAGATCCGAAAGGGTCTTGAGCTTGTTCTTCGCGGCGAATTCCTTGGTCACCGCGAAGGCGTTCTGGTCGACGGCGCCGCCGGCCGGGAGGACCTTCAGTCCGCGCGGAGTGGCGAGCTTCTCCAGCGCCGCGACCGTGGCGGCCGCGTCACCGGAGGCGACCGGCTTCTTCTCCGCCGCCTTCGCGCCATTCACCTTGGCATTGAGGAATTCGGCGATCGTCGCGGCGTATTCGGGGACGACATCGATCTCGCCCTTCTCCAGGGACGGTTCGTACAGCTCCCGGTTGGCCACCGTGGTGACCGAGGCGCTGTATCCGGCGTCGCCGAGGATCTGTGCGTACAGCTCCGCGAGGACCTTGGATTCGGTGAAGGACGCCGCGCCGACGACGAGCGAACCCTTCTTGCCGGAGCCGCCGCCGGAGTCGCCGGAGGACGCCGAGCCCGCTTTGTCCTTCTCCAGGCTGTCGCCGCCGCAGGCGGCGAGCGAACCGGCCAGCGCGACCATGCCGATGACCGCGCCCGCTATTCGCGAGGTCTTGCTCATGAGGTGTTCTCCGTCCACAGCAACAGGGTTATGTGAGATGAGATCCGAGGATCGAGAGGCGTGCGTCGACATCGAGAAGCGTGCGACGCCACGGATCCGACGGGCGGTCATGGCGGGCGGTCGTGGGGGCCGTCATGCCGTCCTGCGGCGACGCAGCGGTGACAGCAGCCGGTCGAGGCCCACCAGCACCGCCTCCACCAGCAGGGCGAGTACGGCGACCAGCAGCGCCCCCGCGACCACCTGCGGCGTGTTGTACGTGTTGAATCCGGCGGTGATGATCCGTCCCAGGCCGCCCTGGCCGACCATCGCGGCGATCGTCGCCGTGGCGACCACCTGGACCGCGGCCGAGCGCAGCCCGGTCATGATCATCGGGTAGGCCAGCGGCAGCTCGACCCGTACGAAGAGCTGGCCGCCGGACATTCCCATGCCCCGCGCCGCCTCGGCCACCGATCGGTCGACCTCCGTCATCCCGACATAGGCGTTGGTGAGCAGCGGCGGCACCGCGAACAGCACCAGCGCGGTGATCGTCGGCACGTATCCGGCATTGCGCAGCGGCGAGACCATGAAGAGGGCCAGCACCGCGAAGACCGGAACCGCCCGCCCCACATTGGAGATGTTGACGGCCAGCGCGCCCCCCTTCCCGATGTGCCCGAGGTACAGGGCGACCGGCAGCGCGACCGCGCAGGCCAGGGCGAGCGCGACGCCGCTGACATACAGATGCTCGGCGAGCCGGTGGGCCGCCCCGCTCTCCCCCGTCCAATTGGCGCCGGTCGTGAGCCAGGTCCAGGCCTCGCCGAGAACTCCCATGGTTCAGACCGCCTTTGCCGTGGCATCCGCGACCGCGGCCTCGCCCGCGTGGCCGGTGCGTATGCGAGTCCAGGGGGTCAACAGCCGCTGGAGGCCCAGCAGCAGCAGATCGGCGACGACCGCGAGCAGTACGCACAGGACCGAGGCGGTGAGCACCTGGGCCTTGAAGAAGCTGGGCAGGGCGTCCCCTATGAGGTTGCCCAGGCCTCCTCTGCCGATGATCGATCCGACCGTCGTCAGCGCGATCGTCGAGACCGTGGCGATCCGCACACCTGCCATCAACGCGGGCATGGCTAGGGGGAGCTCGACCTCCCAGAGCAGCCGGACCGGCCCGTACCCCATCCCCTGCGCGGCTTCCTTCGCCTCCTGCGGAACCGCTTCGAGGCCCGCCAGGATGTTCCGTACGAGAACGGTCAGGGAATACAGCACCAGGCCGGTGACGACCAGCGCCGCGGAGAGACCGAACAGCGGCAGCAGCAACGAGAACATCGCGAGGGACGGCACGGTGTAGAGCACCGTCGTCAGCCCCAGCACCGGTCCGGCGAAGCGGCGGCTGCGGCGGGCGAGCAGCGCCAGCGGAAAGGCCACCACGAGCCCGATCAGCACCGAGACCACGGTGATCCAGATGTGCTGGACCGTCGCATCGGTCAACTCCTGGCTGCGGGAACGGAGATACTCCCCGCAGATCCAGTCGTTCGTCACCATGCAGTTCTGTGCAGCAGCCATCCGTCCCCCACCTCCCGATTACCGCTCGTACCCGAGTGCCGAAGCACCGGCGCACCCGAAGCACCTATGCCTGGCGACCCTATCCCCGACCACTGACAATCGCCGAAGCCGTTGTATTCCAGCAACATGTCCTTCACAGAACACGCGCGACAATGGGGAACCATGATCCGTTTCGAGCACGTCACCAAGCGGTACGCGGACGGCACCACCGCCGTCGACGACCTTTCATTCGAGGTCGCCGAGGGTGAACTGGTCACGCTCGTCGGACCGTCGGGCTGCGGCAAGACGACCACCATGAAGATGGTGAACCGGCTGATCGAACCGACCGGGGGCCGGATATTCCTCGACGGGGACGACATATCCACCATCGACCCCGTCCAACTGCGCCGGCGCATCGGCTATGTGATCCAGCAGGTAGGCCTCTTCCCGCACCGTACGGTCCTGGAAAACACCGCGACCGTTCCCCACCTCCTCGGCTGGAAACGGGGAAAGGGCCGCGAGCGCGCGGCGGAACTCCTCGACCTGGTCGGACTTGATCCTTCCGTTTATGGCGACCGTTATCCGGAACAGCTCTCCGGCGGTCAGCGCCAACGCGTGGGCGTGGCAAGGGCGCTGGCCGCCGACCCGCCCGTACTGCTGATGGACGAGCCTTTCGGCGCGGTCGACCCCGTCGTACGGGAACGGCTGCAGAACGAATTCCTGAATCTCCAGGAACAGGTCCGCAAAACCGTGTTGTTCGTCACGCACGACATCGAGGAAGCGGTCCGGCTCGGTGATCGTATCGCCGTCTACGGACAGGGCTCGATCGAGCAGTTCGACTCCCCGGCGACCGTGCTCGGCGCCCCCGCCACCCCCTACGTCGCGGACTTCGTGGGCGCCGACCGCGGCCTCAAACGCCTCTCCGTGACCCCCATCGAGGAGGGCGACCTCGACCAGCCGCCGGTCGTCCACCTCGACGACTCCCTGGCGGGGGCGACCGAACGGCTGCGGGCCGAAGGGGCGCGCTGGGCCGTCGTGCTGGACGGCCAGGACAACCTGCACGGCTGGATCCCGGCCGACGGCGCCGCCACCACCGCGACCGAGGACACGGTGCGCGCCCACGCGCGCAGGATGGAGGCGTGGCTGCCCGTCGGCGCCCCGCTCAAACATGCATTCGCCACCATGCTCCAGCACGACGCCGGCTGGATCGCCGTCATCGACAAGGAGAGCACCGGCCGCTTCCTCGGCGTACTCACCCCGGCCCGGCTCCATGAGGCGCTGCGCCGCTCGATCGACGCGGACGCGCAGGACGTCCCCCGGGCCGAGGTGGCCGTCGAGACGGTGGAGAGCATCACCAAGACCGCCGCACGGTGAGCCGGGGCCGGTGAACCGATGGCCGGGGACGGGAGCCGGGATCCGGCCCCGTCCCCGGCCATCGGTTCAGTTCTCGCTCAGCCGACTGCTCATCCAGTCCAGCGCCGTAGGAATCTCCCGCCGCCAGGTGTTGAAGTTGTGCCCGCCGCTGTCGAGCACGATCGACGAGGCCTGGGCGGGCGGCTTCACCTTGCTGAGGAACCGCATCGTGGAGCGGTAGTTCCCCTCGCCGCGCTTGGAGGTCGTGACCAGGAAGGACGAGTCGGGCTGCGGCAGGTTGTCCAGACTCCACATCAGATCGGAGCGGTCCCGCGCGCCCTGGTCGCCGTGGAAGAGGTCGCCGGTCGTCGGGTCCTCGGCCGCCTTGTAGTACGCGGAGAGCCCGGCGCTCGCGGCGAACCGGTCCGGATGGTGGAGGCCGATCTTCAGCGCACAGTAGCCGCCGGTCGAATTGCCCATGATGCCCCAGTTACGGGCCAGCTTTCCGACCCGGTACGCATCCGAGACCACCCGCGGCAGATCCTCGGCGAAGAACGTCTCGGTCTGCGGCCCGCCCTTCACGTTCACGCACTCGGTGTCCCGCGGCGGCGCCACCGTCGGCCGCAGCATCACCAGGATCATCGGCTGCGACCGGCCGGCCGCCACCCGATCGTGTGCCGTCCGCGGATACCCGAGACCCTTCAGAAGGTTCTCCGAGACACCCGGGTACCCGGTGAGGACGACCACCGCGGGGAACTTCCGGCGGGCGAACGCCGGCTGGAAGTACTCCGGCGGCAGATACACGTACGCCGAACTCTCGATCTTCGACTGCCGCCCCGAGATCACGACCTTGTCGATCCGGCCGCTCACCGCGGGCTGCGAACTGCGCAGCCCTTCCGGCAGCTGCATCCCGACCCGGACGATGTTCTTGGCGGCCAGCGTTCCGGCCGCGTGGTCCGTGACCACGCCCAGATCCTGCTTCTGCCCGAACAGATCGGCCCAGGAACCGTAGAAGAGGAAGGAGTTGTTGGCCACCAGCCCGACGGTGACGAAGACCGTCACCTGAGTCGCCAGCAGCAGGCCGACCCGGCCGAACACCGCGGAGACGCTGCGCCGGGCCAGCCGCGGCCAGAGCCAGACAGTGGCAACGAAGAAAACCACGGCCAGCACGATGGCCAGCGCCAAGAATGTCTTGCTGGTAAGACCCATGGGGGGTGAGCTTTCTTGTCTGGAATTTTCCGGCCAACGGGTGAACCCCCGCCGCGGAAGCCTCGTCCTACAGGTCGCACATCGTCCGGAAGGCCCTCGGCCGAAGGACTGAAGAATCTCTCGCGGAACCACGGGAAGCGATGTCTGTCACGCTAGATGGGGATAAATCGGGATCGGTTCCGAGTCCGGTACGTAAGTTCATGCGGGGCCCGCGCCCCGAATCCGTACCGGCACTGGTCGGTACCGCCTGCGCCGTCGTCGGCCTGGTCGATGTCGCCGCGGGTGTTTTCCCGCGCTTCCGGCACAGCCGGATGCATACCCTCGCCGAGGTGCTCCCAGGCGCCCTCGGACCATTCGCCGCCGCCCTCTCCCTGAGCGCGGGCGTCCTGCTGCTGCTCCTCGCCCACGGGCTCAAGCGGCGCAAGCGGCGGGCCTGGCGGGCGACCGTCGCACTGCTGCCGGCCGGTGCGCTGGCGCAGTTCGCCTACCGGCACTCGGTCACCGGCACGCTCGTCTCGCTCGCGCTCTGCCTGCTGCTGATCCGCCACCGCCGTGAATTCGCCGCACTCCCCGACCCCAGGAGCCGCTGGCGGGCCCTGGCCAATTTCGTGCTTCTCGGCGCGGGTTCGCTGACCCTGGGCCTGATCATCGTCAGCATCCACCCCGGCCGCGTCGTGGGGAACCCCAGCATCGCCGACCGGCTCCAGCACGTGCTGTACGGGCTGTTCGGCTTCGAGGGGCCGGTCGAGTACGCCGGAGTCACCTCCTGGACCGTGGCGTACTCGCTCGGCGCCCTCGGTCTGCTGACCGCCGTCACCACCATCTACCTGGCCTTCCGCCCCGAACACCCGGCCGCCCGCCTCACCGAGGAGGACGAGACCCGGCTGCGCACGCTGCTGGAGAAGCACGGCGGCCGCGACTCGCTCGGCCACTTCGCGCTCCGCCGCGACAAGGGCGTCGTCTTCTCCCCCAGCGGCAAGGCCGCCGTCTGCTACCGCGTCGTGTCGGGGGTGATGCTGGCGAGCGGCGACCCGATCGGTGACGTGGAGGCCTGGCCCGGCGCCATCGAGCGCTTCATGGACGAGGCCAAGGCCCACTCCTGGACCCCTGCCGTGATGGGCTGCAGCGAGACCGGCGGCGAGGTCTGGACCCGCGAGACCGGACTCGACGCGCTGGAACTGGGCGACGAGGCGGTGGTGGATGTCGCGGATTTCTCGCTCGCCGGGCGCGCGATGCGCAACGTACGCCAGATGGTGAAGCGCATTGAACGTCTAGGCTACGAGACCCGGGTCCGGCGCGTCCGCGACATCGGCGAGGCCGAACTGGACCGCATCCGGCTGGCCGCCGCCGACTGGCGCGGCACGGACAACGAGCGCGGCTTCTCCATGGCGCTCGGCCGGATCGGCGACCCGGCCGACGAGGACTGCGTCATCGCCACCGCCCACAAGGCCGACGAACACACCGCCGACTCCCCGTACGGCGACCTGAAGGCCGTGCTCCACTTCGTCCCGTGGGGCAGCGACGGCATGTCCCTCGATCTGATGCGCCGCGACCGCTCCGCCGACCCCGGCATGAACGAGCTGCTGATCGTCGCCGCCCTGCAGGCGTCCTCCCGGCTCTCCGTCGAACACGTCTCGCTGAACTTCGCGATGTTCCGCTCGGCGCTCGCCCGCGGCGAGAAGCTGGGTGCGGGACCCGTGCTGCGGACCTGGCGGGGGCTGCTGATCTTTCTGTCGCGCTGGTTCCAGATCGAGTCGCTGTACAAGTTCAACGCCAAGTTCCGGCCCCGCTGGGAGCCCCGCTTCGTGGTGTACCGCGCCGCCCGCGACCTGCCCCGTATCTCTCTCGCGGCCATGCAGGCGGAGGGCTTCGTGAACCTCGCGCTGCCCCGTCCCTTCGCCCGCCGGTTCCCGCGCCGCCGGCCCCGCCCCTGCGCCCACACCCCGGCGTCGGGCCAGGAGCACCACGCCCGCGCGGCGTAACAGCACGCCGCGCGGGCCTACGCTGGTCGCATGAGTACGTTGCGTGGACGAGGCACGGTCCGAGGCCTGCCGGAGTGGGACCGCTGCGCGGTCATGGGGGTCGTCAATGTGACCCCGGACTCCTTCTCCGACGGGGGCCGCTGGTTCGACACCACGGCCGCGATCAAACACGGCCTCGACCTGGTCGCCGAGGGCGCCGACCTGATCGATGTCGGGGGCGAGTCGACCCGCCCCGGCGCCAGCCGGGTGGACGCGTCGGAGGAGCTGCGGCGCGTGGTCCCGGTGGTCAGGGGCCTGGCGTCCGAAGGGGTCACGGTCTCCGTCGACACCATGCGGGCCCGGGTCGCCGAGGAGTCGGTCGCGGCCGGAGCCGCCCTGGTCAACGACGTGAGCGGTGGCCTCGCCGACCCGGACATGGTCGGTGTCGTCGCGGCGGCCGACGCGCCGTTCGTCGTGATGCACTGGCGCGGCTTCAGCGAGTCCATGAACAGCCGGGCGGTGTACGAGGACGTCGTCGCCGAAGTCGTCACGGAGCTGCGGGAGCGGATGGATGCCGTGATCGCGGGCGGTATCGCCCCGGAACGGATCGTGATCGACCCCGGTCTCGGCTTCGCCAAGGACGCCGGCCACGACCTCGCCCTCGTCGCCCACCTCGACGAATTGCGCGCCCTGGGCCGCCCGCTGCTGGTCGCCGCCTCCCGCAAGCGCTTCCTCGGCCATGTGCTGGCCGGCGAGGGCGCCGCCCCGCCACCCGCCCGCGAACGTGACGCCGCCACCGCGGCGATCTCCGCGCTCTCCGCCCACGCCGGCGCCTGGGCCGTCCGGGTCCACGAGGTCCGGGCCACAGCCGACGCCGTACGGGTCGCGCGCGCCGTCGAGGGCGCCGCGTGAGCGGGCGCGACGAGCACGCGGAGGCGGCCGCCGACATCGCGGCCGTCGAGCAGGCCAACACCGCCTTCTACGAGGCGATGGAGCGCGGCGACTTGGAGGAGCTCTCCGGGCTCTGGCTGCCCGGAGAGGACCTCACCGTCTCCTGCGTCCACCCAGGCTGGCCGGTGCTCACCGGGCGCGGCGAGGTACTGCGCAGTTACGCCCTGATCATGGCGAACACCGAGTACATCCAGTTCTTCCTGACCGATGTCGGGATCGCGATGACCGGCGACACGGCCCTGGTGACCTGCACCGAGAACATCCTCAGCGGCGGCCCCGCGGAGGACGGCAACGCGCTCGGACCGCTGGTCGGCCAACTTGTCGTGGCCACCAATGTGTTCCGGCGCACGCCGGACGGCTGGAAGCTCTGGTCCCACCACGGCTCGCCCGTACTCACCGAATCCGATGACGAGAACGAGGAAGAAACCCCCTCCTGACCAGAACATCCGCGCGACAGGGGGGTTGGGAGCGGGTGAAGGGGGTAGTAGCGGATACCAGTCCCACGGGGTCCTGTCCATAGCCCCCGCGGGCGGGCACTGTCGGTGCTCGCAGGTAGATTCGAGAGTGAGAACCCGGCCGTCCGCACGCGGCCCCGTGTCTCTACGCCCTACGACAGCAGGAGTGATTCGCGTGGATCGTGTCGCGCTGCGCGGCCTCAAGGCCCGTGGACACCATGGCGTCTTCCCCCGGGAACGGGAGGAGGGCCAGACGTTCATCGTCGACCTGGTGCTCGGCCTCGACACCCGCCCCGCGGCAGCCGCCGACGACCTGACGAAGACCGTGCACTACGGCATCGTCGCCGAGGAAGTCGTCGAGGTGGTGCAGGGGGAACCGGTCGACCTGATCGAAACGCTCGCGGAGCGCATCGCCCAGACGTGCCTCAAGCACGAAGGAGTCGAGGAGGTGGAGGTCGTGGTGCACAAGCCGGACGCGCCGATCACCGTCCCCTTCGACGATGTGACCATCACCATCACCCGGAGCCGAGTATGAGTGCATTTTCTACCGAGGGGCAGAGCGACCCGACCGTACAGCCGGTACCCGCCTCCGTGGTCGAGCAGGTGGACGCCGCGGACATCACCCTCTCCAACCCCAAACGCGCCGTGATCTCCCTGGGCTCCAATCTCGGCAACCGCCTGGAGACGCTCCAGGGCGCCATAGACGCCCTGGAGGACACCCCCGGCCTGCGGGTCAAAGCGGTCTCCCCGGTCTACGAGACCGAGCCCTGGGGCGTCGCTCCCGGCTCCCAGCCCTCGTACTTCAACGCGGTGATCGTGGTGAAGACGACGCTTCCCCCGTCCTCGCTCCTGGAACGCGGTCAGGCCATCGAAGAGGCTTTCGAACGGGTCCGCGAGGAGCGCTGGGGCCCGCGCACCATCGACGTCGACATCGTGGCGTACGCGGACGTCGTCTCCGACGACCCGTCGCTCACCCTCCCTCACCCCCGGGCCCATGAGCGGGCCTTCGTCCTCGCCCCGTGGCACGACGTCGACCCCGAGGCCCAGCTGCCCGGCGCAGGCCCCGTGGCGGAGCTTCTGGCCGGCCTCGGCCGTGCGGGCGTACTGCCCCGGACCGATCTGGAACTCCGGCTGCCCGAGTAGTCGTTAGGCTCGACGGACACGGACCGGTGGCGACACGGACCACGGACGACTGACCGACCACTGACCACTGACCACTGACGGCACGGACCCACCGGCGGCGAAGGGCGGATCACTCGGTGAAGCAACTACGGCTCGGGATACTGGTCGGCCTCTTCGCCGCGGCCGGGGTGCTCTCCTGGGGCGGCGCCCGCCTCTGGGACTCCCTGGGCAGCCTGCCGAGCGTTCCCCTCGCCGCGCCGATCGTGCTCGCGGTGATCGCCGCCATCCTGCTCGCGACGGCACTCTCCATCCGTTCCCGGCTGCGTGCCCAGCGCGAGCGCCGGCCGGGGGCCAAGGGCGTCGAGCCCCTGATGGCGGCCCGGGCAGTCGTCTTCGGCCAGGCCAGCGCCCTGGTCGTCTCCCTGGTCTCCGGCATGTACGGCGGCACGGGCGTCTTCCTGCTCGGCTCGCTCGACATCCCGGCCCGCCGCGACCAGGCGATCTACGCGGGCTTCGCGGTCCTCGCCGGCATCGCGGTAGTGGCCGCGGCCCTCTGGCTCGAACGTATCTGCAAGCTCCCGGACGACGAGGACAAAGACAAGAGCTCGGCGGCCGCATAAGAGGAGCTCACCTCCCACGGGCCGCTCCGGAACTCAGCGCGCCATGATCAGGCTCATGGCCTCGGCGCGCGTCGCGGGGTCGCGGAGCTGTCCGCGGACCGCCGACGTCAGCGTCTTGGCACCCGGCTTGCGGATACCCCGCATCGACATGCACATGTGCTCGCACTCGACGACGACGATGACGCCGCGCGGCTCCAGGATCTCCATGAGCGAATCGGCGATCTGCGTGGTGAGCCGCTCCTGGACCTGCGGACGCCGGGCGTACACATCGACGAGGCGGGCCAGCTTCGAAAGACCGGTGATCTTGCCGCTGGTCGCCGGGATGTACCCGACGTGCGCGACGCCCCTGAACGGCACCAGATGGTGTTCACAGGTACTGAAGACTTCGATGTCCTTGACCAGCACCATCTCGTCGTGGCCCAGGTCGAACGTGGTCGTCAGGACGTCCTCGGGCTCCTGGTAGAGGCCCGCGAATATCTCCTTGTACGCCCTTGCCACCCGGCCCGGTGTCTCGCGCAGTCCCTCACGGTCCGGATCCTCGCCCACCGCGAGAAGGAGTTCACGTACGGCGGCCTCGGCCCGCTTCTCGTCGAACTCACCGATCGGACCCTGGCCGTCCAACGTCACCGGGTCGGTCATCTGTGCCTCGTTCCCTTGAGCTGTCACCCGCATATACATCCGCACGGGCGTACGAAAAAGCCGCGCCCCCACAGGCTAGAACCTGCGGGGGCGCGGCATCCATTCCAGACCCGGTACGAACCCCGTGACAGGGGCCACACCAGGGCTTCTATGCCTCGGGGTGGTCCTCCGGGATCACCTCGGTGGCCGGGACGGTGTCCGTGGGGACGACCGAGCCGTTCGCCGCGGTGGCTCCGTTGGTGAGGGCGAGTTCCTTCGGCGAGAGCACCGGCGGCCGCGTCGACGGGGTGCGTCGGGCGGAGCCGGTCCATGCCGGACGGGACGGGCGCTTCACGATCGGGGCGAAGATCTCGGCGATCTCCTCCTTGCCGAGCGTCTCCTTCTCCAGGAGCTGGAGAACGAGGGCGTCGAGCACGTCGCGGTTCTCGACGAGAATCTCCCACGCGTCGTTGTGCGCGGTCTCGATGAGCTTCTTGACCTCTTCGTCGACGAGGGCCGCGACCTCTTCCGAGTAGTCGCGCTGGTGGCCCATCTCCCGGCCCACGAAGGGCTCGGTGTTGTCGCCGCCGAACTTGATCGCGCCGAGCCGCTCCGTCATGCCGTACTGCGTGACCATCGCGCGGGCCGTTGCGGTGGCCTTCTCGATGTCGTTCGCGGCGCCGGTGGTCGGGTCGTGGAAGACCAGCTCCTCGGCCGCGCGCCCGCCCAGCATGTAGGCCAGTTGGTCGAGCATCTCGTTGCGCGTCGTGGAGTACTTGTCCTCCTCCGGGAGCACCATCGTGTAACCGAGGGCGCGGCCGCGGGAGAGGATCGTGATCTTGTGGACCGGGTCCGACTGGGGGGAAGCCGCCGCGACCAGGGCGTGTCCGCCCTCGTGGTACGCGGTGATCTTCTTCTCCTTCTCGGACATGATCCGGGTCCGCTTCTGCGGGCCCGCGACGACGCGGTCGATGGCCTCGTCGAGCATCTTGTTGTCGATCAGCTTCAGATTGCCGCGCGCCGTGAGGAGCGCCGCTTCGTTCAGCACGTTCGACAGGTCGGCACCGGTGAAGCCGGGCGTACGACGGGCGACGGCGCCGAGGTCGACGTCCTTCGCAACCGGCTTGCCCTTCTGGTGCACCTTGAGGATCTCGAGACGGCCCTGCATGTCCGGCCGGTCGACCGCGATCTGCCGGTCGAAACGGCCCGGGCGCAGCAGCGCCGGGTCGAGGATGTCCGGCCGGTTCGTGGCGGCGATCAGGATGACGCCGCCCTTCACGTCGAAGCCGTCCATCTCGACGAGCAGCTGGTTCAGCGTCTGCTCGCGCTCGTCGTGACCGCCGCCCATGCCGGCACCGCGGTGCCGGCCGACGGCGTCGATCTCGTCGACGAAGACGATCGCCGGGGCGTTCGCCTTGGCCTGCTCGAAGAGGTCACGGACCCGGCTGGCACCGACACCGACGAACATCTCGACGAAGTCGGAACCGGAGATCGAGTAGAACGGGACGCCCGCCTCGCCCGCGACGGCGCGTGCGAGCAGCGTCTTGCCCGTACCAGGAGGCCCGTACAGCAGGACACCCTTGGGAATCTTGGCGCCGACGGCCTGGAACTTCGCCGGCTCCTGGAGGAACTCCTTGATCTCCTGGAGTTCCTCGACGGCCTCGTCCGACCCCGCCACATCGGCGAACGTCGTCTTCGGCGTGTCCTTGGTGATCAGCTTGGCCTTGGACTTCCCGAACTGCATGACTCGGGAGCCGCCGCCCTGCATCTGGTTCATCAGGAACAGGAAGACGACCACGATCAGGACGAAGGGCAGCAGCGAGAGGAGGATCGAGATGAACGGGGACTGCTTCGACGGCGAGACGGTGTAGCCCTTGTCGATCTTGCCGCTCTCGAACTTCTGCTGCAGCGTGTCGGCCAGCTGGACACCCTGGTCGCCGATGTAGCTCGCCTGGAACTTGCTGCCGGACTCGCCCGAAAGCTTCTGGTCCTTCTTCAACTCGATCTTGATGATCTGTTCGTCACCGGTGGTCAGCTTGGCCTGCGCCACCTGGTCCTTGCTGATCGCCTGGATCACCTTGCCGGTGTCCACCGATTCGTAGCCGCCCGACGAGCCGACGACCTGCATCAACACGACCACGGCGAGGACGGCCAGCACGATCCACATGACCGGCCCACGGAAGTATCGCTTCACGTCCATCCATACGGGGCGATGACGCCCCGTCCCTCCTGCCCGTAGGTAAATGCTGCTGTGAGAAAAGACTGTTCTTCGGACGGTACCCCAGCATTGTCACCCGCGACTGCCGGGGACGTCTGTCAAAACCTGCCTTCGAAGGCTCAACGGCGGGAATCCCGTGAAAGGTTCCCGGCGCCCCGTCCCGGTCAGGCCGGCACCCGGGACCGGGAGACGGTCAGCCGCCGTAGACGTGCGGGGCGAGCGTGCCGACGAAGGGGAGATTGCGGTACTTCTCCGCGTAGTCCAGCCCGTACCCGACGACGAACTCGTTGGGGATGTCGAATCCGACCCACTTGCAGTCGAGCGCGACCTTGGCCGCGTCCGGCTTGCGCAGCAGGGTGCAGATCTCCAGGGACGCGGGCTCGCGCGAGCCGAGGTTCGACATCAGCCAGGACAGGGTCAGGCCCGAGTCGATGATGTCCTCGACGATCAGGACGTGCTTGCCCTTGATGTCGGTGTCCAGGTCCTTGAGGATCCGGACCACTCCGGAGGACTGGGTACCCGCGCCGTACGACGAGACGGCCATCCAGTCCATCGTGACGGGGGTGGACAGCGCACGCGCCAGGTCCGCCATCACCATCACGGCGCCCTTGAGGACGCCGACGATGAGCAGGTCCCTGCCCGCGTACTCCGCGTCGATCTTCGCGGCCAGCTCGACGAGCTTCGCGTCGATCTCTTCCTTGGTGAGGAGCACCGACTGAAGGTCGGTGCCCATGTCCTTCTCGTTCACCCGCGTCTCTTTCTCTGCCTGCCCGGTCCGGGGTGATGCCCCGTACCTGCGCGGCCGCTCGCCTGCATTGTCAGCCGCCCGTGCTTCAGCTCTGCCGAATCACCAGTCTGCCACCCTGACGCATGGCTTCGACCCGGCCGGGCAGATTGATGGCCCGCTGGCCGCGCCAGCCGGTGATCAGACGGTCGACTTCCTCGATGTGCCGGGCGAAGAGGGAACCGGCCGGGGAACCCGCCTCCATGGCGGCCCGGCGCAGCACCCGGCGGCGCACGGCGGGCGGCAGCGCGTACAGCTTGGCGCACTCCAGCCGGCCCGCGTCGTCCCGAACGGCGCGGTCGGCCTCGGCGGCCCAGGTGTCAAGGGCGTCGGCGTCGTCGCGGGAGAGCTGCGCCGTACGGGCCAGGGCCTCGACGACGCCCTTGCCCAGCGCCTTCTCCAGGGCGGGCAGGCCCTCGTGGCGCAGTCGGGAGCGGGTGTAGGCGGGGTCGATGTTGTGCGGGTCGTCCCAGACGGGCAGCGACTGGACGAGGCAGGCCTTGCGGGCGGTCTGCCGGTCGAGCTGGAGGAAGGGGCGGCGGTAGCGGCCCGCCGGTCCCGACGCGGCGGCCATGCCGGACAGCGAGCGGATGCCGGAGCCGCGGGCGAGGCCCAGCAGCACCGTCTCCGCCTGGTCGTCACGGGTGTGGCCGAGCAGGACGGCGGCGGCGCCGTACCGCTCGGCGGCCGCGTCGAGGGCGGCGTAGCGGGCGTCGCGGGCCGCGGCCTCGGGTCCGCCCTCCTGGCCGACCCGCACAGCGACGGACTCGACCGGGTCGAGGTGCATGTCGGTGAGGCGGTCGACGACCTCGGCGGCCCGGGTGTCGGAGCCGTCCTGGAGGCCGTGGTCGACGGTGATGCCGCCGGCCCGGACATCGAGTTTGCGGGCTTCGAAGGCGAGGGCGGAGGCGAGTGCCATGGAATCGGCGCCGCCGGAGCACGCCACCAGCACCAGGGGGGTACCGGGGCGTTCGGGGAGCGCGGCGCGCTGCCTGCCCGCGCCGGCTTCGGCGAGCTCGGGGTGCGGGGTGCGCCGGGTGTGCTCGGCGCAACGGGTGTGTTCGGTGAGTACGTCGTGGAGTACGCGGCGGACCGCCAGGCGTATCGCCGCGACCGCAGGATGGGGACCCATGTCCGGTGCCCTTCGTGAAGTTCGGGGAGGTGCCTCGGAGTGCCGGGACGAAAAGTGTGCCGTCACTCAGAGTGCGTCGATGGTGACAGAGGCAAGCCGTTCATCGAGCATTGCACGCCTTCCCATGCCCCTACGGTCCCTCGGATGGGTGAATACCGGCGCGTTCTTGTCCTGTCGCACGCCGTCCGGCCCGTCATGATCAGGACTCTGCCTTACGGTGCACCCTCGCGATCCAGTCCGCCGGCTTCGCGATCTCCGCCTTGGTCGGGAGCGTGTTCGGCGAGGTCCAGACCCGGTTGAAGCCGTCCATGCCGACCTCGTCGACCGCGGCGCGGACGAACCGTTCGCCGTCCCGGTACTGGCGCAGTTTGGCATCGAGTCCAAGGAGCTTGCGCAGCGCCTGGTCGAGCCGGCTCGCGCCGCGCGCCCTGCGCTGCTGGAACTTCTCCCGGATCTCGCCGACGGAGGAGACCACCTCCGGACCGACGCCGTCCATCACATAGTCGGCGTGTCCTTCGAGCAGAGACATCACGGCGGTGAGCCGGCCGAGGATCTCGCGCTGCGCGGGTGTCTGGACGAGTTCGACGAAGCTGCGGCCGCCGTCCTCGCCCTCCTCGCCCTCGGGGCGCCCCCCAGCCAGGGACTGGGCCGCCTCGCGGAGCCGCTCCAGCACGGTCACCGGGTCGACGTCGGTCTCCTCGAGGAATGACTGGATCTCGCCCTGAAGGTGGTCACGGAGCCAGGGCACCCCGGTGAACTGGGTGCGGTGGGTCTCCTCGTGGAGGGCGACCCAGAGCCGGAAGTCGTGCGGGTCGACCTCCAGTTCGCGCTCGACGTGGACGATGTTCGGGGCGACGAGCAGCAGCCTGCCGCCGCCGTCCGCCGAGGCCGGGAGTTCGCGGGTGGCCGGGGCGAACGTCTCGTACTGGCCGAGGACCCGGGAGGCGAGGAACGACAGCAGCATCCCCACCTCGACGCCGGTCACCTTGCCGCCGACCGCGCCGAGCACGGCGCCGCCGGGGCCGTTGCCGCGCCGCTCCTGCATCTTTCCCAGCAGGGGGCGGAGCAGTTCGCGGAAGCCCGCGACGTTGGCCTTGATCCAGCCGGCCCGGTCCACGATCAGGACCGGGGTGTCCTCCGGATCGGTCCCCTCGGGGATCATCCGGGTGAAGGAACGGACGTGCTCCTCCGAGGCCTTGGCATGCCGGCGGAGCTCCGCGACGACTTCGCGGGCCTCCTCCCGGCTGATCTCCGGCCCCGGCCGCACGAGTCGGGTCGCGGTCGCCACCGCGAGATTCCAGTCGACCATCTCGGCACCACCGATGCTCGTCATGCGTCAACGGTACGTGCTCGGGTCCGTCCGCGGTGTGGTGTCGACCGGCTCACCGGGTTCGGGTGGCGAGGCTGGTGGCGAGTGCGTCGAGGGAGGACTGGGCCTCGGAGGGGGATGTCGTGCCGGATGCCAGGAAGGCGAAGGCGAGCAGCCGGCCCTGCCGGTCGACGACCGTACCGGCGAGGGAATTCACTCCGGTGAGGGTGCCGGTCTTGGCGCGGATCAGGCCGGTGCCTGCGGACTTCTCGGTGTAACGGCCGCTGAGGGTGCCGCTGAACCCGGCCACGGGAAGGCCGGTGAGGACGGCGCGCAGTTCGGGGTGGTCCGGGTCGGCGGCGCGGGCGAGGAGGCCGGCCAGCAGTCCGGCGGTGACCTTGTCCTTGCGGTTGAGCCCGCTGCCGTCGGCGAAGTTCGCGCCGGTCAGCGGCAGGTGGAGCTTCTTGAGCTGTGCGGTGACGGCCCGTCGTCCGCCGGCGAAGTCGGCCGGTTCGCCCGCGGCCAGGGCGGTCTGCCGGGCGAGTGCCTCGGCGATGTCGTTGTCGCTGTTGGTCAGGGCCCGTTCGACCAGGGCGGAGAGCGGGGCGGAGAGGTGTTCGGCGACCGTCCGGGACCCGCCGGCCGGGCGGCCGGGCGCCGGGCCGGACCCGGTGTCGATCCCGGCGTCGTGGAGCAGTCTGCCGAAGGTCCGGGCGGTGTCACCGGCCGGGTCGTCGCTGCGCGGGGCCGGTCCGCTGTCGGTGCTGTCGAGCCTGCCCTCGCCGGTCATCAGGGCGCTGACGGGCGCGATGTTCTCGTTGGGGCCGATCGGGTGCCGCGCGGGACCGGAGTAGCGGGAGGCGTCGTACGCGAGGCGGACCGTCTTCACGCCGCGGTCCTTCAGGGCGCGGGCAGTGTCGGCGGCCAGCTCGCGCAGTGCGGCCCTGTCGAGGGTGGGATCGCCGCCGCCGACCAGGGTGAGGCCGCGGGAGTCGGGGGACGCCCGGACCGTCGTGGCGATGCGGTGGCCGGGGCCGAGCGCGCTCAGGGCGGCGACCGAGGTGGCGATCTTGACGGTGGAGGCGGGCGTCATGGGCGTGTCGGCGCCCTGGCCGTACAGCCGCTCGCCGGTGGTGGTGTCGATGACGACGGCGGTACGCACGGTGCCCAGGGCGGGGGCCTTCAGCAGGGGGCCGAGGGTGGCGCGGAGGGCGGCCGCCGCGCCGTCCTGGTTGCCGCGGGCGTCCGGGGCGGCGTTGTCGACCGCGGCGGAGAGCGGGGCGAGGACGGCCGGGGCGCTGGGGGCGGGTTCCGGTCCGGACGGCGTGCCGGGTTCGTGATCTGCGCCACCTGTACGGTTGCGGGCGGCGGCCCAGTCCTGCTCGGCCTTACGCTGACCCGAGTCCCAGGGGCCGGCGGCAAGGACGACGCCGGCCGCGAGCACCAGGCCCAGGCCGGCGGAGACAGCCGCGAACTGCCGATCGCTCAGCCCCCGCAATCTGATCACGCCGCCCGGCCGGGCGAGCCTGCTCAGCTTGTCCAGCGGGTTGACCGATGGTCTTTTCACCGGCTCGTCCACCGTTGACCAGCCCCTTTCGCGAGCACACATCTGCGTGGGGGACACTTAATCACCAGTCGTATGTGTTGATCATGGAGGAGCCACCCGTGGAGTTCGACGTCACCATCGAGATCCCGAAGGGTTCGCGGAACAAGTACGAGGTGGACCACGAGACCGGTCGGATCCGCCTGGACCGTCGACTCTTCACCTCGACCAGCTACCCGGCGGACTACGGTTTCGTCGAGAACACCCTCGGCGAGGACGGCGACCCGCTGGACGCGCTGGTCATCCTGGACGAGCCGACCTTCCCCGGCTGCCTCATCAAGTGCCGCGCCATCGGAATGTTCCGGATGACGGACGAGGCCGGCGGCGACGACAAGCTGCTGTGCGTGCCGGCCTCCGACCCCCGGGTGGAGCACCTGCGCGACATCCACCACGTGTCGGAGTTCGACCGCCTGGAGATCCAGCACTTCTTCGAGGTCTACAAGGACCTGGAGCCCGGCAAGTCCGTCGAGGGCGCCGACTGGGTCGGCCGCGCCGAGGCCGAGGCCGAGATCGAGGCCTCCTACAAGCGCCTTGAGGCGCAGGGCGGCGCGCACTGACGACCTGCGGGTCGCGGCCGGGTTCCGGCTGAGATACGTCGCGCGCGATTCCGTTTTCGGTTCCGTTTTCGGTTCTGTTTTCGGTTCTGTTTTCGGTTCAGTGCCGGAAGTGGGCGGCACTCCCTCCGAGGGAGTGCCGCCCACTTCGCGTCCGCACCCTTGTCCGTGGCCATACTGGCAGCAGCGCAACCGAAGACGCGCAGCCGATGAGGAGCGAGGTCGAGTGGTGGCGGAAACGGGCGGTCCGGAGGACCAGAAGCCCCAGTCCGACGAGGCGCGCAGCGCCTTCGTCCCGCCGGCCGGGGTGGGGCGGCGGACGTCTGCGTCCGAGGACGACCAGCCGACCTCGGAATTCGCCATCCCGACCGGTCTGACGACCGAGCCCCAAGGACCGGGCCCGGCTTCCGCTTCGAGCTCCGGTTCCGGTACCGCCTCCGGCTCGGACACGATCGGCTCCGCCTTCGCCCCGCCGAGCACGTACAGCGCCCAGCACGCGCCGCCCGCGTTCACCCCGGCTCACGGCAGCCCGATGATCCGGCTGACCAAGGAGGCCCCTTGGCAGGACCGGATGCGCACGATGCTGCGGATGCCGGTCGCCGAGCGCCCCGCGCCCGAACTGGTGCAGAAGCCCGACGAGGCGGGGCCCGCGGTGCCGCGCGTGCTCGACCTCACGCTGCGTATCGGGGAGCTGCTGCTCGCGGGCGGCGAGGGCGCCGAGGACGTCGAGGCGGCGATGTTCGCGGTGACCCGCAGCTACGGCCTCGACCGCTGCGAGCCCACCGTCACCTTCACCCTGCTGTCGATCTCGCACCAGCCGTCGCTGGTCGACGACCCGGTGACGGCGAGCCGCACCGTACGCCGTCGTGGCACCGACTACACCCGGCTGGCCGCCGTCTTCCGGCTCATCGACGACATCACCACCGAGGACGTCGACGTCTCGCTGGAGGAGGCCTACCGGCGCCTGGCGGAGATCCGGCGCAACCGGCACCCGTACTCCGGCTGGGTGCTGACGCTGGCCGGCGGCGGTCTCGCGGGGGCGGCATCGGTGC
The DNA here is from genome assembly GCF_055635345.1 of Streptomyces sp. NPDC111516. Classification (NCBI taxonomy): domain Bacteria; kingdom Bacillati; phylum Actinomycetota; class Actinomycetes; order Kitasatosporales; family Streptomycetaceae; genus Streptomyces; species Streptomyces sp. NPDC111516. The sequence goes on along the minus strand of NZ_JBVKBV010000022.1, from coordinate 59,252 downwards.
TGGTCGGCGGTGGCGCACTGGTCTTCGTAGTGGCCGCGATCGGCGCGATGCTCGGTGACCGGCTCGCCTGGCTCTGCGCCGGGCGGGGGCTGCCGGAGTTCTACCAGTTCGTGGCGGCGGCCATGCCGCCCGCCGCGATGGGCGTGGCGCTGACCCTCACCCACTGGTCGGACGTACAGCCGTCAGCGGTGATCACCGGTGGGCTGTTCGCGCTGCTGCCGGGGCGGGCCCTGGTGGCGGGCGTGCAGGACGGGCTGACCGGCTACTACATCACGGCCGCCGCGCGCCTGCTCGAAGTCATGTACCTCTTCATCGGGATCGTCGTCGGTGTGCTGCTCGTGCTGTACCTGGGAGTTCAGCTGGGCGCCCAGCTGAACCCGGAGACCAGGTTCATCGCCCACGACCGGCCGGTGGTGCAGATCCTGGCGTCGATGGCGCTCTGTCTCGCCTTCGCGATCCTGCTCCAGCAGGACCGGTCCACCGTGCTCGCGGTGACCCTCAACGGCGGGGTGGCCTGGGTGATCTACGGGGCGATGGCCCGGACCGGCCATATCTCGCCGGTGCTGGCGACAGCGACGGCGGCCGGTCTGGTGGGCCTGTTCGGGCAACTGTTCTCGCGCTACCGGTACACCTCGTCGCTGCCCTTCATCACGGCGGCGATCGGTCCGCTGCTGCCCGGTTCGGCCACGTACTTCGGTCTGCTGGGCGTGGCCCAGGGCAATGTGAACGCCGGGCTCGCCTCGTTGTCCACCGCGGTGGCGACGGCGCTGGCGATCGCGATCGGGGTGAACCTGGGAAGTGAGGTCTCCCGGCTGTTCATGCGGGTGCCGGGAGCGGTCGGCGGGGCGAACCGCCGCGCGGCCAAGCGGACGCGCGGCTTCTGACACCGCCGACGGTGCGGCTCGTGGTCAGCGCTTGGCGTGGCGGCCGCGCTGCGCCGTGGAGGGGCCGGGGCCCGCGGACGGGCCGGTGCCCGCCACGCCGCCGGCCGCCGCTTCCTTCTTCGACCTGGAGCGGGCCCGCAGGTACTCGATCGCGATCGGCACCACCGAGATGAGCACGATCAGGATGAGTATCGCCTCGATGTTCTGGTGCACGAACTCGATCTTGCCGAGCGCCGCCCCGAGCAGCGTGACGCCGACGCCCCAGAGCACGCCGCCGATGATGTTGAACGTGATGAACGAGCGGTAGTTCATCCGGCTCACACCGGCGATGATCGGCGTGAACGTACGCACGACGGGCACGAAGCGGGCCAGGATCAGCGACTTCGGCCCGTACTTCTCGAAGAAGTCGTGGGCCTTCTCGACGTTCTCCTGCTTGAAGAGGCGGGAGTCCGGGCGCTTGAAGAGCGAGGGACCGACCTTGCGGCCGAAGAGATATCCGACCTGGTCGCCGATGATCGCCGCGAGGGCGACCAGGAGACAGACCAACCACAACGGGGTCTTCAGCTGGCCCGTGGTCACCAGCAGGCCCGTGGTGAACAGCAGCGAGTCACCGGGCAGGAAGAAGCCGATCAGCAGTCCGGACTCGGCGAAGACGACGAGGAGGACGCCGGGGAGTCCGAACGTGTTGATCAGATAGTCCGGGTCCAGCCAGCTCGGTCCGAGCGCAAGCGTATTCAAGGGTCCGGGCTCCTGGATCGATCGATGACGGCTTCGTGGCCGCCAAAGCTATCAACGCAGAATGATGTCCCCGGGTTCCAGTGGCCCCTGCGAAAGTACGCACCGGGCCAACCGGGACAAAGCTCTCTCCAGGAGGTGCCACACGATGAGTATCGAGGATTTCGGCGGCGGGCAGGCGGACCAGTCGGATGTCCTGGTCGTCACCACGAACGACGTACCGGGCTACCAGGTGACCCGGGTGATCGGTGAGGTGTTCGGCCTGACCGTTCGCTCCCGCCACCTCGGCAGCCAGATCGGCGCCGGACTGAAGTCCATGATCGGCGGCGAGCTGAAAGGGCTGACCAAGACGCTCGTCCAGACCCGGAACCAGGCGATGGAACGGCTCGTCGAGCAGGCGCGGGCCCGGGGCGCCAACGCGGTGCTGATGATGCGCTTCGATGTGACCGAGGCGGCCGACGTGGGCACGGAGGTGTGCGCGTACGGTACGGCCGCCGTGATCAGCAGGACGTGACCAGCGAGAGCTGAGCGAGAGCTGAGCGAGAGCTGAGCGAGAAGCGAGTACGGGGGTGAGGTCGCTCTCGCCCCCGTACGTCCCGCTCCCGTACGTCCCACTCCCGTACGTCCGTCCCCGTACGGACTACGCCCGGCGCTCCGCGTTGGCGTCGATCGCGGCCCTCAGGTGTTCCGCCAGGCCGGGCCGCATCGACTCGTAGTACGCGCGGAACCGCGGGTCGGACACGTACATCTCGCCGAGCCCCCGGTGCATCTCGGAGGTGCACTCGTAGAACCAATTGGTGATGTGCAGTCGGTGCGCCTCGGCCAGGTCCATCGCCCGCTCGCCGGTGGCGGGTTCGCCGGCCTCCATCAGCGCGTCGTAGGCGGCGCTCCAGTCGGCGACTTCCGCCTGCATCCGCTTCCAGTCCTCCTTGGTGCAGCGGGCGGCCCGGCGCTGCGACTCGGCGTGGGCGGCGGTGCCGCCCCAGCGGCGTTCGGCCTCCTCGGCATGCTCCTCGGGGTCCTTGCCCCCGAACACCTCGAACTTCTCCTCGGGCGTGAGGTTGATGCCCATCTTCCGTGCCTCCATGGCTGTCTCGACGGCGGCTGCCATCTTTCGGAGCTCGGCGATCCGGCCGGTCAGCAGCCGGTGCTGGCGGCGCAGGTGCTCCTGCGGGTCCGCGTCCGGATCGTCGAGCAGTACCGCGATCTCGTCGAGCGGGAAGCCGAGCTCCCGGTAGAACAGGATCTGCTGCAGCCGGTCGAGGTCGGCGTCGTCGTAGCGGCGGTGGCCCGCGTGGCTGCGCCCGCCGGGCGACAGCAGCCCGATGCCGTCGTAGTGATGCAGGGTGCGCACCGTGACCCCGGCGAATCCGGCGACCTGTCCCACGGAGTAGTCCACGACTCCCCGCTCCCTTCTCCGTTCTGGGTACGTACCGAGCCTGAGTCCTGACGCGACGTGAGGTGCAAGCCCGAAACACCACGCCTTCCGGCGTCATTCGATGCCGTTCGAGGAGGTATGCGGCTTTTACGTCTATAAGGTGAGCCGATGGCCACAGATTCTCCGGCCCCGACCGGAACCGCGCCCGGGCCCACCCCCGTGCACCGGCTGCTGCCCGTCATCGTGCCCGCCCTGGCCGTCGGCGTCGCCTCGGCCCTCATCCTGCTGGGCGTCAGCCTGCTCGCGGAGAAGCTGCAGCATGTCCTCTGGGGAACGCTCCCCGACGCCCTCTCCATCGGCCGCTACTCCAGCCTCTGGATGATCGTGATGCTCACCACGAGCGGGCTGGTGATCGGACTGCTCATCCAGGTGGTGCCCGGCCACGCCGGTCCCGATCCGGCGACCACCGGGCTGGTCGACCCGCCGCTCGCGCCGGGTGTGGTTCCCGGGCTGCTGCTCGTCACGGCCCTCACCCTGGCGAGCGGGGTCAGTCTCGGTCCGGAGAATCCGATCACGGCCGCCAACATCGCGCTGGCGTACTGGCTCGGCCGCCGGTTCGCGCCGGGCAAGACGGCGGAACTGTGGATCGCCCTGGCCGCGGCCGGCACCGTCGGCGCACTGTTCGGCACCCCGGTCGCCGCCGCGCTGATCCTCTCCGAGGCCCTCACCTCCCGCGCCCGACCGGGCGCGCTCTGGGACCGGCTCTTCGGCCCGCTCGCGGCGGGCACCGCCGGTGCGCTCACCATGACGCTGCTGGCCCATCCCAGCTTCGACCTGTCGCTGCCCGCCTATACCCACCCGCACTGGGGCGACCTGCTCTCCTCGGTCGTCATCGCCCTGGGGGGTGCGGTGCTGGGCCTGGCGGCGGTGTACGCCTTCCCGCACACGCACCGGTTCTTCCGAACCCTGAGGAAACCGGTCCTGGCACTGACCCTCGGCGGACTGCTGCTGGGCCTGCTGGGTGCGCTGGGCGGCCACCTCACCCTTTTCAAGGGGCTCGACGAGGTGAAGGAGCTCGCCGCCGACCCGGGCGGCTGGTCGGCCGGGCAGTTCGCGGTCATGGCCGTGGTGAAGACGGCCGCCCTGCTGATCGCGGCGACCTGCGGCTTCCGGGGCGGCCGGATCTTCCCCGCCGTCTTCGTCGGGGTCGCGCTGGGGCTCTGCGCCCACGCCCTGGTCCCGTCGGTGCCGGTGGCGCTCGCGGTGACCTGTGCGGTGCTGGGCATTCTGCTGGCCATCACCCGGCAGGGCTGGCTGAGCCTGTTCACCGCGGCGGTGCTGGCAGGCGACGCGGCCGTCCTCCCGATCCTGTGCGTCGCCTCGCTGCCGGCCTGGCTGCTGGTGACCGGGCGGCCGCAGATGCAACTGCACGAGGACGGTTCGCAGCTGAGGTGACCCCGCCCCGGAGCCGTGGCCCGCAGCCGTGCCCCGGAGCCACCACCCTGCGCCGTCGCCCGACGCGCCGGGTGCCCCTTTTTACGTATCATCCCGTTTTTTACGTATCGTCACACTCATATGGATACGCATGGATACATCCCGTAAGGCCCTGCCGGAGGTTCCCGCGATGCCCACGCCCGTCAACGTAGCCGTCATCTACTACTCATCAACCGGCACCGTCGCCGCGATGGCCGGCGCCATCGCGCAGGACGCCGAGAAGGCCGGTGCGGAGGTGCGGCTGCGCAAGGCCCGTGAGCTCGCCCCGCAGGCGGCCATCGACTCCAACCCGGCCTGGGCCGCCAACGCGAAGGCGACCGCGGACATCGCCGAGGCATCGCCCGACGACGTGGCCTGGGCGGACGCCGTGATCTTCGGTACGCCGACCCGGTTCGGCAATGTCTCCTCCCAGCTCAAGCAGTTCATCGATACCCTCGGCGGCCTCTGGCAGGCGGGCCGCCTGGCCGACAAGGTCTACAGCGGCTTCACCTCCACCAGCACCGCGCACGGCGGCCAGGAGTCCACGCTGCTCGCGCTCTACCACACGGTCCACCACTTCGGCGGCATCCTGGTCGCCCCCGGTTACACGGACCCCTCGAAGTACGTCGACGGCAATCCGTACGGCACCTCGCACGTGGCCGGCCAGGGCGACATCCCGGTCGGCGTGCAGACCCTGACCGCGGCCCGGGTCCAGACCGAACGCGTCGTCAGGTTCGCCCGGGCCATCAAGGACGGCCTCGCCGCCGAGAGCTGAACGCACCGCACGTCCACAGGACCGTGGCAGATCACAAAAGACCGCCGAGAGCCGAGAAAGGCTGTTCACCGATGCCTCTCCACAAGGGTTCGCCGCACGGTACGGAACCGTCCGAGAAACGCCGAAGGCTCGCCCTCAACCCGTTCTACGGAGAGGCCGACCCGATCGCCGGAATGGAGTCGGCGCCGCCCCGGCACCGGCTTCCCGACGGACCGATGCCGCCCTCGATCGCCTACGGCCTGGTCCATGACGAGCTGATGCTCGACGGCAACGCACGGCTCAACCTGGCCACCTTCGTCACCACCTGGATGGAACCCCAGGCCGGGGTGCTGATGGGCGAGTGCCGCGACAAGAACATGATCGACAAGGACGAGTACCCACGCACCGCCGAGCTGGAACGGCGGTGCGTGGCGATGCTCGCCGATCTGTGGAACGCCCCCGACCCCTCGACCGTCGTGGGCTGTTCGACGACCGGTTCCAGCGAGGCCTGCATGCTCTCCGGCCTGGCGCTGAAACGCCGTTGGGCGGCCAGGAACGCCGACCGCTACCCGGCGACCGCCCGACCGAACCTGGTCATGGGCATCAATGTGCAGGTCTGCTGGGACAAGTTCTGCAACTTCTGGGAGGTCGAGCCGCGGCTGGTCCCGATGGAGGGCGACCGCTTCCATCTCGACCCGCAGGCCGCGGCCGATCTCTGCGACGAGAACACCATCGGCGTCGTCGGCATCCTGGGCTCCACCTTCGACGGTTCCTACGAGCCGATCGCGGAGCTCTGCGCGGCCCTGGACGCCCTCCAGGAGCGCACCGGCCTGGACATCCCCGTCCATGTGGACGGGGCGTCCGGTGCGATGGTGGCGCCGTTCCTGGACGAGGACCTGGTGTGGGACTTCCGGCTGCCCCGGGTCTCCTCGATCAACACCTCCGGGCACAAGTACGGTCTGGTCTACCCGGGGGTCGGCTGGGCACTGTGGCGCTCGCCCGCCGAGCTGCCCGAGGAGCTGGTATTCCGGGTCAACTACCTGGGCGGCGACATGCCGACCTTCGCACTGAACTTCTCCCGGCCCGGCGCACAGGTGGTGGCGCAGTACTACACCTTCCTGCGGCTGGGCCGGGACGGCTACCGGGCCGTTCAGCAGGTCTCCCGGGACGTCGCGACCTCGCTGGCGCAGCAGATCGGGAAGCTCGGCGACTTCCAGCTCCTCACCCAGGGCGACCAGTTGCCCGTCTTCGCACTGACGACCGCGCCGGACGTGGAGGCGTACGACGTCTTCGACGTGTCCCGACGGCTGCGGGAGCAGGGCTGGCTGGTGCCCGCCTACACCTTCCCCGCAAACCGGCAGGACCTGTCGGTGCTGCGGGTGGTGTGCCGCAACGGCTTCTCGTCGGACCTCGCCGAGCTGCTGCTGGAGGACCTCCGGCTGATCCTGCCCGACCTGCGCCGCCAGCCGCACCCGTTGAGCCAGGACAAACAGGCGGCGACATCCTTCCACCACTGAGCGCCGGGCGCCGCGGTCAGCGGCCGATCCGGGCGAACCTCCGTACCGCCAGCGGGAAGAACACCGCGAGCAGTGCCAACGGCCAGGCCGCCGCGAGCAGTCCGGCATGGTCGGACGCCCAGCTGCCGCCGGCCGCCCCCGGGTTGCCGAACAGGCCGCGTACCGCCGTGGCCGTGGCCGACATCGGGTTCCATTCGACGACCGCGCCCAGCCACCCCGGCATCGACTCGGGTGTGGCGAAGACGTTGGAGAGGAAGCCGACCGGCCAGACCAGGATCTGCACCGCCTGCACCAGCTCCGGCTTCCCCGCCACCAGCGCCAGGTGGATGCCGATCCACAGCATCGCGAACCGCAACAGCAGCAGAAGCCCCACCGCCCCCAGCGCCGCGGCCGGCCCGTGGTGCCAGCGCCAGCCGACCGCGTAGCCGACGCCCGTCAGCACGACGAGCGCGGCCGCCGACTGGAGCATGTCCGCGACGCTCCGGCCGACCAGCACCGAACCGGAGACCATCGGCATGGCGCGGAACCGGTCGATGACACCCTTGTCGAGGTCCTGGGTGACCGCGAGCATGGTCGACTCCAGGCCGAAGGCCATGGTGAGCGCGAGCATGCCGGGCACCAGGAACTCGGTGTTGTCGCCGTCGACGCCCTGCCCTCCGCCGACCAGGTAGTTGAACATCAGCAGCAGCATCACGGGGAAGACCAGGCCGACGACGATCCGCACCGGCTGCCGCGACCAGTGCGCCAGTTCGCGCCGGGTCATCGTCCAGGAGTCGGAAACCGCCCAGCTCATCGCGCTCATGCCGGCACCTCCGCGGCCTCGGACTTCCGGTCGGTCAGCGCGAGGAAGACCTCGTCCAGCGTCGGACGCCGCACCGCGATGTCCTCCGCCTCGATGCCCGCCTCCTCCAGCGCCCGTACGGTCCGGGTCAGGGTCGCCATCCGGTCCGGGGCCGGCGCCCCGATCAGCCGCCGGTCCGTGTCGACCACCGCGTCGTCGCCCAGCAGCCGTGCCGCGGCCGCCAGTTGGGCCCCGTCCCGGACGACGACATCGATGCGGTCCCCGGCCACCATCGTCTTCAGCGCGTCGGGCGTCCCCTCGGCGGCCACCCGTCCCGCGTCGATCACCGAGATCCGGTCAGCGAGCTGATCGGCCTCCTCCAGATACTGCGTGGTCAGCAGGACCGTCGTGCCGCCGCCCACCAGTGACCGCACCGCCGCCCACACCTCGGCCCGGCCGCGCGGGTCGAGTCCGGTGGTGGGCTCGTCCAGGAAGAGCACTTCCGGGTCGGTGATCAGCGAGGCGGCCAGGTCGAGCCGTCGACGCATGCCGCCGCTGTACTCCTTGACCGGTTTCCGGCCGGTGTCCGCGAGCCCGAAGCGGACCAGCAGTTCGTCCGCCCGGACACCCGCCCGGCGGGCGCCCAGGTGGTACAGCCGGCCGAACATCTCCAGGTTCTGCCGGCCGCCGAGCTCCTCGTCGACCGCCGCGTGCTGCCCGAGCAGCCCGATGCGGCGCCGGACCTCGCCGGCCCGGTGCCGTACGTCGAAACCCGCCACCTCGGCGCGTCCCTCGTCGTGCCGCAGCAGCGTCGACAGGATGCGTACGGCCGTGGTCTTGCCCGCACCGTTCGGGCCGAGCACGGCATGGACGGTGGCGGCGGCGACCCTGAGGTCCAGACCGTCCAGGGCACGCTTCTCCCGGTACCGCTTGTGCACACCTTCGACAGCGATCGCGTCGGTCAAAATCGCCACACCTTCCAGTAGTCAAACTTGACTAGTGACCTAGAAGGTAGCCCCTCCAGTCCTACTCGTCAAACTTGATTACTCGTCGTCGCCGGGATCGGGGACACCCGTCGCGTACGGGTTCTCCTGCCCCTCGGCGAGCACACCGATGAAGGGCTCACCCTCCCCCGCGAACGTGTACGCCCCGCCCTCGATGCGGGCGATCAGCCCGCGCGTCCACTCCGCCCCGGCGTCCGACGAATGGACCCACATGTTCATGATCTCGCCGATGTGGCCGAGCGATTCGGGCCCGGCCTCCGGCGTGTAGTAGTCGGTGACCGAGGCCCGCCAGGCCGCCAGACCGGCCACCCGCTCCCTGAGCAGCGCGATCACCTCGGACCGCTCCAGGTCGACGATGCCGCCGAGACCCGCGGACAGCACGTCCAGCTTCTGGTCGTACGAGGTCAGCGCCGCGCGCAGCAGCGTGAAGTACTCCTCGTTGCCGCGCTCGGTGATCTCGTACTCGGTACGGGGCGGGCCGCCCGCCGTGCTCGGAGCGGTCTCGTGGGCGACCAGCAGCCCCTGCTTCGCCATCTGTTTCAGTGCGTGGTAGATCGATCCGGGTTTGGCGTTGGACCACTCGTGGGCGCCCCAGTACTCCAGGTCGTTGCGGACCTGATAGCCGTGCGCCCGGCCGTGCTGACGCACGGCGCAGAGGACCAGCAGCCGGATCGCGGACATGTCACGCACTCCTTCTATTCAACTCTGATCAGCGTAATGCCCGCCTCGGCGACCAACTCGAACGCGGTACGGCCGTCCAGGGACTCCCTGATGATGTCGGCGTGCCCTGCGTGCCGGGCGTGCTCCTCGACCAGATGGACCAGCAGCCACCGCATCGAGACCCGCCCGTCCTTCGGGAACCAGGGCGCGTCGGGCAGCGGAAAGGTGTCGTCCAAGCTGGGCACCGAGCCGATGAACTTCTCGACCTCGGCCGCGACGTCGTCCCAGAGTTCCAGCATCCGCTCCACGGTCTCGTCGCCGACGAGCCGGAAGCTGTCCGCCCAGGTCTCCTCGTTCCGTGAGGTCTCGCTCGGCCGCTGCTGAGCCATCCGCAGCCAGTTCAGCTCACCCTCGGCGGCGTGCTTGAGCAGCCCGGAGAGCGAGAGTTCACTGGCGCTGGGCCGGCTCGCCGCCTGCTCCTCGGTCAGTCCGATCAGAGAGCGCCGGATCGCGCCGCGCTGCGCCTCGACGAAGGAGAGGAGCGCGCCGCGCTCGTCGCCGGTGGCTTCCGCGGGAACGTGAGTGACCATGATTGTCCGCCCTTGGTGGCTGTGCCGGTTTCTTTCTGACACCGACCAAGCTACGGACCGTTGCGGTCAGCTTCTGTCCTCGACTCCGATCGGACCGACGGCTCAGACGTCAGAAGGGGAACGCGCTCCGACCGCGCTGGATGGAGATCCACTTCTGTGTGGTGAAGGCGGCCACGGTCGCCTCGCCGTTCAGCCGGCCGATCCCGGAGGACTTCTCGCCGCCGAAGGCCACCAGCGGATCGTCCTGGACAGTGGCGTCGTTGACGTGGAACATCCCGCTGACGACGCGCCGCGCGAACCGCACCCCGCGTTCGGCACTACGGGTGTGCACGGCACCGCTCAGCCCGTACGGGGTGTCGTTGGCGATCCGTACGGCTTCGTCCTCGCCGTCGAACGGCACCAGCAACGCCACCGGGCCGAAGATCTCCTGGGACAGCAGCGGGGAGCCCTCGGGGAGTCCGGTGAGCACGGTCGGCTCCACGAGGTTGCCGCGGGTCCGGCCCCGTACGAGCGCGGTGGCCCCCTCGGCGAGCGCCTGGTCGACCAGGGCGGTCAGGGCGTCGGCCTGGAAGGTGTTGATGACCGGGCCGATCTGGGTCCCCGGGTCGCGTGGGTCGCCGGTCCTCAGCGCGGCCACCCTGGCGGTGAACTTCTCGGTGAACTCCCGTTCCACACGGCGATCCACCAGGATGCGGTTGGCCGCCATGCAGACCTGCCCCTGATACACGAAGCGGCTGAAGACGGCCGCGTCGACCGCGTAGTCGATGTCAGCGTCCTCCAGCACCACCAGGGCGCTGTTGCCGCTGAGTTCGAGGACCGTCCGCTTGAAGTGCCCGGCCGCCGTCGCGCCGACGTGGCGGCCGACCCGGTCCGTGCCTGCGAAGGAGATCACCTTGGGTACGGGATGTTCGATGAACGCGTCCCCTATTTCGGCGACGTCGGTGATCACGATGTTGAGCAGTCCGGCGGGCAGCCCGGCGTCCTCGAAGATCTTGGCGATCAGCCCGCCGCCGACGACCGGGGCGTTCTGATTGGGCTTGATGACGACCGCGTTGCCGAGCGCGAGGGCCGGCGCGACGGACTTCATCGTCACCAGGAAGGGGAAGTTGAAGGGGCTGATCACCCCTATGACACCGACGGGCTGCCGGTGGACGCGGTTCTCCTTGCCGTCCACCGCGGAAGGCAGGGCGCGGCCACCGGGGCGCAGCGCCTGCTGGATCGCGTCGCGCAGGAACTCCTTGGCGATCCGGACCTCGTACTCCGCCTTGAGGCGGGTGCCACCCAGTTCGTCGACGATCGCCTCGACGATGCCGTCGTGCAGTTCCTCGGTGATGCGCAGGGCACGTTCCAGAACGCCGCGGCGTTCGTACGGGCCGGTGGTGGCCCAGGACCGCTGGGCGCGTTCGGCGGCGCGGTAGGCCAGGTCGACCTCCTGCGCGGTCGCGATGGTGATCGCGGCGAGTTTCTCCCCGTTGTAGGGATTGAAATCGATGATGTCCCACGAGCCGGTTCCGGTCCGCCACTCACCGTCGATGTACTGGTCGGCCAGCTCGTAGAAGAAGGACATGCGATCCCTTAACTCAGGTGCAGACTCCCGTCGAGCCGTCATCGTACTGATGAATCAGGTGAGTTGGAGTAGACCTCGGAGCAGATCACGACTCTCCTCCGGACCGGGACTGTCCTCGTGCAGTCGCGTCATGGCCTTTTCGTACTGAGCGACTTCTTCGGTCTTGTCCAGATAGAGCGCACTTGTCAGCTGTTCCAAATAGACAATGTCCGACAGATCGGATTCCGGGAATCGGAGCATCGTAAAAGAACCGCTCTCGCCGGCATGTCCGCCGAAACTGAAGGGCATCACTTGAAGAGTGACGCCTGGCCGCTCGGACATCTCGATCAGATGCCGCAGTTGCCCGCGCATGACTTCACGGTCGCCGTACGGTCGGCGCAGCGCCGCCTCGTCCAGTACGGCGTGGAATCGGGGTGCGCGTTCGGAGACGAGGGCCTTCTGCCGCTCCAGCCGCAGCGCCACCCGGCGGTCGATCTCGGCGGCGGGCGCGTCACCCATGCCCCGGGTGACGACCGCGTGCGCGTATGACTCGGTCTGCAACAGACCGTGCACGAACTGGACTTCATACACCCGGATGAGCGACGCCGCGCCCTCCAGACCGATGTACGTCTGGAACCATCCGGGCAATACGTCTCCGTAACTGTGCCACCAGCCCGCCACATTGGCCTCGCGGGCGAGGCCGAGCAGGGCGTCGCGCTCCGCGTCGTCCGTGACGCCGTAGAGCGTGAGCAGGTCCTCGACATCCCTGGCCTTGAAGCTCACCCGTCCCAACTCCATGCGGCTGATCTTCGATTCGGAAGCCCGGATGGAGTAGCCGGCCGCCTCACGGGTGATACCGCGCGAGTCGCGCAGCCGCCTGAGCTGCGAGCCCAGCAGGATGCGCCGCACCACAGATCCACTCGACTCGCCTGCCGCCACTGGTCCGGCCCTCCCCATCGCTTCCTGGACACCGGGGCTCCCCCTGAACCCCAAGTGCCGGATTCTGCCATCAAAACGCTTCAGCCCGTACTCATTCGATTACGGAAATGAGAAGGCTCTCGCAAAGCCACGAAAGTACCCGCAGGAAGAAATGACCAAGAACCGGCACGGGTTCGGACAGGTCCGGCGCGTGCACGTGCATCTGCCCTTGCATCTGCCCTGCGCATTCGGAACCATGGTCCTCGCGCACCTGCGTGCTCGTTCGTGTTGTGCCGCTGTACCCCGTAGTGCCGATACAGCCGCGAATCCCGGGAGTGCCTCGCATGGGGACGAATGGATCGACGATGCTCGAGCCGTTACGGCAGGGGCTTCCCCCCATCGATCCCTCGGCCGCCTCCGGATCGGCGACCTGCACACTGCCCGCCCAGTACGAAGCCGTGGGCGGGGCACGGCGGTTCACCAGGACGACGCTGAACGGATGGGGCCTGGACGAGCGTTTCGACGACGTCGCGCTCGTCGTCTCCGAACTCGTCACCAACGCGCTGCGGCACGCCTTGCCCGCCGACATGGCGCCGGATCCCCAAGTACCGCCCGTACGGCTGCACTTGATGCGTTGGAGCTCGCGCCTGGTGTGCGCCGTGCGCGACCCCAGCCGGAGGAGCCCCATCGCCTCCGAGGCTCCCGACTCCGCGGAGTCGGGCCGCGGCCTCTTCCTGGTGGAGTCCTTCAGCGACTCCTGGGGCTGGCATCCCGCCCTCGCCATGGGCGCGGAGAGCCCGGACAGCGTGGCGGCACCGCAGGGCAAGGTGGTCTGGGCACTGTTCCGGCTGTCCGACAACGTGTGACCCGCGCGGTCCGACGGTGAGCGACGGGCCGATGGGCCGCGGGAGACCGGACCGGCGGGCCCGGACTGCGGCGGGCCGGGCCGCGACGGAGTGAGCCGCGGCAGGGCGAGTGGCGGCGGCCGGGCCGGATGCCGGCCCGTGGGATGTGATCAGCCGCCCGCTATGAGGTGGTCGAACTCCCCGTCCTTCACCCCGAGCAACAACGCCTCTATCTCGGCCGGCGTATAGACCAGGGCAGGCCCGTCGGGGTGGCGCGAATTCCGCATCGCCACATCACCGCCGGGCAGTTTCGCGAACTCCACGCAGGATCCCTGGGAGTTGCTGTGTCTGCTCTTCTGCCAGACGACTCCGCGAAGCTCTGTGGCCGCCATGCCGTTGTACACGTGGTGCACAGGACGCTCCCCGAGTTGCAAGGTGCAAGTGTCAACTGTCTCGGATCATAGCTCTGTTCAATTATCCCTGCATGAGCAGATGCATGAGCGGATGCACGTGCACGCGGGGTGTTCCCGTGATTACAGCTTTGCGATTACAGCTTTGGACGCAGGGATAGACGTAACGGTTGTCTGTTCGGCTCCACCCGGCTGCGCCTACCCCGAGTCGGGCCCTCCATCCCGGGGCCGCGCGCTGGTAACTTGGCGCGGTCTTTCGTCGACAAGGGGGAATTCCACATGCGCAAAGTCCTACGCACCGGCGCCGTGGTCGTCGCCGGACTCGTCACCGCCGTCGCACTGACCGGCTGCAGCAGTGACAGCGAGAAGAGCGACTCGGGCAAGGGCGCCGACGCCACGAAGTCCAGCCGGGCTCCCGGCGACAGTGGCAGCAGCGGTGGAGGCGGCGATTCCGGGGCCGGCACCGCGGCGCTGGAGGGCGGTTGGGCCGGGAAGACCGACGGCAAGGCGGTGATCCTGTCCGTCGCGACCGGGAAGGCCGTGCTCGTCACCGAGCAACAGGCCTGCACCGGCACCGTGCAGGACACGGGCAAGGTGACGCTGACGCTGAAGTGCGCCGACGGCGACACCCGGCGCACGATGGGGGCCATCGAGTCCGACGACGGCAAGACCGTCGTCGTGTCCTGGGACAGCGGGACGAAGGACACCCTGACCAAGACCGCCCCGGGAGCGATCCCGTCGGGCCTGCCGGACCTGCCCACCTCCTGACGGCCGACTGCGCCGCCTTCCTTGCTCCTCTCGATCCTCGGTCCGCCTGGTCCGAGGGCGAGTTCGGCTATGGGCTCGGGTTCGGATCCGAACCCCGCTTCGGATCCGGCTTCCGCTTCTGCTTCGGTTTTGGTTTCGGCGTACCGTCCAGCCCACGGGAGAACTCATCCAGGGCTTCGAGGAGGAGGCCGGCCCCGTTCCGTACGAACGGGGCCGCCTCCCCCGCGCCCGTCCGCTGCCGCGCGTCCCACTGCGCCAGCACCTCGCGCACCTCCGCCCAGTCCGGTACGCGCCGCTCCCGCACCTCCTTCGCGCCCTGTTCGGTTGCCCGGCGCAGCGCCTCGGCCAGGCGCGCGGCGCCCGGTACCGGGGTGGCGCCGCCCCACGGGAGGTGGGCCTCCAGCAGCATCGCGACCCGGCCGAACTGGGCAAGGGCGTGCTGGGTGTCGTCGGCGGCGGCGCGGGAGAGGCCGCGGCTGCGCACCGGTTCGTGCTGGGCGGTTGCCAGCGCCTCCTGCCAGGCGACACGGGCCTCGCGGGTGTCGAGCAGGGCGGAACGGACATCGTCGTGGCCGCGCTCGGCCGGTTCGGCGTACTGGTCGACGACCGAGGCCGCGTACCGCCCGTCCGCCTTCAGCCAGTCGCCGAGCCTGCCGCGAAGCCTCGGGGTCTCCCAGGCCGGGTAGGCGGCGTACGAGATCATCGCGAGGAGGCCGCCGACGAGGGTGAGGACGACCCGTTCGAACACCGTCTGCGACCAGTTGTCGCCCGCCATGCCGAGCAGGAAGACGACGTACGCCGAGACGCATGCCTGGCCGACGACGTACCCGGTGCGCATCAGCAGATACATCAGCAGGGCGCAGAGCACGGAGAGCGTCGCGGCCAGAGTCACACCGGGTTGGGTGATCTCGACGATCGCGGTGGCGAGCGAGACGCCGACGATCGTGCCGCCGAAGCGGGCCACGGAACGCCCGTACGTCTGGGAGAACTCCGGCCGCATCACCATCACCGCCGCCATGGGCGCCCAGTAGCCGTGACCGAACGGCAGCGCGGCGGCGATGAGATAGCCGACGGCGACGACGACGGAGACCCGGACGGCGTGCCGCAGGATCGGTGAACCGGGGCGCAGTTCGGCGCGCATCGCCTTCATGACGACGGGGATCAGCCGCGGGAGGGTGGGCCGGCGGCGGTGCGGGGCGGCGGGCGGTTCCTCCCCGGCGGTCTTGATGGCCTCCGCCGCCGCCTCGGCCTCGGCCTGTTCCTCCTTCGTCCCCTCGCCCTCGGCCGTCTCGATGACGTCGGAGAGCAGCGCGCCGAGCCGGTCGGCGGCGCGGCGGGGCGGGCCGGCGAGGAGGGTGCCGGTGTCGGGGGTCCGCAGCACCGCGACGGCGGCCGGGGAGAGCTTCACCGGATCGCCGTTGCGGATCGCGCGGGCCGCCGAGTCGAGCACGGATCCGGCGGCCGCGAGCAGCTCGCGAACCCGGTCCCGCTCCGGCCCTTCGGACGGAACACCCATCGCCGGGTCCGCGAGCGAGGCGAGCACCGGCCTGATCCGCTCGGCGACCCCGCGCGAGCCACGCAGTTCGGGCGGCCGACGGCGGGCCTGACGCGGGGTGACGGCGGCCGCGCTGCGGGCCGTCATCAGCGGCACCGGGTCGAAGGCGGCGAGCGGGTCGTGGCTCAGTCGCCGGGCGTAGTCCGCCTCCGCGGCCAGGGCGTCGGCGAGAGCGTCGCGCTGGGCACCCCATCTCCGTACCGGGAACAGGACGATCAGCACCGCCTGCACCACACCGCCGAAGAGGATCACCGCTGCGTGCACGGCAGAGTTCGCGACGGAGGTGGGCAGGGTGACCGTCACCAGCATGATCGCCACGTTGGACGACGCGATGATGCCGCCCGTCGGCCCCGCCGCCCAGGCCAGGCCCGCGAGGAACGTCCAGAGCACCAGCAGGGCCAGGAACAGCGGCATGCTGAAGCCGGTCAGATATCCGAGGAAGGTCGATACGGCGAGACTCGCCCCGGAGACCAGGGCGAGGACGGGCCGAGGGCGCCAACTGCGCTGGAACGTGGCGATGGCCGCCTGGAACGCGCCGAACGCGGAGCTCGCGGCGACGACGGGCCCGAGGAACGCGAGGCCGATGCCGATGACGAGGGCGAGCCCGGCCGCACCGCGGATGGCGATGAGCGGTTCGAGACGCCGTCGCTCGATCCTCAGCCCCGAGCGGGCCGTTTCCTTCAGCGCCCGGAGCCAGCTCATGCCCAGAGCCTAGCCGGAATCACCGATAAGCCCGAGTTGCGGTGGTTTCCAGGGCTTTCGATACTCCTACCGCTTCCCGCGCCTGCCGGGGATCTCCGGCCCGGTACGGCCCGTCCTCGCCCGGTCCGCGGCGGCCGTTCCATGGGTCCATCCGTCGAGGTCGGTGGCGCCCCGGACGCGCGTGGTCGTGGTCTCGGGGAACATCCGCTCGGCGGTGTCCGTGACGGCCATGTCGCGGGCGGCGAGGACCGGGAGCAGATGGGGGGTGGCGGATCCCCCGGATTCGGTCCCGGCTACGGATTCCGTCTCCGCTTCGGCGACTGCGGTGACGCGGGCGGTGTCGGCGGCAAGCCGGCTGCCCAGGCGCTGGGCGTACGCCATCAGGAAGGACTGCCGGAATGTCTTGGTCCGCTTGCGTCCGCCGGCGCGCTGGCCCGCCTCCGCCTTCGTCATCGCCGCCGTGCCCTGGACCAGCAGGGACGTGTACAGCAGTTCTGCGGCCTCCAGGTCCGGCTCGAAGCCGACCACCGTGGAGAAGCCGAGGTCGCTGTTCCACACCGCACGACAGCGGTTCGCGGAGGCGACCGCGTCGAGCAGGATCGCCTTCGCCGTCTCGTACGGGGCATCGACCCCGATCCGGCACGCGCCCGGCGCCTCCTTGCTGTGGGTGCGGGCGGCGAGCAGGGCCTCGTCGATGGAGTGCCGGGCCATCAGCTCCTGCGCCTTGGTGGTGAGGGCCTCCGCTTCTTCCGGGAAGCCGGTCGCCTCCGCCTTGGCGAGCAGGGCGCGGATCCGGGTCAGCATCCGCGGTTCGTCGTGCGCGGGCGGCAGGTGGAGCCCGTGCGGAGAGGTGCCGGGGGGCGGACCGACCGGTTCGATGGCGGGAAGCCGGAGCAGCAGCCGGTACAGGCCGAGGAGGGCGGAGGCGTAGGAGAAGCGGTCGGGCCGGTTCCGGGGCGGCGCGGCGGGGAGCCCGTCGAGCTGCGACCGCCAGCGGGGCGGCAGCGACTCGTAACGCCGGGTCTCCGAGGCGATCAGACCGGCGACGAGGCCGGCCGCGGTCTCGTCGAGGTCGCGACGGACGATGCGTACGACGTCGGCGGGCTGCCAGCCGCGCTCCCAGGCCCGGCGGACGAACTCCTCGCCGCGCCGGACGAGTTCCGCGTCGGCCGTCGGGTCGGCGGCCAGGAGGGAGGCTCCGGTGTCGAGACCGGCGTCGCCGTCCGAGTAGAGGGCTGCCGAGAATGCCTGGTCGATCACCGGTTCCATGAGGTCAGGGTAGGCAGGACAGGGCCTGGGGCGCGCCGCGCGGGCCGTCGCCCCGGCCGCCCTGCGTACCCGCTGGACCACTGGTGATGGGCGACGGCACCCTGACCGTGGAGGTGCGGCGCGGGCCGTCCACAGACCGGATCAGCCGCAGACCCGCTCATCCACACCCTGTGGATATCGAACTCCTGCGCGACCTTCGGCGCGTCGCCCGGCTGGTCCGACCGTCCGGGGCGACCGGAATGCCGGGCCGTACGGGGATCGGCCCGACAACATGATTGGTCCATCCAGCCCCACCCGCTGACGGTGTATCCGCTTTCATCCTTTTATCCATGTTTCGCATGGTTTCATCTCGCCATGGAGGCGATCAAGTGATGACTGGAGACCGACAGCAGGACACACACGCACGGGCGATCACATCGCGGCGACGCGTACTGGCGGCGGCCGCACTCGCACCGGTGCTGACCGCCGCGGGGCCTGCCACCGCGCGCGCCCTGCCCGCCGGAATGCCCGGACCGGGACACCGGGGGCACCGCAGGCGGGTCAAGCCGGTGCCGACCGGCCTGGCCGACTGGGCGGCCGTGGCGAAGGCGCTGGGCCGTACCGGCAACATGCTGCGCGGAACGACGTACCACACGGGCTTCCCCCGGCGGGACCTCCACGTGGTGTCCGACGGCGTCGTCGTCACACCGGGGCTCGCGCTGGGCACGCATGTGGCCTTCGTCCGTTACGCCGACGGCAGCACGATGCTGATGGGCGACGTGGTGGTCACCGAGCGCGAGTTGCAGCAGGTGACCGACGCCTGGCAGGCGCACGGAATCGAGCAGACCGCGCTGCACAAGCACCTGCTCGCCCAGATCCCCGACATCTGGTGGACCCATGTCCACGCCCACGGCCACGACGCGGTGGCCATGGCCCGCGGCCTGCGCGCCGGCTTCGACCGGACCGGGACCCCGCCCGCTCAGCCGCCCGGCCCGCCGCTCCCGGTCGACCTGGACATCGCCGGGATGGAAGCGGCGCTCGGCGCGAAGGGCTCCATCGAGGACGGGCTGTACAAGGTCATCTTCGTCCGCCGCGAGACCATCGCGGACGGGCATCTGATCCTGCCCCCCGGCCTGGGATCGACCAGCGCGTTCAACTTCCAGCCGCTGGGCGGCGGCCGGGCCGCGCTCAGCGGTGACTGCGCCATGCTCGCCGGTGAGGTCCAGAACGTGCTCAAGGCATTGCGGCGCGGCGGGATCAAGCTCGTCGAGCTGCACAACCACCACCTGGCGGAGGACCCCCGCCTGTTCTTCACCCACTTCTGGGCCGTGGGCGACGGCGTCGAACTCGCCCGCGCGGTGCGCCCCGCGGTGGACGCCACCGACGTCGTACCGTCCGGCTGAGACCGGCCGCTCACGCCGGCCCCGGCGAACGCGCCGACCCACCGAACCCACGGAACGGGGTCGCCGGACCGATTTGCGCCGGTCCAGCGACCCCGGCCGTCGATTCCGTTCTGCATATGGACCAATCGGCCCGAAGTGGCGCGTGCCCGTGCGGGTGACCGGGCACCCATGTCCCGTCCAGCCCGCACCTTCCTCGAACCGCCCGTCAGATCCCCCTCTGGAGCTCCGTATGGAACCGGTCGCCGCCGCACGGCACTGCCCGTTCGACTATGCCGAGGCCCTCGAATTCGACCCGGTGCTCAGGCACTTGATGACCGAAGAACCCGTCTCCCGCATCCGGCTGCCGCACGGCGACGGCGAGGCATGGCTCGTCACCGGCTACGACGACGTGCGCACGGTGACCACCGACCGGCGCTTCAGCCGGAGCGCCATCATCGGCCGGAACTTCCCGCGCATGACCCCTGAGCCGATCGTTCAGGACGAAGCGATCAACGTGATGGACCCGCCGGGCAGCAGCCGGCTGCGCAGCCTGATCTCCAAAGGGTTCGCGCCCCGCCACATGGAGCGCATGAAGGTGCGCACCCAGCATGTCGTGGACGGGCTGCTGGACCGCATGGAGGAGCACGGAGCGCCGGCCGACCTCTTCGAGCATCTGGCGGCCCCGCTGCCCCTGACCACCATCTGCGAGGTCCTCGACATTCCCGAGGCCGACCGCGCCCAACTGCGCGCCCACGCCCGGACCATGATGGACACCACCGTCGAGAACAAGGACGCCGCGGTACGTGCCAAGGCCGATCTCCGCGCCTACTTCCAGACGTTGACGGCCGAGCGGCGCGCGAACCCCGGCGACGACCTGATCAGCGCACTGGCCACGGCCCGCGACGGGGACGAGATCCTCAACGACCAGGAACTGACCGTGATGGCCATGGTCCTGCTCATCACCGGCCAGGACACCACCACGTACGAGATCGGCAACATCGCCTACACGCTGCTCACCAGGCCGAACGAGCTCGCCATGCTGCGCGAGCGCCCCGACATGCTCCCGCAGGCCATGGAGGAGCTGCTGCGCTTCATCCCGTTCCGCAAGGGCGTCGGCATCCCCCGGGTCGCCCTGGAGGACGTGGAGCTGAGCGGGGTGCTGATCCGGGAGGGGGACATCGTGCACGTCTCCTATCTGACGGCCAACCGCGACCCCCGGAAGTTCGACCGGCCCGACGAGCTGGATCTGAAGCGCGAGAATCCGTCCCACATGACGTTCGGCTGGGGCGGTCACCACTGTCTCGGCGCCCCGCTCGCCGCCACGGAGCTCCAGGCCGCCATCGGAACCCTGCTGAAGCGCTTCCCCGCTCTGAAGCTGGCGACGCCGGCCGAGGAAGTGCGTTGGAACAAGACGTCGATCTGGCGCTATCCCCTCGAACTGCCCGTCACCTGGTGAGGGGGGTGCACCGCGCGTCTGCGCAGGGACCGTGCGGACCGTACGGTCCATGACTGTCATTGATGATGCGTTGCGGCAGGGCGCCCGGCAACCCGGATCCATCCCGGGCACCGGGCGCCCTGCCGCACTCCTTTTGCGCTCCTTTTGTGCTCCATTTACTCTTCTCTTGCACCCCTGTTGCACGCGTGTTGTACCTCGTCGTATCGGCTCGGCATGCGCGCCGATCCGCTCGACGTGCGGCCCTGAACCGCTCGACGTGCGGCCCTGAACCGCTCGACGTGCGGCCCTGACGCTTCTGCCGTAGCGTGATCCCGACGGCCACCCAGCCGTGGCGGATCAGCATCCGCCCACGAACGGCTAGAACTCAGTCTTCGACGGTCGGCCCGTCCGCGCCCGTTCCAGGGGTATCGAATCCGGCGCAGGAATCCACCAGAGCTCTGTCTCGCGCGGCACCGCGCGTGACGGAACAGTGGTGGCCACTCCCGCGTCGGCTCACACCCCGTGACCGTTCCGGGCCCGGCCGTGTGGACCAAGTCCGCTAGGAGGAGCTCCATGGCGGTTCTCTGCAAGCCGGCAATCGAGGTTCCCGAGTACGTCATCACCAACGAGGAAACTCTCGAGCTGGCTCAAAGGTTGCATGGCGACCATCCGCAGATCGACCTGGTCCTTCGCTTGATCGAACACACCGGGGTGCAGAAACGGCACCTGATCCAGCCCATCGACAAGGTGCTGCAGCACCCGGGCTTCGACGCCCGCAGCATCACGTACGAGGAACACACCAAGGCCCGCGTGCCGGCGGTGGTACGCCGGGCACTCGACGCGGCCGAACTGGAGCCGCAGCAGATCGACTTGATCGTCTACGTCTCCTGCACCGGCTTCATGATGCCGCCGCCGACCGCGTGGCTCATCGGCGCGATGGGCTTCCGGCCGGAGACGCGACAGCTGCCGATCGCCCAACTCGGCTGTGCCGCGGGCGGCGCGGCCGTCAACCGGGCCCATGACTTCTGCACGGCGTACCCCGACGCGAATGTGCTGGTCGTCGCCTGCGAGTTCTGCTCGCTCTGTTACCAGCCCACCGATCTGGGCGTCGGATCCCTGTTGTCCAACGGCCTGTTCGGCGACGGCATAGCCGCGGTGGTGCTCCGGGGCAACGGTGGCACCGGTGTCCGCCTGGAACGCAACGGCTCGTTCGTCATCCCGGACACCGAGGACTGGATCTCCTACGCGGTCCGCTCCACCGGGTTCCACTTCCAGCTCGACAAGCGGGTGCCCGGAACCATGGAGCCCCTCGCTCCGGCGCTGAACGCCGTCGCGGAGGAGCACCATTGGAACGCCGGCAAGCTGGACTTCTACATCATCCACGCGGGCGGCCCACGCATCCTGGATGACCTGAGCCTCTTCCTCGACGTGCCGCCCGAAGCGTTCCGATTCAGCCGGGCCACGCTCACCGAGTACGGCAACATAGCCAGTGCGGTGGTGCTCGACGCCCTCGGCCGCATGTTCGACGAGGCATCGGCCCTGGACGGCCACCGCGGCCTGATGGCCGGCTTCGGGCCCGGCATCACCGCCGAGATCTCCCTGGGCACCTGGACGACGGGCGCCGAGTCCTGACATCCCGCCTCCAGGCCGCCCGGCGTGCCGGCCTTTCCAGCCCTCCCGGGTGCGGGGTGGGGTGAAAACCCGCGCAGCGGCCCACCCCTCTCCGCACCGCACGCCCCTTCCCCGCCCGCGTCCCCGCCCGCTGTCAGTGCCGGGTGCCAGACTCGACGACATGACCGAACGTTGGGCTCTGGCCACCACGGAGACCGGCGGCGCCCTCCTCGCCCCGCTGGATCCCACCGGCCTGCCCACCGCCCCGGTCCTGACCGAACCCGACCTCGTGGAGGCCGTCCGCTCCCGCCCGGACGTCACACGCTGGGTCTGGCGGTCCACCGCCGAGATCTACCCGCGCCTGCTCACCGCCGGCGTTCCCGTGGCCCGCTGTTACGACATCGAGGTCGCCGAATCCCTCCTCCTCGCCCACGAGGGCCGTCTCGGCGAACCACGCTCCGCAGCCGCCGCCCACGCCCGCCTGCGCAACGCCCCCGTACCCCCCGATCCCCCGCCCCGCTCCGCCGAGCCCGGCTCGCAGTCCTCCCTCTTCGAGCCGCAGTCCGGCACGGCCCTGCCGTTCGACCACCTGCTCCAGGTGTACGCCGCGCAGCTCCGCCGCCACGACGCCACCGCGCACCCGGGCCGGATGCGCCTGCTGACGGCCGCCGAATCGGCCGGCATGCTGGTCGCCGCCGAGATGAACCGCTCCGGCCTCCCCTGGCGCGCAGACGTGCACCGGGAGGTGCTCCAGGAACTGCTCGGCGAGCGCTACGCGGGCGGCGGCGAACCCCGCAGGCTGGCCGAGCTGACCGACGAGGTCTCGGCCGCCTTCGGCAGACGGGTCCGCCCCGACCTGCCCGCCGACGTGGTGAAGGCGTTCGCGCAGGCCGGCATCAAGGTGAAGTCCACCCGGCGCTGGGAGCTGGAGGGGCTGGACCATCCGGCGGTGGAACCCCTCATCCAGTACAAGAAGCTGTACCGGATCTGGACGGCGCACGGCTGGAGCTGGCTCCAGGACTGGGTGCGCGACGGCCGCTTCCGCCCCGAGTACCAGCCGGGCGGCACCGTCAGCGGCCGCTGGACGACCAACGGCGGAGGGGCGCTGCAGATCCCCAAGGTGATACGGCGGGCGGTCGTCGCCGACGAGGGCTGGCGCCTCGTCGTCGCGGACGCCGACCAGATGGAGCCCAGGGTCCTGGCCGCGATCTCCCGCGACATCGGCCTGATGGAGGTGGCCGGCCATGACGGCGATCTCTATACGACGCTGTCGGACCAGGCGTTCCAAGGCGACCGGGAGCACGCCAAGCTCGCCCTGCTGGGCGCGGTCTACGGCCAGACCTCGGGCGACGGCCTGAAGAACCTGGCCGCCCTGCGTCGAAGATTTCCCCTGGCCGTGGCCTGTGTCGACGACGCGGCGAAAGCGGGCGAGGAGGGGCGTCTCGTACGGACGTGGCTGGGCCGGACCAGTCCGCCCGCCGCCGGGGGCGGGGACGACGACGAGGCCGGCATCCCGCAGGAGAGCGCGGAACAGCCCTCTGCCGATGACGAGTTCACCCCTGGTTACGCCTCGTCGAACGCCCGCGCGCGGGGCCGTTTCACCCGTAACTTCGTGGTGCAGGGCAGTGCCGCGGAGTGGGCGCTGCTGCTCCTGGCCGCCCTGCGCCGGGCGATCGGCTCCGCCGGTCTCCGGGCCGAGCTGGTCTTCTTCCAGCACGACGAGGTGATCGTGCACTGCCCGCGGGAGGAGACCGAGGCAGTGGTGGAGGCGATCCGGGCGGCCGGTGAGCTGGCCGGGCGGACCGCCTTCGGTGAGACGCCCGTGCGGTTTCCGTTCACGACCGCGGTGGTGGAGCGCTACTCGGACGCGAAGTGATCACCCTCCCGACCCGGAACCGGAGCCGGCGCCGGAACCAGAGTCGGAGTCTGTCCCGGAACCAGCTCCTCCGCCTTGCCGTTGTTCACCCGCGCGCGACTCCGGAGCGAACCGGGAAGAGCGTCCCGAAGCCGGTTCCTCCCCGAACGCGGCCAGCCCGTGTTCGTAATGAGCCGGACGCAGATGCTGATGCCGATGGCGGGCATTGAGCTGATGTATGACGAACGCTGCGATCGCGATCATCGCGAGGACGACCACGACAGTGACCAGGGTGTCCATGCGGTACCGGCCCCCTTCGATGCGCAGGCCGACAGAACCGGCTCACCGGGAGCCGTACAGATCCAGGCTACTCCGCGGCCCGTCAGCGGCCCCCTGGGGCAGCGGGCCGTTCGTGCCGCAGTACGTGACCCCGCCGCACGTGACGCGGTCCCCCGCGTTGTAGAACGTTCCGGCCGCCCAGCTGCCGCCCGGGGCGGCCAGGCCGGATTCAGCCGGCGCCGTCGGGGTGGAGGACCACCTGGGTCCAGCCGTCGTCGCGGGCGTCGAAGTGCTGGTAACCGTTGGGCGCCTGGTCCAGCGGCAGCTCGTGGGAAACGATCCACGACGGCTTCGCCTTGCCCTGCTCGATCAGGGCGCACAGCTGACGGTTGTAGGCCTTCACGTTCGTCTGCCCGGTGCCCATCGACTGGCCCTTGAACCAGTACAGGCCGTAGTCGAAGGCGACCTCGCCCTCCTTCTTGTACAGCTGGTCCGGACTGCCCGGGTCGTGCGGCAGGAAGACACCGACGACGCCGATGCTGCCGGTGAACTTCACCGAGTGCACCAGGTTGTTCAGCGTCAGGTTCGGATGCTCATTCCCCTGCGCATCGTGCGCCTGGTAGCCCACGCACTCACACCCGCGGTCCGCGCCCAGACCGTTGGTGTGCTCGTTGATCTGGTCGATCGGTGAGGCCTTGGAGTCGTCGATGGGGATGGCGCCGATCTCCTCGGCCAGCCGCAGCCGGTCCGGGTGGCGGTCCACGACCATCACCTTGGCGGCGCTCTTGAGGTTCGCCGACAGGGCCGTCATCAGGCCGACGGGGCCGGCACCGTAGATGACGACGGTCTCGCCCGGCTGCACACCGGCGAGTTCGGTGCAGTGCCAGCCGGTCGGAAAGATGTCGGACAGCATCACGTAGTCGGTCTGCTTCTCCCGCGCCTCTTCCGGCAGCACCAGGCAGTTGGAGTCGCCGTACGGCACCCGCAGGAGCTCCGCCTGACCACCGTTGTACGGGCCCATACCCGCGAAGCCGTACGCGGCGCCTGCCATCTTCGGATCCACGGGCGTGGTCAGGCAGAACGCCGTCAGCCCCCTGTCGCAGTTGCGGCAGAAGCCGCAACTGATGTTGAACGGCAGGCAGACCAGGTCCCCGACCCGCACCCGGTCCACACCGTCGCCGACCTCGACGACCTCACCCATGTTCTCGTGGCCCAGGACACGCCCCGTCTCCATGTCGGTGCGCCCCTCATACATATGCAGGTCCGACCCGCAGATGTTCGTCGAGGTGATCTTCACCAGCACGTCCGTCGGCCGTTCGATCCTCGCGTCCGGCACATCCTTGACGCTCACCGACCGCGGTCCGTCATACACCAGCGCCTTCATGGAATTACCTCCACACGCCTCATTTCGAAACATTTTCCGTTTCGAAATTCAAATGAGGCAGATTCAGCCATCGCGCCGCCGGCGCCCACGGAACACTGACTTCACACGGATGAAAACCGGCATTCCCTGCCGCCGGAGCCCGGATCCATCTGGGCCGAACCGCCGCTCCCGGGGCAGCCGTCCGACCACCCCGGGCACATCGGTCCCGGGCGGGACTCACCGCCTCTTCAACCCTCCCACCGGGGCGCCGCCTGTCAACCGGAGACCTGTGCCGGAACCCAAATGCCGCCCGCAGCGGCGGGCCGGGCCGGTCAGGTCCCTCGTACCCGTCACTCCTTCAGGAGCCGCCCCTCCGCCTCCTCGCTCAACCCGTCCGCGAGCTTCACCTCCCCGTCCGGGACAGCCTGTTGCCAGAGCCAGGTGTCGGTGATCGTTTCGGTGGCCGGGCGGCAGTGGAGGCCCGTGGCGTGGGCTCGGGACACGTCCCCCGCGTGGATCGCGGCGTGGAAGTCCGTGCCGGGCGGGGCCCAGACGGGGAGGTCGGTCCAGGGGGAGAGGCCCGCGGCGGCGATCGCGTCGGGTGACGTCCAGCGGAGCTCGGCGGCAGTGCCCGTGACACGTACACAGGTGTCCAGGAGTTCGCCGATGGTGGTGTGGCCCGGCTGCGAGACCAGGTTGTAGGGGCCGTACCGGGCCGCCTCCAAGGCGTCCAGGAGCCACGTCGCCAGGTCGCGTACGTCGATGTACTGGAGGGGGGTGTCCCGGGGGCCGGGGGCCGGGATCTCCCCGCCCCTGGCGATGCGGGACAGCCACCACGGCAGACGGCCCGCGTTCTCGCGCGGGCCCAGGATCAGCCCCGGGCGGACCAACAGGGCGCGGTCCGGACCGAATTCGCGCAGCACCGCCAGCTCCCCGCCCCGCTTGTCGGCCGCGAAGTCGGTCGCCTCCGCGTCCGGGTCGCCCTCGGCCAGCGGTCCGAACTCGTCCAGACCCGCCGGCGCCGGCCACGCGTACACCGAGCGGCTGGAGATGAAGGTGTAGCGTCCGGCGCGCCCGGCCAGCAGGCGGGCCGTGTCGCGCACCATGGTCGGGGCGCCCGACCAGGTGTCGACGACCGCGTCCCATTCGCCCGTCGCGAGGGCGGCCAGGCCGTCCTCGCGGGTGCGGTCACCGTGCAGGACGTGTACGCCGGCCGGGGCCGGGTGCTCGCCCCGGTGGAAGACGGTCACGTCCCAGCCCCGGGCGACCCCGGCCTCGGCGACCGCGCGCCCTGCGAAGTCCGTTCCGCCCAGCAGCAACAGCCTCATCCTGGTCCCTCTCCGTGGAGCTCGTCCGTCTCTTCGTACTCTTCGTACTCTTCGTGCTCTTCGTGCGTGGCCACCGCCGCCGCGTACCCCGGCAGGGTCGGTACGTCCGCCACCCGCCCGCCGGGGATCCGGGCGGGCCGGGGCCCGGCGCCGACCCGCACCGTGGCCGGCGGCCTGTTCAGACCCGTGCCCGTGCTTTTCAGGTACGCCTCCTTGCGGGTCCAGCAGCGCGCGAACGCCGCCGGGCGGGCGGCCTCGGGGAGCGCGGCCAGTTCGCCCAGCTCCCCGGGGTGCAGCGCGGTCGGGGCGGTCGCGGTCGCGACGTGCGGCTGGGGGACCTCCTCCACGTCCACGCCCACGGGGACGGCGGCCACCGCGACGGCCACCAGGTCGCCCGCGTGGGAGAGCGAGAAGTGCACGCCGGTGGCGCCCGCCACGACGGGGCGGCCGTGCGGGCCGCCACAACCCGTACAGGGCTGCCGGGTGATGCGTACCGCCGACGGAGCCACGTCGAGGTGCTCACCCAGGAGTTGGCGTGCCAGTACGTGGGCCACCAGGTAGCGGTCCCGGTCCGCCGCCGTGCGGAAGGCGGCGAGCCGGGCGTGTTCGGCGGCGTCCAGGACGGACGCGTGGCGGGCGGCCTGCGGGAGGTATCCGGAGACCCGCCGCTGCCACACGCGTTCCGGACCGGACGCCGCCGTCCGCGAGGGAGCCGAGGTCACCGCGCGGCGCGCTCGCGGTACGCGGCGAAGCGCTCGGCGATCTCCTGGGCGCGGCCCTCGGCCTCCGACAGCTTCATCTCGGCGCAGTCGTAACCGAGTTCCTCCTTCATGATCGCCATGGAAGAGGGCTCGAAGACGACAGTGCCGTCCGCGCGGATCTCGCTGATGCCGTCGTGGAACTGGCCGGAGACGTTGATGGCGTGCGCCTCGTCCGCCGTCATACCGTCGGGGAGCAGCGGGTGGAACTTGCCGTCCTCGATCGCCACCGGGTAGCCGCCGAGCGCCCCGCCCGCGCCGGGCGCGTGGACCACCGCGTCGCGCTGGTCGGCCAGCGGCTCGAGGACGCTGAGCGCGGAGGACGCGGTCATCGTCTGGCCGGGCAGGCCGCCGGTGCGGCGGTACTGGCCGGGGAGGCGGCCCAGGAGCGCCGCCACATCCAGGTCGGCGGTGACGTCTCGGCCGTCGAGGCGGATGCCGAGGCCCATGCCGGCGGGGCCGCTGTTGCCGGTGCGGGAGAGGCGGTGCGAGACGTAGTGGTGGGCGACCAGGCGCACCTCCACGTCGGCGGTGGAGCGGCCCAGCTCGTCGGCGGCGACGGCGGTGATGCCCGGGACGTTGTTGGCGACATTGCCGATGCCGATGTCCGGGGAGAGGCCGATCGCGGTGAGCGCGGGGTGCACGGCGTCGGGGTACGCGGCGTTGACGACCAGCGCCTGGGTGCCGGAAAGACGGACGGCCTCCATGGCCTTCATCACCGGGACGAGGTGCATGGGCAGCCACGGGCCGTAGTTGGCGGCGTACACCCGCTGGAAGGCGTCCTGCTGGAGCGTGGAGATGACCCACCAGGACTGGTAGCTGACGGCCAGGAAGATGATGTCGGGGCCGAAGGCGGCTATCCGCTCGGCGGTGCGCGCCACGTCCGTGATGTCGGTCCGCGCGTGGCTGACGTCGGTGGTGTAGCCGCGCTGGACGCTGCAGAAGCGGGCCAGGTTGGCGGCCCTGTGCACGGTCTCCTCGTCCCGGCCGACCAGCTGGACGTGGCGGTCGTTCGGGCTGTGCGCCAGCTCGTGGAAGACGCGGCGGCCGATGTCACCGGCACCCAGGACCATGATCTTGCGGGCGTTGCTCATGAGGCACCTCCGAGTTGTGCGGCAGTGGCGAAGGGGGTGGGCGCGGGCGCCATCAGGTGGGCGTCGCGGACCAGTTGGGGCAGCGCGCGCATGGACGGGAAGGTGACGGCACCCTCCCTGTGGGGCGGGGTGGCCGGGTCGGCGGTGTACTGCAGGACCCGCATCCCGGCGGCCACGGCGGCGTCCACGCCGACCGGGCTGTCCTCGACCACGACGCACTCGTCGGGTGTGACGCCGCACTGCTCGGCCGCCCGGCGGAACAGTCGCGGGTCGGGCTTCCAGGCGTTGACGTCGTACGCCGAGAAGAGCCGGCCGCCGAAGTGGTGCAGGATCCCCGCCTTCTCCAGGCGGCTCTCCATGATGTCGAGCGGGCTGTTCGAAGCCACGCACATGCGGTCGCCCACGGCGGCGGCGAGCTGTTCGAGGGCGTACGCGACGCCGTCGATGGGCTCGATGCGGTCGCCGATCAGTTCCTCGCACCTGGCGCGGGCGATCACCATGGCGTCCTGCGGCGGGGTGGCGCGCGCCAGGTCCGCCATCAGGTCGATGCACTCCTGCATCTTCTTGCCGGAGAACAGCTCGTCCCGCTGCTCCTTGTCCAGGCGCAGGCCCATCAGCTCGCCGACGTGGGCGATCCCGCCGTTCTCGGCGTCCTGCGTGTCGACCAGGACGCCGTCCAGGTCGAAGACGACGAACTCGGCAGCCCGTCCGGGGAACTCACTCATAGTCGATCCAGTCCACGCTCTCGATGGCGGCGACAGTCGCGGCCAGTTCCTCATGGGTCGCGGCGGAGCCGATGACGGCCGCCGTGTTGCCGCGCGCGCCGATCCGCCAGTCCACGTCCGCGCCCGGCTCGGCGAGCACGACGACCCGGTCCACGTGAGCGAGGCGGCGCAGCGCGGAGACCCCTCGGATGGCGCGCACCCGGCGGGCGCCGACGGGCGGCACGGTCAGGTAGTGGAAGGCGATCGGCCCGCCCTGCTTGACCTCGGGGGTCTCGTACGGGAGGCCGAGGGCGGCGGCAACCGCGACGTACGCCGGGTCGGAGGTGCCGGAGCGGACCGCGAGGTCGTCGACCCAGGCACCGAGCCGGCCGTTGACCTCGATGACCCGGGGGCCGTCGGCGGTCAGCTTGATCTCGACGTCGGCGACGCCGTGGATGTTCAGGGCGCGCACCGCGCGGCAGGCCAGGTCGCGGACCTCGCGCTCCTCCGCCTCCGGTACGACGGAGAAGCCGCCGTAGCCGCCGCGCTCGCGGAACGGCTCGGCGAGGGCGAACTTGCTGGTGACGAACACCGGCCGCACGTCGTCGCCGTCGGCGACGCAGTCCACCGCGATGTAGTCGCCCCAGGGCGCCGGGGTCGGCCGCCCCACCAGGAGCTCCTCCAGCATCACGGCCGTCTCGGCGGGCCCGCCTTCGGCCCCCGCGAAGACCTCCGCGAGGGCGGCCCGGCACTCCTCGGGGGTGGCGACGGCCTGGGTGTTGCGGCTGGACGCGCCCTTCACCGGCTTGATGATGGCGGGCAGTCCGACGTAGGCGATCGCCTCGTCGGCCTGCGCGGGACCGGTCAGGGTACGGAAGCGCACGCTGTCGACGCCCGCCTCGGCGAACCGCCGGCGCTGAAGGTCCTTGTGGGTGATGGCGTCGACGTCGGCGGGGCGGTGGTAGCGCAGGCCGAGGGACTCGGCGAGCCGCACCGTGGGGGCGATCTGGAACTCGCTGAAGGTGATGATGCCCGCCGGGGCGAGCGCGCGCAGCGCCGCCTCGGTCTCCGCCTCGGTGCGGCCCGCGGTGTTCACCACGGTGCCGACCATCTCCAAGGTCGGGATCATCTCCTGGGCGTGCCCGGTGTCCGCCGTCACGAACACCAGTTCGCAGCCGGCCTGCCGGGCCGCCTCGGCGAGCCGGGTGGGCGCGAGGCTGCCGGCGTCGTAGACGACGAGCAGGACGGGGGTGTCAGGGGTGTCGGGGTTGTCGGGGATCTCGGACATCGGTCAGCCTCCGACCGGGAACGCGCCGGTGCGGCGGGCGACGGTCAACGCCCCCGCGAGCGACTCGACGGTCGAGTAGGTGAACAGGGTCCGCACCGGTATCTCCAGGCCGAAGTCCTCCTGGAGCCGCAGCGCCACCCGGGTCGCGGTCAGCGAGTCCCCGCCCAGGTCGAAGAAGTCGTCCTGGGCGCCGACCTCGTCCGCGTACAGCGTCTCGGCCCACACCCGGGCCACCGCCCGCTCGGCGGGGGTGCGCGGCGCGATG
This sequence comes from Streptomyces sp. NPDC111516, assembly GCF_055635345.1. Classification (NCBI taxonomy): domain Bacteria; kingdom Bacillati; phylum Actinomycetota; class Actinomycetes; order Kitasatosporales; family Streptomycetaceae; genus Streptomyces; species Streptomyces sp. NPDC111516. Next base: position 28,122 of record NZ_JBVKBV010000022.1, on the reverse strand, counting down.
AACTCGGCCTCCAGGACGGTGCGTTCGCCGTCCGGCGCGGGCAGGGCCTTGCGGTCGGTCTTGCCGCTGGTGGTCAGCGGCATCCGGTCCAGGAAGACGTACGTGCCGGGCACCATGTAGCCGGGCAGGGTGCGCCCGCACCAGTCGCGCAGCGCGCCGACGCCGGGTGCCGGGCGGCCGGGCACCGGGACGACGTACGCCGCGCCGGGTGCCGGGCGGCCGGGCACCGGGACGACGTACGCCACCAGTGCCTTCTCGCCGGGCACGTCCTCGCGGACGATGACGGCGCAGGAGTCGACGTCCTCGTGGGCGAGCAAAGCGGCCTCGATCTCACCGAGTTCGATACGGAAGCCGCGCACCTTGACCTGGTCGTCGAGACGGCCGAGGAACTCCAGATCGCCGTCGGGCAGCCAGCGCACCAGGTCGCCGGTGCGGTACAGCCGCCCGGCGGCGAACGGGTTTTCGGTGAAGCGTTCGGCGGTCAGGTCATCGCGGCCGAAGTAGCCGCGGGCCACCCCGGCGCCGCCGATGAGCAGTTCGCCGGGTACGCCGACGGGGACCGGGCGGTTCGCGTCGTCCACGACGTACAGCTCGGTGCCGGCGGTGGGGCGGCCGATGGGGATCGTGCCGGTGGTGTCGGTGATCTCGGCGACGGAGGCGTAGACGGTGGTCTCCGTCGGACCGTAGCCGTTGAGGACGCGGGTGCCCGCGCGCAGCATCCGTGCGGCCAGTTCGGCGGGCAGCGCCTCGCCGGCGGCGAAGATCTCCAGGGCACGCGGCCGGTCGCCGAGGGCGTCGAGGAGCGGGCGCAGGGCGGACGGCGTGGCCTGTACGAGGGTGACGGCGTGCCGGTCGATGAGCTCGACGAGGGCGGGCGGGTTGTGGATCTGGTCCTGGTTCGCGCCGATGATCCGGCCGCCGGTGATCAGCGGCAGGAACACCTCGACGGCCGCGATGTCGAAGGTGGCCGAGGTGGTGAACAGGACCCGCTCACCGGCCGGCTCCGGGAAGGTCTCCCGCATCCCGCACAGCAGGTTGAGGAAGCCGCCCCGGGTGACGGCGACGCCCTTGGGGGTGCCGGTGGAGCCGGAGGTGTAGAGGACGTAGGCGAGGTGCCCGGGCCCGGCCGTCGCCACCGGTTCCACGACGGCGGAGGCGGCGATCGCCTCGCGGTCCGTGTCGACCGCGACGAGGGTACGCGGGCCGGCGGCATCACCGGCGGACAGCCGCCCACGCAGGGACTCCTGGGTGACGACGACCGGCGCGGCCGTGTCCCGCAGGACGAACTCCAGTCGGTCGACCGGGTGCTGGGGATCGAGCGGCACATACGCCGCGCCCGACCTGAGCACCGCGAGCAGCGCCACGATCAGTTCGGGGCCGCGCTCCAGGCAGACCGCGACGGGCACGTCGGGCCCGGCGCCGAGGCCGCGCAGGTGGTGTGCGAGGCGGTCGACGCGGGCGTCGAGCTCCTGGTAGGTGACCTCCTCGGCGCCGAAGACGACCGCGACGGCCCCGGGCGTCCGCCCGGCCTGCTCGGCGACCAGTCCGGCCACGTCCTGGCCGGCGGGGAACGCGGCGCGGCCCCGGCCCCAGCCGGTGAGCAGCAGCTCGCGCTCGGCGGCGGTGAGCGGGTCGAGGCCGCCCAGCGGGAGGCCGGGGGCGTCGGCGATCGCGGTGAGCAGGGTGAGGTAGCCGTCGGCGAACCGGTCGGCGCTCGCCGCGTCGAACAGCTCGGCTGCGAAGTCGACGCGCAGGCCCAGCTCGGCGCCTTGGCCGTCCCGGCCGACCCGGTCCTCGTGGCCCAAGGTCAGGTCGGGTGGGCAGACACCGTCGGCCGTGTAGGCCGCACCGTCCGTGAACAGCGCCTGGACGACGGGGTGGTGGCCGGTGTCGGCGGCCGGTGCGAGCTCGGCGGCGAGGCGGGCCGGCGGCAACGCGGTGGCCCGGCCCCGGTTCAGCGCGGCGTCCGCCCGCGCCACGAACGCGGCGAAGGCCGGGTCTCCGGTCAGGTCAGCCCGTACGACGGAGAGTTCACCGCCCGCGCCGGGGACGCCCACCGCGAGGTCGCGCTGCCGGGTCCACTGGCCGAGCAGTACCTGGTAGGCGGCGAGCAGCACGGCGTTCAGCGGGGTGCCGTACTCGGCGGCCGCCTTGCGCAGCGCCTGCGCGGTGTCGGCCGGGACGGTGCGGGTGACGTGGCCCAGGGCGCCGGTACGCGCCGAGGGGCGCGGCCGGTCGGTGGGCAGCTCCAGCGGTTCCAGGCCCGCCAGCGCGTCGGTCATGACCCCTCCGTGGTGTCGAGGATCCGCGCCAGTGCCTTGCGGTCCGTCTTTCCGTTGTCGTTGAGCGGCAGCCCGCCCGGCAGGTGGGTGAGCGAGGCGGGCACCATGTGCAGCGGCAGCAGCTCGCGCAGCCAGGCGTCGAACCGCTCGGGGTCCACCTCGCGGCCCGCGTATGCGGCGACCAGCTCGGTCTCGCCGTCCGGGCCCGGCAGGGCGAGCACCGCGGCGTCGATGACGTGCGGGTGGCGGTGCACGGCCGCCTCGACCTCGCCGAGCTCGATGCGGAAGCCGCGCACCTTGACCTGCTGGTCGAGGCGGCCGCAGTGCACGTAGAGCCCGTTCTCCCGGCGGACCCGGTCACCGGTGCGGTACCAGTGGCGGTCGGTCAGCACGGTGCTGCCGTCGTAGACCTCGGCGGGGCCGCCGTCGGCCTCGTAGGACACGAACCGCCCGGCGTTCTCGCGCGGGTCGAGGTAGCCGGCGAAGCGCTGCGGGCCGCGCACACACAGCTCGCCCTCGTCGGCGGCCAGGCCGTCCGCGTCGAGCAGCACCAGCTCCATGTCCGGGAAGGCCACACCGATCGGGACGGTGCCGTTGGTGAACTCCGGCCAGCTCGACCTCGGCCCGGACAGACTGTGATTGGTGACGCACACGGTCAGCTCGGTGGGCCCGTACACGTTGTGGATCTGCGCGTTCGGGGCGACCGCGCGCCACAGCTCGGCATGCTGCGCGGTGACCGGCTCCGCGCCGAACATGCTGTGCTCGAGAGTGATCGCGCGGCCCAGCGGCAGGTTGCCCAGGCGCTGCGCCTCGCGCACCACCGACGGAACCGAGAACCAGTGGGTGAGCCTCCGCTCCACGATGAAGTCGACCGGGTTGTACAGATCGGCGGCCAGCGGCACCACCAGAGTGGCGCCGCCGCCCCAGACCCCGAACAGGTCGAAGATGTGCGCGTCGAAGGTCAGGCCGAAGGTCTGGGTGAGCCGGGCGCCCGGCGCGACCTCGTACCGCTCGATGTTGTGCGCGAGGAACGGCGAGGCGTTGCGATGCCGGATCGGCACGCCCTTGGGCTGGCCGGTCGAGCCCGACGTGAACAGCAGGTACGCCTCCCGGTCCGGGTCGTCGGGGACCGGCGGCAGCGACTCCTCCAGTACGTCGGTGAGCTGACCGGCGGCGGCCCGCTCGTCCTCGTCGAGTTCGAGGACGGTCGGCCGGTGCCGCTCGGGCAGCCGGGCGAACAGCCCGGCCGACCGGGAGTCCACCAACACCGCCTCCACGCCCGCCCGTTGGGCGATGTCGAGGTTGCGCTGCGCGGGGTAGTCGGGGTTGAGCGGGACGACGCTCGCGCCGAGCCGCTGGATCGCCAGGTAGCCGGCGTACGCGGCGACCGAGCGGGTGGCGGCGAGCGCCACCCGGGTGGGCAGCGAGCCGTGCTTGCGGGCGATGCGGTCGGCGAGGGTGAGCGCGAGGGCGCGCAGCTCGCCGTAGGTCAGTACCTCGTCGCCGATCTCCAGGGCGGGCAGGCCGGGGTGACGCAGGGCCGATTCCTCGAACCACTGGTAGAGCGTGCGCTGTTTCCGGTCGTTCATCGCTTCCTCGGTATCGGTGTGCTGGTCTGGCGGGCGCGGCCCCGGGCACGCATGGCCTCCGCACGGGCCCGGGCCCGGCTCTGGCCGCGCTCCCCGGCGGCCGACGTGGCGTCCGTGGCGGGCGCGCCGCCCAGGAAGGCGGCCATGGCCTTGACGGTGGAGTGGCGGAACAGGTCCACCACGTCGACCTCGTGGCCCAGTGCGGTGCGCAGCCGGTCGCGCAGGCGGATCAGGAGCAGCGAGTTGCCGCCGATGTCGAAGAAGTTCTCCGACGCTCCGACGGTCCGGCCGAGCACCTGCTCCCAGGCCGCGGCGACGGTCCGCTCGGTGTCGCTCACCGGCTGGGCGTCGGCCTCCTCGGCCGGCCGCCGGGCCTGCGCGGCGGCCGCCTCGGCGAGCAGCTCGGCGATCCGCTCCCGGTCAAGGCGCCCGCCGGGCAGCAGCGGCAGCCGGTCGGCCAGGTGCAGCCGGGCGGGCAGCAGGTAGCCGGGCAGCAGGTCCCGAAGGTGGGTGCTCAGTGCGTCGACGGTCAGGTCCGTGCCGGGCCCGGCCGCGACGGCCGCCGCGAGGGCGCCGTCCGCCGGGTCGGGGAGAACCTGCGCCCGTACGACGTCGGGGTGCGCGAGCAGCGCGGCCTCGACGCCGAGGGCGGCCACCCGGATGCCCCGCACCAGGGTGCGGTCGGCGGCCCGACCGGAGAACACGAATCGCCCGTCGGGGAGTTGGCGGGCCAGGTCGCCGGTGGCGAACAGACGCGCGCCGGGCTCGCCGCCGAACGGGTCGGGCAGGAAGCGCTCGGCGGTGCGGCCCGCCCGGTCCAGGTAGCCGCGGGTGACGGCCGGGCCGCCGATGTGCAGCTCGCCGACCGCGCCGGGCGCCGCGAGCTCGCCGCGCGCGTCCAGGACGTACGCCGCGGCATCGGCCGGCAGCCCGAGGGGCAGCGGACCGTAACTCTCGCCCTGCGGCGCTTCGGCCGGGCCCGCGAGCGCGTGGCCCGCCGTCTCGGCACAGGTGTACAGCTGGTGCACGGGCCCGGCCCCGGCGGCCCGCGCGGCCTCGAGGGTCGCCGGGAACAGGGGCTCACCCGCGGTCAGTACGGCGACCGGCGCGCCGCTCGTGAGCAGTCCCGCCAGCTCGGCGGGGACCGCGAGCACGGTGGCCTCGTCGCCGCCGGCCGGGACGACCGCGCGGCCGCCCCGGGTCAGCGGGCCGAACAGCTCCAGAAAGGCGGCCGGCGAGTCCGGAGCCCCCAGCTGGGCGACTGCGTCGAAGGTGGTCGCGGGCAGCTCGCGGTGGGCCCAGCGCAGCCGGGACACCAGGTTGCGGTGCTCGGCGACGACCGCGCGCGGCTCGCCGGTCACGCCCGACGTGCGCAGCACCCAGGCGGCGTTGCGCGCTGTGACGCGTACGGCGTCCGGCGCCCCGTCGGCATCGACCCCGCCCTCGTCCTCCGGGTCCAGCACGTCGACCCTGGTGTGGTCGAACAGCGCGCTGGAGCAGCCGTCCGCGAGGACCGTCGTCAGCCCCGCGTCGTCCACGGCGAGCCGCAGCAGGAACGCGGGCAGCTCCGGGTCGAGCGGCACGCACATCCCGCCCGCCCTGACCACGCCCAGCTGGGCGGCGGCCAGCGCGAAGGACTTGGGCACGCACACCCCGACCGGGGCCTCGGGGCCGACCCCCAGCGCCCGCAGGCGCGCCGCGACCCGGTCCGCCGCGCCGTCCAGGTCGCGGTACGTCCAGGTGCGAGCCCCGGCGGCCACGGCGACCGCGTCGGGGGTGCGGGCGATCTGCTCGGCGACCAGCCGGTGCAGACAGCTCTCGTCCTCGTACACCTCCACGGGCGCCGGAGCCCCGGTGCGCAGCAGCGCGGAGACGCGGGCCTCCGGATCGGCGCCGGCCCGCTCCAGGACGGTGCGCAGCCGGGCGAGCAGCAGCTCGACGGTGGCCTCGTCGAAGAGGTCGGTGCGGTAGTCGGCGAGGGCGAGCAGGCCCTCGGCGGTCTCGACGGTGTCGATCGCCAGGTCGGTCTTCATGGTGGGCAGTCGCAGCTCGGCGGCGCCGAACCGGGCGCCGGCCGCCTCGTGGACGGGCGCGGCGGGCGAGTGCGTGTACATGACCTGGTAGAGCGGGTGGTAGCTGGGGTCGCGGTTGATCCCGAGCCGGTCCATGACCTCGTCGACGAGCAGGTCGGGGTGGTCGAGGGCGTCCAGGAGGTCGCCGCGCACCCGGCCGATCAGGTCCCCGAACTCCGGGTCGTCGGCCAGCTCGCCGCGCAGCACGACGGGCCGGGTGAGGTAGCCGATGACGCCGGCGCTCTCGGTGGTGTCGCGCCCGGAGACGGCCATGCCGGTCAGCACGTCGGTGCCGCCGTACTGGCTGAGGACCACGTCGACGGCGGCCTTGAGCACCATGAACAGGCTGGCGCGCTTGGTGCGGGCCAGCCGGCGCAGGGGCTCCACGACCGGCGCGGGTACGAGGGTGGTGACCCGGCCGCCCGCGTGCCCGGCACGGGCCCGGCGCGGCCCGGCGAGCGGCAGTTCCAGGAGTTCGGGGGCGCCGGCCAGGCGCCGCGTCCAGTAGGCGAGCCGCTCGGGCTTGGCCGCCTCGTCCCGCGCGGTGCGCTCGGCGAGGAACTCCCCGTACCCGACGGCCGGTCGGGGCAGCGGGTCGGGCAGTCCCCGCGCGAACGCGTCGTACAGAGAGACGAGTTCGGTGGTGAACAGCTCCAGCGAGGCGCCGTCGAAGACGATGTGGTGGACGCCGACGAGGAGTCGGTGCCGCGTCTCGCCGAGGCGCAGCAGCCGGGCCCGCAGCAGCGGCCCGCCGTCGAGGTCGAAGGGGGTGCGGGCGAAGGCGTCCGCGAGTGCGGCCGCCTCCTCCTCGGTCGCCTCCACACGGTCGAGGCCGACCGGACCGGGCGCCCCGATCCGCTGGACGGGCTCGCCGTCGGCGTCCCGCACGATGCGCGCCCGCAGCGCGTCGTGCCGCTGGACGAGGGCGTCCAGGGCACGCCGCAGGGCGTTGCCGTCGAGCGGGCCCTCGATGGTGACGCCGAAGGGGATGCTGAAGAACGGGTCCCCGGGCCGGAGCTGGCCAAGGGCCCACAGCCTCCGCTGGGCGGGGGTCAGGGGAAGGGTGGTCACGCGACGGCCTCCGGTTCCGGGCTGCCCGCCGTGTCGTCGGCGCCGCCGCGCGGCCTGGGGGCGAGGAGGACCAGGGCGGCGACCAGCAGGACCACGCCGGCCCCCACGATGGAGGCGGCGATGCCGACCAGCCCGGCGAGCACACCGCCGACGACCACGCCGAGGACGGTGAAGTTGACCATCAGGGCGTTGAGCAGGCCGACGCCGCGGCCGCGCAGCTCCTCGGGCAGGTCGCTGAGCAGCGTGTTGGCGACCGGCACCTGGAAGAGCCCCGAGCCGAGCCCGGCAACGACGCACCAGAGCAGGACGACGGTCAGACCGAGGCCGCCCCGCTCGGTGGCGTCCCACACCGTGCCGGTGGGCGCGAGCAGCAGCAGGGACGCGCCGAACAGCATGATCGAGCCGATGAGCAGCCCCCGGTCGGAGAACCGGCGCACCAGCGGCGGGCCGGTGAGCGCGCCGATCACGCAGCCTGCGCCGAACCCGGCCTGCGCCATGCCGTACTCGAACGCGGGCAGTTCGAAGACGCTCAGGAGCTGGGAGTTGAGGTTGGTGGTGAACAGACCGAGGACCAGCATCACCGGGACCATGACGATCGCCAGGAACCGCAGCGACGGCACGGCGAGCACACCGGAGATCCCGGTGCGCAGCGACTGCCAGTACCCCTCGCGGCCGCTGTCGGCGCCCCGTACGGGCACCTCCCGCAGCACCGCCATGCTGGCGAGCAGCACCGCCGAGATCACGAACGTCGCGGCGTCGAGCACGAAGACCGCGGTGACGCTGCCGAACGCGATGAGCAGTCCGCCGAACGCCGGACCCACCAGGTTGAGGGTGTGGTTGGTGGACTGGAAGAGGGCGACCGCCGTCGGGATGCTGTGCCCACGCACGATCAGCGGGATCGCGGTGATGCGGGCCGTCTCGAAGAAGGCCTTGGCGATGCCGCTGAGCAGGATGAGCACGAGCAGCAGCAGCGGCGAGTCCCGTACGACGATCATCGCGAGCACCAGAACGACGCGGACCAGGTCCGAGCCGACCATGAGCAGCCGGGCCGGCAACCGGTCGGCCAGCGGTCCCACGAACGCACCGAGCACGCCGAAGGGCAGCAGTTGTGCGATGACGACCAGGGACACGTACAGGACCGGGTCGTCGGTCTCGGTGGCCACCACGTAGATCAGGGTGATCTTCGTGATGGCGTCACCGAGGAAGGAGGCGACCACAGCCAGCCAGTACCGGATGTACGTCCGGTCCTTCAGCAGCTCAAGCATCGTCGCCTTCTCCATTCCCGCCGACGCCGTTCAGTACGTCGTTGAGTACTGCGGCGACTCCCTCGATGTGGGGGTGGCGCATCATCGTGTAGTGGTTGCCGTCGACCGTACGGACGTCGAAGTGCTGCCCGGTCAGCTCGTTCCAGGAGGCGGCCAGGTCCCACTCCTCCTCACCGGCGCGGATCAGCGTGACCTTGCCCTTGACGGGGCTGGGCCGGAAGTTCCACACCAGGCGCAGGTTGGCGACCCACAGCTCGTAGATGTCGCGGATCTGTTCGCGGCCGGCGTCCGGCGGCAGGTAGTCGGAGGCGCGGGCGATGCCGAGCAGGTAGTCGAGGTGCTCGTCGGCGCCCATGGCCTGGAGTTCGGCGAGCGACTTCAGCCGGTCGCCGTAGTCCCACTGGAGGTTGGCGGCGATGGCCTCGACGATCTCGGCGGGGTCCGGCTCGGAGCCGGCCGGCACGACGGCGGGCGCGTGCGCGTCCATCATGACCACCGACACCTCGGCGCCGCTCTTCTCCAGCTCCCCGGCCACAGCGAAGGCGTTGGCGCCGCCGTAGCACCAGCCGGCGACGGTGTACGGGCCCTCGGGCTGGGTCTCGCGGATCAGCTCGGCGTACTGGGCGGCGCGGTCGCCGAAGCCGGTGAACGGCAGCTCACCGTCCACGGGCGGCGGCGAGGCCAGCGCGTACAGCGGGCGCCCTGCGGGCTCGACGAGCGCGGCGAACGGCATGTAGCAGACGACCTCGCTGCCGGCCGGGTGGGCGAAGAACACCGGGGAGCCGGTGCCTTCGCCGGAGCCGAGCTCGACCAGGTGCACCCCGGTCTCGTCCTGGTAGCCCTCGCGCAGCATCCGGGCGAACCGCTCGACGGTGGCGCCCCGGAAGATCGCCGCCATCGGGAGCTGCTGCCCGAACCGCTTCTCGATCTCCGCCATCAGGCGCAGCACGAGCAGGGAGTGGCCGCCCAGGTCGAAGAACCGGTCGTGCAGGCCGATCGGGGAGACTCCGAGGACCTCCTCCCAGATGTGCGCGACCTCCAGCTCGACGGCGTCGCGCGGAGGCACGTAGCTCGCCGCGTCGCGGTCGACGACGGGGGCGGGCAGCGCACGGCGGTCGATCTTGCCGCTGGTGTTGAGCGGGAAGGTCTCCAGGCGGACGATCGCGGCGGGGACCATGTAGTCGGGCAGGAAGCCGCGCAGGTGCTCGCGCAGTTCCTCGACGGTCAGCGACTCGTCGGCGGACTCGACGTACCCGGTCAGCCGCTTGTCGCCGGGGCGGTCCTCGCGGACCAGGGCGACCGCGCGGCGCACCGCCGGGTGCCCCTCCAACCGGGCCTCGATCTCGCCCGGTTCGATGCGGAATCCACGCAGCTTGACCTGGCCGTCGTCGCGGCCGAGGAAGACGAGCGTGCCGTCCTCGCGCAGCCGCGCCTTGTCCCCGGTGAAGTAGAGGCGGGCGCCGGGGCGGGTGCTGAACGGGTCGGGCACGAACCGCTCGGCGGTCAGGCCGGGCCGGCCGCGGTAGCCGCGGGCGACACCGGTGCCGCCCAGGTACAGGTCGCCGGGCATGCCGACGGGGACCGGGGCGAGCCGCTCGTCCAGGACGTACACCTGGGTGTTGTCGAGCGGCCGGCCGATGGAGATCTGCTCGGTGCCGCTGTCCAGGCGCTGGAAGGTGGACCAGATGGTGGTCTCGGTGGGGCCGTACACGTTCCACGTACGGCCGGGCTCGCGGACCAACTGCTCGGCCAGGGCAGGCGGCAGGGCCTCGCCGCCGACCAGGACGCGCAGCGAGCCGTCGTTGTGCCAGCCCGCCTCCACCAGGAGGTGCCAGGTGGCGGGGGTGGCCTGCATGACGGTGACGCCGGTCCCGGCGAGCAGCTCGGCGAGCCGCCGGCCGTCTACGGCCTGCTCCTTGGTGACGACGTGCACCCGGGCCCCGCTGATCAGCGGGGCGTACAGCTCGAGGCCCGCGATGTCGAAGGTGACGGGGGTGACGGCGGCGAGGGTGTCGCCCGGGGCGAGCCCGGTCTCGCGGGCCATCGCGAGGAGCAGGTTGACCAGGTTGCGGTGGGTGACCTCGACGCCCTTGGGGCGGCCGGTGGAACCCGAGGTGTAGATGACGTACGCGAGCCGGTCCTCGCCGGAGGCGGCCTTCGCCGGGGTGGCAGGCGCGGCGGCGATCGCCTCGGCGTCGGTGTCCAGGCAGACCCGTTCGCCGGGGCACTCGGCGAGCGCGTCGAGCAGACCGCTGCGGGTGAGCAGGAACCCGGTGCCGGCGTCGCCGGTCATGTCGGCGAGGCGCTGCGCCGGGTAGGCGGCGTCGAGCGGCAGGTAGGCGCCGCCCGACATCAGCACGCCGAGCAGGGCGACGACGAGGTCCACCGAGCGGTCCAGGCAGACGCCGACGACGGTCTCGGGGGTGACGCCACGGGTCTGCAGGTGCGAGGCCACCTTGCCGGAGCGGTCCAGGAGTTGGGCGTACGTCAGCCGCTCGCCGTCGCAGGAGACGGCGACCGCGTCGGGGGTGGCGGCGGCCTGGCGGCGCACCAGGTCGTCCAGGCACAGGCCGGGCTCGCGCTCGGCCTCGGTGCTGTTCCACTCGACGAGCAGGGTGTGCGCCTCGTCGGCGTCGACCAGGGACAGCTCGCGCACGGTACGCCCGGCGTCCTGGGCCATCTGCTCCAGGACGCGCACGATCTGGCGGGCCATCCGGGCCATCGTGCTCTCGTCGAACAGGTCGGTGTTGTACTCGAACAGGCCGTGGAAGTGGTCGGCGGCGAGCATCGGGTCGTCGAGGAACCCGAGCATCACATCGTCCTTGGCGGTGGCGTTGTCGAGCATCAGCTCCTCGACGCGCAGCCCGGCCATCGGCGGCGGGTCCTCGTGCACGAAGTCGACCAGGATGAAGGATGCCTGGTAGATGGGGGTGCGGCTCGGGTCGCGGACGATGTCGAGCTCGTCCAGGAGGGTGCCGAACGGGATGTCGTAGTGGTCGAAGGCGCCCAGCATGGTGGAGCGGGTCGCCTGGAGCAGCTCGCGGACGGTCATCGCGGGCGAGACCGTGGTGCGCAGCGGCAGCATGGTGAGGAAGTAGCCGATCATCGGCTCGATCTCGGGCCTGCCGCGGGTGGAGGAGGTCGTGCCGACGACGACGTCCTCCTGGCCGCTGAGCCGGTGGAGCAGCGTCTGCCAGGCGGCGAGCAGCACGATGTTGACGGTGACGTCCTCGCGCTTGGCGAGGTCGCGGATCGCCTGGGTCAGCTCCGGGGTGAGCGGGAACTGGTAGCGGGCGCCGTTGGAGGTCATCAGCGGCGGGCGCGGTCGGTCGGTGGGCAGCTCCAGGACCAGCTCGGCGCCTTCGAGCTGCTTCTTCCAGTACGGCAGGTGCTTGTGCCGGACGTCCTCGGCCAGCCACTGCGGCTGCCACTCGGCGTAGTCCGCGTAGTGCACCTCGATGGCAGGGAGTCCGGGCTCCCGGCCAGTTGCGAACGCCGTGTAGAACTCGGCGAACTCGGCGTTGAAGATGCCCATCGAGCCGCGGTCCCAGACCAGGTGGTCGACGGTGCCGACGAGCACGTGCTCCTCGTCGGCGACCCGCAGCATCGTGATGCGCAGCAGCGGTCCTCCGACCAGGTCGAAGGGGGCGCGCATCTCCTCGGTGGCGAGGCGCGTCACCTCGGCCTCGCGCTCCTCGTCCGGTACGGAGCGCAGGTCGACGTGGCGGACCGGCACCTCCATCGCCGGGTGGACGACCTGCACGGGGGCGTGGCCGTCCTGCTCGAAGGTGGTGCGCAGGGCCTCGTGGCGCTGCACGAAGGCGTCGGTGGCGCGCTGGAGCGCGTCGCGGTCCAGCGCACCGTGCAGCTTCGAGGCGAAGTACACGTTGTAGAGCGGGTCTTCGTCGTCGAACTGGTGGATGAGCCAGATGCGTTCCTGGTCCACGGTGAGCGGCACCCGGTCGCCGCCCTTGCGCCGGGGGACGGGGCCGGCCGTCGCGGGCGTCCGGGCGCGCTCCCGCATCTTCTTGTCCAGGAGAGCCCGCTGGGCGGGGGTGAGGCCGGCCAGCCGGTTGGCGAGTTCGGTCACGACTGCTCTCCTTCGGCCTCGGCGGCCCGGTACCGGTTCTTGAGTTCGGTGAGGTGTTCCAGGCCCTTGACGATCCGGCCCGGCGCGAGGCCGAAGTCGACCAGGCAGGCCACCTCGTCCACGCCGATGTCGACCAGGTCCTCGATCAGGGACTCGCACTTGTCGGGCGTGCCGAGCAGCGCGAGCGTGTCGAAGTACCGCTCGAAGGTGGCGTTCAGCATCACGTCGCGCTCGGCCTCGGAGAGCTTGGAGTACTCGCTGCCGAAGCTGTCCTGCTGGGCGAGGAAGGTCTTGAGGTAGCCGGTCAGCGGCTCCCGCACGATCTCCCGGGCGATCTCGTCGTCGGAGTCCAGGAAGGTGTGCACCATCGCGGTGACCCTGGCGCGGGCCGGGTCGTGCCCGGCGCCGACGAGCGCCTCGCGGTAGGCGGCGATCTTGTCCTTGAGGTCGGCGGGCCGCTGGGCGACGAGACCGGTCAGCAGGTACGCGCCGGCCTCACCGGCCTTGATGAACGTCTCCGGGCTGCCCTGCGCCGCCACCCACACGGGGAGCTCGGCCTGGAGCGGGCGCGGCAGGGTGCGTACCGACTGCGACGAACCGTCGGCGCGCGGCAGTTCGACGCTCTCCCCGGCCCACAGCCGCCGGATCGTCTCGATCGCCTCGAACATCTCCTCCTTGCGGTGCGGGTAGCGCCGCTGCCCGTCGCCGGGGGCCAGGAGGAAGTCGTCGGGGTGCCAGCCGGAGGCCGCGGCGATCGCGGCCCGCCCGCCGGACAGGTTGTCGACGACCGCCCACTCCTCGGCGACCCGCACCGGGTGGTGCAGCGGCAGTACGCAGCTGCCCGCGCGGATCTGGATCCGCTGGGTCTGTACGGCGATGGCCGCGGCCAGGACCGACGGGTTGGGGTAGAGCCCGCCGAAGTCCACGAAGTGCCGCTCGGGCACCCAGATCCCCGCGAAGCCGTTGGCGTCGGCGAACCGGGCGCTCTCCATCAGCAGGTCGTACTTCCCCGGTCCGGCGGCGGTGCCGTCGCCGGAGAAGAAGAACAGGCTGAACTCCATGGTGCTGCCCGGGCGCCGGGTGCGGCGCGGCGCGGCGGCCTGCTTGGCGCCGGCCTTCTCCCCCGCGTCCACGGTGGCGGGAGCCTTGACGCCGCGCTCCCGCATGGAGCGCTCCAGGACCGCGCGCTGCTCGGGAGTCAGCGAGGAGAGCCGCTCCTGGAGCTTGCGCGCCTGCGCCGCCTCGATGTCGGTGTTCGTGTTCTCGTCAGCCATGGTCAGCTGTCCCCCTTCAGCTTCTGCTCGGCCTCGGCGGCGGAGAGGGCCTCGACCTCGCGCAGCATCGCCTCGAACTCGTCCAGACCGATGGACTCGGCCTGGTGGGCGCGGATCGCCGCCGCGAGCCCGGGTACGGTCGGCGCCTCGAAGACGGCGCTCATCGGGAAGTCGCCGTGCGCCTGGCGCAGCCGGCCCACGATCTGGATGGCGAACAGCGAGTTGCCGCCCAGGTCGTAGAAATCGTCCTCCGGGCCGATCGGGGAGGCACCGAGCATCTCCTGCCACACCCGGGCCACCGACTGGGCCAGTTCGTCGTCCGGCCACACCGTGGCGGGGTCCCAGTCGCTGTCCTCGCCCCGGCCGCTGCCCAGCGCGTCGGTGAACGAGGTCGCGGTCAGGCCCTGCTGGTCGGCCAGGACGTCCTGGAAGTCGGCCCGGGACACGACCAGTTGGGGCAGGCCGGCGAAGAGCGCGGCGCGGGCCAGCGCGAGGCCGTCGGCGACGGGGATGCCCTGGTTCAGGCGCAGCCGCTCGTACAGCTCGCGCACCTCGGGCAGCCCGGCCATCTGCAGCTCGAACCAGTCGTCCCACTCCCACTGCGACCAGTCGAGGGTGACGGTGTTGCGCCCCTCGGCGGACCCGGCGGCGGCGAAGGCGTCCAGGAAGGCGGCGGCCGCGCAGTTGTCGGCCTGGCCGAAGCCGCCGACGATGCCGGTGGTGGCCGAGCCCGCCAGGAAGAAGTCCAGATCGTCGGCGGCGAGCAGTTCTTCGAGCAGCAGCGTGGAGCGCACCCGCGCCCCGAGCACGGCCTCGAAGTCCTCCCGCGACTTGAGCGCGACGAGTCCGGTGCCCCGGGCGTCCGCGCAGTGCAGTACGCCATTGACGGCGCCCAGCACGGTCCGGGCCTCCTCGACGAGGAGTCGGGCCTGCTCCGGGTCGGCCAGGTCGGCGGCCCGGTAGGTGACGGCGTCGGGTCGGGCGGCGCGCAGCGCGGCGAGCCGCTCGGCGCGGGCCCGCTCGGCCCCCGCGGGCAGCGCGGCCCACTCGCTCTCGGCCGGGAACCGCGGGTCCCCGACGAGCACCAGGCGGGCGCCCGCCTCGGCGAGCTGCTCGGCGAAGCCAAGTCCGGCCTCGCCCGACGCGCCGGTGATCAGATAGCCGGCGTCGGCCCGCCACGCCCGCCCGACGGGTACGGAGGCCAGTTCGACCGGTGCGAACGCGCGGCGCAGCCGCTGGGCGCCCCGGTAGGCGACGAGCGGTTCGGCGCCGGGACCGGTCAGTTCGGCGGTGAGCTGCTTGGTCAGCAGGGTCCGCGCGGCGGTGTCCGTCGGGGGCAGCACGTCGACGCCGCGGCAGGTCAGCCAGGCGTACTCCTGCGGCAGGACGGTGACCGCGCCGTACAGAGCGGCCCGCTCGGGGCGGATCACGGCCGAGCCGTGCGCGTCCTGCAGCCGGTCGGTGAGGAGATCGACGCGCACCGGGGTGTCCGTGCCGC
Source organism: Streptomyces sp. NPDC111516 (assembly GCF_055635345.1). Taxonomy (NCBI): domain Bacteria; kingdom Bacillati; phylum Actinomycetota; class Actinomycetes; order Kitasatosporales; family Streptomycetaceae; genus Streptomyces; species Streptomyces sp. NPDC111516. The sequence goes on along the minus strand of NZ_JBVKBV010000022.1, from coordinate 12,981 downwards.
TCTCGCCGAGCTCCTGCGCCAGCGAGACCAGGCTGTGGAAGCCGGTGGCCAGACCGTGGGCGTACCGGCCGTCCGCAGTCGAGGGGGTGGTCCCCTCCGGGTCGGTCACGGCCCAGGCGTGCACGATCCGGTCCGGGGTCAGCCCGTCCTGGCGCAGCTCCTTGAGGACGCGGCCCAGGTGCTCGGCGTCCGCCGGGTCGACGTCGAAGCCGTGCTCGGAGGTGCGGGCGTACGCCGCCGCCTTGCGCACGGTGGTGACGCTCTCGCCGCGCTCGCGCAGGGCGGCGACCAGGTCACCGGTCAGCCCCCGGCCGTCGGCCAGGACCAGCCAGGTGGCCGGCTCGGCCTGCTCCGGGGCGACGGCCAGCGGCGCGCGGTGCCAGACCGGTGCGTACGTCCACCGGGCGCTGTTCGTACGGACGCCGGTGGTCGCGGTCGGCTTGGGCAGCAGGAAGCCGGGGCCCTGGAAGGGGTAGGCGGGCAGCGGCACCCGGCGGCGCACGCCGCCGGTGTGCAGGGCCGTCCAGTCGACCGTGACGCCGTGGCGCCACAGCTCGGCAAGGCCCTCGCGGACCGTGCGGCCCTCGGCGGGCGCCTCGGCGCCGGCGCGCGGCTTGCGCAGCAGGCTGACGACGGGGCCCGGCTCCGGGTGGGTCCTGACGAGTCCGCCGAGCTGGCTGCCGGGACCGGCCTCGACGAACACGGCGGGGCCGCGCTGGACCAGGGTGGCGACACCGTCGGAGAACCGGACGGGCCGACGGGTGTGGGCGACCCAGTACGCCGGGTCGGTGGCCTGCTCGTCGGTGATCCAGGTTCCGGTGACGTTGGACAGGAAGGGGATCTCCGGCGCGTTCAGCGTGACCGAGCGCAGCACCTCCTCCAGGGCGGGCAGGGCGGGCTCGACCAGCGCGGTGTGGAAGGCGTGCGAGGTCTCCAGATCCCTTACGGAAGCGCCCTGTTCCGCCAGAACGCGGCGCGCCTCGGCGACCTCCCCGGGCGTACCGGCAACCACGCAGGAGCCGGGCGCGTTGACCGCGGCGATCGTGCCGCGGCCGTCCAGCGCCTTCGTCAGCGCCTCCTCGTCGAGGAGCACCGACAGCATCCGGCCGGGCGCGAGGTCCTGCATCAGTCGGGCACGGCGGGCGACCACGCGCAGGACGTCCTCCAGGCTGAACACCCCGGCCAGGCAGGCCGATACGTACTCGCCGAGGCTGTGCCCGGTCATCGCGGCCGGCTCGATCCCCCAGGAGAGCAGCAGCTGTGCGGTGGCGTAGTCGAGGGAGAAGACGGTGGGCTGGGTGTAGAGGGTCTGCCGCAGTCGCTCGCGGGTCTCCTCGCCGTCGGCGGCGAACGCCACTTCCCGTACGTCCCAGCCCAGTTCGGGCTTGAGAAGCTCGGCGCACCGGTCGAGGGCCGCGCGGAAGACGGGCTCGGTGCGGTACAGGTCCGCGCCCATTCCCGGGTACTGGGCCCCCTGGCCGGGGAACAGGAACACCACGCCGGGCGCGGCGTCGCCCTGCCCGGCGGCCACGGCGGGCCGGTCCTGACGCAGCGCGGCGGCGGCGCCCTCCCGGCTGTCGGCCACCACGGCGCGGCGGTAGGCGAATTCGGCGCGGCCCGACTGCAGCGTGTGGGCGGCGTCCGCGAGCCCGGATCCGTTCTCGGTGAGCGCCGACGCGAGGCGCCCGGCGGCGGCGTCCAGGGCTTCGGGAGTGCGGGCCGACAGCGGAAGGACCTGCCAGTCGCCGTCCGTCTCGGGCTCCGTGGTCACGACGGGCGCGGCCTCGAGGATTACGTGCGCGTTGGTGCCGCCGATGCCGAAGGCGCTCACCCCGGCGCGCGGCGGGGTCGCCGTCAGCGGCCAGGGGGTGCCCTCACCGCTGACCACGAACGGCCCCTTGTCCAGGGCGAGTCGGGGATTGGGAGCCCGGAAGTGCGCGGTCGGCGGGATGAAGCGGTGTTCCAGGGCGAGCGCGGCCTTGATGAGGCCGGCCACACCGGCGGCGGCGTCGAGGTGGCCGATGTTGGACTTCACCGAGCCCAGATGGACCGAGCCGGCCCGCAAGTCGGAACCGAACGCCTCGGTGAGCGCCTGCACTTCGATGGGGTCGCCGAGCGGGGTGGCGGTGCCGTGCGCCTCGACGTACTGGACCGTGCCGGACTCGACGCCCGCGACGGCCAGCGCCTCGGCGATGACCTCGGCCTGGCCCTGTGGGGACGGCGCGGTGAAGCCGACCTTGGCGGAGCCGTCGTTGTTGACGGCCGAGCCACGGATCACGGCGTGGATGTGGTCGCCGGCGGCGACCGCGTCCTCAAGGCGCTTCAGGACCACCAGGGCGACACCGTCGCCGGACACCGTGCCGGAGGCGTCCGCGTCGAACGGGCGGCAGTGGCCGTCCGTCGAGAGGATCGCGCCCTCCTCGTAGCGGTAGCCGCGCGGCTCGAACTCGCGCACCGCGACACCCCCCGCGAGGGCGAGGTCGGACTCCTGGCCGAGCAGCGACTGCACGGCGAGGTGCACGCTCACCAGCGAGGAGGAGCACGCGCTCTGCACGGTGAAGCTGGGACCGCTCAGGCCGAGCTTGTAGGAGACGCGCAGCGCCGGCATGCCGGGGTCGTTGCCGATCGCGACCTGGATCTCGTCGGAGATCTGCCCGTCCGAGCCGGAGTCGGCGATGCGCTCGCGGAGGTAGGCGCTGCCCGAGGTGCCGACGAAGACGCCGGTGCGGCCCTCGAAGGTGCCCTCCGGGTAGCCGGCCCGCTCCAGGGCCTGCCAGGCGGTCTCCAGGAGCAACCGGTGCTGCGGGTCCATGAGCCCGGCCTCGGAGCGGGTCACGCCGAAGAACTCGGCGTCGAACCGGTCGAACCCGTCGACGGGGAAGCCGGACTTCACATAGGCCGGGTCGGCGAGCAGCCGCTGGTCCACGCCCGCCTCGGCGAGCTGCTCGTCGGTGTAGTCGGTGCGGCCTTCTTCGCCCGCCGCCACCATGCGCCACAGAGCGTCGACATCGTCGGCACCGGGGAAGCGTCCGCTCATCCCGATGATGGCCACGGACTGCTCGGGCAGCGGCAGTTCCGCTTCGTACGTCATGCGTTCTCCCCGTGCGGGTTGGTTATGGACTGTGCGGCGAGCAGCTCTTCCAGGGCGCCCGCGAGTTCCCGGACCGTGGGCAGGTCGAAGAAGAGCCGCAGCGTCACGGCGACGCCGAACTGCTCCTTCGAGCGGGCCACGACCTGGGTCGCGAGCATCGAGTGGCCGCCGAGTTCGAAGAAGTCGTCGTCGAGGCCGACGCGGTCGACCGAGAGCACATCTGCCCAGATCTCCGCGAGGGCCTTCTCCACCGGAGTGCCGGCCGCCTCGAAGCCGCCGCCCAGGTCGGGGCGTACGGCCTCGGGCGCGGGCAGTGCCCGCCGGTCGACCTTGCCGTTGAGGGTCAGCGGCAGCCGGTCGAGCGCGACGAAGACGTTCGGCAGCATGTACGCGGGCAGGGTGCGCCCCAGGTAATCGCGCAACTCCGTGGTGCTGTCGGTGAGTTCCGCCCCGCCGGACACCCAGTACGCGACCAGGCGCGGCTCGCCGACCGAGTCCTCGTCGACCGTCACCACGCAGTCCCGGACGTCGGGGTGGCGGGTCAGGGCGTTCTCGATCTCGCCGAGTTCGATGCGGTAGCCGCGCACCTTGACCTGGTGGTCGAGCCGGCCGAGGTACTCGTGGTCGCCGTCCGCGCCGCGCCGGGCGCTGTCGCCCGAGCGGTAGCGCCGGGCGCCGGGCACGGCCGCGTCCGGGTCGGGCAGGAAGCGCTCGGCGGTCAGGGCGGGCCGGCCCAGGTAGCCCCGGGCCACCCCGGCGCCGCCGACGAACAGCTCGCCCGCCTCGCCGGCGGCCGCCCCGGTGCCGTCGGCGGCGACGACCTTCATCGTCCAGCCCTCGAAGGCCCCGCCGATCATGCTGCCGGCGCCGGCGTCGAGGTCGGCCGAGGTCATCCGGCGGTAGGTGGAGTGCACGGTGGTCTCGGTGATCCCGTACATGTTGACCAGTTCGGGTCGGTCCGCGCCGTGCCGGGCGATCCACGGCCGCAGCATCTCGGGTGGCAGCGCCTCCCCGGCGAAGACGACGAGTCGCAGCGCGTCGAGGGCGGCCGGTCCGGCGCCGGGCGGCTGCTCCTCCTCGTACCGCACCAACTGCCGGAAGGCGGCCGGGGTCTGGTTGAGGACGGTCACCCGCTCGCGGTTCAGCAGAGCGTGGAACTCCTGCGGCGAGCGCCGGGTCTCCTCCGGTACGACGACCAGTCGGCCGCCGTGCAGCAGCGCGCCCCACATCTCCCACACCGACACGTCGAAGGCGGCGGAGGCGAACATCGACCAGACGTCGTCGGGGCCGAAGCCGAAGCGGCCCCGGACGCCGGTGAGCAGGCCGGTCACATTGCGGTGCTCGATCATGGCGCCCTTGGGGGAGCCGGTCGAGCCGCTGGTGTAGATGACGTACGCGAGGCTGGCCGGGCCGGTGCCCGGCTCCTCGGGCGCGGTGTCCGGGTGGGCGCTCAGGTCGGTGCCGCCGGGGCCGGTCAGGACGGTGTGCTCGACGGCGAGACCGCGCCCGGCGCGGTCGGTGACCAGGACGGTGGCGCCGGCGTCGGCGAGCGTGAAGGCGACCCGCTCGTCCGGGCTCGCCGGGTCGAGCGGCACGTACGCGCCCCCCGCCTTGAGCACGGCGAGCAGCGCCGTCACCAGGGCGGTGGTGCGCTCCATGCAGACGGCGACCGGCACTTCGGGGCCGACGCCGAGGGTGCGCAGGTGATGAGCGAGGCGGTTGGCGGCGCGGTCGAGCTCGGAAAAGGTCAGCCGGCCGTCGGTGCCGGTCACGGCGACCGCGTCGGCCCGCTCGGCCGCCTGCCGCCCGAACCAGGCGTCGATGGTGCCCGGGCCTGTGGCGGCCAGTGGGTCAGCGGTCACGGTGAATGTTCCTCTCGGAGCCGGACTCCCGGAACCGGACCGCTGCGAGATCCAGAACCGGCCTGTCCGGGAAGGTGATTGCGTCGTGCAGCGTCTGCTCGTAAGCGACCAGCAGCGCGGCCGGCGTCTCGGGGCCGAACAGGTCGGTGTCGTATTCGAGGGTCAGCGCGACACCCGCGCCGCTCTCCTGCGCGTACAGACTGAGGTCGTACTTCGCGGTGTCCTGCGGGCCCGTGAGGTCGAGGGAGCAGTGGTCGAGCCCGGGGAAGACCGGCACGGACTGTTCCTTGAGGAAGCTGAACATCACCCGGAACACCGGCAGGAAGTCGCGGCCGCGCCGGGAGACCAGGGCCTCGACCAGCTTGTCGAAGGGCAGTTCCTGGTGCGCGGAGGCGTCGAGCAGCGCGGTGCGGGTGCGGGCGAGCAGCTGTCGGAAGTCCGGGTCGCCGCCGAGTCCGACGCGGACCGGGACCATGTTGATGAGGCAGCCGAGGAGCTCCTGGAGTTCGGGCCGGGTGCGGCCCGCGACCGGGGTGCCCACAGTGACGTCGTCGGTCCCGGACCAGCCCGCGAGCAGCGCCTGGAACCCGGCGAGCAGCGTCATGTTGAGCGTGCCGCGCTCACCCCTGCTGAACTCACGTAGTCGGGCGGCGAGTTCGGGCCCCAGCTCGCGGGTGACGACCGCGCCCCGGAAGGAGCGGTACGTGGGCCGGGGGCGGTCGGTGGGCACGGCGAGGGCCTGCGGGTCGTCGCCGAGCACCGCACGCCAGTGGGCGGTCAGGGCGTCCAGAGTGTCGCCCTGGAGCCGGTCGCGTTGCCAGACGGCGTAGTCGGCGTACTGCAGCGCAGGCGCCGTCGCGGACCCGCTGCCCGCGTCCGCGTCGCCGTACAGCTCCCCCAGTTCGCGGAAGAAGATCTCGACGGACCAGCCGTCGATGGCGATGTGATGGAACGTCACCACCAGGTGGTGCTCGTCGGGGCCGAGCCGCAGCAGATGGGCCCGCAGCGGCAGGTCGACGGCGAGGTCGAAGACGTGGGCACCCACCTCGGCGGCGATGCGGGCCGCCTCGGCCGCCGGGTCGTCCTTGCCGGTCAGATCGGTGTACGGAAGCGCGACCTCCCCGGGTGCGGCGACGGCTTGGTGCGGCACTCCGGACGACGTCTCATAGACCGTACGCAGCACCTCGTGCCGGGCGACGAGCGCGGTCAGCGCCCGGGCGAGCCGGCCGTGGCCGAGGTCGCCGCGCAGCCGTAGCACGGTGGGCACGTTGTAGAGCGTGGTGTCGGGGTCGATCTGCTGCATGAACCAGAGCCGCTGCTGGGCGAAGGACAGTGCGGGCCGCTCCGGCCGCGCCCCGGCCCGCGGGCCCACCGGTCCGTCCGCCGTCGGCCTGGCCGCCGCGTTCCTGGCCGCCATGGCGTCCCGCACCAGGCGGGCCATGCCCTCCAGGGTGGCCGCGTCGAGCAGCCCCTCGGGCTCGACGCGCGCGCCGAGCTCTTCGTCGATCCGGTCGGCGAGGGTGCGTACCGCCTCCGGCCGCCCGCCGAGCGCGTGCCAGCCGGAGCCGAGCGTCACACCGGTGACGTCAAGGATCTCGGCCCACATCCGGGCGAGCTCTTCCTCCACGAATCCCATGGCTGTCATACGAGTTGTGTCCCGGGGTGAGAGTGACGCACGGCGTCCTGGAGCAGTTCGAGAAACTTCGGCGGGTTGCCGCTGAAGTAGAAGTGGTCGCCCTCGAAGACGTGCACGGCGGCGCCCGCCGTCGTGTGGGCGCCCCACCCGTCGGCCTCGGCGAGCGGCACATCGGGGTCGCTGTCGGCGACGAACACCGTGACCGGGCAGCCGACCGCGGCACCCTCGTCGGGCCGGTATCCCTCCAGGGCGCGCAGGTCGGCCCGGATGGCGGGAAGCACGAGCCGCAGCAGCTCCGGATCCTGGCGCACCCCCTCGCGCGTGCCGCCCAGGCCCATGATGCGGGCCAGCACGGCGTCATCGGCCTCGGCCTCGCTGCGGGGCGCGCCCCGGCCGGCGGCCAGCCGGTCCGTACGCACCGAAGGCGCCGAACTGGCCGAAGCGACAAGGACGTGGGGGGCGAGCCCCCCGGCCGACTCCAGCCGCCGGGCGACCTCGAAGCCGATGAGCCCACCCATGCTGTGCCCGAAGAAGGCCGGGCGCCGCGGCAGTCGGGGACGCAGCGCCTCGTACACACCGTCCGCCAGCGCCGCCACGGAACCCGCGGGCTCCTCGAAGAGCCGGTTCTCGCGCCCCGGGTACTGGACGACCAGCATCTCGATGTCCGGGTCGAGCGCTGCCGAAAGCCTGAAATAGTAACTGGCCGACCCACCCGCATGCGGAAAACAGACCAGGGTGTACCGAGCCGCCGGCTTCGGGTGGAAACAGCGGATCCAGGGGGTGGCGCCGGCGGCGGTCCCGGGGGCCGTGGTCGTGGCCGTGCCCCCGTCGGGACAGTGGCCGTCGTCCGTGCCGCTCATCGGGCATGCACCGACTCGGCCCGGAGCGCCCGGTGGGCCCGACGTGCCTCCGCGAACTCGACGACCTGCCCGGCCATCGCGGTCAACTGCCGCTGGATGTGCGGATCGTCGCACGCGCCGTCCGCGCCGAACCCGGCCGTCGCGCTGTTGAGCGCCACCCCCAGCGGGGTGGTCCAGCCGCGCAGGGCGTGCACGACGTCCCGGAGCGCGGCGAGCGTGGTCACGGCACCCTGCCAGCCCATCCCGACGGACAGACAGCCGACGGCCCGGCCCGAGAGATACGGCCGGGCGTCGTCCCGGAGCTCCTCGGTGTAGTCCAGGGCGTTCTTCAGGAGCCCTGACACCGTGCCGTGGTACGCGGGGCTGGCCAGCACCACCCCGTCCGCCGAGGCCACCTCGGCGAGCAGCCGGCGCGCCTGCGGCGGGCAGCTCGCCACACGCGGGTCGTACAGCGGCATCACCAGGTCGGCGCCGCTGACGAGACCGACCTCCGCACCCAGCCGGGCGGCCTCCGCGAGCACCACCCGCAGCCCCAGCTCGGCGGTGGAGCCGGGTCGGGAGGATCCCCCGATTCCGACGACCTTCACGGCCTGCTGCATGAACTCCCCGTTTCGCGTGTTCGGTTCCGGCACCCGGTCGTTCAGGACCGGCCACAGCCTTCGGCAAGCCAACTTGCGGGTCAACGCTCGCCGTCCGGAGAGTTCCGATGGCCCGGTTCAGACATTCCGATGACGCTTGCGGTCGCGGCGGGCCGCACGACCGGAGCCGATCGTTCCCGCTGATGGGAGCCATCGGAGATGCCCGTCGGGGCACCCATTGCCGAGCGCCCCGGATGCGCGGATCATCGGACCGGCGCCGATCGCGCACACCGCCCCACGCCGAGCCTCCGGCGCGTACTCGAACAGGGTCATGTCCAGGAGCCGACGACTCGCACGGCCGCCTGCCGTCCGTGTCCCCTGCCCTACGCGGATCCGAGAAGCCCATGCCACAGGTCGACGACCCCGCCGCCCCCCGAATCGCCATCGTCGGAGCGACCGGCGCGGTGGGCGGGACCCTGCTCGAACTCATCGAGGACCGCCGCCTCCCGTACCGGCGACTGGACCTGGTGGCCTCCGCCCGCTCGGCCGGCCGTACGATCCGCGTCGACGGCCACGACCACCGCGTCACCAAGCTCTCCCGGTTCGACTTCGGCATGGTCGACGCCGCGCTGTTCTGCGCCGGCGAGGAGGTCAGCAGGGACTGGGTCCCGGTCGCCGTCGCCCACGGCGCCCTGGCCATCGACAGCACCCCCGCCTTCCGGATGGCGCCGGGCACCCCCCTGGTCGTCCCGCAGCTCAACGCGGCCGAGCTGGGCCGCCGCCCGGTCGGCGGAGTGATCGCGGTGCCCGGCGCCGCCACCGTCCCCGTGGTCCGCATAGCGCGGGACGTGGAGCGCCGCTGGGGGATCCGCCGGATCGTCGTGAGTACGTACCAGGGCGCCTCGGGCGCCGGGCACGCCGGCATCGAAGAGCTCCAGGACGGCTCGCGCACCGTCCTGCAGGACCCGCAGGCCACCGTGGTCTCGGCGGAGTTCTCGCCCGCGCTGGCCTTCAACGTGCTGCCCGGCATCGGCGACATGCTGGAGGACGGCTCGACCCGCCAGGAGCGGGAGCTGGTCGACGAGGTCCGCAAGGTCCTGGGTCTGCCCGGCATCGAGGTCACGGCGACCTGCGTACGGGTCCCGGTGGTCAGCGGGCAGGGTGCGGCGGTGTGGGTGCAGTGTCGTTCGGCGGTGAACCGCGTCGAACTGGTGGCCCTGCTCAGGGCGTTGCCCGGGGTCACCGTCCACGACGACTGCGGCGGCCCGACCCCGGCGGCGCTGGGCGACCCGGACCACCTCCACGTGGGGCGGATCCGGGTCTCGGCCACCACCCCCGCCGGCTTCTGGCTGTGGCTGGCCACCGACAACCTCCGGGTCGGCGGCGCGCTGGACGCCGTACAGATAGTGGAGGAACTGCTGGCCCGGGGCACCCTGTGAACACAGCCCTCAGCAGGCCACCAACGGCCGGTCCTCCTCCATGAACTGGACCATCCAGTCGATGAACACCCGCATCTCACGCGTGAGGTGGCGCCCGTACCGCCAAGCTATCTGCGTATACACCTCGAACGGCGCTTTCCAGTCCAACACGGTCAGCGACTTCGCCTCGACCTCGCCGGCCACCGCCATCGCCGGCAGCACAGTGACGCCCAGGCCGGCCGCGACCCCGCGCTTGATCGACTCGATGTTGCCGAACTGCAGCAGCGGTACGGGCTCCTCGGCGCCGCCGTTGAGCTCCGCCTCGAACATCGCCCCGTACGAGCAGCCCGCCTCCGACGCCAGGATCGGCACCGCGCGCAGATCGCTGGTGGAGACGTTGCGGGCGCCGGCCAGGACATGGTCCGGGGCGGCGACCGCGACCAGCGGCTCGGAGCCGAGGACCTCGGTCCTGACCCCCGGGTGCTCGGTCTCGGCCTCCATGAGGAAGCCCAGGTCGAAGGTGCCCTGCCGCAGCGCCTCGCAGGTGTCCCGGCACAGGCTGGACCGCAGGGCGAGCTGGAGCCGCGGGTAGCGGTGGTGGAAGTACTCGAGGACCGGGGGCATCCGGTAGGAGGTGAAGCTCTCCATCGTGCCGATGGTGAGGACTCCCGACGGCTCGGCCCGGCCGGTTGTCCGGTCCCGGGCCTCGTCGACCAGGGACAGGATCTGCTCGGCGTACGGTACAAGCCGCTCGCCGGCCGGTGTCAGCCGGATCCGCCCCCGCAGCCGCTCGAAGAGCTCCACACCGAGCGCCACCTCCAGGCCCTTGACCTGCGCGGTCACGCTGGACTGCGCGTACTTCAGGTCGGCCGCGGCGCGGGTGAAGCTGAGCAGCGTCGCGACCCGGTGGAAGGTGGTGAGCTGCTTCAGATCCATGCGCTGTCCCTGCGGCACGCCGTCCCCGTGGTGGCGGCGGTGGTCACTGCCAGCCCATGTCCTGCTTCGGGGCGTCCACGACCGGCGCGGGAGCCGCGACGGCCTGCGGCGCCGCGGTGACGGCGGCGGGCGCGAGCAGCGCGGCGGTGCCTATGACAATGGTTGCGGCGGCCTTGACCATACGAGCACGAAGCATGACGAATCTCCCCCAGTGACTGCGTGTCTTCCCTCAGTCACAGCATCACCATCCGTCACACGGTCAGGAAGGCTTTCCGGGTGGCCAGATTGGGCCCTGACCCAATCTGGCCAGCTCAGCCCGGATCGGCCACGCCGGGGATAATGGCAGGGATTGATGGACGGGGGGGTCCGATGCTCGAACCACTGGGACTGGACAGACCGACCGAGGCTGTTTACCGGGCGATGCTGAGCCGCCCCCGGGACGACGCCAAGGCCCTGGCCGAGCGGCTCGGGATCACCGAGGAGGCCGTGCGCGAGGCGTGGGACCGGCTGTCCGGGCTCTCGCTCGTGCAGTATGCCGCCGACCGCCCGACCGGCGCTTCGGCGCCGCCCCGCGCGGTCAACCCGGAGGTCGGTCTGGAGTACCTGCTGGCCAAGCGGGAGGCCGAGTTCGCCCTGGAGAGCCAGCGCATCGCGGGCACCCGGGCGGCGGTGCGGCAGCTGATCTCCGAGTACGAGGACCTGCGCCCGATCGGGGCGCCGGTCAGCGTGGAACACCTCGCCGACGTCAACGAGGTCCGGGCCCGCCTCGCGGTGCTCACCGAGAACGTCCGGACCGAGGTGATGGTCTTCGCCCCCGGCGGGGCGCAGACGAAGGCGAACATGGCGGCCTCCCGCCCGCTCAACGAACGGCTCCTGGGCCGGGGCGTCACCATGCGGACGATCTATCTGGACAGCGTGCGCAACAACCCGGCCAGCGAGGCGCACGCCAAGTGGCTGACGGAGCTGGGCGGCCAGGTCCGCACGGTCGCCGTGCTGCCGCTTCGGATGACCATCGTGGACCGTACGACCGCCGTCCTCCCCGTCAACAGTGAGGACAGCGGCGAGGGCGCGGTCGCCCTCACCGGCCAGGGCACGCTCACCGCCCTGTGCACCCTTTTCGAGACGGTGTGGGAGAACGCCCGTCCGCTGGGCCGGGCCCAGCGCCGCGACGAGGGCGAACTGGACCGCCAGGAGGCGGCCACCCTGCGCCTGCTCGCCGAGGGCCACACCGACGAGGGCATCGCCAAGCGCCTCGGGGTCTCCCACCGCACGGCCCGCCGCATCGCAACGGTCCTGATGGACCGCCTGGGCGCCCGAAGCCGCTTCGAAGCCGGCGCCCGAGCGGTCCAACACGGCTGGCTTCCCCCGGACGCGTAGCCCGGCCGAGACGGTCCCTACCGCACGCTCAGCGGCCGCTGGTCCGTCCACACCTCGTCGATGTGCGCAAGGCACTCCTCCTTGGTCCCGGCCACACCCGTGTCCCGCCAGCCCAGGGGCAGTTCGCGCCCTTCGGCCCAGATCGAGTACTGCTCTTCCCCGTTGACGACAACGGTGAACCGCCCCACGCCGCACCTCCACGTAAGCGCCGGCCCGAACAAGCCCGGCAACCTCATTGCGGGCCCCAGCCTGATCCGCCCACCCCGACACCACAACACCCACCCCATACCGGCTCCCGAACCCCCCTATCGCCCCAGCCGATCGCCCCACCCCGGACCGCCATCGCCCGCTCCTCGGCCCGCCGCATCGCCACTGACACACATGAACGGGCAAGCGATTGGCAAGAAACTGACGCCACGGCGACAAACCCGGCTCCCGGCAACGACCCGTCCGGCCTGTATCCGTCTCGCTGCCCGAAGGCGCCACCGCGGCACCCAGCCGTGTGACTCGTCACGCCCTGAGCAAGGAAAAACCCCAGGTCACGGCGAGTGAGTCCTGGGGTTTCTCGGAGCCGCCTTCGGGATTCGAACCCGAGACCTACGCATTACGAGTTGTCCGATCTTGTTCCATGGGCGTCCACCGATGTCCTCCAGGGGGCGAATTCCCTGGTCAGGGCGTCTCGCAGACCTACGCGGACACGGGCAGACGACTGCGGATGCGGCGGCAACTGAGACTGAGACTGAGACTGAGACCGCTTCGTCCCGAAGCAACTTGCGTGGGGAGTCTGCCTTGGACCAGCGTGTCTCTCAACTGCGCTGATGGTCCGCAGACGTTCGCGCTCGTCCACCGCTGTTCGTCAGCGTTGTCACGCAGTTAGACACTCACCGCTCAACGGCCAATCACGTACAAGGCCGTTGTCAGTGCCGGCCTTTAGGGTCTCAAGCGCGCGGTCGGCTTCCGGGGGTTCCAGCTCCGAAAGGAATGGTTGCATCCCCGGCCTGTCTGGGGGCGGCCCGGAGAATCGTCCGGGACCTAACCGACGGTCGGGCTTCGTCGATGGCCAGCAGATGACCTGCCAGAGCCGACCGCGCACCACCCCCTCTCGTGGGTACCACCTGATCCGTAGCTCTAGAAGACTCATGAAGATCTTGGTGAGGGGCTGTCCGGCCGTAGGCCGGGCAGCCCCTTTTCGCTATGCGGTGGCCGGGGTGAGGTGCCAGCTG
>NZ_JBVKBV010000021.1:0-139387 GCF_055635345.1 Streptomyces sp. NPDC111516 | reverse complement strand
CTCTCCGGCCCATTCCCCCATCACCACAACAAAGAGTCTGGCCCCGCCGCTCACGCGGCGGGGCCAGAACCCCAAGATCTTCATGAGTCTTCTAGCCGGATCGGTCAGCAGCGGTCATACCGGCCGCTACGAGGCCCCAGAGAGACGGTAGCGGACGGGGGCGGTTGCTGGGGTTGCGGTACGGCGCTGCTGTACGCCTACGGTGACTCGGTCGTCTTACTGCTCCGGCGAGGCAACCCGCGATAGACCACCCAGAGGCTGACCAGAACCAGTAGTGCTCCGCCGATTGGCCAACCCACGGACCCGCCGGCCCGGTAGTCCCTGATGCCGATCCAAAGAAGGAGGGCGGACAGGGGCAGCCCTGCCCAGTCGAGGGCTCTGTTCAATCTCGCCGAAATCGAAGGCTCATTCACAGCCTGATCCTGGCAGGCGCTTGCGCCCTCCACCAGATACGAGAGCGCTTCAGGCACAGCCTAAATAGCGAGCGGTGCACCAGCGGTCACGCCCTCCTCCGGAGGGTACGGCTGCATCTGTGCGAGATGGGTGTTAACGATCTCTCGGGCCCGCTCGGATGTAATCACCGCGGGCGTCTACGAAGCATCTGAGGTCGATGGAGTCTTGATGACCGAGTCAAGCTGGCGGGGCGCCACCCTTCGGCTGAGGTGGCACCCCGCGTTGTACCCGAGCTTTGAGGTCTGGCCTCATCCTTATCAGGTCGATCACGGGGAGTCGGCAACGTCGGCCAACCGGCCGGTCTTCTTGGCGGATCGTCCGTTGCCATTCGGCGTTGGTCGACGCTGTACGCACCTGTTGATGTCAGCCGTCGGTGTCAGCCGACCGACTCCCTCTTGACAGATCTGCTGTCAGTTCTTCTGGGTCTTGCCGGGGATCTTGGTGGCCTGAGTTTTTGCTGGTCGTGGGGCTCTCCGGTACGCCCGAGTGGTCGTCATTGATCGTTGTTGGCCACTGCCGAGCTGCCTCGGACGACCCAGAGACCGCCCGCTGGACGCGCCTTACGGGGACCTGCACTGACTATCGGCTGAGCACTGGTCTCGATTCAGGCCCGAGGCTGACCAGTTGGCACACTAAAGGAATGAAAAGAACTCTTCCCGCCTGTGTGTTGGCCGCAGTGGTTTTGCTGTCGGGATGCAGTGCCGGCGATTCGCGCGCTGGTGGCCCGCCGACCACCAGCGCATCCCCTGCCAGCGCCGACAGTGACCTTGCGGCCCGATATCGCGGTGCGGGCGGAGACCGGGACGTGTACGGGCTCAAGTATGCGAAGAACTCCGAAGGTGTGCTCCGGCTGACGGTGTGGACCCGCAAACAGGCCGGCTACGGGGGCAGCTTCGACGACTTCGCGGAGACAATGACGTCCTTCCTCACCAGACAGGGCGTCAGCCTCGCTCAGGGCTACGTGCTGGACGTGTACGGCCCTGACGGAACCAGATTGCACCTCTACGACACCACACCGGAGGAATCCTCTTGATACGCAGACCGTTTGCCTCCTCACCGTCGACCGATGCTGTGGTGTGACCTCGGAATCGAGGACCCTCGTGTTTTTTGGGCCCTGTTCCCTCCGTTGGCCACTACCTCCCGCATACTCTCTCGCCTCAACCCACCACCGTCCCTAGCTCCCATCCCGTCCGCCGTCGACCCACACACCGTGGAGCGGGCGTGGTTCAGGGCGTCAAGGTGGAGCGCGCCACTGTACGAACGACCTTGACGCCAGGGGCCGCGTCTGCTCGGCTCTGCCTGGGTCGACGGTGGACGAGATGGGAGCTCTCCCCGCTCACACCACTACGGACCCGCGGGGAGGCCCTCGACGAACTGCCTGACAGTCCGCTGCTCGCCCACCTTCGCCAAGTCCTCGTCGGCGTCGGCGCCCTGCCCGAGCGCGACGAGTACATGGTCCGCCTCGAACGCTTCCTCACCGGTCTCCTCGCAGCCCAGCAGAGCCCCGAACAGCGCAAAGTCCTGCACCGGTACGCGATCTGGCACCTGGTCCGACGACTCCGCCGACGCAACAATGGCCGCCCTATCACCCCGCAGCAGTTCATGTCCGCACGTCAACGCACCAACGCAGCCGCCGCCTTCCTGAACTGGCTGGCCGCCCACGACCTCACGCTGGACACCTGCCAGCAAGCCGACCTCGACCGGTGGCTCACCGATGACTCCGCCACCCACCGCCAGACGGCCGGGCATTTCATCCGCTGGGCCCGCACCAACAAGCTCGCCACCGTCCATGTCCCCGCAGTCCGCTGGAACGGCCCCACCCAGCCACTCGACGACGAGCACCGCTGGAAGGTCGCACGCCAGCTCCTGCACGACGACACCCTCAAACCCGAGGACCGGCTCGCAGGGCTGCTTCTCCTCCTCTATGCCCAGGGACCATCGGCGATCCATCGGTTGACCATCGAGGACGTTGAGGTCGGCTCCCAGGAAGTACGTCTCCACCTCGGCAATGCACCCGTCCAGCTCCCCGAACCCGTCGCCGCACTGGCCCGCGTGGTCGCCGCGAACCGCAAGGGCCACGCGACCATCGGCGCCCTTGCCCCATCTCCATGGCTCTTCCCCGGCGGCCAGCCCGGACGGCCAATCAGCACCACACAGCTGACACAACGCCTCAACCAGCTCGGAATCCGGCCCAACCAGGCCCGCAGCACCGCACTCTTCCAGCTCGCCACCGAGATCCCCGCCGCGATCCTCGCCCGCGCCCTGGGCATCCACACCGACGTCGCCGTCGCCTGGCAGCGGCTTTCCGCAGGCGACTGGACCACCTACGCCGCCGAGATCAGCCAACGAACTCCCCGATCGCTCCAGCAAGGAAAAGACGTACGTGACCTCCGATGATCAGTGTGGCGCGACCGGCGGACTGCCCAGTTCGTTGATGAGGCGCCGGTATGTTTCGAAGGCTGGCTTGGGGGTGTAGTCGTCGCGCAGCAGGCCGAAGCGGTGGAAGAGCCCCTCGGCGGTGCTGTCGGCATCTCGCAGGGCAAAGAACGAGTATCCGTCGATGTTCAAGTCGGCGGAGAGGGCGGCCACGGTCCGCACGACGGTTTCGAGGACCGCGGCCTGTCGCTGCTCGTTGCGGCCCGGGCCTGTGGGCCAGCCGTTCTCGCAGATGCGGATCGCGACGCTGTCGGGGATGCCGGCCCTCTGCAGGTCGGTGCATCGGAATGCGGTGAGGACCGCAGTGACCGCTTCCGCCAGCTGCTCAGCGGCGATGGGACGGAACACGTCCGGGAAGAAGTCCAGGCCGACGTAGTCCAGGCTCTGCCGGAAGCGGTCGTCGGCCAGGGCGCCGAGCTCGGACCAGAAGGTGTCGGCCGGATTGAAGGTCGGCACGGCGTTGAAACCGACCGCCACACTGAGACCCAGGGCCCGGGCCTGCTGCTTGGCCGCGACAACCCCCTCAACGAGCGCATTCAGAACGTTGGGGATGCTGCCGTCGACCACGGGCAGGTCGGCGTTGGGCTCTTCGCAGATCTGGACGGATTCCAGGTGCGGCCCACCGGCGCGGACGGCCCCGCGGACGAACTCCAGCCACCCCTCCAACTCGCCGGACGGCTCACGGAACTGCAGCACGAGGTCCAGCTTGCGGCCCCGTTGGAGATACGTCGTGGGATCGGCGGGCGTGGGCGGTTCCAGCGGCGTCACGGTGGCGGCGAACGACTGATAGGCGCGCACCGACAGGGTGGCCGTGTCGCCTTGGAGCGCGTCAAGTGCCTCGGTGATGTGGTCCGGCACATCCGGGCGGACCGGGTGGACGACGCCCTGGTCGTCGCCCAGGATCCCGCCGGGATAGATGCCGAAGTGCAAGGTCATGCTTGCCCCACCCTCAAATCTTGGTGTCACTGCAATTTTGCGGTGACACTATCATCTGGGTATGGGCCTTCGAGAGATCAAGAAGCAGCAGACCCGCACGGCAATCGCCGACGCGGCCCTGCCCCTCTTCCTGGAGCACGGCTTCGACCAGGTCACGGTCGTCGAGGTGGCACGACACGCAGGCGTCTCCGCCAACACCGTGTTCAACTACTTCCCCACCAAGGAAGACCTCTTCTTCGATCGCCAGGCAGAAGTAGAGGGCCATCTCGCCACACTGGTACGCAACCGTGCACCCGACGCCTGCCCAGTGGAAACCATCCGCGACGACCTGCTGGACGCCCTGCGGCACGACGACCCCGCACTCGGGCTCCACTCCGACGCGCCCCGGTTCTGGCAGGTCATCCACGACAGCGCCGCACTGCGCGCACGCGAACGCGAGATCAGCGAACGCGCCGAGGCTGCGCTGGCGACCGCCCTGGCCGAACACCCGCCGAACACCTCCACCGGACCGAACCAGGGCGACCACCCGATGCTCACGCTCCTCGCGGGCGCCATCGCCGGCACACACCGGGCCGCCTTGCGCGAACTGCAACGACGATTCCTGTCCGGCGAACCACCCACCGACGCCCGCGACAGCGTCGCCACAGCGGCAGTCCAGGCATTCAACCTTCTCTGCCCCGGACTCCACGCCGCCGCCGACCAGACGTCGCAGGAGCTACGGCTCCCTCAGTAACCCCGCAGCTCAGCCGAGGCATTCAGACAGTTCCAATACCCGACGTCACCATTAAGTGTCCTGCCTCACGTCGGGAAGAGCGCTGCCGAGGCGACGGCCAAGCTGGTCCCCCTCCAGCGTCGGACCGAGGCCGAGCAGGCCGCCCGAAAGGCCGCGAAGGCCACCAGGAAGGCAAAGGCCAAAGCGAAAGACCGGGCCAAGGGCAAGAAGAAGGGCGACTTGAAGAAGCCCAAGAAACAGGGCTCTCGGTAGCGTCGCTGTCTCCGGGATGGCTGCCGTTCGCGACCCGGGGACCTCAAGTCTCAGCGGAGCCGAGATTCACTAGCACCGCACCTGCAACTCGCTCGTCGGCCGGCTCCCCCTCAGCGCCACGGACCATGGCTCGTACGCGCTGCGGAAGCCGACCCACCGGACGGTCTGCCATTTCCCATAGTTGTCCGCGAAGTGCACGTTCAGTTGGACTAAGCGGCGCTGCACCACACGTCGTCTCGTCACGCTCAGCCTGCCCGCGGCCATGCTCGCCACCGTGCTGATGACGATCAACCCGGCTCGGCTCCTCTGGGTTGGCCAACCGGATCGGAGATCTAGCCACTACTGGAGAGTTTTCCGAGAGCTCCGTCTCCCCCTCAAGCTCCGCAAGAGCTGCCTGGTGCAGACTCAGCACCCTCCCGTAAGCAACTTCCAAGCTTGGCGCACTGGATTCACTCCCATCACAAAGGATGCGGTTCCAAGGGCGACTGCGATCCTTCACGTATCGCGAGCTCGCGCGCGCTCCGCGAAGCGTCTGCTTGACAACCAGGGCTGACGCTATGGTGCATCCCAGCTGACCCTCATTGAAGGTGCCATGGTCGCAGCCCAACCACGGCTTCCCTGGACGTCTCTGTGGCCAGTTGAGGTGGTTGTAGAAGACGTAGGCTGGAATGCAACCTGCCTTGATGGCGTCTTCGATCAGAAGATCACTCTGGTACCTATCGCCATCGGGTCGATATCGTAGGTCGTATCCGCCGTTTCGGTTGGCGCGCTTCGCTTGGACGCGCATACCGAACCCTACGGCGCCAGAGTGAAACCACCACTCCCAGTCCGCTCCGTTCGAGCGTTCCTCATCGCTCGCGAACGGATGGATCGCCACCCGGTCACCATGGGCCCGATCGATGGCCCGGAGATTCTCCTCGGTGTGTGTCACCTCACTCGACGGCCAACCCCTGCGGTGTTCGGCAGCCAAGGCTTCAAAGGTCAGCTCGGCACGCCGACTGAGAGTTCCACACAGCGAGCCAGCCGAAGAGGTACGCACACCACAAGCCCGACAAAAGGTGTCATTCTTACCAACCTGTTGACCACAGTTGCAGCGCTCCAACCCGCCTTCACCTCTCTACGTTCCGAGTGCCTGGCTTCGCCACCCTGAGCCGCTGATGGCACTGCGTCGCTGCGGTTTGAGGTGAATGCCAGATCATGCACCGCAGCGCTCGGCGGTGCACCTCTTCAAGGCCCATCCGCTCACGCATCGCTCACGCAAGCCCCTCCACGCCGCTGCGGCCGAGCATCCCGTCACGACCTCAACATGAAAAAACCCCAGGTCACGGCGAGTGAGTCCTGGGGTTTCTCGGAGCCGCCTTCGGGATTCGAACCCGAGACCTACGCATTACGAGTGCGTTGCTCTGGCCAACTGAGCTAAGGCGGCACACCCTGTCGCACCATGGTGCGATCAGCAGCGTCGCCAAGTCTACACAGTTTCCGGGGGTGCTCCGCACCAGCCCGGTTCCGGACCGTCTTCGCAGGTCAGTGGCAGGTCAGTGGCAGATCTGCGGTGGGCCGGGCGGCATCAGGAGCACTGCTTGCCCTCGCTCGGCGGGGTGCCGTCCAGGAGGTAGGTGTTGATCGCCGTGTCGATGCAGTCGCTGCCGCGGCCGTAGGCCGTGTGGCCGTCGCCGCGGTACGTGAGGAGGGTGCCGGAGGAGAGCTGGCCGGCCAGGGACTCGGCCCACTTGTACGGGGTGGCCGGGTCGCGGGTGGTGCCGACCACGACGATCGGGTCCGCGCCCTTCGCCTCGATGCGGTGGGGGGTGCCGGTGGGCCGGACCGGCCAGTGGGCGCAGTTCAGGGCGGCCCAGGTGAAGGTCCTGCCGAAGACCGGGGACGCCTTCTCGAAACTCGGAAGCGCCTGGGCGGCGGCATCGGCGTCGGCGAAGGCGGGCGGCAGGTCCAGGCAGTTCACCGCGGCGTTGGCGGACATCAGGTTCGCGTACGTGCCGTTCGGTTCGCGTTCGTAGTAGCTGTCCGACAGGGAGAGCAGGCCGGAGCCGTCGCCCTTCTCGGCGCCGGTGAGGGCCTCGCGGAGCCGGGGCCAGGCCGACTCGTCGTACATCGCGGCGATGACTCCCGTCGTGGCGAGGGATTCCGTGAGCGCGCGGGAGTCGCCGGTGGGGATCGGCCGGGCGTCGAGGTGGGCGAAGAGCTGCTTCAGGCGGGTGGCCGCGTCGGCGCTGGAGGTGGTGCCGAGCGGACAGTCCGCCTTCTTGAGGCAGTCGGCGGCGAAGGACTGGAACGCGGTCTCGAAGCCCGCGGTCTGGTCACGGTTCACTTCGACGGCGGGGAGCGACGGGTCCATCGCCCCGTCCAGGACCAGGCGGCCGACCCGGGCGGGGAAGAGTTCGGCGTACGTCGCGCCGAGATAGGTGCCGTACGAAGCCCCGACGTAGTGCAGCTTCTCGTCACCGAGCAGGGCGCGCAGCATGTCCATGTCCCGTGCCGTCTCGACGGTGGAGACATGCGGCAGGATCTCGCCGGAGCGGCGCTCGCAGCCGCTTGCGAACTGCTTGTAGGCGCTGCTCAGCCTGGCGACCTCGTCGGCGTTGTCGGGTGTCTGGTCGACCTGGGTGTAGGCGTCCATCTGCGGACCGGTGAGGCACTCGACGGGCTCACTGCGGTCCACGCCGCGCGGGTCGATGGCGACCATGTCGTAGCGGGCCCGGACCTGGGCGGGGTAACCGACGGCCGCGTAGCTCTGGAGATAGCCGATGGCCGAACCGCCGGGACCGCCCGGATTCACCAGGAGGGAGCCGATCCGCTCGCCGGGTCCGGTGGCCTTCACACGGGAGACGGCCAGCTTGATGTCGCCGCCGTCCGGCTGCGCGTAGTCCAGGGGCGCCTTCATCGTCGTGCACTGGAACCCCTCGACGCCGCAGTCCCGCCAGTTCAACTGCTGCGCGTAGTACGGCTTGAGCGCGGCGGGGACGGATGCGGCGGACGGTACGGACGCGCTGGACTGCGAGGAGCTCGTGGAACTGACACTGCTGCAGCCGGAGATGAGGAGGCCGGCAGTGCCGAGCGCGGTGGCAAGGATACGGAGCGGGCGCCTGGTGTCCATCCCCGGAGCGTAGTCGCCGCGTGACGGCTCACCCGATTCCCCGCTCGTACGGGTGAAAGCAGTGGCAGAGGTGACACGTGGCGACAAATGGTGATGCGCGTTGTCGAGTGACGACGGGCGGCGGCGCTGCCCGGCCTCAGCCCGCACGCAGCGCCATCGTCATCGCCTCCACCGCGAGCAGTGGGGCCACATTGCGGTCCAGCGCCCGGCGGCAGGCGATCACCGCCTCTATCCGGCGCAGGGTGCGTTCGGGTGTGGAGGAGCGGGCGATGCGGTCGAGGGCGTCCTGTGCGTCCGCGTTGGCGATGGCGATGCGCGAGCCCAGCTGGATCGCCAGTACGTCGCGGTAGAAGCCGGTCAGGTCGGTGAGAGCGAGATCGAGGCTGTCGCGCTGGGTACGGGTCTTGCGGCGCTTCTGTCTGTCCTCCAGCTCCTTCATCACCCCGGCCGTGCCGCGCGGCATCCGCCCACCGGCGGCGGCGCCGAGCGCCGCCTTCATCTCTTCCGTCTCCTTGGCGTCGACCTCCTCCGAGACCTGCTTGGCGTCATCGGTGGCGGTGTCGATCAGCTCCTGGGCGGCCTTGAGGCAGCCCCCGATGTCCTCGACGCGCAGCGGCAGCTTGAGCACGGCGGCGCGACGGGAACGGGCCCCCTCGTCGGTGGCCAGGCGGCGGGCCCTGTCGATGTGGCCCTGGGTGGCACGGGCAGCGGACGCGGCCCGCTCCGGATCGATGCCGTCGCGCCGGATCAGGACGTCGGCCACCGCGTCCACCGGCGGTGTGCGCAGGGTGAGGTGACGGCAGCGGGAACGGATGGTGGGCAGCACGTCTTCGAGAGCGGGCGCGCAGAGCAGCCACACCGTGCGCGGCGCGGGCTCCTCGACTGCCTTCAGCAGGACGTTCCCCGCGCCTTCGGTGAGCCGGTCGGCGTCCTCCAGGACGATGACCTGCCAGCGGCCGACGGCAGGGGAGAGCTGGGCGCGGCGGACCAGCTCGCGGGTCTCCTTCACGCCGATGGAGAGCAGATCGGTACGGACCACCTCGACGTCGGCGTGGGTACCGATGAGGCTGGTGTGGCAGCCGTCGCAGAAACCGCAGCCCGGCGCGCCGCCCAGGGCCCGGTCGGGGCTGGTGCACTGGAGGGCGGCCGCGAAGGCGCGGGCTGCGGTGGATCGGCCGGAGCCCGGCGGGCCGGTGAACAGCCAGGCATGGGTCATCTTCGACCCCGGGGGCACCGGCTCCCCCGCGGAGTTGGCGGTGACCAGCGCATCGGCGTCCCGGGCGGCGGCACCGAGTTGCTTCTGCACTCGGTCCTGGCCGACCAGGTCGTCCCATACGGTCATGGGTCACCGCCCTTCAGGTGGTGTGCGCCGCGCGGCTGTCGTGCGATGCGGTCGCGCGGCTGTGATGTCGCTGCTTGTCGATCCGGCTTCCCATTGTGCGGGACGGGTCTGACAATCCCGGCAGTCCGGCAGCGCGGGCGGGACGGCAGTCCGGCTGCCGGGCGGGCCCGCCCGGCAGCCGTTGCGGATCAGCGGCGCGGTCGCCGCCTCCGGCCCGAGGAGTCCGAGTCCTCGTCGTCGCGGTGGTCGCCCAGCAGCTCGTCCGCCAGCGTCGGCAGATCGTCCAGCGGAGTCTCCTCGGCCCAGTCGGGGCGAGGACGCCGGCCCCGGCGCTCCTCCTGTTCCTGGCGTTCCGGACGTTCCCGGTCGTCCCCGTGGCCCTGAACCGGCCGCGGGGCCGCCGCGTGCGGGTCGCCGATCTGCGGAAGCTCGCGGGTGCGCTCGTTCTCGTTCTCCTGAGCCGGTCCCGCCGGGCGCTCGTCACGGAAGATGCCCCGCGGGACCCGGTCCACCGGGTCCGTGTCCCGAGCGTCGCGCACGTCCCGTACCGGAGGAAGAACCGCCGTCTCGTCCGCACCAGGGCGCTCGGTACGGCCCGAACGGTCGTGGATCTTCGGAATCATCGCCGTCTCGGCCTCGTCGGACGGCGTGGATCCGGGCGAGGACGGGGTGACCGGCGACGGCACCGGCTGCGTCACATCGTTCGGGTTGACGATCGGAGTCGGCACCGTGATCTCGTTGTCCGGCACGGACGCCGACGCGGCTTCCTCCGCCCGGGCCGACTCCGCCGCGGCAGCCGCCTCGGCCTCGGCCCGCCGACGGGCCTCCTCGGCCCGCAACAACGCCTCTTCAGCCTTGCGCTGCTTCTCCAGCCGCCGCGCCTCGGCCTCCTTGCGCAGCCGGGCCTCCTCCTCGGCCTGCCTGCGCAGTCGGGCCTGCTCGGCCTCGTGGGCCGCCTCCTCGGCCTCCCGCCTGACCCGCTCCTCCTCGGCCAGACGGCGGGCTTCCTCGGCGCGCTGCCGGGCCTCCTCCGCCTGCCGCTCGGCCTCGCGCCGGCGTGCTTCCTCCAGCTCGCGGCGCTTGCGCTCCTCCTCCTCGGCACGGAGCTTGGCGAGCTGTGCCTGCCGCTCGCGCTCCAGCCGCTCCTCCTCGGCCTTGCGGGCCGCCTCTTCCTCAGCCTTGCGCCTGGCCTCCTCCTCGGCAGCCTTGCGCGCTTCCTCCTGGGCCTTGATCTCGGCCTCGGAGAGCGGAAGGAGCTGGTCGAGCCGGTGGCGTACGACCGTGGTGATCGATTCCGGATCCTGGCCCGCGTCCACCACCAGGTAGCGGGTCGGGTCGGCCGCGGCCAGCGTCAGGAAGCCGGACCGCACCCGGGCATGGAACTCGGGCGGCTCGGACTCCAGCCGGTCGGGCGCCTCGGTGAACCGTTCCCGCGCGGTCTCCGGCGCAACGTCCAGAAGCACCGTCAGATGCGGTACGAGTCCGCTCGTCGCCCACCGCGAGATCCGGGCGATCTCGGTCGGGGAGAGATCGCGGCCCGCGCCCTGGTAGGCGACGGACGAGTCGATGTAGCGGTCGGAGATGACGACCGCGCCGCGCTCCAGCGCCGGGCGGACGACCGAGTCGACATGCTCGGCGCGGTCGGCGGCGTACAGCAGCGCCTCGGCCCGGTTGGAGAGCCCGGCCGAAGACACGTCGAGCAGGATCGAGCGCAGCCGCTTGCCGACCGGCGTGGCGCCCGGCTCGCGGGTGACGACCACCTCGTGGCCCTTGGCACGGATCCACTCGGCAAGCGCCTCGACCTGGGTGGACTTTCCGGCGCCGTCGCCGCCCTCCAGGACGAGGAAGAAACCGGTCGCGGCGGGGGCGACGGCCGGGTCGCCGCCGCGCAGCGCCTCGCGCAGATCGCGGCGCAGCGGCACGCCGGAGCGGTCGTCCGTCTTCGCGAGGACGATCACGGCGACGGGCAGCAGCAGCGCACCGATCAGCATCAGGGCGAAGGCCGCCCCGCCGTGGGCGAAGACGAAGTCGCCGGAGGTCAGTCGGTGGGTGCCGATCGCGGCGGCCAGCAGCGGGCCCGCGAGCGCGCCGAGCGCGATGAGCACCCGTACGACAGCCTGGAGGTGTTCCGTGGTCCTGGCCCGGCGGAACTCCTCGGTCTCCTGGTCGACCAGGACATGACCGGTGCCGGCGGCGACACCCGCGGCGTATCCGGCGAGCACCGCGATCATGAGCACGGTCGCCGTGTCCGGCACGAGGCCCATGGCGAGGAGCCCGATGCCGGTGACGGCGATGGCCAGCGCGAGCAGCCGGCGCCGCGACAGCGCGGGCAGCACCTTCCCCGCGGTACGGATGCCGACACCCGTGGCGCCGGTCAGACCGAGGATCAGCAGGGCGAAGGTGGCGGGCCCGCCCCCCAGCTCGGTTGCGTGCAGTACGGCGACGGCGGCAGCGGCGGCAATGGCCCCGGCGACGACGGCCGAGGCGCCGACGAGCAGCGGTACGGCTCCGGTGCGGCCCTTGTCGGGGCCGCTGCCGGCCGACGGCCGGCGCAGGCCCTCCAGCGGCGAGCGCGGGCGGGGTGTCTTCGTACCGGGCAGTTCCAGGAAGTACAGGATGGAGATCGAGGCCGAGAAGAGCCCAGCCGCGACGTACGAACCGAGGGCCGCCTGGTGGAGCGAGAACCACTCCAGGCCGGAGCCCAGCAGAGCGCCGACGAGCGTGGCGATCAGCAGGACGGCCGCGGCGGCCGGAATGGCGGCGAAGTCGGTACGGATGGAGAGCCGGCGCAGTGCGTCGAGACGGTCGGGCAGCGGGCGTACCGCGGCGCCCTCGGGGGGCGGGGCGGGCAGCAGCGCGGGGGCTGCGCCGTCCTTGGCAACCGTCCACAGGCGTTCGGCGGCGCCGACGACGAAAACGGTGATGAGGATCATCATGAGTGCCTTGTCGGGCATCCAGTCGATCCACAGCGGTGCGACGACCAGCAGCGCGAGCCGCAGCCCGTCCGTCCCGATCATCAGCCACCGCCGGTCCAGCGGTCCTCCGGGCGCGGTGAGCGTCGTCAGCGGCCCCAGGAGTACGGCTCCGAAGAGCAGGGTGGCAAGGATCCGGGCACCGAACACCGCGGCAACGGCAAACGCCGCCCCTCGGTATCCAGCTCCGAATGAGCCCTCAAGGACCGCCGCTTGCAGCGACAGCAGCACCAACACGAGAAGGGCGAGTGCATCGCCGATACTGCCGACGAGCTGGGCGCTCCACAACCGCTTCAGCGGGGGAACACGCAACAGGGCTCGTACGGCGCGCTCGCGTGAGTCTGCGGCAAGTGTGTCGGAGGTGGGGCTCACGACCGTTGGCTGCTCGGCTCGCGTCATCCGCCCAGCCTATCCGGAGCGGAGGGGTCCCTGGAGGCCCAGCCCGAACATATGGGCGCCCAGGGCTCCAGCCCCTCCGGCAATGGACGGGTCGTTCCCGGACTCTCCCGCGTCCGAGGTGGCTTTCCGGTCCCTCCGGCGTTTGAGGAGCGGGGCCGGGGCAGAGCCCCGGTTCACGAAGGAACGGGTAGGGGAACGGCCCGCCGCGGGCACCGTCCCGTACCGCCCGCCCCGGCACGCAATCGCCGGAGGGGCCGGGAAACCCAGCCCCTCCGGCGATCGGACCCGTCGTCCGGTCAGTCCTCCACAGACGCCGCAGCGGTCGACTTCGCCGCGGTCGCCTTCTTGGCTGCCGCCGTCTTCTTGGCTGCCGCAGTCTTCTTGGCTGCCGTCGTCTTCTTCGCGGTGGCCGTCTTCGCCACGGTCTTCTTGGCCGCGGTCGTCTTCTTGGCCGCCGTCTTCTTGGCGGTCGCCTTCTTGGCCGGGGCCTTCTTCGCCGGGGCCTTCTTCGCCGTCTTCTTGGCGGGCCCCTTGGCGCGCTTCTCGGCGAGCAGCTCGTAGCCGCGCTCCGGCGTGATGGTCTCGACGCTGTCGCCGGTCCGCAGCGTCGCGTTGGTCTCGCCGTCGGTGACGTACGCACCGAAACGCCCGTCCTTGACCACGACCGGAGCCCCGCTCACCGGGTCCGTGCCCAGTTCCTTCAGCGGCGGCTTCGCGGCGGCGCGGCCGCGCTGCTTGGGCTGAGCGTAGATCGCGAGGGCATCTTCAAGGGTGATGTCGAAGAGCTGGTCCTCGGAGGTCAGCGAACGCGAGTCCGTGCCCTTCTTCAGGTACGGACCGTAGCGGCCGTTCTGCGCGGTGATCTCGACACCCTCGGCGTCCTCGCCGACGACACGCGGCAGCGACATCAGCTTGAGCGCGTCGGCCAGCGTCACCGTGTCCAGCGACATGGACTTGAAGAGCGAGGCCGTCCGCGGCTTCACCGCGTTCTTGCCGGTCTTCGGGGTGCCCTCGGGCAGCACCTCGGTGACGTACGGGCCGTACCGCCCGTCCTTGGCGATGATCTGGTGCCCGGTGATCGGGTCCGCACCGAGCTCGAAGTCGCCACTCGGCTTGGCCAGCAGCTCCTCCGCGTACTCGACGGACAGCTCGTCGGGCGCCAGGTCCTCCGGCACGTCCGCGCGCTGGTGGCCCTCGGAGTCCTTCTCGCCGCGCTCGATGTACGGGCCGTACCGGCCGACGCGGAGCTTGATGTCGTTGCCGACGGGGAACGAGGAGATCTCCCGCGCGTCGATCGCGCCGAGGTCGGTGACGAGCTCCTTCAGACCGCCGAGGTGGTCGCCGTCGCCGTTGCCCGCGTCGGAGGCCGCGCCCGCTCCGGCCGTGTCGTCGCCCGCGCCGAAGTAGAAGCGCTTCAGCCACGGCACAGCCTGGGCCTCGCCCCGCGCGATGCGGTCGAGATCGTCCTCCATCTTCGCGGTGAAGTCGTAGTCGACGAGCCGGCCGAAGTGCTTCTCCAGCAGGTTGACCACGGCGAACGAGAGGAAGGACGGCACCAGGGCCGTGCCCTTCTTGAAGACGTAGCCACGGTCCAGGATCGTGCCGATGATCGAGGCGTACGTCGACGGGCGGCCGATCTCGCGCTCTTCGAGCTCCTTGACCAGCGAGGCCTCGGTGTAACGGGCCGGCGGCTTGGTGGCGTGGCCGTCGACCGAGATCTCCTCGGCGGACAGCGCGTCGCCCTCGGCGACCTGCGGGAGGCGCCGCTCACGGTCGTCGAGCTCGGCGTTCGGGTCGTCGGCGCCTTCGACGTACGCCTTCATGAAGCCGTGGAAGGTGATCGTCTTGCCGGACGCGGAGAACTCGGCGTCCCGGCCGTCGCTCGCCCGGCCGCCGATCTTGACGGTGACGGAGTTGCCGACCGCGTCCTTCATCTGGGAGGCGACGGTCCGCTTCCAGATCAGCTCGTAGAGCCGGAACTGGTCGCCGGTGAGGCCGGTCTCGGCAGGGGTGCGGAAGCGGTCGCCGGAGGGGCGGATCGCCTCGTGCGCCTCCTGCGCGTTCTTGACCTTTCCGGCGTACATGCGCGGCTTGTCCGGCAGGTAGTCGGCGCCATACAACTGCGTGACCTGCGCCCTTGCCGCGGAGATCGCGGTGTCGGAGAGGGTCGTGGAGTCGGTACGCATGTAGGTGATGAAGCCGTTCTCGTACAGCTTCTGCGCGACCTGCATGGTGGCCTTGGCCCCGAAGCCCAGCTTCCGGCTCGCCTCCTGCTGGAGGGTCGTCGTCCGGAACGGGGCGTACGGGGAGCGGCGGTACGGCTTCGACTCGACGGACCGTACGGCGAACGTGGCATCGGCGAGCGCGGCGGCCAGGGCGCGGGCGTTCGTCTCGTCCAGGTGCAGCGTCTGGCCGGAGCCGGACTTCAGCTGCCCGTCCGGACCGAAGTCACGGCCCTGGGCGATCCGACGGCCGTCGACCGAACTGAGGCGGGCGGCGAGGGCCGACGGGTCGGAGGCGTCACCGGTGCGGCCGGTGGCGAAGGTGCCGGTCAGGTCCCAGTACTCGGCGGAACGGAAGGCGATGCGCTCGCGCTCCCGCTCGACGACGAGACGGGTCGCCACGGACTGGACTCGGCCGGCCGACAGGCGCGGCATGACCTTCTTCCACAGGACCGGCGAGACCTCGTAGCCGTAGAGGCGGTCGAGAATGCGGCGGGTCTCCTGGGCGTCGACCATGCGCTGGTTGAGCTCGCGCGGGTTGGCGACGGCGGCCCGGATCGCGTCCTTGGTGATCTCGTGGAAGACCATCCGGTGGACCGGGACCTTGGGCTTCAGGACTTCCTGCAGGTGCCACGCGATGGCTTCGCCCTCGCGGTCCTCATCGGTGGCGAGGAAGAGTTCATCGGACTCGGCCAGCAGCTGCTTGAGCTTCCTGACCTGCGCCTTCTTATCTGCGTTGACGACATAGACGGGCTGGAAGTCATGCTCGACGTCGACGCCGAGCCGACGGACCTCGCCGGTGTACTCGTCGGGGACTTCTGCGGCGCCGTTCGGCAGGTCGCGGATGTGCCCGACGCTCGCCTCGACGACGTATCCGGGGCCGAGGTAGCCCTTGATCGTCTTCGCCTTGGCAGGCGACTCGACGATGACGAGTCGGCGGCCGCCCTGTGCGGTCTCGCTGGTCGGGGACAACTTCGCTCTTCTCTCCGGTCGACACTCAGTGGGCATCCGGGCAGCGCGATGACGCTGCCGACGGTGCTGTCGCTGCGGAGTGTGACGGTACAACCCGCCCCCGTGTCAAACGGCAAAAGCCCGCAACGGCCACTCGAACGGTAACCCGACTTCCGCCATTCCTGCCGCCCGGACCACCCGCTCCCCTGTGGACACGGCCGCTGTCTGCGGGTTTCCGAGCGGTGCGACGGCGCTGCAAAGCGGGACTGCCGGCGTCGGGCACCCGGGCGCCCCGGGCGTGTTCTCCGCCTCCCCGCCATGGCTGCCGAGACCCTTGGGGCCGGATCCGGTGGGAAGTGGATCAGATGCGGGTGAAGCACCACACACCGAGGACGAGAAAAAGTACGCCGAACACAGTGGCGAGAGCGACGGAAGCCATGGGGCTCACTCCGTGCGCCACCGGCGCACGGTGCAGCACGCGCGCCCCCGTCCACAACAGCAGCGCGGCGCCGAACAGCGCGAATGCCGTTCCGGCGAAGACCGCAGGTCCACTCTCCATGCCCGTACGCCTCCCTTTCCCTGCCCGGCCGGGGCCCCTGCCTGTCCGGTCCCGGTCCGGGGGAGGCTGCCACCCCGGGGCATCGTGGACGCGAACCCCGGGTGAATGGCCGGATTCACACACCCCCGCAAGCTCGGGGGCGGGGCCGGGGGCGACACCGGCCCGGTGAGCCAACCGGAATCCGCAGCCTCCGCGACGGACCGGCGACAGGGAACGTGAAGGCGCTGATGGCGAGCCCGTCCATTACCTACGGCGATACCCGCCCGAGCCGGAACGGAGCCCGGTGACGGAGTCCGCCAAGGGCCGCGGCAGCAGGGAAGGCACCCGCCCGGCCCGGGATCACGGCAACGTGATCGGCTCGATCAACTCGACCAATGCGATCAACTCGTCGACGGCACCGGCTCCAGGAAGCCCTCCTCCACCAGTAGCCGGATCGCCTGCGGAGTGCGGTCGCGCAGCAGCACCGGGTCCTCGTTCATCAACTGGGCGATCGCGTCCAGGATCCGGCCCGCGGGCAGCGTCCCGTCGCACACGCCCGCGAAGCCGGCGCCGACGGCATCGACCTTCGTCGCACGCCGCATGCCACGGTTCTGACGGAGCACCACATGCTCGGGGTCCTCCGCACCCGGGAGCCCGACCTGTTCCTGCACGACCTCGGCGGCGAGGGTGAAATGCCCGGCCAGGAGCGCCGCGTCATCCTGTTCGCGGAGGTAGTCCTGACGGACGAAGTGGGCCTGGACGGCGGGCCCGAGCGGCTGCTCCACCGCGTGCGGCCACTCCTCGATCACGACGGACGGATTCCCGGCGGCAGCCACGGCGGACTTCCGCAGGGTGATCCAGCCGAAGCCCACGCCCTTGGTCTTCCGGGCCTCGAACTCGTCCAGCCAGGCGTCGTACCGCGCGGCGTACTCGGCGGGGTCCGTGCGGTGGTCGCCGCTGTCGCGCAGCCACAGCTCCGCGTACTGCGTGACGTCCTGCACCTCGCGCTGCACGATCCAGGCATCGCAGCCGTGCGGCACCCAGGAACTCAGCCGGGTCTGCCACTCCTCGCCCTCGATGTGCTGCCAGTTGGCGAGAAAGTGGGCGTATCCGCCTTCGTTCAACCGGTCGCCCGCCTGCTGCACCAGGGTCCGGCACAGGTCGTCGCCGCCCATGCCGCCGTCGCGGTAGGTGAGACGGGCACCGGGCGAGATGACGAACGGCGGGTTGGAGACGATCAGGTCGTACGTCTCCGTGCCGACCGGCTCGTACAGGGAGCCCTGACGCAGATCGGCGGCGGCGACGCCGGAGAGGGCGAGCGTCAGCCGGGTGAAGTCCAGCGCTCGCGGGTTGAGGTCGGTGGCGGTGACCCGGGTGGCGTGCTGCGAGGCGTGCAGCGCCTGGATGCCGGAGCCCGTACCGACATCGAGCGCGGAGGCGACTGGTGTACGGACGGTGATGCCCGCGAGCGTGGTGGACGCCCCGCCGACGCCGAGGACCACGCCCTCCTCGCGTGAGCCGATGCCGCCCGCGCCGCCGACCGCGCACCCCAGGTCGGAGACGATGTACCAGTCCTGCCCTTCGGGCCCGCCGTACGGCCGAACGTCGACCGTGGCCCGTACTTCGCCGGCGATGTGGGTCACCCAGCCGTCCTCGACGCACTCGGCCAGCGGGAGCGCGGCGCGGGCCCGCTCGTACGGGACCGGGTGCTGGAGCAGGAAGAGCCGCACCAGTGTGTCGAGCGGGGAGTCGCCCCGGGTGGCCCGCAGTGCCGGGACCGTCTCGCTGCGGGCGAGCGCGGCGTAGGCGGGGGCACCGAGCAGCTCGAGGAGCCCGTCGGCGGTGAAAGCGGCGGCGAGCAGGGCTTCACGGAGCCGGGGCGAACGGTCGGGCGCGGGGAGACTGGTCGTACTCACCCCCTCATTGTGGCCGCTCCCACCGACAAAGGCAGCGGCCCGGCGCCCACCGGGGCCTCCGGGCCGTACGCACAACGGCCGCAATCGCTACAACCGCCACGCCTGCCGCATCCCTGCCGCATCAGCTACAACTGCCGCGGCCGTCCGGTTACGACTTCTTGCTGGGCGAAGCGGACGGCGACGGGGAGCCCGGCTTCGGGGAGGCGGTGTTCGGCGCCACCGAGGCCGTCGGCTTCTGGCAGCCCTTCTGCTTCGCCATCGCGGTGCCGACCTCGCCGGACTGGAGCTTCCGCAGGGCCTCGTCACCACTGTTGCTGATCTTGTTCAGCTCGTCCGCGATGCCCTTGAGGCCGTCGGCGAACTTCGCCTGGTCCTTCGTGTCGAGGGCATCGACCTTCTTCTCCAGGTTCGCGTACGCCGCGGAGGAGGCGTTCAGCTCCTTCACGGCCTCCTTCTGCGTGGCCTCGCCACCGTCGACCGGCGGAGCGCCCGCCGAATCGACAGCCGCGCCCAGAGCCTTGTACGCCTGCGAGATCTGCTGGAAAGCGGCCGAGTCGGTCTTCTGGACATCTGCGGGCTTGCTGTTGTCCGCGGTCTGCTGCTGGATGGCGGCGTTGGCGTTCGCGATCTTCTGGAGCTGGGGCTGGACCTTGTCGCAGACCGTCTTGGCCCAGTCGTTCACCTTGTCGCTGTTGTCGTCGCTGCTGCAGCCCGACAGCGTAAGTACCAGTACCGCACCGCCGGACAGCGCGGCCGCAAGCTTCTTGTTCACCGGATCGGTCCCTTCCAAGGCTCTCGGCCCCGGAACTTACACGTCGGGCGCCCTCCATCCGGGTGCCGGGCGTCCGATGAGAGACCTTTTGTAGCCATTTGCACCAAGGGAAATGAGGGAGATACAACTCACCCACGCGGCTCTCCACAGCCCTCCGGACGGGTGCACACCTGCACGAGCAAGCACCCGGACGGGACTGTCGACGGGCTACCGACCGGCGCCCCGGCGCCCCGCCGCCGGGCAACCGAATGGACCGCGGGCGGACGACACGCCGGAGTGCGTCGCCCGCCCGGTCATCGGCCGAGGACGGCTACGTACCACCGCCCCACCACCCTCTTCCCGTCACTGCTTCACGAAACCGCCGCCTCCCCGGGCGACTCGGCGGGCCTGCCTCCGCCATCGGCCCCGTCACCGGGCCCCTCCTCGTCCCCCACGGCGACCCCGCGCCGCTTGGAGACGTAGACGGCGCCGATGATGACGACGATGGCCAGCACCGCGACCGCCGCCCGCACACCGGCACTCGCGTCCTGCCCGTAGCTGAACTGCACCACCGCCGGGGCAATGAGCAGCGCGACCAGGTTCATCACCTTGAGCAGGGGGTTGATCGCCGGTCCCGCCGTGTCCTTGAACGGGTCGCCGACCGTGTCACCGATGACGGTCGCGGCATGGGCCTCACTGCCCTTGCCGCCGTAATGGCCGTCCTCGACGAGCTTCTTGGCGTTGTCCCACGCACCACCGGAGTTGGCGAGGAAGACCGCCATCAGCGTGCCGGTGCCGATGGCACCCGCGAGATACGAACCGAGCGCCCCGACACCGAGCGTGAACCCGACGGCGATCGGCGCCAGGACCGCGAGCAGGCCGGGCGTGGCGAGCTCGCGCAGGGCGTCCTTGGTGCAGATGTCGACGACGCGTCCGTACTCCGGCTTCTCGCTGTAGTCCATGATCCCGGGGTGCTCGCTGAACTGCCGTCGCACCTCGTAGACCACGGATCCGGCGGACCGGGACACCGCGTTGATCGCCAGCCCGGAGAAGAGGAAGACGACCGCGGCACCGAGGATCAGGCCCACCAGGTTGTTGGGCTGTGAGATGTCCAGGCTGAGGGTCATCTCCCCGGCCTTGGCCCCCACGCCGTCGACGGCGGTGGCGATCGCGTCGCGGTACGAACCGAAGAGCGCCGACGCCGCCAGTACGGCCGTGGCGATCGCGATGCCCTTGGTGATGGCCTTGGTGGTGTTGCCGACGGCGTCCAGGTCGGTGAGGACCTGCGCGCCGGCGCCGGTGACGTCGCCGGACATCTCCGCGATGCCCTGCGCGTTGTCGGAGACCGGACCGAAGGTGTCCATGGCAACGATGACACCGACGGTGGTGAGCAGCCCGGTCCCTGCCAGGGCCACCGCGAAGAGCGCCAGCATGATCGACGTACCGCCGAGCAGGAACGCCCCGTAGACGCCCAGGCCGATCAGCAGAGCCGTGTAGACGGCGGACTCCAGACCGATGGAGATACCGGCGAGTACGACGGTGGCCGGACCGGTCAGCGAAGACTTGCCGATGTCCCTGACGGGGCGCCGGCCGGTCTCGGTGAAGTAGCCGGTCAGCTGCTGGATCAGGGCGGCCAGCACGATGCCGATGGCGACGGCGACCAGGGCGAAGACCCGCGGGTCACCGCCGTGCGAGGTGATGGCGCTGTCGGTGACACCGTGCAGATCCGCGTACGAGGACGGCAGATAGACGAAGACGCCCACGCCGACCAGGACGAGCGAGATCACCGCGGAGATGAAGAATCCGCGGTTGATGGCGGTCATTCCGCTGCGGTCGGCGCGCCGCGGAGCGACCGCGAAGATCCCGATCATCGCGGTGACCACGCCGATCGCCGGAACGATCAGCGGAAAGGCCAGTCCGGCGTCGCCGAAGGCGGCCTTGCCGAGGATGAGCGCGGCGACGAGCGTCACGGCGTACGACTCGAAGAGGTCGGCGGCCATGCCGGCACAGTCGCCGACGTTGTCGCCCACGTTGTCGGCGATGGTGGCGGCGTTGCGCGGGTCGTCCTCCGGGATGCCCTGCTCCACCTTGCCGACGAGGTCGGCGCCGACGTCCGCGGCTTTGGTGAAGATGCCGCCGCCGACCCTCATGAACATCGCGATCAGCGCGGCGCCGAGGCCGAAGCCCTCCAGCACCTTCGGAGCGTCGGCGGCATAGGCGAGGACGACACAGGAAGCCCCGAGCAGACCGAGACCCACGGTGATCATGCCGACCACGCCACCTGTGCGAAAAGCGATCTTCATCGCCTTGTGCGAAACGGCGGTGAGATCTTTTTCGGGTTCACCCTCCGCAGGAGTCGCCTCCCGCGCGGCTGCGGCCACACGGACATTACTGCGTACGGCGAGCCGCATCCCGATGTATCCGGTGGTCGCCGAGAAAAGCGCACCCACCAGGAAGAACAACGAACGGCCCGCACGCTGCGACCAGTTGTCGGCCGGAAGCAGCAGAAGCAGGAAGAAGACCACGACGGCAAAGATGCCGACGGTGCGCAGTTGCCGGGCCAGATAGGCATTCGCGCCTTCCTGGACGGCTGCCGCGATCTCCTTCATACGGCCGGTGCCCTCACCGGCCGCCAGCACCTGACGCACCAGCAGTCGGGCAACGACCAGCGCGGCTACGGCAACGGCCGCGACGACGACCACGATGACGCGATTGTCATCGGTGAGCACCGCGGCCGCGAGAGATGCGGGCCGGCCGGAAGGGGTGGAAAGTGCGGAATCTTGCGTCAGTACTGCCAGTGGGGTGTTGAAGAACTCCGCCATACGTCCTCCTTGACGCTCAGCGCTCAAGACGTGGACGGATTGTAAGGAGCGGAAGCCGATCAAAACAGTGCGCCGTAATGTAATTGACCTTCTCGGACGGATCGGTAAATGATCGCGCCCACGGATCGACCCGAATGCAGTAATGGTGCAGGTGCATTTTCCGTAGATCAATGATCACACAGAAATGAAAAAAAGCCCTGCTCAGCAGGGCCTCAAAAGGCGGATCAAGAAATGTGTCGGGGATGGTTCGGGGGAGAGGTCCGACCGGATCGGGACCGGCGGACCGCCCGTAATGGCTGCGGAACCTCAGGGAAGCACCGTCACTGGCGTCTTCGGCCAGCTCATGCGGATCACTCCGCCGTTGGCCCCCGATCTGACCTCCACATCGTCGACGAGGCCGCTGATGACCGCGAGACCCATCTCGTCCTCGCCGTCGGCGTCGGAATCCGGCCCATCGAGCCCCACGCCGGGCGTGGCGCCGCGTGTCGCGGGAGCCTCGGCGGATCCGGCGGGCTCGGGCTCGGCGCCCGGTGCGGGCACCTCGTCGCCGACCTCGATCGAGAAGGACTTCTCCTCCTCGATCAGGACGACCGAGACGGGAGCGGCGATGCCATGACTGCGGTGCAGCCCGACTGCGCGGCTGCAGGCTTCACCGACGGCGAGTCTGACCTCGTCGAGCACGGCTTCATCGACCCCCGCCCGGCGCGCCACGGCGGCTGCCACGAGGCGGGCCGTCCTGACGTGTTCGGGCTGGGCACTGAAGCGGAGTTCAACGGTGGCCATGGGATCCCCCTCAGACGTACGGGCGTGCATCCCGGCGGCCCGGGCACGCTGCCCGGATACCCCGGCTCTTCTTCGGATCTTCTTCCGGTCTTCTTTCCGCGTTCATTCGGACTGCTTCCGGACTTCTTCCGAACTTCTTCTGAACTTCTTCCGGAACCGACGAACCCGACGGCAGACCCATCTGGTCGGCGGCGCCGGACAGCCGGCCCACTGACGTCCGGCCACTGGCGTCCGGTCCGTCTGCCGACCGGCGGACGGGCCAACCCGAGCGACCGACAGCCGAAGGCCGACGACAAGCGACTGCCCGCCAGACGACCGGTCGGCAGGCAACCGACTATCCACCGGTCGGCCGACCGGCCACCGAGCAGCAACCGGAACACTGGCTACCCAGTCTCCCGGCCACCGGCACCGACCGCCCGGCCGACTGCCTGCAGCAACCGGCCGTTCAGGCCACCTGCGTGGTACCGGCCGCCAGCCACGGCTGCCGGTACCCCGACCACTGGCCGGACCGCGGACCGGCCGTCAGTCGGTGGCCGCAACGGCCTCGTCGACCGTGGTGTGAATCGGGAACACCTTGGTCAGACCAGTGATCCGGAAGATCTTGAGAATGCGCTCCTGGTTGCAGACCAGGCGCAGCGAGCCCTCATGGGCCCGGACACGCTTCAGGCCGCCCACGAGCACGCCGAGGCCGGTGGAGTCGAGGAAGTCGACACCTTCCATGTCGACAACCAGGTGGTAGCTGCCGTCATTCACCAACTCGACCAACTGCTCGCGCAGCTTGGGCGCGGTATACACATCAATCTCGCCACCGACCTCGACGACCGTACGGTCGCCACCAGGGCCGGACACATTGCGAGTCGACAAGGACAGGTCCACGGATCCTCCAGCACCTTGCTATCGAGCGGTCGCCCCTCGGTCTCCCCAGCGGAGCCAGGGGACGGATCGCCAGCCGCGATGGCATTCAATCACTTACCAGCAGCCATGCACGACGCCTTGGGAC
The DNA here is from genome assembly GCF_055635345.1 of Streptomyces sp. NPDC111516. Taxonomy (NCBI): domain Bacteria; kingdom Bacillati; phylum Actinomycetota; class Actinomycetes; order Kitasatosporales; family Streptomycetaceae; genus Streptomyces; species Streptomyces sp. NPDC111516. Next base: position 115,769 of record NZ_JBVKBV010000021.1, on the reverse strand, counting down.
CATTGTCCGTCACACCAGTGACACACTCGGTGCCGATGGCCAAGAATCACCGCCCCAGTCGACCAGCCGAGAACAGGGACTCCCGCCCCTCTCCCGCCATGGTCCTCGACCGGCTCGCCGCAGTGGCGGGCCGGTCCGCGCGCATCACTCATACGGAGCACTTGCCCCCGCGCACGGGAACCCATGCCGTCTGGCCCGATCGCATCCGGCCAGAAGTGATCGACGCGATCCGGAAGGCCGGAATCGGCCATCCGTGGGCACACCAGGCGGCCGCCGCCGAGCACGCCCTGGACGGCGAGTCCGTGATCATCGCCACGGGCACGGCTTCCGGCAAGTCGCTCGCGTACCTCGCCCCGGTACTCACCGCCCTGCTCGACGGCTCCGAGGCCCCGAACGGCCGTGGCGCGACCGCCCTGTATCTCGCCCCCACCAAGGCCCTGGCCGCCGATCAGAGGCGTGCGGTGAAGGAGCTCGCGGCGCCGCTCGGCAACGCCATCAGGCCTGCGGTCTACGACGGCGACACCCCCGTCGAGGAACGCGAATGGGTGCGCCAGTACGCCAACTACGTCCTGACCAATCCCGACATGCTGCACCGCGGGATACTCCCGTCCCACCCCCGCTGGTCCTCCTTTCTGCGCGCCCTGCGCTTCGTCGTCATCGACGAGTGCCACACCTACCGCGGTGTCTTCGGCTCCCACGTCGCCCAGGTGGTACGCAGGCTGCGCCGCCTGTGCGCCCGCTACGGAGCGGATCCGGTGTTCCTCCTCGCCTCGGCCACCGCGGCGGAGCCGTCCGTCGCGGCCGGCCGCCTCACCGGTCTCCCGGTCAAGGAGGTCGCCGACGACGCCTCGCCGCGCGGCGAGCTGGTCTTCGCCCTGTGGGAGCCGCCCCTGACCGAGCTGCACGGTGAGAAGGGCGCGCCCGTCCGTCGTACCGCCACCGCCGAGACCGCCGATCTCCTCACCGATCTGACCGTCCAGGGCGTCCGCTCGGTCGCCTTCGTACGCTCCCGGCGCGGCGCCGAGCTGATCTCCGTCATCGCCAAGGAACGCCTCGCCGAGGTGGACCGCTCCCTGCCCGCCCGGGTCGCCGCCTACCGCGGGGGCTATCTCCCGGAGGAACGCCGCGCCCTGGAGCGCGCCCTGCACTCCGGCCGACTGCTCGGCCTTGCCGCCACCACCGCCCTCGAACTCGGCGTCGACGTGTCCGGCCTGGACGCCGTCGTCATCGCCGGCTATCCGGGCACCAGGGCGTCGCTGTGGCAGCAGGCGGGCCGCGCCGGACGCTCCGGCCAGGGCGCCCTGGCCGTCCTGGTCGCCCGCGACGACCCGCTGGACACCTTCCTCGTCCACCATCCCGAGGCGCTGTTCCAGCAGCCCGTGGAGTCGACCGTCCTCGACCCGGACAACCCGTACGTCCTCGCCCCGCACCTGTGTGCCGCCGCTGCGGAGCTCCCGCTCACAGAAGCCGATCTGGAGCTCTTCGGCCCGGCCGTGGCCGAACTGCTGCCGCAACTGGAAGCCGCGAAGCTGCTGCGCAGACGGGCGTCGGGCTGGCACTGGACCCGCCGCGAGCGCGCGGCCGACCTCACCGACATCCGGGGCGAGGGCGGCCGCCCCGTCCAGATCGTCGAGGAGGGCACCGGCCGGCTGCTGGGCACCGTCGACGAGGCTGCCTCGCACACGGCCGTCCATGAAGGCGCCGTCCATCTCCACCAGGGCCGCACCTATCTGGTCCGGAAGCTGGACCTGGAGGATTCGGTGGCCCTGGTCGAAGAGGCCAACCCGCCGTACTCGACGACTGCCCGCGACACCACCGCCATCGCCGTCCTGGAGACCGACACCGAGATCCCATGGGGTGACGGGCGGCTCTGCTACGGCTCCGTGGAAGTCACCAACCAGGTCGTCTCCTTCCTGCGTCGCAAACTGATCACAGGCGAGGTCCTCGGCGAGACCAAGCTGGATCTGCCGCCCCGCACTCTGCGCACGCGCGCCGTGTGGTGGACCGTCACGCAGGATCAGCTCGACGCCGCCCGCATCAACCCGGAGATCCTCGGTGGCGCCCTGCACGCCGCGGAGCACGCTTCGATCGGGATGCTGCCCCTCTTCGCCACCTGCGACCGATGGGACATCGGTGGCGTCTCCGTACCGTTGCACCCGGACACCCTCCTGCCCACGGTCTTCGTGTACGACGGGCATCCGGGCGGTGCCGGCTTCGCCGAGCGAGCCTTCCATACCGCCCGCGCATGGCTGACCGCGACCCGCCAGGCCATCGCGTCCTGCGAATGCGAGGCCGGCTGCCCGTCCTGCATCCAGTCCCCCAAGTGCGGCAACGGCAACGATCCACTGCACAAACGCGGCGCCGTGCGTCTCCTCAGCGAACTCCTCCGATGCGCTCCGCCGGAGCCCGGGGAGCCGGGCCGTCCGGAATCGTCGCAGGCGGCGGCTCCGGAGAGTCGGGATAAGTCACCGGAGGGCCTGCCCGGGACCTGACCACCGGTTCGTACGGTCCGAAACGCACCCGGGCCGTCACATCGGCGATTCCTCCTCGCACCACGCACCGGACCACCACGGCCCCCTGTGCCGCGGCCACCTCCTCGGCCGCCCCGCATGCCTCCTCGGGCCCTTGCAGGGCCCGGTCGGCCGCGGCCAGAGCCGCCAGGTCCGCCGAGCCGCCGGCCCGGTGCCGAACAACCACCACCTGCCCGAGCACCAGCACTGCAGCGAACACCGCACACAAGGCAGCCGTGGTCATCGCCACCCACACCGTCGCCAGCCCCCCGTCCCGGTCCGCCAAGCCCTGGTCCGGGTCTCGGCCCCGGCCCCGGCGCTGGCCCCGTCCGCGACCGGGGCCACAGGACCCACGTACGTGGAGCCACCCGGTCACAGCCCTCGCGGCACGCCGTCCCATCCCGGTCATGGCGTCATCCCCACCGTTTCCTCGGCCAGTGCCGCCGCCTCTGCATGAAGCGTCAGGGCCAGCGGGCCGAGTCCGGGCGTGGGCGCCGCCACCCGCACCCGCCACAACTCCCCGGCCCGCTCCATCGCGATTTCGGCCCCGGCGGGTGCCGCCGAACGGGCGGCTTCCAGCACCTGTGGCTCCGGTTCCGAACGGGCCGCTGCCCTCGCCCCCGCCCTGGCCGCGTCCACGCACCGGATCTGGGCGGAGGCCGCCATCAGCGCCCAGACCAAGGCCAGGGCGAACACCACCAGTACCGGAATCGCCATGGCTGCTTCCGCCGTCACCGCACCCCGGTCCCCGCCCGCGCCCGCAGTCTCCGAACGGCCCCCGGCACACGTGCCGGAACCATTCCTAGAACTTCGCATCGAGTGCGTCCTTCAGCAGTGACTGCAGCGCGGACATGACCGGCTGGCTGGTCACCACCTTGTAGAGCACCGCCGCGAACGCACAGGCCGCGATCGTCCCCACCGCGTATTCGGACGTCGTCATTCCGTTGTCCGACCGGACTCGGCGCGCCACGCTCCGCACCCAGCCCCTGATTCGCTGCACCATTTCAACCCCCGCAAAATGCGTAATTAATACTGAATGGATATCTATCGGAGCTTTTCGTTCATCCGGAATGAAGCAGGCCGGTCGCCAGCCCGATCACCACCGGCGCCACCCCGACCGCCAGGAACGCAGGCAGAAAACAGAGTCCGACCGGTGCGGTGATCAGCACGCCTGCCCGCTGGGCGCGCGCCACGGCCGCGCTCGCCCGCTCCGCCCGCATCGCCTCGGCCAGCCGCGCCACCGGCTCCGCCGCCGGAGCTCCGGTCGATCCCGCCCGATCCAGGCAACGGGACAGCGCGCCGGCGCCCGGTATCTCCCCGAACCGCCCCCAGGCCACTGCCGGTTCACCACCGAGCCGAATCTCCGCCGCCGTCCGCGCCAGGTGCACGCCGACCGGTCCGCCCAGCGACTCCCCCACCGCCTCCGCCGCCTCCCGGGGCCCGGCTCCGGCCGAAATGCAGGCCGCCAAGAGATCTGCTGCCAGCGGGAGTTGGCGTACGATCTCGGCCGTCTCCGTAGCGTCGGCACCCTGTTCGCCGCTGCGCCGGGCCCGCTGCCACCGCCGGGCGCCGTACGCCCCCGCCAGCCCGGCCACGCACCCCAACAGGCCGCCGACCAGGACCACGCCCGTCGCCACAGCCCCCAGCGGCGCGATCCACTCCTTGGCTGCCCGGGCACCGGAAGCCGCGCGCCCGCGCCGACGCTTCTCCGCGCCGATCGCCATAAGCACCGCACCCCGACGGCGTACCACCCGCCTCCGCCGCCGTCCCGACAGGACGAGAGCCAGATACAGGACCACGCCCAGAACCGCCCACACCGCCGCCACCAGGTGGGCGGCTTCGCCGATGACCGCGTTCATGCCGCCTCCCCCGCCCGCACGATCCGTCCGGCCCAGCAGAGCCCGGCAGCCTCCAGCAACCCACCTGCCACCAGACAGACCAGCCCGGCCGGCGTGTGCAGCAGCACCCCCAACGGATCTGCTCCGAGCGCCGCACCCAGTCCCAGCCCAAGCACCGGCAGCAGCGCGAGCACGGCCACGTCGACCAGGCACCCGCCAGTTGGGCCCGTAACTCCTCGCGTCTGCGTCGCTCGGACCGCAGTGCACCCTCCAGACGGTCCAGCCCCGCCGCGAGCCCGGCCCCACCGTCCACCGCCACCCGCCAGCAGGCCGCAACCCCGGCAAGCCCGTCCAGACCCGGCTCCCGCGCCGCCTGCCCGAGCGCCCCCGGCACATCGCCACCGAACCGCGCCGCAGCGGACACACCGGCCTCCGCCGCTCCCATCACCCCGGTCCCTCGGACAGCCACGAGCAGCGCCTGCCCCGGCTCGCGTCCGGCCCGCAACTCACCCACGACCGCACCGCACAGCGCCACCACCCCATCGGCCCGGCGTTCCCGCTCCCGCGTCAGGGCCCGTCTCCGCAGCCACCGCCGCACCAGCGGCACCGCGAGTGTCCCGGCCAGCACCGGAAGCACGGACTCCCCCAGCACAGCGATGGCGAGCGCCACCGGCAGACAGAGCCATTCCCGCCGCTCCCGCAACCGCGCCTGGAACCACGCCCGAATCCGCTCCCAGCGCGCACGCAGGGGCGACTCCACCACTCCGTCGACGAACAGCACCCGGGCTCTCCGCCGCCCCTGGTCCTGCGCCACCGCCAACCAGGCCGCCACCGCGATGCACAAGACCGCCGCGCAGCCCGCACCCGCCGACAGCCCTGGCGTCGCACCGCCGCTCACAGCTCACCTTCGATCAGTGACCGCAGCCGCTCCCAGCCCCGCTCCCGCACGAATCCGCCGACGCCCCAGCGCAGCGCCGGCACGGTCACCACCAGCCCGGCCGCGTCCCGCTCCAGGACCTGCACCTCGGCGATCCGCCGCTGCCCGGCCCGGTCCCGTACGAGATGGACCACCACCGACAGCGCCGCCGCCAACTGGCTGTGAAGTGCCGTCCGGTCCAGCCCCGCCGCCGTCCCCAGCGCCTCAAGGCGGGCTGGGACGTGCTCGGCAGCATTGGCGTGAACCGTCCCGCAGCCGCCCTCGTGTCCGGTATTCAGCGCGGCCAGCAGTTCGGTGACCTCGGCACCCCGCACCTCCCCGACGACCAACCGGTCGGGCCGCATCCGCAGCGCCTGCCGCACCAGGTCCCGAAGGGTCACCCGGCCCGCCCCCTCCTGATTGGCGGGGCGCGACTCCAGACGCACCACATGCGGATGGTCCGGCCGCAACTCCGCCGAATCCTCGGCGAGCACGATGCGCTCACGCTCCCCGACCGCACCCAGCAGACTCGACAGGAGGGTCGTCTTTCCGGCTCCCGTCCCCCCGCTGATCAGATAGGAGACCCGGGCGTCCACCAGGGCCCGCAGTACCCGGTCGCCGCCCGGTGGCACAGTCCCGGCCGCGACCAGTTCTGTCAGCGAGAAGGCCCTGGGGCGTACCACCCGCAGCGACAGACACGTCGAGCCGACGGACACCGGCGGCAGCACGGCGTGCATACGGGTGCCATCCGGAAGCCGGGCGTCCACCCAGGGCCGGGCGTCGTCGAGCCGCCGCCCCGCCACGGCCGCCAGCCGCTGCGCCAGCCTGCGCACCGCGGCAGCGTCCTGGAACGTCACCCCGGTGAGTTCGAGCCCGCCGCCCCGGTCCACCCACACCCGGTCCGGCGCACAGACCAGCACATCCGTCACCGCCGGATCGGCAAGCAGCGGTTCCAGCACCCCGGTCCCGACCAGCTCGCCGCGCAACTCATCCGCCGCACCAAGCACTTCGGCATCGCCGAGCAGCCGCCCCTGGGCACGCAGCGCGGCCGCGACGCCGGCCGGGGTCGGCGCCGCACCGCTCTGCGCCAGCCGCTGACGTACGGCGTCGAGCAGCGTCTCGGTCATGACGCACCCCCAGCGGTGCGGTTCCCGACGCCCTCCGAGGCGAGGGCCCGCTCCCAGAAGGCCGTGCAGAACCTGGCCAGTGGACCGCGCGCGCTGCCGCCGGGCGGCGCCCCGCCGTCCTGGGCCGCCAGCAGCCCGGCGTCGAGCGGGAGTTCACCAGCAAGCGGCAGCCCAAGCGCTTGCGCTACCCACTGTTCGTCGAGGCCTGCCGCGTACGGACCGCGCGCCACCACCCGCAGGTCGTCCAGGACCATTCCGGCCATCGACGCCACCCGCTTCGCCGCCGCGACCGCTCGAAGCTCCCCAGGAACCACCAACAGCCCGAGGTCCAGCTGTGCGAGCGCCTCGGCGACCGCCTCGTCGACCCGGCGCGGCAGATCGACGACGACCACCCCGCCGAGCCTGCGCGCGGCGGCCAGCACAGCCTGTATGGCCGGCGGCGGGATCACCACCCAGTCGTCACGGCCCCAGCTGAGCACCCGCAAACCGTGCAGTGCGGGCAGCGACTCCTCCAGCGCACCTCCGCCGACCCGCCCTTTGGAATGGGCGAAATCCGGCCACCTCATTCCCTCGGTCCGCTCGCCGCCGAGCAGCACATCGATGCCCCCGCCGAGCGGGTCACCGTCGATCAGCATGGTCCGCCGCCCGGCCCTGGCCGCCGTCACCGCGAGGGCGCAGGCCAGTGTGGATGCGCCGGAGCCGCCCCGCCCGCCGATCACCCCGACGGTGAGTGCCGGCCGACCCACGCCTTCCGCCGCATTGGCGATCTGGTCGACGAGCCACCCCTCGGAATCGGGCAGCCTCAGCACATATTCGGCACCGATCTCCACGGCGCGGCGCCAGACGTCCGGGGCATCCTGGTCCCGGCCGACCAGCATCACACCGCGTCTGCGCGCCGCTCCGCGGCACCGCTGGGCGGCGTCGTCCCCCACGAGAACCATCGGGGCCTGCTCCCAGCTTCCTCTGCGCTCGGGCAGCGAGTGATGAACTTCCGGTTCCGCTCCGGCGGCGGCGCACAGCCGCAGCAGATCGTCGAGGAGTTCCACATCCTCGGTCACGATCAGCGGTCCGCCCCGCCGCACTTCGGCGCTCGACAGACGACCCCGTGCGTTGGATTCAGCCACGATCTCGACCCCCTTCTCACTGGACCTTCATCGCAGTTCGCGCTGATCTCGGAGCGTTCCGGGATCAGCGCTTCCACAACCCGCGGACTTCGCGGCTTGAATCACGGTGCAGCGCTTCGGGAAATCGTGTGGATCTTGCTCAAAAACTGTGGACAACTCCACCGTTGTGAAAAACTCGGTCACTCATACCGGCGACTCCCGGAGAGCAGCACTTCCGCTACGCACCGTGACGGGTCACGATGGTGAGGGACGGGGCAAGAAGCGGGCCGTCGTAGCCGAAATGGAGGCGGAATGCTTGATTCCGCACCGCAGAAATGGGTCCGGACATGCGACGACCCCCGCCGGGGGGGAGAGCGGGGGTCGTCCCCACGGCCGACTCGGGGGGGGAGGAGCCGGACCGGGTTAGCACGGTCGCGAACGATCCGTGACTTCCATGGTGTACCCGAGAGCCTTCTCAGGCAAACCCACGCGCCAGAGTTTACGCCGAATGGCGGGCCCCTATGCTCTGCCTTGTGGAAAACCGCTTCTTGCCGCGCACAGCAGCCTTCTTTGACCTGGACAAGACGGTCATTGCGAAGTCTTCGACACTGACCTTCAGCAAGTCCTTCTACCAAGGCGGGCTGATCAACCGCCGCGCTGTACTGCGCACTGCGTACGCACAGTTCGTGTTCCTCGCCGGAGGTGCAGATCACGACCAGATGGAGCGGATGCGGGAATATCTCTCCGCGCTCTGCAAGGGTTGGAACGTACGGCAAGTGAAGGAAATCGTTGCCGAGACCCTGCACGATCTGATCGACCCGATCATCTACGACGAAGCGGCGACGCTCATCGAGGAGCACCACACCGCCGGACGCGATGTGGTGATCGTCTCGACCTCGGGCGCCGAGGTCGTCGAACCGATCGGCGAGTTGCTCGGCGCCGACCGAGTCGTCGCCACCCGAATGGTCGTCGGCGACGACGGCTGCTTCACCGGCGAGGTGGAGTACTACGCGTACGGACCGACGAAGGCCGAGGCGATCAAGGCGCTCGCGGTGTCGGAGGGGTACGACCTCTCGCGTTGCTACGCCTACAGCGATTCGGCGACCGATGTGCCGATGCTGGAATCGGTCGGACACCCGCACGCAGTGAATCCGGACCGCGCTCTGCGGCGCGAGGCGACCCTCCGCGAGTGGCCGGTTCTCGTCTTCGACCGACCGGTCCGGCTCAAGCAGCGACTGCCCGCCTTCACGATGCCGCCGCGTCCCGCGCTGGTCGCGGCGGCGGCGGTGGGCGCAGCCGCCGTCACGGCGGGGCTGGTCTGGTACACCTCCCGCCGCCGCTCCACCGCACCCTCCGCGTGACTGACGCACGGCCGCCCCGACGCCTTGAAGCCGCCACCCGACCCGGCCAATGGGGCCGGACGGGGCGACCGTCGTGGCCCAATTCACCGACTGAACCGAGTTGTCCAACTCACCCGTAATTGAACCTAAAAGTAAAGAAGTGCGGCCAGCACTACCGCTCACACCGACCCTGGAGTACAAAGGACTCAACGGCCCGCGAGACCAAGGACGTCCGAGAGGATTACCTGTAACGCAGAGAAGGCCCCACGGACCGAGCATGAAAACCGAGCACCCACGCGACGTCGACCCGTCGATTACGGGCCAGCCGCACCAGGGAACGGGCAAAGCCCCCGACCTGATGGGCACATATCGAGGACGCATGGTAACTGGGTAGACATGCCAGCGGCGGTACCGAGGACGGTACCGCCGCAACCCTTGTTTCGGGCCGTGAAGTTGCCCCGGTGAAGTCGCCCTGGGGCCGGGTGAAATCACCGCGCTGGCGTTACGACCCTGAGGTTATGGGGTGGAGTTTCACGGCTGACAATTCAGCCATCCCGGCACCGCGAAGCCGCCACCTCGTTACGCGGCGCCGCGCTGCAGCGCCTCGCACACAGCCGTCGATTCCCTGACACCCAGTTCCACCGCGCGCCCGCAGTGCGCGATCCAGGTCGCCATCCCGTCCGGCGTCCCCGAAAGATAGCCGTCGAACGCCGCAATGTACGCCGCCCGGCCCTGCTCGGCGTGCCCCACCTCGGCGGGGCAGATCGATTTGGGGTCGAGCCCGCTCCCGATCAACACGATCCGCTCGGCGGTTCGCGCCACGAGGCCGTTGTACGAACCGAAAGGGCGCAGGGCCAGCAGTTCACCGTGCACAACCGCCGCCGTCACCAACGCGGGCGCCGAAGTGCCCGAAAGGATCAATCCGGAGAGCCCTTCCAGCCGTCCGGCCACCTCGTCGGCGTCCGGCAGCGGCGCTTCGATCAACGGTTCGTCCACGGGTTCGCCCGTCAGCCGCGGCCGGCCGACAGCGTTCTCGGGTTCGGCGCCGCCGGCCGCAACCAGATGCAGTCGCGCCAGAACGCGCAAGGGCGACTGCCGCCAGATGGAGAGCAGTTGGCCCGCTTCGGCGGTCAGCCTCAGGGCCGCTCCGATCACATGCGCCTCACCGTCTCCGCTGAAGTCGGTTCGTCGGCGCACCTCCTCCAGGTTCCAGTCGGCCCCGGACAGCGCCGCCGAGCCACGGGCGCCGCGCAGTGCCGCTTCAGCGGTGACCTCGTTGCTGCGGCGCCGCATGACACGGTGACCGTAGACGCGGTCGACGGCCTTGCGTACGGAGTCCACCGCATCGGCGACTCCCGGCAGGGCGCCCAAAGCGGCGAGCGGATCAGAGGCAGGCGTACTCATAGGTAGCGAGGCTACGCGCCCCCCACTCCGATACCACCCGCGAGTGGCCTTCTTCACGAAGCATGACAGCAGAACGCGATCGTCCCGCTACCCTAGGTGAACATGAAGATCGCTTTCGTGGGGAAGGGCGGCAGCGGCAAGACCACGCTGTCCTCGCTCTTCATCCGCCACCTTGCCGCCAATGAAGCCCATGTCGTCGCGGTGGACGCCGACATCAACCAGCACCTCGGGGTCGCGCTCGGCCTCGACGACCAGGAAGCCTCGGCACTCCCCGCCATGGGAGCCCAGTTGCCTCTGATCAAGGAGTATCTGCGCGGCAGCAATCCCCGTATCGCCTCCATCAAAACGATGATCAAGACGACTCCGCCCGGCGAGGGCTCGCGACTGTTGCGGGTCCGTGAGGACAACCCGATCTACGACGCGTGCGCCCGTACGGTCCGGCTCGACGACGGGAAGATCCGGCTGATGGTCACCGGCCCGTTCACCGAGTCGGATCTGGGCGTAGCGTGCTACCACTCCAAGGTCGGTGCGGTCGAGCTCTGCCTCAACCATCTCGTCGACGGCCCCGACGACTATGTCGTCGTCGACATGACAGCGGGATCCGACTCCTTCGCTTCCGGGATGTTCACCCGTTTCGACATGACGTTCCTGGTCGCCGAGCCGACCCGCAAAGGGGTCTCGGTATACCGCCAGTACAAGGAGTATGCGCGGAACTTCGGGGTCGCACTGAAGGTCATCGGCAACAAAGTGCAGGGCGAGGACGATCTGGACTTCCTGCACGCCGAAGTGGGCGACGACCTGTTGGTCACCGTCGGGCACTCCGACTGGGTACGGGCTATGGAGAAAGGCCGACCCGCCCCCTTCGACCTGTTGGAGGCGGACAACCGGATGGCTCTGCAGGCACTGCAGAACGCCGCGGAGGATTCGTACGAGCAGCGGGACTGGGAGCGATACACGCGGCAGATGGTGCACTTCCATCTGAAGAACGCGGAGAGCTGGGGCAACGAGAAGACGGGCGCCGACCTGGCCGCCCAGGTCGACCCCGCCTTCGTGCTCGACGAGCGGTACGTGCAGGACGGCGCCGCCCAGCCAGTCTGACGGTCGGCTCAGCCAACCCGGTCAGTCGGCCCAGTCAATCCGGGCGGTCGGCACCCGGGCCGGGAGGATGCGTTCGTTCCGCCGGGGCGCCATTGACGTTCTTTCCGCCGGGAAGCCGTTGCATCCTCAGGCGCCGGTTCGCAGCAGCACCAGTCCGCAGACGAAGGACGCTCGGCTCGGTGGCCGTGCGCGGCCACCGAGCACCGTCACCGAGCGCTGTCACCGAGCCGACGACCGGACTGATCTGCGCCGGATCCGGCGTGAGCCTTGCCGACCCCTCCGGCCCGCTTCCGTCGCCGACGCCCGGCGGCACACCTTCGCGGCAGCCAGCATCCGCCCGCCCTCCTCCTTGCAGCCAATTCGCGTCGAGGTGCCGACACAGCGCGGCCAAGGGCGCATGCGGCTTTGCCGAAATCAGCGCGACAAGTCGCATTAAAAGCTGCCTATTCACCTGAATGGGCGGTTGCCTGGGTGATTTGATTCCAAGCATGGACACAAATCTTTACTCTCCATTACGATCCCTTTACTGAGAGTTGAGAAATCCCGCCGCTGCAAGTCGTGACCCACGGCCGCGTCCCCCACGTTCCGCGACCGCGCTGCCCCGGAGGAGACGGGAACATGTCTGCCTGCGTACCCACTCGTCATGACCACCCACCCCGCAGTTCGCGCCCACCCCGCGCCTGGGGAATCAAACGACCACACAGCCCACCACCCCCGCGTCGCGGCGGACGTTTCCGCATCGCGGGCGCCGACCTCTCCGCCTCGATCACGGTCTTCCTGCTCGCCGTCCCCATGTCGCTCGGCCTCGCCGTCGCCATGGACGCCCCGCTGGAGGCCGGCCTCATCTCCGCCGCCATCGGCGGCATCGTCGCCGGGCTGCTCGGCGGCACACCCCTCCAGGTCAGCGGCCCGTCCGCCGGACTTACCGTGGTCACAGCCGAGTTGATCCAGATCTACGGCTGGCGTACCACCTGCGCGATCACCATCGGAGCCGGACTGCTGCAGATCCTGCTGGGCTCACTGCGGGCAGCGCGCAGTGCCCTCGCCGTCAGCCCCGCCATCGTGCACGGCACACTCGCCGGAATCGGCGTGGCCATCGCGCTCGCCCAGCTGCACATCGTGCTCGGCGGCTCGCCCCAGAGTTCAGCCGTCGCCAACACTCTCGCCCTTTCCGACCAGTTGGGGCGGGTGAGCCCGGCCGCACCCCTGATCGGCATGCTGACCATCGCCGTCCTGGTCCTGTGGCCGCGGATTCCTGGACGGATCGGCCGGGTGGTACGGCGGATCCCGGCCGCCCTCGCCGCAGTGGTGACCGCGACGGCGGTGGCCGCGCTCGCCGCGCCCGGGATCGCCCGGGTCGACCTGCCGTCCTGGCGCTCCCACGCACTGCCGGAGATGCCGCAAGGCCCCCTACTCGCCCTGGCCACCGCTGTGTTCACGGTGATGCTGGTGGCCAGTCTGGAGTCGCTGCTCGCCGCAGTGGCTGTGGACAAGCTGTCGGCGGACCGCGCCGGCGAGCGAACGGCCGCCCGATCACAGGCCGGCCTGCCTTCGGCGTCCGCGTCGGTATCGGTACCGGCGTCGGCGCAGCCTCTGTCCGCCCCGCCGTCCCCGCCTCTCCCTCCCGTCAGACGTTCCGATCTTGACCGTGAGCTGCGTGCCCAGGGCATCGCCAACACCCTGTCCGGGCTGGTGGGCGGGCTGGCGGTGTCGGGCGGTGCGGTGCGCAGCTCGGCAAATGTGCGGGCAGGGGCGACGGGCCGCGCCTCGACCGTGCTGCACGGCGTCTGGATGGTTCTCGCCACCGGGCTGCTGGTCACCGTCCTGGAGTGGATCCCGCTGGCCGCCCTCGCCGCGCTGGTCATGATGGTCGGCATCAAGATGGTGAGCTTCGCCCGCATCCGCAATGTCCATAAGCACCGGGAATTCCTGGTGTACGGGGTGACGATCACCGGCGTGGTCCTCTTCGGTGTGCTCAAGGGTGTGGTGGTCGGCATCGCGGCGGCGGTGGCCGTGGCACTGCACCGGCTGGCCCGGACCAGGATCACCGTGACGGATCAGGGTGAACAGCACTTGATCGTCGTACGGGGCCAGTTGACGTTTCTCGCGGTGCCTCGGCTCAGCCGGACGCTCGGCCAGTTGCCGCAGGGCGGGGATGTCGTCGTCGAACTGGACGGCTTCTTCATGGACCATGCGGCGTACGAGACGATCCAGGACTGGAGCCTTGCCCAGAAGGTCCACGGCGGCAGGGTCGTCTTCACCGGCAGGTCAGGCGGCCGGATCGCCGAGCCCGCCTCGTCGGCACACTCCTGCTGCCGCCCCTGGACGCCGTGGCGGAACCACCACTGCCACGACCGGCCCGAGCAGACGCCCGAGACCCGCCAGGGCCCCCACGCCCCCTTCAGCGGCACCCACAGCGGTCTGGACCCCACCCCGGGCGCGGGCACGAGCCGATCTCCCAGCGCCGTCAACACGCACGGCTCCGACTCCGACTCCGTCCCTGGTGTCGGTCCCGCCTCCGGCCCCGAAGCCCACAACACTCACGACCCGACCACCCCGCCCGCCGCCGCACTCCGGACCGGCGGCAATCGCCTGGCCCGCGGTCTGAGTTCGTTCCAGCGCAACACCGCCCCGCTGATGCGCGAGGAGTTGGCCCGGCTGGCTCGCGAGGGTCAGCGCCCCTCCCAGCTCTTCATCACCTGCGCGGACTCCCGCCTGGTCACCAGCATGATCACGGCGAGTGGCCCAGGCGACCTGTTCACCGTGCGGAACATCGGCAATCTGGTGCCCCGGCCGGATGCCGATTCGGGTGACGACTCGGTGGGTGCCGCGATCGAGTACGCGGTGGATGTGCTGAAGGTGGATTCCATCACCGTGTGCGGGCACTCCGGCTGCGGCGCGATGCAGGCGCTGCTCGACGCCGTACCCGCCCCGGACACTCGGCGGACGTCCCTGTGGCGCTGGCTGAGACACGGGCAGCCGAGCGTGGAACGGATGGCGTCCCGGCATCACGCCTGGGCGCGGATCTCCGGTCGGCTGCCGACCGATGCGGTGGAGCAGCTCTGCCTCACCAACGTGGTCCAGCAGTTGGACCATCTGCGGGCCCATGAATCGGTGGCCCGGCGGCTCTCCGAAGGCACGCTCCAACTGCACGGGATGTACTTCCATGTGGGCGAGGCGCAGGCCTATCTGCTGACCGAGGGCGCGAGCACCGGACTTGCGCTCGACGAGGTCTTCGACCGCGTGGACCCGGGCGAGGCCTCCGGCAATGCTCCGGCCCAGAGGCCGGCCGAAGCCGAGGCCACGGTCGAACCCCACGCCCTTGCCGACGTCCACGCCTCGGCCGCCTCCCATGTCACCGGCGACGCCGACACCCCCGGGACCACCACCGCCCCGGGAGGTCCCTCCGTCCCGGGCGATCCTTCGGGTTCGAGCGAGTTGGAACGTACTGGCGTCTGAACCGCATTCGCCCCCGGTCCGTGAGCCTTTGTGGTCCCGCCTCCGCAACACACCGTGTCATGCCGCAACGCACCGTGTCGCTCGGCCCCGGCCGGTCGGCACGGCGTCGCATCACGTCAGCCATACGGGCAGGCCGGGACTGTGTCTCCATGCACGCCCACACACGAAACACAGGTCTAAACCAATTTCGGGCAGACACTTGTCACCCGGCCTTCGGCCTGATGAGCTATGCCTCGGGACACAACGGACACCCTGGGAATGGGAGATGTCGTGAGCAACGAAAGCTTGGCCAATCTGCTTCGTGAGGAGCGGCGGTTTGCACCGCCTGCCGATCTGGCCGCGAACGCCAACGTCAAAGCGGAGGCGTACGAGCAGGCCGAGGCGGACCGGCTGGGCTTCTGGGCCGAGCAGGCCCGTCGCCTGACCTGGGCCACGGAGCCGACCGAAACGCTCGACTGGAGCAACCCGCCCTTCGCGAAGTGGTTCGCGGACGGCAAGCTGAACGTCGCGTACAACTGCGTGGACCGCCATGTCGAGGCCGGCCATGGCGACCGGGTCGCCATCCACTTCGAGGGCGAGCCCGGCGACAGCCGCGCGATCACTTACGCCGACCTCAAGGACGAGGTTTCCCGTGCCGCGAACGCGCTCATCGAGCTCGGTGTCGGCAAGGGCGACCGGGTCGCCGTCTATCTGCCGATGATCCCCGAGGCCGCCATCGCGATGCTGGCCTGCGCCCGCATCGGCGCCGCGCATTCGGTGGTCTTCGGCGGCTTCTCCGCCGACGCCATCGCCGCCCGTATCCAGGACGCGGACGCCAAGGTCGTGATCACCAGCGACGGTGGCTACCGCAGGGGCAAGCCGTCCGCGCTCAAGCCCGCCGTGGACGACGCCGTCTCCCGTATCGACAGCGTCGAGCATGTCCTGGTGGTGCGGCGCACCGGCCAGGACACCGCGTGGACCGAGGGGCGCGACGTCTGGTGGCACGAGATCACCGGCCGGCAGTCCGCCGAGCACACCCCCGAGGCGTTCGAGGCGGAGCAGCCGCTCTTCGTCCTGTACACCTCCGGCACCACGGGTAAGCCGAAGGGCATCCTGCACACCTCCGGTGGCTACCTCACGCAGGTCGCGTACACCCACCACGCGGTCTTCGACCTCAAGCCGGAGACCGACGTCTTCTGGTGCACCGCAGACATCGGCTGGGTGACCGGCCACTCGTACATCGTCTACGGCCCGCTCGCCAACGGCGCGACGCAGGTCATGTACGAGGGCACGCCCGACACCCCGCACCAGGGGCGCTTCTGGGAGATCGTGCAGAAGTACGGCGTCACGATCCTCTACACGGCGCCGACCGCGATCCGTACGTTCATGAAGTGGGGTGACGACATCCCCGCCAAGTTCGACCTGAGCAGCCTTCGGGTCCTGGGTTCGGTCGGTGAGCCGATCAACCCCGAGGCGTGGATGTGGTACCGCAAGCACATCGGCGCAGACAAGTGTCCGATCGTGGACACCTGGTGGCAGACCGAGACCGGAGCGATGATGATCGCGCCACTGCCGGGCGTCACGGAGACCAAGCCGGGAAGCGCCCAGCGCGCCCTGCCCGGCATCGCCGCCATGGTCGTCGACGACGAGGCCAACGAGGTTCCGAACGGCGGGGGCGGCTACCTCGTCCTCACCGAGCCGTGGCCGTCGATGCTCCGCACCATCTGGGGCGACGACCAGCGCTTCGTCGACACCTACTGGTCGCGCTTCGAGGGCAAGTACTTCGCGGGCGACGGCGCCAAGAGGGACGAGGACGGCGACATCTGGCTGCTCGGCCGCGTCGACGACGTGATGCTCGTATCCGGGCACAACATCTCGACCACCGAGGTCGAGTCCGCGCTCGTGTCGCATCCGTCGGTCGCCGAGGCCGCCGTGGTCGGCGCAGCCGACGAGACGACCGGCCAGGCCATCGTGGCGTTCGTGATACTGCGCGGTACGGCTGCCGCCTCCGACGAGCTCGTCGCCGAGCTGCGCAACCACGTCGGCGCCACGCTCGGCCCGATCGCCAAGCCGAAGCGGATCCTGCCGGTTGCCGAGCTGCCGAAGACCCGCTCGGGCAAGATCATGCGTCGTCTGCTGCGTGACGTCGCCGAGAACCGCGAGCTGGGCGATGTCACGACGCTCACCGACTCCTCGGTGATGGATCTCATCCAGACCCAGCTGCCGTCCTCCTCCTCGGAGGACTGAGCCCCGGCTCGCTCCTCCGAGGACCGAGCGCAGGTTCCGCATCCGGCACATGTGCAAGGGACCGACCCGCAGCGAGCACGTCCCCGAGGGGCATCCGGCAACGCGCCGGGTGCCCCTCGGACATTTGAGGTGAAGATCACCGGGTAAAGCCCCGCACACCCCAGGTACAGTGGCAGGCGCATCAACAAAGCAATAAGAAATCTCCACAGGGTGTGCCGGGAAGTCTGGTCGGCAAGTGCATCAGCCATGCCATCGCTGCCGTACCGACCCGGAGGTCCTCACTCGTGGCCGCGCCCACCCCCGCACCCCCTTCCTCCTCGTCCCGCCGTACCTTTCTCGGGCGCCTGTCCCTCCCTGAGCGGAACTACCTCGCGGATGCCCTGCGCACCGAGACCGTCGGCGGCGTCATCCTGCTGGTCGCAGCGATAGCGGCCCTGGTGTGGGCGAACACTTTCGGTTCCAGTTACGCGGCCGTCAGCGACTTCCACTTCGGTCCCGGTTCGCTGGGCCTCAACCTCTCCGTGGAGCACTGGGCGGCGGACGGGCTGCTCGCGGTCTTCTTCTTCGTCGCGGGCGTCGAACTGAAGCGGGAACTGGTCGCGGGCGAATTGCGCGACCCCAAGGCGGCCGCCCTCCCCGTCGCCGCCGCGCTGTGCGGAATGGCGGTTCCGGCCGTCGTCTACACGCTTGTGGCCGTGGTCGGCGGAGGTTCCACGGGCGGCTGGGCCGTCCCCACCGCCACCGACATCGCCTTCGCCCTCGCCGTCCTCGCGGTCATCGGGACCTCGCTGCCGAACGCGCTGCGCGCCTTCCTCCTGACCCTCGCCGTCGTCGACGACCTCTGCGCGATCCTGATCATCGCGGTCTTCTTCACCGAGAAGATCCACTTCATGGCGCTCATCGGCGCCTTCATCGGCCTCGCCGTCTTCTGGCTGCTGCTGCGCAGGAATGTGCGCGGCTGGTACATCTACGTACCGCTCGCCCTGGTCATCTGGGGCCTGATGTACAACAGCGGCATCCACGCCACCGTCGCGGGTGTCGCCATGGGCCTGATGCTCCGCTGCACGCGGCAGGACGGCGAGACCCACTCCCCCGGCGAGCGCATCGAGCACCTGATCCGCCCGCTGTCGGCCGGTGTCGCCGTACCACTGTTCGCCCTCTTCTCCGCCGGGGTCTCCCTCTCCGGCGGCGCGCTGGCGGGCGTCTTCACCCGGCCCGAGACGCTCGGTGTCGTCCTGGGGCTCATCGTCGGCAAGACGATAGGCGTCTTCGGCGGTACGTGGCTGGCCACCCGCTTCACCAAGGCGGAGCTGAACAAGGACCTGGCCTGGGGGGATGTCTTCGCAGTGGCCTCGCTCGCCGGGATCGGCTTCACCGTCTCCCTGCTCATCGGCGAGCTGGCCTTCGTCGGCGACGCGGACATGGTCAACGAGATCAAGGCCGCCGTGCTGCTCGGCTCCCTGACAGCCGCCGTACTCTCCGGTGTACTGCTCAAACTCCGGGTACGCAGATACCGGACGCTGTACGAGGACGAGGAGCGCGACGAGGACGAGAACGGCGTGCCCGACGTCTACGAGCAGGACAACCCGGAGTACCACCTGCGGATGGCCGCGGTCTACGAGAAGAAGGCGGCCGAGCACCGCCGCCTTGCCCAACTGGCGGGGGCAGCGAGCGTCAAGCCGGACAGTCCGGCATGATCTGACACCAGATGTGTTGAGCAGGAGAGCAGAAGAGGGAGTCAGGGATGAGCGACCCCGGCAGCAACGCGGGCAGCACCGACCGCAGTCTCGGACAGCTGGTCGCCGCGGCGACGGCCGAGATGTCCGCACTGGTGCACGACGAGATCGCCCTGGCCAAAGCCGAAGTACGGCAGGACGTCAAGCGCGGCGCCACCGGGAGTGCGGCGTTCGTCATCGCGGGCGTGCTGGTCGTGTTCGCGATCCCGGTGCTGAGCTTCGCGGCGGCGTACGGAATCCACAACCTGGGACTCGGACTCGCGTGGTCGTTCCTGATCGTGGGCGCGGCCTTCATCGTGCTGGGGGTGTTGCTCGCGCTGTTCGCCATCGCCAAGTTCAAGAAGGTGAAGCCGCCGGAGAAGTCCATCGCCTCGGCCAAGCAGACGGCGGCCGTGCTGCAGGGCGTCAAGCCGCACCCGCGGCCCGCCATCACGGCGGGGACGAGCCGTCCGGCGGTCGTGGGCAGCACACTGGCGGACAAGGCCCTGGAGAAGTCTCCGGTCCAGGACAAGGCGTCCGCTGTGGCACGCTCGTCCACATGACGGTCCCCGATTCCAGCGCATCCGCCCCAGAAGGCCCGGAAGGCTCAGTTGGCCCGGAAGATCAGGTAAGCCAAGTAAGTCAGGCAGATCAGGCAAGCCAGGTGAGCCAGGCAGGCCCGGACGACTTCAGCGCGCCCCGGTCACATGGTTCTCCCGACCCGGCAGGCGTGGCGGGCCAGACGGGCCCGATGGGCGCGGCCGGTGCCGGTGGGCCCGTGCGGATCGACGGGCCGTGGACCCACCGGGACGTGGCGGCCAACGGCGCCCGCTTCCACATCGCCGAGCTCGGCGAGGGGCCGCTGGTGCTGCTGCTGCACGGCTTTCCGCAGTTCTGGTGGACCTGGCGCCACCAGCTCACCGCACTCGCCGACGCCGGTTTCCGCGCTGTGGCGATGGATCTGCGTGGCGTCGGCGGCAGCGACCGTACGCCCCGGGGCTACGACCCCGCCAACCTGGCACTCGACATCACCGGCGTCATCCGTTCGCTCGGCGAACCGGACGCAGCGCTGGTCGGCCATGACATGGGCGGCTACCTCGCCTGGACGGCCGCGGTGATGCGGCCGAAGCTGGTGCGCCGCCTCGTGGTCTCCTCGATGCCGCATCCCCGCCGCTGGCGCTCGTCGATGCTCTCCGACTTCGCACAGTCCCGGGCGGGCTCGTACGTCTGGGGTTTCCAGCGCCCGTGGGTGCCGGAGCGTCAGCTCGTCGCGGACGACGCGGCGTTGGTGGGCCGGCTGATCCGCGACTGGTCGGGCCCCCGGACGCCGGAGTTCCCCGACGACGCGGCGATCGACGTCTACCGCCGCGCCATGTGCATTCCGTCGACGGCGCACTGCTCGATCGAGCCGTACCGCTGGATGGTCCGCTCCCTGGCCCGTCCGGACGGAATCCAGTTCAACCGGCGGATGAAGCGGCCCGTGCGGGTGCCCACACTGCACCTGCACGGTTCACTCGATCCGGCGATCCGTACGCGGAGCGCGGCGGGGTCCGGCGCGTACGTCGAAGCGCCGTACCGTTGGCGACTTTTCGACGGCCTGGGACACTTCCCGCACGAGGAGGATCCGGCCGGTTTCTCGACCGAACTCATCAACTGGCTCAAGGATCCTGAGCCCGACCGGTAGCCGTGCGGCACAGTTGTCCGACGAACAGCCAATTGCCCGGCGCATAAGCCAATTGGCTGGCGGATGGGCGGTTACCGACCATGAGGCACGGGCAGACGTCGAGGTATGGGCTGGACGCACGACTTCGGTGACGCAGCACGCAACCGTCGCTCGACCGCCACGGCGAGTCCGAGCACTCATGAGGGGGGCGGCCCCCAGGGCCGGGTGCAAGATATGCATGTTCTGCATGATCCCCGGCTCGGTATCCCGCGCATTCTGCGCCGTCGGGCCCGCTGGGTCTCGGCGCGACTGCGCCATCCACGCGGATGAGATCCGCCCCGGCCGACCGGTGAGCGTTCACCGATCGGGCGGGACTTCCACGGCTCCTTCCCGGCTGCCACCGGTCAGTACGCGTGGATCGTCGGCGCATGCTCCGTACGCCTGAAGCGACCTCACCGTGCACGTGGGGTCGCTCGGTGCGACCGCGCACGCGTAGGGCCTCGCGTTTGGATCATGCCGGGCTCGCGTGCCCCGGTCCCTGATCCGGCCTGATCCAAACGAAAGACCTCAGAGTGCGCACGCCTGGCTGTCGACCTGCTGGTTGGCGGAGCGACCGTGCGTGATGTCCTGGCGGATCTCGTCGGCTGTCAGCGCGTAACCGGTGTCCGGATCGTCGCGCGACTTCGCGAAGACGACCCCGTACACCTTGCCGTCGGGGGTCAGCAGCGGTCCGCCCGAGTTGCCCTGACGGACCGTCGCGAAGAGCGAGTACACATCGCGGCGGACGGTGCCCCGGTGGTAGATGTCCGGGCCGTCGGCGTCGATACGGCCCCGGACGCGCGCGGCGCGTACGTCGTACGAGCCGTTCTCCGGGAAGCCCGCGACGATGGCGCTGTTACCGGTCCGGGCGTCGTGATCGGTGTCGGTGAACTTCAGCGGCTTCGCGTCCAGGTCCGGGACGTCGAGTACGGCGATGTCACGCTGCCAGTCGTAGAGGACGACCTTCGCGTCGTAGAGCCGTCCCTGGCCGCCGATCTGGACGGTCGGTTCGTCGACGCCGCCGACGACATGGGCGTTGGTCATCACCCGGCGGTCGGAGAAGACGAAGCCGGTGCCTTCGAGGACCTTGCCGCAGCTCGGGGCCGTACCGACGACCTTGACGATGGACTCCTTGGCGCGGGCCGCGACGGGGCTGCCGACCAGCGCCGGGTCCGGCGCCCTGACCTCGGTGATCGGCTCGTCGGCAAAGGGGCTGAAGACCTGCGGGAAGCCGTTCTGCGCGAGGACCGAGGAGAAGTCCGTGAACCAGGTGGAGGCCTGGGTGGGCATCACGCGGGAGATGCCGAGCAGGACCGAGGAGCTACGGACCTCCTTGCCGAGCGTCGGCAGTGAGGTACCGGCCAGTGCCGAGCCGATCAGCCAGGCGACCAGCAGCATCGCGACCACGTTGACCAGCGCGCCGCCGGTCGCATCGAGGGCGCGCGCGGGCGACCACGTGATGTACCTGCGGAGCTTGTTTCCCAGGTGGGTCGTGAATGCCTGCCCCACGGAGGCGCAGACGATCACGATGACGACGGCGACGACGACTGCCGTCGATGAGACCTCGGAACCGTTCGTCATCTGGTCCCACAGGACCGGCAGCAGATAGACGGCGACGAGACCGCCGCCCAGGAACCCGATCACCGACAGGATGCCGACGACGAACCCCTGGCGATAGCCGATGACCGCGAACCATACGGCGCCGGCCAGCAGCAGGATGTCCAGCACGTTCACCGTCTATAGCCTCGCAGATTCGTTACCGGGCCCGGGCCTTCGGCTGGGTCCGGGCAAGGCCGGACAGCACAGCACGGGAGTCAGCCTGTCATGCGCGCCAGTCGAGCGGCACCTGCTTGGCGGTGTCCCACGGGCGCTCCCATCCTGCGAAGTGCAGAATCCGGTCGATCACTCCGGCCGTGAAACCCCAGACCAGGGCGGATTCGACCAGAAATGCCGGGCCCCGGTGGCCGCTCGGATGGATCGCGGTCGCGCGGTTGGCCGGATCCGTGAGATCCGCCACGGGAACGGTGAAGACCCGGGCGGTCTCACCCGGGTCGACGACGCCGACCGGGCTCGGCGACCGCCACCAGCCGAGAACCGGTGTCACGACGAAGCCGCTCACGGGGATGTAGAGCCGGGGCAGCACGGCGAAGAGCTGGACCCCGCGCGGATCGAGGCCGGTCTCCTCCTGGGCTTCCCGCAGAGCGGCCCTGAGCGGCCCTGTGGTCGCCTGGTCACCGTCTTCAGGGTCCAGGGCGCCGCCGGGGAAGGACGGCTGCCCGGCGTGGGAACGCAGGCTTCCGGATCGCTCCATGAGAAGCAGTTCGGGGCCGCGCTCGCCCTCCCCGAACAGCACGAGTACGGCCGACTGCCGCCCGGCGCCGCTCTCAGGCGGCAGGAAGCGGCTGAGCTGGTCGGGCTCGATGGTCTGCGCAGCGCGGGCCACGGGCATGAGCCAGTCGGGCAGGCCCTCGGTCGTGACAGTGATGGCACCGTCGTGACCGGCACCTGCCGGGGCGGCTGCGGCCGCTGCTGCTGCGACCGCAGCCGCGGGACTGACGGACGCGGGGCTTGCCGTCGCGCTGTGGACCGCCACGGGGTGCACCATCGCGGGTGCGGCTGCCGCTTTCGCGATCTGCTCGTCCGCAACCTGTTCGCGCGTGCTCTGTTCGTGCGTGCTCTGTTCGTGCGTCTTCATAGGCACCCCTCGTCTCACAACGCCTGTCGTCACGCGTTTCGTTCCGGAGCGAACGCCCGTGCGTCAGTCGGCTCCCAGAGCCGGCGCGGACTTGCCCGGGTAGTCCGGCGGCGGACTCAGCCGCTGACCGGGCTGACCGCCCAGCTCGTACTTCAGCAGCTTCTTGGCCTTCTCCGGGTCCGTCTCGCCCTCCCCGTACGCGGGGCAGAGCGGGGCGATCGGGCAGGCCCCGCAGGCGGGCTTGCGGGCGTGGCAGATGCGGCGGCCGTGGAAGATCACACGGTGGGAGAGCATCGTCCACTCGCTCTTGGGGAAGATCGCGCCGATCTCGGCCTCGATCTTCTCCGGGGTCTCCTGTTCCGTCCACTTCCAGCGGCGGACCAGGCGCGCGAAATGGGTGTCGACGGTGATGCCCGGTACGCCGAAGGCATTCCCGAGCACGACATTGGCGGTCTTGCGGCCGACCCCCGGCAGCGTGACGAGATCGGAGAGACGGCCCGGTACCTCGCCGCCGAATTTGTCCCTGATCGCCATGGAGAGACCTATCAGCGACTTGGCCTTGGCCCGGAAGAAGCCGGTCGGCCGGATGAGCTCTTCCAATTCCTCCGGAACGGCCGCCGCCATGTCCTCCGGGGTGGGGTAGGCGGCGAAGACCGCGGGGGTGGTCTGATTGACCCTCAGGTCGGTGGTCTGGGCGGAAAGGACCGTGGCGACGAGAAGCTCGAAGGGGTTCCTGAAGTCCAGCTCGGGGTGGGCGTACGGGTACAGCTCGGCGAGCTCACGGTTGATCCTGCGGGCGCGGCGGACCATCGCCAGATGCGATTCCGGCTTCGCACCGGCTTTCACTCCGGGCTTCGCGGACTCGGCAGACCTGACGGGCTTCACGGACCTCGCGGGCTTCGCTCCGGCCTTCCCCGGTTCCGCTCCGGCATTCGCGGGTTTCACGGTGGGCTTCGCAGGGGGCTCCGATGCGAGCTTCGCTCCGGTGGGCCCGGCTGCCGCCTTCGTCACGGCCTTCGCTCCGACCTTCGGAGCCTGCCCGACCGGAGGGCGTTTTGTCGCTTTTTTCGGGCGACTCGCACCTTGTTCGCCCACAGCAGAATCACGGCCTTCCGACACCCCATCAGCCCCCTTGGCCTGCACTCTCACCGGCGATTTGGACACCCGGCCAGCCTAGAGCCACGCACTGACATCCGCCCCGGTCACCGCGTATCCGCCCCCGATCGGCCCCCTGCCGCACGGTTCGGCACGCCCGTGCGTCAAACTGGTTTGTGATTGATCGCACTGTTTTACCGTCCGGCATGATGGGGACCACGGTTCCCTGAACAGGCCGACAAGGAGAGAACTCGTGGACGACGTTCTGCGGCGCGCCCCGCTTTTCGCGGCGCTCGATGATGAGCAGGCCGCGGAGCTCCGCGCCTCGATGAGTGAGGTGACCCTCGCACGCGGCGACGCGCTCTTCCACGAGGGCGACCCGGGCGACCGCCTCTATGTGGTCACCGAGGGCAAGGTGAAGCTCCACCGCACCTCGCCGGACGGGCGCGAGAACATGCTGGCCGTCCTCGGCCCCGGCGAGCTGATCGGTGAGCTGTCGCTCTTCGACCCGGGTCCGCGCACCGCGACCGCGACCGCGCTGACCGAGGTCAAGCTCCTCGGCCTCGGTCACGGCGACCTCCAGCCCTGGCTGAACGCCCGCCCGGAGGTGGCCACGGCCCTGCTGCGCGCCGTCGCCCGCCGGCTGCGCAAGACCAACGACCAGATGTCCGACCTGGTCTTCTCGGACGTACCGGGCCGTGTCGCCCGCGCCCTCCTCGACCTGTCGCGCCGCTTCGGCGTCCAGTCGGAGGAAGGTATCCATGTCGTCCACGACCTGACCCAGGAAGAGCTGGCCCAGCTGGTCGGCGCCTCCCGCGAGACGGTCAACAAGGCGCTCGCCGACTTCGCCGGACGCGGCTGGCTGCGCCTGGAGGCGCGCGCCGTGATCCTGCTGGACGTGGAGCGCCTGGCAAAGCGGTCCCGCTAACCGGCCGACGAGGCCGGGCGTCGGACTGGACGCCGTCTTGGTACGCACGCAAGGCCCTGCTACGCGGCAGGGCCTTGCGCGTGTCCGTCCTGCCCAGGGGCTTTCGTTCGGACGGCCCTAGATCAGCCCGTGCTCGCCCAGGTACTCCAGCTGCGCCAGCACCGAGAGTTCCGCCGCGGGCCACAGGGACCGGTCCACGTCCGCGTACACCTGCGCCACCACCTCCGACGCCGTCCGGCGCCCCGCCTCGACCGCCGTCTCCACCTGGGCCAGCCGGTGCGCGCGGTGCGCGAGGTAGAACTCGACCGCGCCCTGCGCGTCGTCCAGCACCGGGCCGTGTCCCGGCAGCACCGTGTGCACGCCGTCGTCGACGGTCAGCGAGCGCAGCCTCCGCAACGAGTCCAGGTAATCGCCGAGGCGCCCGTCCGGATGCGCGACGACCGTCGTACCGCGTCCGAGGATCGTGTCCCCCGTCAGCACCGCCCGATCGGCCGGCAGGTGGAAGGAGAGCGAGTCCGCGGTGTGCCCCGGGGTCGGCACGACGCGCAGCTCCAGCCCCCCGGTGGTGATCACATCGCCTGCGGTCAGCCCCTCGTCGCCGAGGCGCAGCGCCGGGTCCAGGGCACGCACCTTCGTACCGGTCAGCTCGCCGAAGCGTGCCGCGCCCTCCGCGTGGTCGGGGTGCCCGTGGGTGAGCAGGGTGAGCGCGATCCGGCGGCCCGCCCGCTCGGCGGTGTCGATGACGGTCCGCAGATGTATGTCGTCCAGCGGCCCCGGATCGATGACGACCGCGAGGTCGGAGTCGGGCTCGGCGATGATCCAGGTGTTGGTGCCGTCCAACGTCATCGGCGAGGCGTTGGGGGCCAGGACGTTGACGGTACGGGTGGTGGCGGGCCCGGACAGGACTCCGCCGCGTGGCTGTCCGGGCAGCGCGTGCGCGTCGCTCATCCCGCTTCACCTCCCGCACCACCGGCACCACCGGCACCGGCAGGGCCGCTCGGGATGTGCTTGGTGAACTCGTCGTGTCCGGGCCAGCTCAGCACCAGCGCGTCACCCTCCAGCCGCGCCTGTGCGAGTACGGGGGTGAGGTCCTGGGAATCCGCCGCCTTCAGGGCCTCGGCGGCAGTCCCGTACGGCCTGAGCGCCCGCAGCGTCGACACGGTCGGCGGCATCATCAGCAGCTCGCCCCGGTCATAGCCGTCGGCCGCCTCACCGGGCCCGATCCACACCGTGCGGTCGGCCTCCGTGGAGGCGTTGCGGGTGCGCTGGCCCTCGGGGAGCGCGGCGACGAAGAACCACGTGTCATAGCGGCGCGGCTCGAACTCGGGGGTGACCCAGCGCGCCCAGGCGCCCAGCAGATCGGAGCGCAGCACCAGACCTCGCCGATCCAGGAACTCCGCGAAGGACAGCTCGCGCCCGACCAGTGCCTCGCGATCGGCCTCCCAGTCGGCGCCGGTGATGTCGCTGACGACCGTGTCGGAGGTCGGGCCTGCGAGGAGGACGCCCGCCTCCTCGTACGTCTCACGGACCGCCGCGCAGACGATGGCCTGGGCCTCGGCCGGCGCATCGACGCCGAGCCGCGCGGCCCAGCTCTCCAGCGCGGGTCCGGCCCAGCCGACGAGCCGGTCGTCGTCACGCGGGTCGACTCCGCCCCCCGGATAGGCGTATGCGCCGCCGGCAAAGGCCATGGAGGCGCGGCGGCGCAGCATGTGGACCGCGGGGCCGCCCTCGGTGCCCGTGGCAGGGTCCCGGAGCAGCATCACGGTGGCGGCCCGCCTCGGAGTCGCGGCCGTCAGCTCGCCCGCGGCGAGTGCCCGGATCCGGTCGGGCCATTCCGGTGGGTACCACTGACCATTGGACATGGCCGGAGGCTATCCGGAACCGCGCCGATGTTCGAGAGCCGTGTTGATCCGTACATGCCCCGTACACACGTGATCCCGTCCGGCCGCCATGACCGGACGGGATCAGAGAATCGGGCGGCGGACGGCAGGCACACAGGACGGCGCCGCGCTTGCCGCACCGGCGGCAGACGTAGGGCTCAAGCCCGCACCGGACCCCGCAAGACATACGGCTCAGGCCTCACCGACCCCGGCTGGCCCACACCACAAGCCCCACCGCCCGCAGCAGACGACCTACCGCTCAGGCCTCGACCACCTCGACCTGGACCTCGACCTCCACCGGCGCGTCCAGCGGCAGCACCGCGACGCCCACCGCGCTGCGTGCGTGCACGCCCTTGTCGCCGAGGACCGCGCCCAGCAGCTCGCTGGCACCGTTGATCACGGCGGGCTGCCCGGTGAAGTCGGATGCCGAGGCGACGAAGCCCACGACCTTCACGACCCGTGCGATCTTGTCCAGATCGCCCGCGACGGACTTCACCGCGGCCAGCGCGTTCAGCGCGCAGGTCTTCGCCAGTTCCTTGGCCTCCTCGGCCGTGACCTCCGCACCGACCTTGCCGGTGACCGCGAGCTTGCCGTCCACCATCGGCAGCTGGCCGGAGGTGTACACGTACGCCCCCGACCGCACGGCCGGCTGGTACGAGGCCAGCGGCGGTACGACGTCCGGCAGCGTCAGCCCGAGCTCGGCGAGCTTCGCCTCGACGGCGCCCGCCATTACGCCTTCTCCCGCTTCAGGTAGGCCACGAGCTGCTCGGGGTTGTTCGGGCCGGGGACGACCTGGACCAGCTCCCAGCCGTCCTCGCCCCAGGTGTCCAGAATCTGCTTGGTCGCGTGCACGAGAAGGGGCACGGTCGCGTATTCCCACTTGGTCATGGCCAGACTGTAATACCTGGCACGCACAGCCTCGTGCGTAGCCCGCGGCCCGACTGGTTAGGCTCGAATACGTGAGCAGGTTCCAGGTCGTCAGCGGCAAGGGTGGTACCGGTAAGACCACGGTCGCCGCCGCCCTCGCGCTCGCCCTCGCGACCGAGGGCAGGCGCACCCTCCTCGTGGAGGTCGAGGGCAGGCAGGGCATCGCCCAGCTCTTCGAGACGGAGTCCCTTCCGTACGAGGAGCGCAAGATCGCCGTCGCACCGGGCGGCGGCGAGGTGTACGCCCTCGCGATCGACGCCGAACGCGCCCTTCTCGACTACCTCCAGATGTTCTACAAGCTCGGCAGCGCGGGCCGCGCCCTCAAGAAGCTCGGCGCGATCGACTTCGCCACCACGATCGCGCCCGGTGTACGGGACGTGCTGCTGACCGGCAAGGCCTGCGAGGCCGTACGCCGCAAGGACAAGCAGAATCGGTACGTCTACGACTACGTGATCATGGACGCCCCGCCCACCGGACGCATCACGCGCTTCCTCAATGTGAACGACGAGGTGGCGGGGCTGGCCCGGATCGGCCCGATACACAATCAGGCGCAGGCCGTGATGCGGGTTCTGAAGTCCCCCGAGACCGCGGTCCATCTGGTGACGCTGCTGGAGGAGATGCCGGTCCAGGAGACCGCGGACGGCATTGCGGAGCTGCGGGCGGCCGAACTGCCGGTCGGCCGCGTCATCGTGAACATGGTGCGACCGCATCTGCTGGACGAGGACGCGCTGCGCACCGCCGCGGGCGGCCGCCGCAAGGAGATCGCCAAGGCGCTGACGCGGGCGGGTCTGACCGGCTCCGCGGGGCTCGTGCGTCCCCTGGTCGAGCAGGCCGCCGAGCATGCCCAGCGGGTCGAGCTGGAGCGCGAACAGCGTGCGGTGCTCGCGGACCTGGAGCTGCCGGGGTACGAACTCCCGCTGATCGGCGAGGGCATGGACCCGGCCGGGCTGTACGACCTGGCGACCGAACTCCGCAAGCAGGGCGTGGGCGACGGGGAGGGACAAGGGGTGGGCACATGAGACAGGACGCGGACACGGCCGAAGCCACCGCCACGGACACGCACAAGGCCGCTACCGCAGCCTCCCCCACCCCCGTCCTCGCGCTGGACACCGACGCGCTGCTCGACGACCCCGGCATCCGGATCGTCGTGTGCTGCGGTTCGGGCGGAGTCGGCAAGACCACGACCGCCGCGGCGCTGGGCGTACGGGCGGCCGAGCGCGGTCGCAAGGTCGTCGTCCTGACCATCGACCCGGCCCGCAGGCTCGCCCAGTCCATGGGCATCGACTCGCTGGACAACATCCCGCGCCAGGTGCCGGGCATCACGGGCGACGGCACCGGGGAACTGCACGCGATGATGCTCGACATGAAGCGGACCTTCGACGAGATCGTCGAGGCACACGCGGACGGCGAGCGGGCCCGCGCGATCCTGGAGAATCCCTTCTACCAGTCCCTGTCGGCCGGTTTCGCGGGCACACAGGAGTACATGGCGATGGAGAAGCTCGGCCAGCTGCGCGCGCGCAACGAGTGGGACCTGATCATCGTGGACACCCCGCCGTCGCGCTCCGCGCTGGACTTTTTGGACGCACCGAAGCGGCTCGGTTCCTTCCTGGACGGAAAGTTCATCAAACTGCTGATGGCCCCGGCGAAGATGGGCGGCCGGGCGGGGATGAAGTTCCTCAACGTGGGCATGTCGATGATGACCGGCACCCTCGGCAAGCTGCTCGGCGGTCAGTTCCTGCGCGACGTGCAGACCTTCGTGGCGGCGATGGACACCATGTTCGGCGGCTTCCGCACCCGGGCCGACGCCACGTACAAACTTCTGCAGGCACCCGGTACGGCGTTCCTCGTCGTCGCGACACCGGAGCGGGACGCGCTGCGCGAGGCGGCCTACTTCGTGGAACGGTTGGCCGCGGAGGAGATGCCGCTGGCCGGCCTGGTGCTCAACCGCGTCCATGACAGCGGCGCCGCGCGGCTCTCCGCCGAGCGCGCCCTGGCAGCGGCAGAAAATCTTGACGCGGTCGGCATTGTGGATCAGTCGTCAGGGAAGGCTGGACTTGGTGACCCGGCCGACTGGTCGGTCGCGCCTCCCGAAACCGTTGGCACCCCGAATACCCTCCCCGCAGCCCTTCCTGACCGTTCCGAGCGCAAGACCGAGCACAAGGACACCGGAGACCGCGAACCAGACCCGGATACAGACCCAGCAGAAGACCCGGAAAACGATCCTGAGGCCGTTTCCGTCGAGGAGCTGACCGCAGGCCTGTTGCGGCTGCACGCGGAACGAATGCAGGTAGTCGCGCGCGAACAGCGCACACGCGACCGCTTCACCGCACTGCATCCCGAGGTAGCCGTGACCGACGTGGCCGCGCTGCCCGGTGACGTACATGACCTCGCAGGGCTCCGGGCCATCGGAGACCGGCTCGCGACCGGTTCCGCCCCGGCCGGAGCTGCGTAGCCGCCCGTCCGCCGCTATCCCACCGCGGCGTACCTCTCGTGCAGTTCGTCGTCGTCCAGCCCGATCGCCACGGGCAGGATGCCCGCGGACTGCTCGTACTCGCTGCGCGCGGTCTCCAGCAGCCGACGCCACGACGTGACGGTGGGCCGCCTGCGCAGCAGTGCGCGGCGCTCCCGCTCCGTCATTCCGCCCCACACGCCGAATTCGACGCGATTGTCCAGCGCATCGGCCAGGCACTCGGTCCGCACCGGGCATCCGGTGCACACCGCCTTGGCCCTGTTCTGCGCTGCCCCTTGTACGAACAGTTCATCCGGATCGGTAGTGCGGCAGGCTGCCTGCGCACTCCAGTCGGTTACCCAGCCCATTACGGCGCCGTCCTCTCCCGAATCGAGGCTCCCCCACGGCGTAGCGGCATATTCACCGCTGCCAGTTGAGGACGTTACGGAAGGCGGCGACAGCACAACACCCCCTTCGGGCCCAATCTTGGATGGCCCGAACGGACTATGCGTATGCGGCAGATCACCCAGGGGAGTGAGGCGAGGACATGCAGGACCATCCCCGCAGGATCGGGAAATTTCTCCCGGGTCACAACGGACGTTCACTGACACAGGAGGCGAATTCGGGAGCGCCTGAACTCGTGGCCGGATCGTGCGCGGGGGTTGATACGGAACGGGACTGCTGTGACAGTTGAGAGCAGCTTAGGCCAAGGCATATACGTGTGTCCGGCGAATGAGAACGTAGGCTGCCCCCATGCCAAAGAAGCGCTCGGGCGGGGGTCTCACGACGACCCAGCAGGCCGCCAAGTTCCTCGGTGTCGCCGCACTTTCCGGAGTTGTGCTCGCGGGCATCGCACTGCCGGCCGCCGGAGCACTGGGTCTTGCCACCAAGGGGACGGTCGAGGGATTCGACGAGATCCCCGCCAATCTCCAGACTCCACCGCTGAGCCAGCGCACCACGATTCTGGACAGCAAAGGCGGAATGATCGCCTCGGTGTATTCGCGCGACCGCACGGTGGTCGAGCTGAAGGACATCTCGCCGTACATGCAGAAGGCGATCGTCGCGATCGAGGACGCCCGCTTCTACAAGCACGGGGCCGTCGACCTCAAGGGCATCCTGCGCGCGCTGAACCGCAATGTGCAGTCGGGCGGGACCGCGCAGGGCGCGTCGACTCTCACGCAGCAGTACGTGAAGAACGTCTTCGTCGAGGAGGCCGGTGACGACCCGGACAAGGTCGCCCAGGCCACCCAGCAGACCATGGGCCGCAAGATCCAGGAACTGAAGTACGCGATCCAGGTCGAGGAGAAGCTCGGCAAGAAGCGGATCCTGACGAATTACCTGAACATCACCTTCTTCGGGCAGCAGGCGTACGGCGTCGAGGCCGCCTCCCAGCGCTACTTCTCCAAGTCGGCGAAGGACCTGACGCTGGAGGAGGCCGCGCTGCTGGCCGGCATCGTGCAGTCGCCGAGCCGCTACGACCCGGTCAACGACCCGGCGGAGGCGACCAAGCGCCGCAACACCGTGCTCCAGCGGATGGCCGACGTCGGTGACGTCACACAGGCCGAGGCCGACAAGGCAAAGGCGACCCCGATCAAGCTGAAGGTGAAGAAGCCGAAGAACGGCTGCATCACCGCCGTCAGTGGCGCGGGCTTCTTCTGTGACTACGTACGCAACGTCTTCCTCACCGACCCGGCCTTCGGCAAGACCAAGGAGGATCGGGCCAAGATCTGGAACCGGGGCGGTCTGACGGTCCGCACGACGCTCGACCCGCAGTCCCAGCAGTCGGTGCAGAATTCGATCAAGAGCCACGTCTACAAGTCGGACAAGGTCGCGACGGCCGTGACGCTGGTTCAGCCGGGCACCGGCAAGATCATGGGAATGGGCCAGTCCAAGCCGTACGGCTTCGGCCCCGACGAGACGCAGTACAACTACTCGGTCGACAAGGACATGGGCGGCTCGAACTACGGCTTCCCGACCGGTTCGACGTTCAAGCCGTTCGTGGCCGCCGCCGCCATCGCGCAGGGGAAGCCCGCCACCCAGGTCTACTCGTCGCCGTACGAGATGCCCTATCCGACGGTGCAGACCTGCGACAAGCCGTATGTGAACCTGAACGGTGAGCGGGTTCCGAACGAGAACGAGTCGGAGCGCGGTCCGTACGCGTTGAAGGAGGCGATGGCGAAGTCCGTCAACACCTACTTCATCCAGATGGTGGAGGACATAGGCCTCTGCCCCGTGACGCAGATGACCGACAAGCTCGGCGTGGTCCAGGGCAACGGTGAAAAGCTCCCCCAGTCCCCCGCCATCGCACTCGGCTCGAAGGGGCTTTCTCCGCTGACGATGGCCAGTGCGTACGCCGCTTTCGCCAACCGCGGCACGTACTGCACGCCGGTCGCCATCGAGTCGGTCAGGACCGCGGACGGCACCTCGCTCCCCGTACCGAAGACCAGCTGCTCACAGGCGATGTCGCAGACGACGGCCGACACCATCAACACCCTGCTGCGCGGCGTGGTCGACTCCGGTACCGGTCAGCAGGCGGGCCTCACCAGCCGCGACAACGCGGGCAAGACCGGTACGACCGACTACCGCAAGAACGCCTGGTTCGTCGGCTACACCCCGAACATGTCCGGAGCGGTCTGGGTCGGCAGCCCGACCCAGACCGTCGAGATGGTGAACATCACCATCGGCGGCGTCTACCAGGCCAAGGTGTACGGCGGACAGGTCCCCGGACCTATCTGGCGTGACGCGATGACGGGCGCCCTCAATGGAGTGGCCGCCCCCGCCTTCAATACCATCAACATCCCCGATCCGCAGAGGGACAAGGGTGACGAGGGGGACAGGGGCAGGCCGGGTGCCGACGGCGCCAAGCCCGGCAAGCATGGCAAGAAGCCCGGCGGCAAGAACCCGTTCCCCGGCACCAGCATCCCGCCGGACCTGATCGGCGGGAACACGGGCGGCCACCGCGGCCAGACCAACGGCGGCACACAGGGCCCCTGACCCGTACGGCGCATGCACATGAAGGTGGGGCGCTCCGGACCGAGATCCTTCCCGGTCCGGGGCGCCCCACCTTCGTACGTCCTCTTCCGTATGTCCTCTTCGTACGTCGCCCGGCCTCAGCCCGCCAGGAGCTTCTTCACCGCGGCGGCCACCCGGCCGCCGTCCGCGCGCCCCGCGACCTTCGGGTTCACGATCTTCATGACGGCGCCCATCGCCCGCGGCCCCTCGGCCCCCGCGGCCTTGGCCTCCTCGACGGCGGACGTCACAATCGCGCCCAGCTCGTCATCGCTCAGCTGCTTCGGCAGATACGCGTCGAGGATCTCGCCCTCCGCCTTCTCACGCTCGGCCTGCTCGGTCCGGCCGCCCTGGGCGAAGGCCTCAGCCGCTTCGCGGCGCTTCTTCGCCTCCTTGGCAATCACCTTTTGCACCTCGTCGTCGGAGAGCTCGCGCGCCGTCTTGCCGCTGACCTCCTCCTTCGTGATGGCGGTGAGGGTCAGTCGGAGCGTGGACGAGGTCAGCTCGTCACGCGCCTTCATGGCCGTGGTGAGGTCTTCCTTGAGCTTGGACTTGAGCGTGGTCATGTGCTGATTGTGGCAGGTACGGGGCGCCCGCCGCCCTCCGGTTTTCTTCCCGTCGCACGGTGTCTGCGACGATGGGCGCATGCGCGCACGCTACGGAGTACCCCTGAAAGTCACGGCAGTCGGCGCAGCGGTCGGCGCAGCCGGCCTCGCCTACGCCGCCGGATTCGAGGCCCGCTCGTTCCGCCTGCGGCGGGTGGCCATCCCGGTACTCCCGCACGGGGCACGCCCGTTGCGCGTACTCCAGGTCTCCGACATCCACATGGTGAGCGGCCAGCGCAAGAAGCGCGCCTGGCTGCAGTCACTGGCCGGCCTGCGTCCGGACTTCGTCGTGAACACCGGCGACAACCTCTCCGACCCCGAGGCCGTACCCGAGCTGCTCGACGCACTCGGTCCGCTGATGGAGTTCCCGGGCGTGTACGTCTTCGGCTCGAACGACTACTACGGCCCCAAGCTCCGCAACCCCGCCCGCTATCTCTTCGAGAAGGTCCAGGGCAAGCACGGCCTCAACGGGAACGCGCCCGCTGTCGGCGTCGTCCACAACCCGTGGGAACCGATGCGCGACGCCTTCGACGAGGCGGGCTGGCTGGGCCTGTCCAACACCCGCGGCCGCCTCAAGATCGACGGTCTGGAGATCGCCTTCACCGGCCTGGACGACCCGCACATCAAGCGCGACCGCTACGCGGAGGTGTCGGGCGGCCCCGAGACGGGCGCCGATCTCTCCATCGGCGTGGTCCACGCCCCCTACCTGCGATCCCTCGACGCCTTCACGATGGACGGCTACCCCCTGGTCCTGGCCGGTCACACCCACGGCGGCCAGCTCTGCATCCCCTTCTACGGGGCCCTGGTCACCAACTGCGACCTGGACACGGACCGGGTCAAGGGCCTCTCCACCCACTCGGTCGACGATCACCGCGCCTACCTCCACGTCTCCGCAGGCTGCGGCACCAACCGCTACACCCCGGTCCGCTTCGCCTGCCCGCCCGAGGCGACCCTGCTGACCCTGACGCCCCGGGACTGAGCGCCCACGGCCCCCCTCGCCCTCAGCTACACATAAACCGGATTTCGTCTGCGGGCGCGGGTGGGCTAAAGTAATCGATGTCGCCGGGACATCGGTGACAATCGGGGTGTAGCGCAGCTTGGCAGCGCGCTTCGTTCGGGACGAAGAGGTCGTGGGTTCAAATCCCGCCACCCCGACAGCTGAAACACCAGGTCAGGGGCCTGATCCGCGAGAGCGGGTCGGGCCCCTGAGTGGTTTCGGGGGCCATTTGGGAGCCGAATTCGGAATCTGGCTCCCGGGCAGCTCCCGCGCTTGTGGGTAGACCGGAGCTTCGGAGCTCGCCTCAGAGCGGCATGGCACGGGGAGGGGACACGAGTGGAAGCCGGAGACCTGAGTTCATGGGTCGGCGCGGGAATCGCTGTGGGAGCCGCCGCCGTCGCGATCTGGCAGGGCATCGCCGTCTCCCACACCCTCCTACTCGGCGTCCTCACCCACCTACAAGAAGGCCCCGCCGCCTTCACCACCGCAGCGAAGACGCCATGGCAGTTCGCCGAGATCGGTCTCCTGCCCGCCCACCAACGTGTGGGACCCGGTCCTCCGCGACCTACCCGGTAAACGACTGGCGCTCCGACTGCTACGCCCGACGGAAGACGCTCCTACCCGTACGTCTCTTTCCAGCGCTCCCGGTGCCGACGGTCACCCTGCCCCAGACCGTTCACCGCACCGAGCGACGGCAGCGAGGCGCCGTTGTTCCACAGACCGAAGTGATCACGATGAACGGCCAGGATGTCGTTCTCCGCGGCGAACTTCTCTGCCGGGCCACTGAAGTAAGTGGTGGCCACGAAGATCGCCACGTCGGCCTTGAAGTGCACCTTCGCACCGAGCAGATCCCGGACCTCCCGGCTGGGGATCTTGCGCTTGGGCGCGTACCGCTTGCACTGGATCACCATGCTCCGCCCGTCGGGAAGGCGCCCCAGCACGTCAGCCCCATTGTCGTGCGAGCCGCCGACCCTTCGCACATCAGTGCACCCGTCACGTCGGCACAGCTTCACGACGAAGTCCTCGAACTCTGTCCCCGTCATCACGTCAACCTCGGCAAGCGTCCGCTGCCCTGCCCGCACGGCCTCCTCACGCCGCCACTGCCGATCACTGCCCCTGATGAACCGATCGGTGCGCCACAACCACCACCCACCACCGCCGACGCCACCGAGAACAAGTGCACCGACGAAATAGGGCCAGATCACGCCCCAAAAGGCCACCACCACGACAAGACCGAGGCTACCGGCAGTGGCCCCGATCTTGAGACGCCGCTGCCGACGTCTGCGCGCAGCTGAGATCCGCCCTTTCCGTACCGCTGCCATGCTCCTCCTATGTGGTCTGGCACAGCAGGATCAAGGAAGCGGTGCCGAAGTATCAGGGCGCCGATCAGCCAATGGCTGATAGACGACCTTCCGCCCACCTGTCTATAGGGCTTCTTCGCCGGATAACGGTGACGCCGCACGTCCTCAAGCCTGTGCGGAGGCAACACCAGTCAGCTGACAGGAGCGCCACAGGAGTCGGAGCCTCGCCGTGGCCGCGCGGACCACGCACCATGGGATACCACGGCATCGCCGCATACCTGCGGCGTACAACCAGAAGAAGCTCGTCCAGCTACTCACGGAGACGGGCAGCTGCACCGCCATGGCCTGAATCGCATTCTTGTCGTCGGTATCGGGGATTCCTACCGTCCCATTGCATGGACTCCACGGTCTTCGACGTGATCAGGCGTCTCGGTGACCTTCTGACCGTGCAGGTGAACTCATCGCCCGAACTCATCGCCGGAGTAGGGAAAGCGGCCGATGCCGTCGACCGCGAGCGGGCGAAAAAGAAGACCGCAAACGAAGGTCATGGCCCCCGCAAGCCGGACCCGCGCCAACTACCCCGAGCCGAGCGTGGTCCCCTATGGCTGACTCCGTGGGATTTGCTCGCGACGTTCGCGCGCGGTACGGCCTTGGCCCGGCAAGGACGAGGCAGGGGACTGGCTGAGCACTGGCAAGGGCTGAAATACTGCCGCGCCTTCGCCGCCGACCGGCACGGAAGTCTGCGCCTCACCGATGAGGGGAAGGCTCCCGAACTGTCCTATCGGGCCATGCAAGCAAGGGAGCTGGGCCGGGCGTTCGGGCTCGCCGTCGCTGAACGGGCGCTTCGGGAGAGGTATCCGGACCACCTGATCAGCATCGTCGACGCGGAAACCGTCCTGCTTCCCGGCTTCGCGCGAACCAAGCCGGCCGGGACTCTCGGCGCGAGGCCGCGGCCGGACTTCCTGCTGGAGGCATGGCGTCCCGGTGAAGGCTCCCGGATCTTCGTGGTGACCGTGAACGGCAACCACCAAGCTGTGAAGCCGAAGACCTCCGCGAGCTCTCGCACGACATACAGGCAGCTGGCCCGGGGCAGTGAGCGCGTGGAGCGATTCCATCTGGGGCAGTGGAACGCGACTCCCACGCTCACAACCTCGACCGAGTTCCTGGCCTCCGCCGGTGTGACGGTGCATGTCCTGCACACGGGTGGAGGTGTCGAGCTCCCAGTACGGCCGACATCCGGTGCGGATTCGGCCGATGTGGCCATCGGTCGCCGGGCTCTGCGCTACGTGGACTCCGTGGCCTTCCCGGAGGAACGGGGAGCGGAACGGCACAACGCCTTCTTGATCCCTGAGAAGGAATTCTCGTGGTTCGGCCGCGTGGTCGCCCGGGCGCACGCCGCCGGGCAGCTCTCACTGGCCGGCGGCGGTGGGACGGTCGGCCGGTATTTGATCGACGAGCAGGGCCGCAAGCACTTCAACGAAACCACCTACGCCGGGACTGCCAGTGTCCACGACGCGAAAGCCTGTTTCGCCGGGGAGCGATACGTCGGCACTGACCAGGTCTTCCGTATCAACGGCACGCGTGTCGAAGCGTTTTCCGGCGTGGCCGCAGATCTCTACGGTCTGCTCGCTGAGGGCAAGGTGGAGGAGTACCGTCGGCGGGCGTACGAACGGCGGAATGGCTGGCCTGAGCCCGGACGACATCGAGGACTGGGGTGCGAGTTCCTTCCGGCCGGACGGCACCGCACTCGCGATAAGGGTGGTGCCGGAGAAGGCATCGCCCGACGACCGCTCCCCAGGCTGACCCGTACGAAAGGTGTTTCCCGGAGGAGGAGCAGACTCTTCCCGGTCCGTGCCGACTCGGGGCAGGCCGGACAGCGGGTCGGACATCTCTCCTCCGACGCTGGAGGGGTGGCCGGATGCCGTCCCTCCAGATCAGCTTCGGCTGTCCCTCTCGACGGCCGACGTGTCAAAGTCGCTGGACAGACCCAGCAAGCGCATACGCAAACGCAAGGAGCAGCACATGCACGACGGGGGATCGCCGTGGACACTCACCGTGCCCACAGGCGGCGACACACTCCGGCAGGAGCGTCTCACCCGGGATCTGCACGACACCCTGCACAGGACGGACGGTCTCGTCGTCGGCTTCCATGACCCCGACGAACCCACCGGACCGGGCCGTAAGGGTGCCGGCGTCGGTGAAGTGGCACTCTGGGCCGCCACCACCGCCGCCATCGCTCGCCCGGCCTCCCAGGTCCTGATCACTCTGATCAAGGAATGGTGCGCCAAGGAGCGGCACCGCAAGGTCGTGGTCGCCGTCGGGGACGACTCCGTCGAGATCACTGGGCGTCCGGATGCCGCACAGGAGCGCATGGTCCGGGAGTTCCATGACCGGGTCGCCGGCGACGACGGTCCCGCATCGGATGACGGCGCGGCGTGACCCGCCTCCACAAGCGCCGGGCTCTCCTGATCGGCAACGAGCACTACGACGACGGCCGCTTCTCTTCGCTGGCTTCCGTTCGGGCGGACGTATGGGGACTCGCCCAGGTCCTGAAGCACCACAAGATCGGCAACTTCGTCTCCGTACAGACAGAATCCGATCTCGCCGCCGATGACATGCGGGCAGTCATCGGCGAGTTCCTCCAGGAGTGCGACGAGGACGAACTCGCGCTCGTGTACGTCTCCGGGCACGGTGTGCGCACCGTACGTGACGGCGGCGAGTTCCACTTCGTCGCCAAGGACACCGACTACGACCGGGTGTCCGCGACCGGAGTCAGCGCCGGGTTCCTCAACGACGCGCTGGAGGAGTGCGTCGCGCCACAGAAGATCGTGGTGATCGACTGCTGCCGCAGCGGCGGGTTCGCCGTGGGTCTGCGTACGTCGGACCGGCAAGCTGACGGCTCCGTGGCCAAGTCCGGCGAGCGGCCCCCGCTGACCAGCAGGGGCGTGTACGTCCTGTCGTCCTCGCGGGCCGGGGAGGACTCGTACGCGGACGCGGGCGGCGGCGATGATGTGAAGCCGTCGGCGTTCACCGGCGAGGTCGTCGAGGCGCTGCGTACGGGGAAGGTCAGCAAGGACGGCGGCAGCGCGGTAACGGTCAGCGACCTGTTCCACTATGTCAACCGGCGTATGCGTGCCCAGGACGGCGGGCGTCAGGTGCCGGTGCATTCCGCGCTCGGCGTCGACGACCGCATCGTCATCGCGGACAGCCCCTTCGGCCGGGCCCCCATCCTCGATCCTCTGAGTTCTCGGCCCCGGGCCGCCGCCGGAGAAGCTGCACCGCCACATGCCGCGAAATCCGCTCACGCGCAACCCACCTGGACCAACCTGCTGGACTACTACCGCGAGTGCGTCCTGGCCGAGAGTGCCGAGACACCTCTGATGGACGTGAGCCGTCAGGGCACGTCGTACGTGTGCCTGGACGGCGCGGAGAGGTTCATCTCCGGCGACGTCGACGACGACGGCTGCGTCGCGCTCCCCAAGGAAGCGGCCCCGCTAGTGGATTCAGCGGCAGAGGAGGATGCCGAGCTCTGGGCGGGCTATCCGGCCGTGGTCCTCACCGGGCCTCGCACCGGGAGCCCCTGGCGGCAGCCGAAGTTCGCGCCCCTGCTGGTACGCCGGGTCGAGATCGTCCAGGACGAGGGCGAGGTGCGGCTGAAGCCGTACGGACCGGTCCAGCCACATCTTCAGCTGGCGCACGACTGGCTGGGCGAGGACGAGGCCAACCAGCTCATCGACACGTTTCAGCCGTCCTGGCATCGAGGACAGCACGACCGTATGGCGGTGGAGGTGCGCAACCTCCTCACGCAGGAGTTCGAGCTGCCGTGCGTACAGGAGCTCCGTCCCGACCAGCTCGCCGACCGCATCGACGTCCGCACACCCGGCCACGGGGCCCGCAACACCGCGGTCCTGTTCGCGGCACGCCCCCAGACGAACTTCACGAAGGGGCTTCTCAACGACTTCGCCGGCATCGCCAAACAGACGGACCAGATTGGGAAGAGCGCCCTCGGGGTCCTCGCGCCCGACGCCTCGCAGCGCGCCCGGTCCCTCGCCCACACGGACCCCGAACCGGCGAGCCTCGTGACCCCGCTGCCCTGCAACGAGGCGCAGAGCGCGGTTCTCCGGTCCGCCATGACCCGCCGCCTCACCGTGGCCACGGGCCCACCCGGCACCGGCAAGAGCCAGTTGGTCGCCAATCTCGTGGCCACGGCGATCGCGGCGGGCCAGACCGTGCTGGTCGCGTCCACCAACAACGATGCCGTGGACGAGGTCTGGCGCCGCTGCGACGAGCTGATGCCCAGCAGCGTCGTCCGCACCGGTTCGGCGCGGCAGAAGAACGGCAAGAGCAACGCGGAGCACGAGGCCGCCGCGCTGCACGCGCTGCGCACCGGCCCGGAGCCGTCCACCACCGTGGCCACGGCATCCATGGCCACCACGCTGGCCACCGAACGTCTGGCAGAAGTACGGCAGGGTCTGGCCCACGTCGCGGAGACCGAACTGCGGCTTCGCCTCGCAGGCGAAGTCCGCGCCCACCACGCGGAACAGCTCGGGATCACCGTCACCGAACTCCAGGACCTGCTCGGCGGCCCGCCCCGGCCGAGGGAGCTGGAGGACAAGGCACGGCGCCTCTCCCGCGCGCGTTTCCTCGGATCGTGGCGCCGGGCCCGTTTCCTGCGCAAGGCCGGTCTGGAGGGGTACGCCGGTGATCCCGCCGCGGGCTGCCTCGCGCTCGCCGGCTTCGCCTCGGCCGAGGCGGAATGGCGTGACGGGCGCGAGCACGCGGCCACCGTTGACGACACAGCGCTCATGCGTGCCCTCCGCGATGCGGAGAGCACCGTCCAGGACGCTTCACGCACGCTCCTCGCCGCCAAGGTCCAGGCCGCCGCCTGGGCCGGACGCCGCCGCATCCTGGACCTGTTGGCGGCTCGGGACGGCAAGCACAGCGATTGGCCGCAGATGCGGAGGGTCCTGGGTCGCTCGGACGGCTCCACGAATGCGCCCGCGGTGGCCGGATGGGCCGTCACCAGTCTTTCCGCCCGGCGGTTTCCGCTGGGCCCGGCCCTGTTCGATCTCGTCGTCGTCGACGAGGCCAGCCAGTGCGCCATCCCGCACGTCCTGCCGCTGCTGTTCCGCGCGCGACGCGCCCTGGTCATCGGCGACCCCATGCAGCTCACGCACATCACGCAGACCAGCCCGCACCGCGAGGCTCTCATCCGGCGCGGGAACGGGCTGCGGTCCGACTGGCTGGAGAAGCACCACCTCGCCTACCGGCGCCACTCCGCCTTCCACGCGGCCGAACAGTCCGCGGGCGGCACACTGCTTCTCGACGAGCACTTCCGCTGTCATCCGCACATCGCCGGGATCTCCAACGAACTCTTCTACGACGGTGGGCTGACCGTTCTCACCGACACCCGTGGCCGCCCCACTCTGGCGAGCCGCCCCGCCATCATCTGGACGGATGTGACCGGGCGGGCCGCCCACCCTCCGTTCGGTGGTTCCTGGGTCAACGAGGACGAGATCCGCAAGGTGCACGACAGCGTCCGCTATCTGCTGGAACAGCTCCCGCCCGAGGCCACCGTCGGCGTCGTCACGCCCTTCGCGCCTCAGGCCGAAGCGCTGCGGAAGCGGCTGCGACCATATGACGAGGAACGTCTGCGCATCGGCACGGTGCACACCTTCCAGGGCGGCGAGCGCGACGTCATGGTGTTCTCCCTCGTCGCCGGCGAAGGCATGCATCCCGGCGCCGTCGAGTGGGTCGGTGGACAGCTGAGCCTGTGGAACGTCGCCATCACCCGGGCACGCGGTCACCTCATCGTGGTGGGGGACAAGGAGCTCTGGCGCAAGCGGGGAGGCATGGGCGCCGCGCTGCTGGAGGCTTCGGAGCGGGACGGCGTAGCCCCGGGTGGCGGAGACGAGGACGTACTACTCAAACGCCTGTACCGGACCCTTTCCCGCTCGGAGGAAGCCACCATCACACTGGGCGAGACCGTTCACGGGCATCCCGCGGACGCCGTGGTGCATGGCGTCGGCGGTGCAGCTCCCCAAGCCGTACTTCTCGATCGAGGAGTGGAAGAGGACCGCGACGCGGCACGCCACCTCCGGCTCATGCTGCATCGCCGGAACCTGCTGGGCCATGGTGACGGCGAAGCCGAAGCGGCGCGTTGGCCGGCCTGGCGGCTGTACGACACCGACGAGCAGCGGGGGTGACTTTCTGGCCCCTGCGAAGCCGACCCGCTCCGTCGCCCCGCCTTCATCCCGCCCGAGGTCGATGCACCGGTTACCGGGAGACCAGTTCTGGCCACCCCACAACGCCTGTTGAGCCCTCCACGTAACCTCGCAGACATGGAGGAACCCGCACCCGGCACACCGCCGGAATCCGGCGACGCGCCTTCGGCTCCCGACGCCGACGAGACCCGCCGCCGTCTGAACGCGTACGCGTACCTCAGCGCGCCGGAGCGGCTGGAGTACCTCGCGATCATGCGGGTCTTCTGCGGCACGCTCCTGGCTGACCTGGCCGTCCCGGACGTCATAACGAAGCTGCGTGAGGGGGGCGGGGCGGCCGCCGGGCTCGACGCCGACCCCCTCACGGCGCGGCTGGAGCAGCTGGTGAAGTGGGGCAACCTGCTGCGCGGCAGCCACACCGTGAAGGCATCCAGCATCACGGAATACCAGCGTTCGCGGGCCCGCTACCAGCTGTCGCGGCTGGGCGAGCGCGTCCAGCGGGACGCCGACGGGGTGCTGGCCGAGGCCGACGCCGCCCGTGAGGTGAGCAACGAACTGCTGGCCCTGGTCGAGCGGGGGCTGCGGGAGCTGGCCGAGCTGGTCGCCGAGCCGGGCGGCCTCGCCCCGCAGGACGGGCTGGA
The DNA here is from genome assembly GCF_055635345.1 of Streptomyces sp. NPDC111516. Lineage (NCBI taxonomy): Bacteria > Bacillati > Actinomycetota > Actinomycetes > Kitasatosporales > Streptomycetaceae > Streptomyces > Streptomyces sp. NPDC111516. The sequence continues at coordinate 72,583 of NZ_JBVKBV010000021.1, read as the reverse complement.
GCGGGTCAGCACGTTGTTCGTACAGTTCGCCGGGTTCGCGGACTCCGTCCGGGACTTCTACGCTTATCTCGGCCAGGTGCTCGCCCGCTACGACCTGGACAGCGGCGAGTACCAGGGCTTCAAGGAACTCCTCCTGGACTACGTCGAGGCGATCACGGAGGACGTGTCGTTCCGCGCCCCCCGCATCTCGGCAGCCCTGGACGCGCTCTGGCCCTACCTCCCGGGCCTGCTGAAGCAGCTGGACACCCACGCGCAGGGGCTCGCCGGGCTGCCGGCGCAGAGCGAGGGCCGTACGGAGACCCGCGTGCAGCGCAGCCGGGGTCGCGAACTCGCGGACTGGGAGGGGCTGCGGGGTTGGTTCAGGGACACCGACGGGCAGGGCAGCCAGGTCGACCAGCTGCGCGACGCCACCCTGCGGGCCCTTCAGTCGCTGCTGGCCAACGCCAAGCGGATGCTGCGCTCGGCCACCGGCGAGATGTCGCGGCGCCGGGACCTGTTGCGGCTGGCCCGGTGGTTCGACGAGGCCGCGCCGCAGGACGCGCACGACATCGCCGTCGCCGCCTTCGGGCTGTACAGCGCCCGCCACCTGGGCATACCGCCCGCCGCCGACGAGGTGGTGCCCGCCTACACCAGCTGGTGGACCGGCCCTGTGGTCGAGGTACCGGTCGCGCTGCGCGAGAGGGGCAGCCGCGCCCAGCGGGGCCGGACGGCATCGGTGGAGGACCATTCCGCACAGAAGGAACGGCTGCGGGAGGCGGCGCGTCAGCGGGCCGCGGACAGACACGCTGCGGCGGACGAACTGTGCAGCGCGTCCTCCCGATTCGACGGCGTACGGCTCACTTCGGCGGCGCTCAGCCTGCTCCTGGAACTGCTGGCAACGGCGCTCGGGAACGCGCAGCTCAGGCGGCGCGCCGAGGCGGACAGGCAGGAGGAGCGAGGCTTCGGACTGGACGCGGCATGGAGCGAGGACGCCGATCTGGGCATCCGGCTTACCGTGCACCGTACGGCGGGAGCGCACACGCTTCTCCGCTCGGCCGACGGGGATCTGCTGCTGGACGACTTGGAGCTGGTGGTCCACAGGACTTCCGCCATGGCGGACGGAGCGGAGCCGACCGGGAGCGAGGCGCTTCCCACGCAGCCGCACGGCGCACCCACCGATGGTATGGAGGAGGTGAGCGTGTCATGACGCTTCCTTCCGCTCACGACGTGGCTCTGGCCACCGAACGCCGCACCGCGGCAAGACTGTTGCTCGCCCATCCGCTGGTCACATCAAACGGCCCGCACGCCGACCTCTTTCCGCTGGTCCGCAGGCACGCCGACTGGCTGGGCGGGCGCTTCCAGCAAGTGCTCGGCTACCGCCTCCTGGTCGACAGCTCCTACGCCCGGCTGTTCAAGGCCGGGCTCGGAGCCCGGTCGGGGCACCGGCTCGTACGATCCACCGGCACACCCTTCACACCGCGCACCTATGCCTGTCTGGCTCTGGCTCTGTCGGTGCTGGTCACCGCGCCGGAGCAGTTGCTGTTGTCGCAGCTCGTCGCCGACATCCGGGCCGCGGCGGCCGACGCGGACGTCGAGCTGGAGGAGACCGGCCGGGCGGCCGGGAAACGGACGCTGGTCGCGGCTCTTCGGCAGCTCGTCGAGTGGGGCGTCCTGATCGAGACCCACGGCCACGTGGGCGTCATCGCCCAGGAGGGCAACGGAGAGGCTCTGATCACGGTCGACCGGGAGCTCGCCCGCGTCATCGTGGCCGGACCGCTCGCCCAGTCGCGGGACGGTGTTGACCTGGTCCGGCGGGCGGCGGACCCGGGGTTCGGAGGACCGCGTACCTACGTGCGCCGGATGCTCGTCGAGACCCCTGTCGTCCACCTCGACGAACTGACCGACACCGAACGAGACTGGCTCCGCACCCGCCAGCGCCGCGAGGCTCAGGCGTTCCTCGAACTCCTCGGCCTGGAGACGGAGATCCGCGCCGAGGGAGTGGCCCTGGTCGACCCTGAGGAGGAGCTGACCGATCTCCACCTGCCCGGGACGGGGACCGTCGCCCAGGCCACGTTGCTGCTGGTGGAACGACTGGTGGAGCGGCTCCGCCCGGCGGAGCCCGGACACCCCGCGACCGGCGGTGTTCTCGTCGTCGGGGTCGCCGTTTCGGACGGTGTGGTGGATGAGCTTCTGGCTGAGCTGGTCGCGGAGTACGGACAGCGCAGCAACTGGCAGCGCGGATACCTCGAAGACCCCGATGCCCTGCGCGAAGCCGTGCTGGACCTGCTCTCCCGTATGCGCTTGATCGCCCCTGCCGGCCCGCTTCGATCCGAGGGAGCGGGGCTGCCGGAGCAGTACGCCGGCGAACTGCCGGAGGGACGCCAGGTCACCGACGTCCGGGCGGCCAGGCCCAGCGGCGGCGAGGGCTGGGTCCTGCTCGCCTCAGCGGCCCGATACGCCACCCGGGTCATCGTGCGGGCGACCGGCAGGCGGCCCAAACCCATCGACACGCAGCAGGAGTTGCCGCTATGACCACCGATGCCCGTGGTCTCGTCCCGCTTCCACGTTCAGGTCACGCACCAGCGGCGAGTTCCCGCTTCCGGCTGCACCGGGCGGGCATCCAGAACGTCTGGCAGTACGACGAGCAGGAGTTCGCCTTCGGTGACGGGCGGCTGCTGCTGCGCGGCAAGAACGGGGCGGGCAAGTCCAAGGCCCTGGAGATGCTGCTCCCGTACCTCCTGGACGGCGACTCCCGGGCCCTCGATGCCACCGGCACCGGGCGGACGACGCTCGCCTGGCTGATGCTGGACGGCTTCGAGCAGACCAACCGCCTCGGCTACCTGTGGGTGGAGTTCCGAGGGACGGACGGTGCCGGCGACCACCGCTATCTGACACTCGGCGCCGCTGTCCGTGCCTCGAAGTCGGCGCAGAAGGCGGTGCCGACCTTCTTCGTCACCCCGCTGCGCGTCGGCGAGGACCTGCACCTGGTCGAGGCAGGCAAACCCCTTGCCGTCGACCAGCTCAAGGAGATCATCGGCTCCGGCAACACGACGGACCGAGCGGTCGAGCACCGTGCCCGCGTGGCCCGGGACCTCTTCGGGATCACGGACGCGACGCGCTACCGCAACCTCACCCAGCTCCTGCACCGGCTGCGGCGGCCCACGGTCGGGGACCGCATCGAGCACGGCGGTCTGGCCGTCCTGCTGAGTGAGACCCTGCCCGGACTCGACGAGGCCGTGGTCGAGAAGGTGGCGCGCAACCTCCACGATCTGGACACCGTGCGGGCCGAACTGGGACGCCTGGAACGTACCGACGCGGCCTTGCGCACCTTCCTCTCCGACTACCGCCGCTACCTCGCCGGGGTCCTGCGCTCCTCGGCCCGGGACGTGAGTCGGGAACTGGACACTCTCTCCGAGCGCCGCCGGAACGCCGGGGACGCCGCGCAGCACACGAGCGTCCTGAAGGAGCACGAGAAGGAATCGGAGGAGGGGCTGAGGACACTCCGCGAGGAGGAGGAGTCCGCCCGGACGGAACTCGCCGCTCTGCACGACAGCCACGCCTACCGCAGCTTGCGCGAGCTGTCGGAGCGCCGCAGCACGGTGGAGGCCCTGCACACCACGGCCATGACCGCCTTCGCCGCGTTGCGCGGCGCGCACGAGGCGGAGGAGAGCGCGGCCGAACGGCTGGACGAGGGCGTCGAGGAGTTGGGCACCCGACTCACCGAACTGGCCACGGAACACCGGGAACTACTGGTCCAGGCGGAGCGGGCGGTACTTCCCGCCGCACATCTCGGCGAGGCGGTCGCTCTGCCGCGCACCGTCCGTTCCTCGTCGACACAGACGGAGCTGACCAGCCCGGACGGGGAACAGCAGACCATACGGCACCGACCGGTGGTGCGTGTGGACACGGCGACGACGGAGGCCGGGCTGCAGTCCTGGCAGGGGCAGCTGGGAGCCGCCGAGACCGTCGTACGGAACCGACAGCGGATGGTGCAGGAGGTGGCCCGCCTCTCCTCGCGGGCCGACGAGGCGCGTGGCAGTGCGGTGCGGGCCGACGAGGCACAGGAACGGCTGGAGGGCGAGGCGGAGGAGGCCGCTGACCGTCTCGAAGTCAGCCGTCAGAAGGTCGCTGAGGAGAGCCGGGAGTACGCCGACGAGGTCGCCGTGTGGGTGCGCGAGACGCGGACCGCAGCGGGGCCCGAGTGCCCGCCGCTGGATGCCGTCCTCTCGGAAGTGGCCTGCGCGGCCGACTCCGACGCGGCGTTCTCCTCCCGCACGCTCCCGGCTGGCATCGACACCCACGCGCGGCAGACGGCACACCTGGCTCTGGAGCCGTACGCGGACGCCCTCACCCGGCACCGCGACACCCTGGCGGTCGGTGTCGGCCGACTCGGCGAGGAAATCGACCGTCTGGCGGAGGAGAGGCGGGCCTGGGAACGCCGTACGGACCCGGAGCCTCCGGCCCCGTACCACCGCAGCGCCGCAAGAGACCCGGCCGGCGGCACACCCTTCTACCGGTTGGTGGACTTCGCCGAGCACCTGACCTCCGCCAACCGGGCCGGTCTGGAGGCGGCACTGGAGGCGAGTGGCATTCTCGACGCGTGGGTCAGCACGGGCGGCGCCCTTCTCGACCCGCTCTCCGGGGACACTCTTCTCGATGCGGCTCCGGCCCACGACCCGCTGCCGGTGGCACAGACCCTCGCCTCAGCCCTGCGCCCGGTCGCGCAGCCGGAGAGCGGCATCAAATCCGAGCAGGTGGAGCACCTGCTGTCAGCCATCGTGCTCGCACCGGCCGCAGGGACGACGGCCGCAAGTGCGGTCCACTTCGACGGTTGCTGGCGGCTGGGAGCTCTCCGAGGGCAGCACCACAAGAGCGCCGCTGAGTACGTGGGCGCGGCGGTGCGGGTTGAGACCCGGCGACGCGCACTGGCCGAGCTGGAAGACCGGCTCGGGCAGACGGAACGACAGCTGGCCGAAGCCCGTACCGAGCTCGCCGCAGCCGATTCCCGGCGACGGGCCCTCACGCAATTGGAACGCGACTTCCCTCGGGCGCAACGGCTCTCCGACTCCTGGAACACGCATGCTTCGGAGGAGAGGACAGCGGGAGCGCTCTCCGCCAAGGCGGCCGAGGCGGCGCGCCAGGCGGAAGAGGCCCGCGCTGTGGCCGTTTCGACGCGCTCCGAGGCCGACGCCACCGCGACCGCCCATGACCTGCCCACCGACACCGTCGCACTGGACCGCGTACGCACCGCGCTGGCCTCGCTGCTCACCGGCGTCGGCCACCTGCGCAGGGCGGTCAACGGTACGGTCGCCCGGCTCGGTGGAAGTCAGGCGGACGACCGGCGGTACGCGCAAGCCCGCGAGAATCGGACGGAGGCGGAAGAGGGCTACCGGCTTCGCCACCGGCAACTACTCACCGCGCAGCAGGATCTGCGGACCCGGGAGGCCGCCGTCGGATCGTCCGAGGAGAAGATCCTCTCCGACGAACAGGCGGCCAAGGACCGTATCGCAAACGCCGTGGGGGCCATCCCGGCCAGAGCGCGCGACCACAACAAACTGCGCGACCAACGTGTGCGGGCGGAGGAGAAGGAGGAACGCCTACGCGAGGAACTGGCGGACCAGGAAGCAGCCGTGATCGAGACCGGCCGCGCTCTGCGCGGTGCTCTCAGCCGTCCGGAAGTCGTCACCGGAGCGGGGCTGGATCGTTCGTCCCTCCCCGATCAGGTACCGGACGACCCGGGTTCCAACGCACGCGACCGCCTGCGCGCACTGCGGGCACTGGCGGAAGCGGTGGATCGGAGTCTCGGTCGTAACCGGGAAGAGGTGTCCGACAGCCTTCTCCTCAAACGGCACACAACGCTGCGCGATCAACTGGCGGGCGGCTACGACGCACAGCTCGACGAACGCGACGGCATCAAGGTGTGCCGCCTGCTCGACGACCACGGTTCGCACGACGTCGCGGTCGTGGGCGAGCGGATCGCCGTGGAGGCCGCGGAGGCGCGAGGGAGGCTCACCGAACGCGAGAGCGACGTGTTCCAGCGCTTCCTGACCGGCGAGCTCGGCGACCACCTCTCCGCGCAGGTCATCACGGCGGCCAACCTGGTCGCGGCCCTCAACGACACGCTGAAGACCGTACGGACCTCGCACGGCCTCGGCGTGGAACTCCTCTGGAAACTCAATGATGACGCCGACGCCGACGTGCGGGTGGCCGTCGAACTGCTGCGCAGTCCGTCGAGTCTCCGGACGCGCGATCAGACCGAGCAGCTCCGCGACGTACTGCAACGCCGCATCGAGGATGCCCGCCGCGCTGATCCGTCTGCCGGCTACACCTCCCACCTCCGCACCGCGCTGGACTACCACTCCTGGTTCACCTTCCACACCTTCGTGGTCGAGGACGCCGCCCCCGGGCGCAGAAGGAAGCTGACCGGCCGCACCGGCTTGAGCCAGGGAGAGCAGCGCGTGCTCTCGTACCTCGTGCTCTTCGCCGCCGCTTCCGCCCACTTCACCAGCCTCGCCGACTCGGCCCCGCACGCGCCCCGGCTGATCCTCCTGGACGACGCCTTCGCCAAGGTCGACGAACCCACGCACGGGCGCCTGGGCCGCATTCTGGTCGATCTGGACCTAGACTTCGTTCTCACGAGCGAGCGCCTGATGGGCAATTGGGCCGAGGTGCCCTCCCTGCACATCTACGAGTGCCTGCGCGACCCTCATGTACGCGGAGTGGCCACGTTGCACTACACGTGGAACGGTCGCCACCGGCGGCTGGCGTCGGTATGAGCGCCCTTCCGCCCGCCACGCGCGACTGGCTGGCCAGTCCCGGTCTCGTCCGGCTCTGGAGCGCGGCACGCAAACGACTGGAGAGCAACGGGGTGCAGTCCACCGGCTCCCTCCGACTGACAACGGTGAGTTCCCAGGAGCGGAACGACCTGTCACTCCTGCTAGGCAAACCGCTCACGGGCACAGCCATGACCGTGCGGCTCGACGCGCTCGACGAACGCCTGCGCACCTCGGCCGCAGGACTCGGGCTCAGGGAGGTTCTCGAGGAACTCGGTCCTCCGCTCACCGACCGCCGCGCGGCTCGCGAGGACGGCGCGGCACAGCGCCGGCACGTATGGGCGTCGCTTACCTCGTCTCTCGACGCCTCTCCGCTCGCCGGGCAGGAGTGGACCCGGCAGTGGACCGATGTGCTGCGCCGCACTGGCGTTCCGAGAGGGGTGGCGCCCGAAGCGACAGTGCGGACGCTTCAGCAGGCAGTCCAGGTACTCACCGTATTGCTCGATCCGAAGCCCACCGGTACGCGGGGCCGAGGCGAGCTCGCCGCAACGGCGACCGGTTCGGCGCACGGCCTGGATGACGGCACCTGGCTCGCCCGCCTCGTCCAACGCGGCATCGCCCTGGCCCACGGCACGGACCTTCCCGGCGACGCGGCCAGCCGACGGGCACTGTGGCGGCTGGTCTCGGTCACACCGGACGAGGTCTCCAGCACCGTGCTGACGTACGGCCTCCGGCCCCTCGGCGAGGACTGGCGCGCGAGGTCACTGCGGGAGCGGGCCGATCACCATGCGGAGACCCACCTGACGTCCCGGGACCTGCTCGACGTGCGGCTTCACCTGCCCGCCGGATCTGTCGTCCACATCTGCGAGAACCCACGTGTGGTGGAGGCCGCAGCGGACTCGGGCTGTTCGCAACCTCTCGTCTGCACCTCCGGCAGCGCCGCGACGGTGGTCCTCACCCTTCTGGACATTCTCGCCTCCACCGGCTGCCACTTCGCTTACCACGGCGACTTCGACTGGCCGGGCATCGCTTTGGCGAACCGGATCATGCGCCGTTACGGAGCCCGGCCTTGGCGCATGGGCGCTGACGACTACGAGCACCTGGCCACTCGCAGCCAGGCCGAGGGAATCCCCCAGCTGCCGCTGGTCGGTCAACCCGTCAGCGCCATCTGGGACGCGGGTCTCGCCCCTGCCATGGCAGCGCTCGGAGTGGCGCTCCATGAAGAGGCGACGCTTGACCTGCTGGTGGACGATCTGTCGGGTCCCCCGTAGGGGGGGAGTGCCCTGCCTGGCTCGGTCCCGCTCGCGCTGCCAGTTCCTGGGAGCCGTCTGGGAGCCAACCCGCTCCCCAACCCCCTTCGAGACCACCCGATACCACGACAGACCGACGCTCTGACCAGGGCAAATGCCATTCGCACTGGCTGGATCAGCACCCGACCCTCATTCGGGACGAAGAGGTCGTGGGTTCAAATCCCGCCACCCCGACAGCTAAGTAGCAGGTCAGAGGGCTCTTACCGACTAGGTAAGAGCCCTCTGGCGTTGCTGCGTGTCTATCTGCGTGACTAAAGGACATCCGCCCGCAAGCCGAGGACCTGAAGAGCGTCACGTTCGTAGCCCGAGCGAGATCACGGATCGGACGATCCATCCTTTGTGGCTGATGGGGCCGGTCGGCTCCCCCGAGTCGGGACCCCCACCGACGGCGATCATGGAGCCGAGCTGCGCTGTGTGATGATGCACGGAAGACGACCGGCCCTGGGGTGGGACCGGGTACGTGAGGAGGGCGGGGCCCATCGTGGGCAAGGGCGGGGAGTCCATACCGGACGAAGAGTGGGAGCGCTTCCTTCGTGAAGCCGAAGCGGGGACCAAAGACGCGCCCGAGGAGCCGTCGGCGCGGGCTCGGATGGTGGCGCGGCGGCTGCGAGAGGAGACCGGCCGGCCTGAGCCGTGGCGGAGTCACCAACCGGCCCGGCGGCAAGGACGCAAAGGCTGGTACGCGATCGGTCTGCTGGTTGCGGCCGCCTTGCTGGTCGTGGCGCTGGATCCAGGGCGGGTGGCTGGATGGTTCGGAGGCGGAGGCGGCGAGAGTGCGCCGCTCGCCGCGGAGTCGAAACGTCCGGATCAACCGCCGCCGACGGCAGTGGCAGCCCAACATCCGACCGTGGAGCAGCCGTTCAGGGGGTCGCCCGCGGCGCAGTGGGGTGACGGGACGGCTGCGATCGGCCTGCCTGAGGCACGGGCGACCGGCTGGATGAGCAAGGAGCAGGTCGCGCAGGCGCTCGAGAAGACCCGGGACTTTCTCGCCGCGTCCAGTCTGGATCCTGGTGTGCTGCGCGGGGAGCGGCCGAGGAAGGCGATCGCATTGATCAATCCTCATCAGCAGGATGTCCAGGACTACCTTGCGACCGCGTTCCGCGTGCCCAGCCGGGAGAATGATCCTCTGCTGCTGTTCAGCCGGTTCGAGAAGACGAAGGTCCGGCTTGTCGGAGATGTGGTCAAGACACGAGGGCGGATCACGTACCGAGAAGGTAAGCGCGGTGCGGTCGAGGTGACCACCGATGTCACGTATGTATATCCGGTCGTGCGCGCTGCAGCGGGAAGCGACGAAGTCGCGCGCACCATCGTGCGCCGCGAGGTCGTGATGAGCTGGGACGACCCGGCGAAGGTCATTGTCGAGCCGGGTGCGTTCTCCCTTGTCTCCTACAAAGTGGACACCACCAACGGCGGCTGCGACACCTTCACCGGCTACCTCACCCCCAAGTTCAGCGCAGAGCGCGCGGCCTCGCGCCCGGGAGACGGCCCCGAGGTCGACCCGTACGACCGGAGCACGTCGATGGAAACGCGCATGCGGGAGGCCGACGATGCGGGGTGCGGGACTGCCACACGGTCGTGAGCGGCCACGTTACGCACCGCCTTGTCACGTCGCTGCGCGTGCTCGATCGACCGGCGCAAGCCGGTACTGGTCCGGCTCCGCCAGCGCGTCATCGATCAGCCGGTTCGATGCCTGCTGCTGGCCGCGCAGGATCTTGGCGTAGAACTTCCAGAGAACGGCCGGCGTGTACCCCGCGCGGCGCGCCACTTCCACGGGGTCGACGCCGGCCTTGATCCGCGGGGACACTCCGGCGTGCCGGAGCGCACGGGCCGCCGCCCGGTCGCCTCTACGACCTGGTCCCTTCCCGTGTGGCCAGGCTGATGTGTCCCTGCAGTACCAGTTAGCCGTGCATCGCGGTGCTGTAGACGTACAGAGCGATCACGCCGGCGACGCAGGCGAGGATCACCCATGAACCGAAACTGGTGTGTTTCCCACCGCCCATGGGCCGCGCGGCCTTCCCGGACTTATTGGACCGCCCGGGCGCTGCTCGTCCCGGCGCGACCGCCGCCACATCAGCCGCCGCCTCGGCGAGCAGGCGACGGCAGGTCGCGGCGAGCACGCCTGTACCGGCGGATAGGGGCACCACGGCCTCCGAACGCGCCGGAGCGGTGGTGCCGCCGTCCAGGATGCGCCCCGCGCGTACGAGGACCTCGTCCCGGCCGCCCGCCGGAGCGAGGCTGATCCACCGCCGTACATGCTCACCCCGGATGACCACACCGCCGGACCGCTCCCGGTACACAGTGTGTTCCCGCCACAATATCTCCGCCAACTCCCCGGCAGTATCTCTCAGTTGTGCGCTCACAACGCCTCCCCCTCCACCCCACGGCGAATCGAACAAGCCTCGCACTCTAGCGACAGGCGCAGAGCGCGGGTCAAGCAGACCCCCCAGCCGGTGAAGCCGGTGGTTCCGTCCGCCGGGTAGATGACGCACGCGCGACCTCCCGCCTCGTATTGGGCTCATGCGCCGGCCCAGGGGCCGTCTCTCGGATCTCAGAGCCTCGCAGGCATAGGCCCGGCAGTGCAGGGTGCACGACCGGGCCTGAGTGGTGCAGATCAGCGTCGCTCGGGGTTGGAGCAGGGCGTTCTTGGCGTTGAGCGCGGCCAGGGCCGTTCCGAGTCCGAAGACCTTGACCGAGGTGAGGCGGTCGATCGCGCCCATCCACTTCGGCAACTCAGCTTGCGAGGGATCCGCCGGGCGCCGGTGCCACTGCCGGGCGCCGAAGAGGACGAGGAGCACGCCCAGAGCGAGCTTGAGAGCCCCCCCACCCAGGTGGCCGGGTGATTGTGGGCGCAGGCGCCTGCGGGTGAACCGATCGCCAGCATCACCGCGCCCAGTGCCGCGAGTCCCAGGATCCAGCCGACGGCGAGGAGCAGTCCGTTGAGACGTCCCCGAGGTGTGGCGAGGACAAGGATGATTGCGATGATCGGGAGAGGGCTGATCGCGACGCCGGCCGCAAGCCCCAGCACGTCACCGAGAACTTTGCCCGTGATCGCCTCCAGGTGGGGGCCAGGGTGGCGATCACGCTGCGACTCGTTCCGGTCGGGAGGATCGACTGATCCTGATCAGTGGAGCGGGCGGTAGCCCGCTACCCTCATCGTAAAGGCACGGCAAAACGCGCTCGTCAAGCGCGTATCGCGGCCGGTTGAGCGACGCGTTTCGGACGTTCCAGCTGCCGGGCCCCGGATGCACTGGACGGTGCCGCAACACCCCCTATGCTTCTACACACCTGTAGAACGCGGGGTGCTCGCGGCCGACGCTTCCGGCCCGCACCCGCGGCCTTCCCCTGCCCCAATGCACGTACGCACATAAGGGAGTGGACGCCACGATGGTGTTCAAACGGCTGCTCGGCTCGCTCGGCGTGGGCGGTCCCATGGTGGACACGGTCCTCGTGCCGGGCGCGGTGCTGCCCGGCGGCGGCCTCTCGGGCGAGGTCCGACTGGCGGGCGGCGGCGCGGACTTCGACATCGAGCACATCACCCTGGAGCTGATCGCCCGGGTGGAGGCCGAGCACGAGGACGGCGAGAGCCACGGCACCGTCACCTTCGACCGGTACGTCGTCGGCGGCGGCTTCCGCCTCGCTCAGGGCGAACACCGCAGCGTCCCCTTCACGGTGAACCTGCCGTGGGAGACGCCGATCACCGAACTGTACGGACAGCAGCTGGGCATCGTCCTGGGCGTGCACACCGAGCTGTCGGTGGCCGGCGCCAAGGACAAGGGCGACCTGGACACGCTCACCGTCGGACCGCTGCCCGCGCAGGAAGCGATCCTCGAAGCGTTCGGACAGCTCGGTTTCGGCTTCAAGTCCGCCGACCTCGAATACGGCCGCATCGGTGGCACTGGCCAGCGACTCCCCTTCTACCAGGAGATCGAGCTGACTCCGGCGCCCCAGTATGCCCACGCGGTCAACGAGATCGAGGTGACCTTCCTCGCCATGCCCGGCGGCACGGAGGTGATCCTGGAGGCCGACAAGCGCGGCAATCTTCTCTCCTCCGGCCACGACGCACTCACGCGCTTCACCGTCGCCCACGACGACGTCCGTCACCACAACTGGAACGACCTGGTCGACAGCTGGGTCCGCGAACTGATCGAGCACCGCTCGCCGTACGGCTCCAACTCATCGTACGAACACGTTGGTTACAGCCACCACGGCGACGCTCACCACGGCGACCCCGGCCATCACCAGGAGCTTCGCGACAGTCGCCGGTCCGGCCCCGGCCTGGGAACCGCTGTCGCGGTGGGTGCGGCCGGACTCGCCGCCGGCGTAGTCGGCGGCCTGGTCGCCGCTGAAGTCGTTGACGAGGTGGGGGACTTCTTCGAAGGGGACGACGAGGACGAAGGCGGCGAGGACTGACCATGTTCGGCATCAGCGAGATCGCGATCATCCTCATCGTCGTCATACTCGTCCTCGGCGCGAAGAAGCTGCCCGAACTCGCCCGCAACGCGGGCAAGTCGGCCCGCATCCTCAGAGCCGAAGCGCGGGCCATGAAGAACAAGGACGCGGACAACGCCACGGCCCCGGCGCCCCGTGTCATTTCCGGCGAGACGCTCCCCCCTCGGGGCCCGGAGCAGGCCCCGCGCCCTCAGTGACGCGGGCCCTACGGGCGGGGTGTGCGGCTGCGCCCCCAGCCGCATGTCCCGCCCCGCGCGCTCACAAAGAAATCGGCGCGTCGGTGCGCGGGTCGGCTTCCCCACGGAAATTCGGGGTGTGCCCGTCGGAGCTCACCCCGCGGTGACCTTGGCCACGAAGGCATCCAGGTTGTCCGACATGCGCGCGAGGCGTTCGTCCAGGGTCAGGGACTCCTCGTACCGCCCGGAACGCAGCTTCGGCTGCCGCTTGCCGCGCAGATACAGGGGGCAGGCGAGGTCCCCACAGATGTAGATACCGACCGTGTTGCCCTCGCGTCCCCGCGCGCCCGCCAAGGGGGCGGCGAGCAGGGAGACCCCGGAGGAGGCGTGGCCCGTCAGGCAGATCTGGCACATGCTGGACTTCACAGCGCTGGTGCGCCTCACGGAGGGTATCCGCAGAGAGATCCCCAGCGGGCCCTGCGCCCGGGGCAGCACGAGATGCGCCCTCAACGGCGCTCCCGGATCCACCCACCCCAGGAAGTCCAGGTCCTCCCAGGGCAGTTCTGCGAAGTCGAGCGGCAACCGGAGCCGCGCCGCCTCGCCCTTGGTGCAGTTCACGAAGGATGAGCGGATCTGTTTCTCGCTGAGCGGGTCCACGGGCGTCGACCCTACGTCCGCCCCGACCTGCACGCATCCCAATATCCGACCCGACCTGCACGCATCCCAATATCCGACCCGGCCTGCACGCATCTCCGTCACAGCTTCTTCAACGCCGGTATGGAGCGCCTGCCCGACATGCACCTTTCGTACTCACATGCGAATCTGGAACTGCCCGTCGTCCGAGAACCGCTACAGGAGGCACGATCGTGGGCAAGAAGCAGAGTCGGCAGAACCGCGGTGCCCGCACCGGCGGCCATGAACGCAGCGCCGCTCCGGAGACGAAGGAACAGACGCAGCGAACGGCCGGCCAGGAGACGGTGCACGCGATCTCAGAACAGGTCTCCCACCGGAAGCAGCGGAGGTTCGGCCACAACTGATCCTCGGAGATCTACGACGAACCGCCCTCTGCGGTGGCACCCGGCATGGGTGCCACCGCAGAGGGCGGTTTGTCGGAACCGGCGGTACGCGAGGTGCATACAGGAGCGTGGGGCGCCCGACTTCCCCGACACCTGTACCGACGGCCACTTCCAGGAATCTGCCCGGGACGCGACATCGGCGGGTGCCAAGCGGACCGCGCGTGTGCGCCCCGTAGGGCAACTCCTCGGCCGTGCACCTCGTAGCTTTTGGCCACAGCGGTTATGACCGTCGTCGCCGGACATCGGACGTGTGACACCCCCGGCACCCGATCTTCCGTTCACAGAACCGGAATTCGGCCTGGACGCATGGCCACGTGAATACCACCGGCCGGGCACGTGTACAGGAAGCGGCGTCGGCGGGCATGCCGGGCCCTCCGGGCACGCCCCCCGGACCCACCACACTCCCCGGAACTCGCCGGGTGCCCCTTCCCGGATGGCGCGATGGCCCCGAGAGCACGAGTCTCCGGCAAGGTCGCACGAACCGCCGCTCGCACCATTCCAGGCGCATCCGGAGGTTTATCTACGCGCGGAGCCTCGACGCCCGAACGATCATTCGGGCATATCAGACCAGTTCTTCCCCAGCTATTACCGGCGGGTACTAAGAGCTGCTAGAAACGTGGCGCTCCATCAACCCCCCACCCACCCCCCACACTTCGGAGGGCTGACAGGCATGTCAGTACGGAGATTCTGGGCGTCCGCATCCACTCTGGTCCTCGCCGTCGTGGCCGCTCTGGGCGTCGCCCAGCCGGCCTCGGCAACCTCCTCGGCCGCCGCCGGCGGGTACGTCGCTCTCGGCGACTCGTACTCGTCCGGCGTCGGCGCGGGGAGCTATCTGTCCGACAGCGGCGACTGCCGCCGCAGCACCAATGCCTACCCCTACCTCTGGGCAGCTGCGAACTCACCTTCGTCTTTCGCCTTCGTCGCCTGTTCGGGCGCCACGACGAGTTCGGTGGCCGGCAGTCAGCTGGGCGCGCTGAACTCGTCCACCGGCCTGGTCAGCGTCACCGCCGGCGGCAACGACGTCGGCTTCGCCAGTGTCATGCAGGACTGTGTACTGTCCAGCGAGGCCGCCTGCCTGAGCAGTGTCGGCTCAGCCGTCTCGCAGATACAGAACTCGCTGCCGTCCGGCCTGGGTTCGCTCTACGGTGCCATCCGCTCGCGGGCTCCGCAGGCGCATGTCGTGGTGCTGGGCTACCCGCGCTTCTACCAGTTGAGCGGAACCTGCATCGCCGGGCTCTCGGAAAACAAGCGAGCGGCCATAAACAATGCGTCCGATGTCCTGAACGGTGTCATCGCCAAGCAGGCGGCCAACGCCGGGTTCACGTTCTCCAGCGTGGCGGACGAGTTCACCGGGCACGAGCTGTGCTCCGGCGACGCATGGCTCCACAGTGTGTCGATCCCCGTCTACAACTCGTACCACCCGAAGGCCGCCGGACAGTCTGGCGGCTACCTTCCGGCCTTCCGCTCGGCCGCGTAGGACGCGGACGAGGGAGGTGCAACCGGCGGTACGGACGTACAGAAGCACTGACGTACAGAAGTACAGCCGGCATCACAGAGATGCGGCGGGCTGCCGGGAGCGGGTGCTTCCGGCAGCCCGCCGCAGGTCTGTTGCAGTTCGGGCTCAGATGCGGGTTCAGGTGCAGGCGAGTCGCTCCAGGCACGGGCAGTGGTGCCCGGCCGGTGCGGAGCAGGGCCGGGAGGGTGGCGGTCGCGAAGCCCGGTTACGCGGTATCGACAGGCCGCGACGCCTTGATCGAGTACATCAACGGAATGCGCGGACGGTCGGCGGGGAAACGGTAGAAGCCGTCGCCCTGCCGCTCCAGCGAAGAGAAACGGGCGAAGAGCGAGACGTCGTGCTCGTGCAGGAACTCAATACGCAGCCCGGCGGCGGCCAGCGCCGACACGACGTCGCCGATCGGATGCTGCCATTCGACGCTGCGGTTGTGGACGGTCGGTGCGTCGAAGTCCGCGTACGTGCCCGGCGTCTCGTCCACCCACGCGTCGCGGCTGAAGTAGTCGTGCACGACCTCCGCACCGGTCGAGTCGTCGAGGCAGTCCGTGATCGGGTGGAACTCCGCAACGTAGAGGAACCCCCCGGGCGCGACGAGCGAAGCTGCCGTCTCGGCCCAGCGCCGGGTGTCGGGCAGCCAGTTCAGCGCGCCGACGCCGGTGTAGACGATGTCGTACGACGAGTCCGGTACGGCCTCCGCCGCGTCATGGACATCGGCCGCGACGAATGCCGCCCGGTCCTGGGTGAACCCGAGCTCGCGGGCCAGGCCGCGCGCCGTCTCGACGGCCGGTTCCGAGAAGTCCAGGCCGACGACGTGCGCTGCGCCGTGCCGGGCCCAGGAGAGGGTGTCGACACCGATGTGGCACTGCAGATGCAGCAGCGACTTGCCCGTGACGTCCCCGACCTCGGCGCGTTCGAAGTCGCGCAGCGCGTCCTTGCCGGCACGGAAGGCGTCGAGGTCGTAGAAGTCGCTCACGGCGTGGATGGGGACCCGCTCGTCCCAGTGGGCACGATTGGCCCGGTGCCAGTCGGCGGGGGTCGGTGCATGCATGTCCGGGAGGTTATCCACAGGCTGAGGGCGATGCGAACGGATTGTCGGCGTTCCGGCGCAGAATGGGGCACATGACTGAGATCACTGGCTCGACAGCCCCGTCCGCACAGGCGACCGTTTCCCTGCCCGCGACCGCCTCGGTGCCGGAGTGGGAGCAGCGTTTCCGGGCGCCGCGGGTGTCGCTGCCCGACTGGGCCGAAGATGCGCCGCACCGCGCGCTGTTCGTCTCCAACGCCACAGGTACGTACGAGCTGTACGCATGGGACCGCGCCACCGGCGAGCAGCGCCAGGTGACCGACCGGCCGAACGGGACGACGGACGGTGTGCTGACACCGGACGGCGAGTCGATCTGGTGGTTCAGCGACACCGACGGGGACGAGTTCGGGGTGTGGATGCGTCAGCCGTTCCACGGCGGCGGGGGAGAGGAGACGGTGGACGAGTCGGCGGCCCCCGGCCTCGGTGCCTCGTACCCGGCCGGGCTCGCGATCGGGCGCGACGGCACGGCGGTGATCGGCCGTTCGACGGACGAGGACGGAACGACGATCCATGTCGTAAGGCCCGGGGCCGCACCCGTCGAGATCTACCGGCACCGGGAGTCGGCGGGCGTCGGCGACCTCTCGTACGACGGGACGCTGATCGCCCTGGAGCACACCGAGCACGGCGATGCGATGCACTCCGCGCTGCGGGTGGTGCGGCCGGACGGGTCGACGGTCGCCGAGCTGGACGACACCGAGGGCGGTACGAAGGAGCTGGGCCTGTCCGTGCTGGGCTTCGCCCCCGTCGCCGGGGACACGAGGCTGCTGGTCGGGCATCAGCGACGGGGCCGCTGGGAGCCGATGATCTGGGATCCGCTGACGGGCGTGGAGACGGACCTCGCGATCGATCTGCCCGGTGATGTGGGCGCCGAGTGGTATCCGGACGCCTCGGCGCTGCTCATCGTGCACGGCTTCGAGGCCCGCAGCGACCTGTGGCGGTACGAGCCCGGGTCCGGCGGTGCTCCCGTCCGGGTGGAGACTCCCGCCGGTTCGGTGTCGGGTGCCACGGCCCGGCCGGACGGCACGGTGGAGTACCTGTGGTCGTCGGCCGCGCAGCCGCCCGTCATCCGGTCCACCTCGGGCGCTGTGGTGCTCGATCCGCCCGGCTTGAAGGCCCCGGCGTCCGTGCCGGTGGAGGACGTGTGGGTGGACGGGCCCGGTGGCCGCATCCACGCACTCGTACAGCGGCCCGCCGCCCCGGCGGAGGGGCCGTTCCCCACCGTCTTCGAGATCCACGGTGGCCCGACCTGGCACGACAGCGACGCCTTCGCCTCCGGTCCCGCCGCCTGGGTGGACCACGGCTACGCGGTCGTCCGGGTCAACTACCGCGGCTCCACCGGATACGGCCGCGCCTGGACGGACGCCCTCAAGCACCGGGTCGGCCTGATCGAGCTGGAGGACATCGCCGCGGTACGGGAGTGGGCGGTGAAGTCCGGGCTCGCGGACCCGGCGAAGCTGGTCCTGGCCGGTGGTTCCTGGGGTGGCTATCTGACCCTGCTCGGCCTCGGTACGCAGCCGGACGACTGGGCCCTGGGCCTGGCGGCCGTCCCGGTCGCCGACTACGTAACGGCGTATCACGACGAGATGGAGGACCTGAAGGCGATGGATCGCACGCTGCTGTGCGGCACGCCGGAGGAAGTTCCCGAGCGCTTCGAGGCCTCGTCCCCGCTGACGTACGTCGACGCCGTCCGGGCCCCGGTCTACATCTCGGCGGGCGTCAACGACCCGCGCTGCCCGATCCGCCAGGTCGAGAACTACGTGGACCGGTTGAAGGGCCGTGACGCGGTGCACGAGGTCTACCGTTACGACGCGGGACACGGTTCGCTCGTCGTGGAGGAGCGGATCAAGCAGGTCCGCCTGGAACTCGACTTCGCCCGCCGCCACCTGGCCCCGCAGTCGGGCCCGTCCGGCGAGTAGGGCGTCCGTTCCGCCCTGGGCGTCTGTTCCGCCCTGGGCGTCTGTTCCGCCCTGGGCGTCTGTTCCGCCCTGGGCGTCTGTTCCGCCCTGGGCGTCTGTTCCGCCCTGGGCGTCCGTTCCGCCCGGTACGGGCCACCGCCACCGGGCATCGGTCGGCACCCCGCGCCGGGCGACCGGAGCGGGGACCGTACCGTGGAGGTGTGTACCGGTTCCTGCTGACCCCGCGATGGTGGGGGATCAACCTCTTCGTCGTGCTGGCCATCCCGTTCTGCGTCTTCATGGGCACCTGGCAGCTCGGCCGCTTCGAGGACCGCGTGCAGACGCACGACGCCGCCGAGAAGCAGCCCGCCCCGGGCACGAGGGCCGCCAAGCCGATCGACGACCTCCTGCCCGTCGACACGGTGACCTCCGGCCGCCCCGCGACCGCGACCGGCCGGTACGCCGACCAGTTCCTGGTGCCCGGCCGGGAGTTGGACGACAAGAGCGGCTTCTACGTCCTGAACCTGCTCCGTACGGACAGCGGCAAGGCCCTGCCGGTGGTACGCGGCTGGCTGCCCGGCGAGCCCGGCCACACCGCCGTGCCCGCCGCACCGACCGGCAAGGTCACGGTCACCGGCGACCTCCAGGCGTCCGAGAACGCCGGCACGGCCGGCGTCGACGCGGCGGGCGGGCTCCCGCACGGGCAGGTCGGCATGATCAGCGCCGCGTCCCTGGTCAACCTCGTTCCCTACGACGTCTACGACGCCTGGGTGACGCTCCAGGACACCGGAGTCACCGGTGCGCTGCGCCCCGTACCGGCCGCCGCACCGCAGGGCACCGGGCTCGACCTGAAGGCCTTCCAGAACCTCGGCTACACCGGGGAGTGGTTCGTCTTCGCCGGTTTCGTGCTCTTCATGTGGTTCCGGCTGGTCCGCCGCGAGGCCGAATCGGCACGCGACCTGAAGCTGGGCCTCGTCGCAGACACGGACACGGATGCGAGTGTGGGCCCGGATGCCGACACGGGCCCGGGTCCAGGGGTGGGCGCGGACACCCGCCCGGTGGATCCGGCCGCCCCCGACGCGAGCGTCGGCACCGTCTGAGGACGTACACACGTGAGAGGGTCCCGCCCGCCGAATCGGCCGGTGTACCCCCTCACGCATGCGCCATACGCCGCAGTCCCGCCCCGCCCGCGTCACACCACGAGGCATCTCGGGGCGCCGCGTGGCGTCACGTAGTGGGAGCCAGCACCCCGGTCCGGTAGATCGTGCCCGCGCAGGCGTTGGTGATCTTCGTCTCCGCGACCGGCGCGCCCGCCTCCGGCGTGTGTGTGACGGCGACACTGCCGTCCAGTTCCCCGCCGCCGTCCGCGCTGCCGAACTGCGAATTCATGGCGACGGACCCCTCCGCGCTGCCCGTACCGGAACCGGCGGCGGTGGCGCCACCCGCGCTGTCCGTGCCGCCCGTCGGAGTCGGGCTCGGTGAGCCTCCGGCGGTCGGGCAGGTGTCCTTCGGCACCCAGGCGAACTTCACCTCGTACGCCATGGACGGCTTCAGCAGCACCGTCCCCTGTTCCTGCGAGGGGTCGGGCAGCCCGGATGCCGCGTCACCCGCTGTGTGCTGGACAACCGTGATGTCTGCCGGGTCGGCCGCGCCCATCGCCTGAAAGCCCACACTTCCGCTGCTGCTCACCGAACAGTCCGTGCCGGAGACGTTGGCGATCCGGAAGGTGCCGTACACCGTGCCGTCGGCACTCGCCGCGCCCGTCTCGGCCGAGGCGACCGAGAGCTGCCCCGGGTCGCAGTTCGGCCTGGACGCCGCCTCGGACGCAGCCGGGCCGGTGACCCCGCCGGCCAGCCCGCCGTCGGTGCCCTGGCCGCGGCTGTCGGACGGGCCGCTCGTGCTCGCGGGACGGTTGGGGCCGCCGTCGGCCTGCCCGTCGCTGCCACCGCCGTCGCTCTTCCCGCCGGTCGCCGAATCGCTCTCGGTGCCGTTGCCGCCCTGCGCCTGCTCGCCGTGTCCGGCTATCGCGGGATTGGTGGCGTTCGAACCGTCGGAGTTCGCGACGTGGACGAAGGCCGGGACGGCCGTGCCGATGAGCAGTGCCGCCGCCGCCATGCCGACGACGGCCTGTCGTCGCCTGGCGCGCCGGACGGGCACCGCGCGCTGCAGAAGGTCGAGAGTCCCGTCGCTGGGTTCGATGTGCTCGACGGCCCCGTGCAGCATGCGGCGCAGCGCGACCTCGTCCATGTCCGCACCCGCACCCTGACTCACCTGTGAGGCGCTCTCCGACCCGCGGTTCTCCGGCCCCTTGGGCCCGTCGTTCACCATTCCGTTTCCAGTCGGGCCGTTCCAGGGCTCATGCTCGTGGCCGTTCTCACGGCCGTTCTCGTTCCCGTGGTCGCGCCGGCTCATACCTGCGCCCCCATCACGACGCGCAGCGCTGCGATCCCACGCGAGCCGTAGGCCTTGACCGAGCCCAGGGATATGCCCAGCGTCTCGGCCACCTGGGCCTCCGTCATGTCCGCGAAGTAACGCAGCACCAGAACCTCCCGCTGGCGCCGTTGCAGCCCCCGCATCGCCTTGATCAGCGCGTCCCGCTCCAGTTGGTCGTACGCGCCCTCCTCCGCACTCGCCATGTCCGGCATGGGCTTGGAGAGCAGCTTCAGCCCGAGGATGCGGCGGCGCAGCGCCGAGCGCGACAGGTTGACGACGGTCTGGCGCAGATACGCGAGTGTCTTCTCGGGGTCCCGTACCCGGTTCCGCGCCGAGTGCACGCGGATGAACGCCTCCTGCACCACGTCCTCACATGAGGCGGTGTCGTCCAGGAGCAGAGCCGCGAGGCCGAGCAGCGAACGGTAGTGGGCGCGATAGGTCTCGGTGAGATGGTCGACGGTGGTTCCGGCAGCCACGCTCTCCTCAGCGCCCTCGCGCTGCGACGGCAGCCGCGCGGGACGCGCAGCGGGAATGGGCGCGATCACCGGCATACCGCCGGGCGCGCGGGGCCGTCTGAGCGGCCGGACCGAAGCGCCGCGCAGGGGGCCCACCACTGTGATATCGAGAACCTCTGCCACGCCAGTTGGACACGCTTCCCCCCGTCAGGGTTGTACGCGCGCAGCACCGCGTTCGACACGGTGCGACATGCCCTCATACGTACCTGCTCTTCCCCGAATGCCCCGACTGTGCGCCCCGCCGCGCAAGAGGTGACCGCATAGACGCGCACCGTCCGGCCGGCGGTTGCAGCAGGCCCAAAGGTCATCGTCGGACACCCTGAGACCCAGCTCAAGAGGTTCAGGCCCGCAACTTGCTCACAGGGCATTCACAGAATGCGTATAAACAGGTCCGATCAGGACCGAGGGAATTCGGCGGCCACCGATTCGGCGATCTGCGCCACGTTCAGCGCCGCGCCCTTACGGAGATTGTCGCCGCAGACGAACAGTTCCAGACCCCGGGGATCGTCCAGCGACCTGCGCACCCGCCCGACCCAGGTCGGATCGGTGCCCACCACGTCGGACGGTGTCGGGAAGTCCCCCGCCGCCGGGCTGTCGTACAGCACCACGCCCGGGGCCGTCGCCAGGATCTCGTGGGCCCGGTCGACCGCGATCTCGTTCTCGAACCGTGCGTGCACGGACATCGAGTGCGTCGCGATCACGGGTACGTACACACAGGTCGCCGCCACCCGCAGGCTCGGCAGATCCAGGATCTTGCGGCACTCCTCACGGATGGCCAGTTCCTCCGACGACCAGCCGTCGCCGGCCTCGGTCCCGGCCCAGGGCACCACGTTGAGGGCCACCGGTGCGGCAAAGGGGCTGCCTTCCGCGTCGCCCACGGCCCGCCGTACGTCTCCGGGCTTCGTGCCCAACTCCGTACCGGCCACCATCGACAGCTGTTCGCGCAGCGCCGCGACACCGTCGCGGCCCGCCCCGCTCACCGCCTGGTACGAGGAGACGACCAGTTCCCGCACGCCGAATTCGGCGTGCAGCGCACCGACCGCGACAATCAGCGAGAGCGTCGTACAGTTCGGGCTCGCGACGATGCCGCGCGGCCTGATCCGTGCGGCATGCGGATTGATCTCGGGCACGACCAGCGGAACGTCCGGGTTCAGCCGGAACGCGGCGGAGTCGTCGATGACGACCGTGCCCTTGGCGGCGGCGATCGGCGCCCACTGCGCGGAGACGTCGTCGGGCACCAGGAACAGCGCCACGTCGACGCCGTCGAAGACGTCCTCGGTGAGTTCGAGGACTTCGCTCTCCTCTCCGCGTACGACCAGCTTGCGGCCGGCCGAACGCGGCGAGGCGATCAGCTTCACCTCGCCCCAGACATCCGCGTGCTGCGAAAGGATCTGGAGCATGACGCCGCCGATCGCCCCGGTCGCTCCGACGACCGCGAGCGAAGGACGGCGGGCGGTCATCGGCCGGTGCCCCCGTAGACGACGGCCTCGTCGGAATCGCTGTCGAGACCGAAGGCGGTGTGCACGGCGCACACGGCCTCGATGACGTCGTCAGCACGCGTGACCACCGAGATGCGGATCTCGGATGTCGAGATCAGCTCGATGTTCACCCCGGCGTCCGAGAGCGCCTCGAAGAAGGCCGCCGTGACGCCCGGGTTGGTCTTCATACCCGCGCCGACCAGGGAGATCTTCGCGATCTGGTCGTCGTAGCGCAGCGACTCGAAACCGATGGTGCCGCGGTTGCGCTCCAGGGCGTCGATGGCCTTGCGACCCTCGGACTTCGGCAGCGTGAACGAGATGTCGGTCAGACCGGTCGACGCGGCGGAGACGTTCTGCACCACCATGTCGATGTTGACCTCCGCGTTCGCGATGGTGCGGAAGATCGCGGCGGCCTCGCCCGGCTTGTCGGGCACGCCGACGACGGTGATCTTGGCCTCGGAGACGTCATGGGCGACTCCGGAGATGATCGCGTGCTCCACCTTCTGGTCCCCTTGCGGCTCGTTGCTGACCCAGGTTCCACGCAGTCCCGAGAAGGACGAGCGGACGTGGATCGGGATGTTGTAACGGCGTGCGTACTCCACGCACCGGTGCAGCAGCACCTTGGAGCCGGACGCGGCCAGCTCCAGCATGTCCTCGAAGGAGATCCAGTCGATCTTCCGGGCCTTCTTCACGACCCGCGGGTCGGCGGTGAAGACACCGTCCACATCGGTGTAGATCTCACAGACCTCGGCATCCAGCGCGGCCGCGAGCGCGACGGCGGTGGTGTCGGACCCGCCGCGGCCGAGGGTGGTGATGTCCTTCTTGTCCTGGGACACACCCTGGAACCCCGCGACGATCGCGATGTTCCCCTCGTCCAGCGCCGTACGGATACGGCCCGGCGTCACATCGATGATGCGCGCTTTGTTGTGGACCGAGTCGGTGATGACGCCTGCCTGGCTGCCCGTGAACGACTGGGCCTCGTGGCCCAGGTTTTTGATCGCCATCGCCAGCAGGGCCATGGAGATCCGCTCCCCGGCGGTCAGCAGCATGTCGAACTCACGCCCGGCAGGGATCGGAGATACCTGCTCGGCGAGATCGATCAACTCGTCCGTCGTGTCGCCCATCGCTGACACCACGACAACCACCTGGTTGCCGTTCTTCTTGGCATCGACGATTCGCTTGGCGACGCGCTTGATGCCTTCGGCATCGGCTACGGAGGAGCCTCCGTACTTCTGCACGACAAGGCCCACGTGCGCTCCTCGCTCAGTCCATTACTGCGGTCGGCTCAGTTTAACGAGCAGTCCGGAAACGCCCCGCCGATACCACATGGTGAGATGTCCCGCTCAGTACGTGATCATCGGCGTGCCGCTCCGAACTGCTCGTACGGGGCTGCTGCCCGCCGATCGGGACCGCACTCCCGGATGTGGTCCAGCCCACACGCGCGGTGGGCCGGGTCCACGATGCACGAGCGCTCCCCCTCCAGCGTGGACCGGAACCCCACGGTCCGCCCTTCGGAGGCCTCCACCATGCGTACGCCGCCCCAGGGCGCGGACGAGCTGGGGCACGTTTCGCGCACGGACAACGGCGCGCAACCGGGCTTCATGCGGGACGGCGACCTGCGGTGCGACGGGGGGGTGAGGCCGGGCGGCCTGCCCGCGCCCCGCTACTGCACCGGCCGCAGCCCCAGTGGTCCCGCGATCTCCTCGGCCATCACCCGGCCCGCTTCCTCGGCCAGCTCGTCGTCGACGGTCTCCGAGTCCGTGTCCAGGCCGTCCAGTTCCTGGAGGGGCTGGTTGAGACGGATGTGGGCGATCAAGGACTGGAGGGCGCGCAGGGTGGCGGATGCGGTGGAGCCCCAGTTGGAGAAGTAGGAGAACTGCCACCACCACAGGGCCTCGGTCGTGCGGTCCTCTTCGTAGTGGGCCAGGCCGTGGCGCAGGTCGGTGACCAGGTCGGCCAGGCTGTCGGAGATACGGGCCGGGACCGGGGCCTTGCGGGGCTCGTACGGGTCGAAGACCTCGGAGTAGACGTCGATTGGTTCCAGCAGGTCGGCGAACCGCTCGCGCAGGCCGTCGGCGTCCGGCTCCGCGCCCAGGTCGGGCTCGTAGCGCTCGTCGGGGACGATGTCCTCGTACGCGCCGAGCCTGCCGCCCGCCAGCAACAGCTGGGAGACCTGGAGCAGCAGGACGGGAACGGCCTCCTCGGGCTCCTCGACCTTGGACACCTCGGTGACCGCGACGATGAACGTCTTGATCTGGTCGGCGATCTGGACAGCGAAATCGTCGGGGTCCTGCGTGACGGAGTTCAGCGTGGCGTCAGACATCGAGGGGACCTCCCGTGGGCACGGTCGCGAACGGTGAGTAGAACATACCGTCGCTGAACGTAAAGCCGTCGTGAGTCGCAAAGACAGTCACGCACGAGAACATCGGACGACGAGGAAGCAGACGTGGAAGCGGAAGCCGAAGCGTCAGACATCGAGCAGGCGCCTCCCCTCGAAGGCGCGGCCCAGGGTGACCTCGTCCGCGTATTCCAGGTCGCCGCCCACCGGCAGACCGCTGGCCAGTCTGGTGACCCGCAGGCCCATCGGCTTGATCATCCGCGCCAGGTACGTCGCGGTGGCCTCGCCCTCCAGGTTGGGGTCGGTGGCCAGGATCAGTTCCGTGATCGAGCCGTCGGCGAGACGGGCGAGCAACTCGCGGATGCGCAGGTCGTCGGGCCCGACGCCCTCGATCGGGCTGATCGCGCCGCCGAGCACGTGGTACCGGCCCCGGAACTCACGGGTCCGCTCGATCGCGACGACATCCTTCGGCTCCTCGACCACACAGATGACCGTCTGGTCGCGGCGCGCGTCCCGGCAGATATTGCACTGCTCCTGCTGGGCGACGTTGCCGCAGACCGAACAGAACCGGACCTTGTCCTTGACCTCCAGGAGGGCATGGGCGAGGCGGCGCACATCGGTCGGCTCGGCCTGCAGGATGTGGAAAGCGATCCGCTGCGCGCTCTTGGGACCGACGCCGGGCAGCCTGCCCAGCTCGTCGATGAGGTCCTGAACCACGCCTTCGTACAACGGGATCGCCTTCCTGGTCCTGAGCTATGAATACAACGTACGAGTTCGGGCCGCAGGTCAGAAGGGGAGGCCGGGCATGCCGCCCAGACCCTGGGCCAGCGGGCCGAGCTTCTGCTGCTGAAGCTGCTGCGCGTTCTCGTTCGCTGCCTGTACCGCGGCGACGACGAGGTCCGCGAGCGTCTCGGTATCCTCCGGGTCGACGGCCTTCGGGTCGATCACGAGGGCCCGGAGCTCGCCGGAGCCGGTCACGGTCGCCTTCACCAGACCGCCACCCGCCTGACCCTCGACCTCGGTCCTCGCCAGCTCCTCCTGGGCCGCGGCGAGATCCTGCTGCATCTTCTGGGCCTGCTGCAGCAACTGCTGCATATTGGGCTGACCACCACCGGGAATCACGGTCACTCCTGGCACTTCGACGACAAAATGTTTCGGTACGCCGAGCCTACGTGGTCACCGCGCAGCGCGCCCCACCCACTGGCAAGCAACTCTTTCGAGTGAGTTTCAGGCAGCGTCGGCGACACTCCTATACCTGATCACAGGCCCTTCACACCCGGAAATACCGCGCTTTCGACCCCACGGCCCACCATTCGGCGGTAGGAAGGGCATGAACATCCGACACACAGGCACACCACTCGTCACGCAAGGTTACGTACGCGGGACAGTCGGCCACGCCGGAGAGCAGTGATCAGCCCACCGTCGAACACACCGCCACACATCAGGCGTCGCTACGCAGAATGCAGAGGAGTACCCCGGTGAGTCAGCCGGAGATGCAGCCCGAAGGGCCGCCCCGCAACGAGCCCGGCTCGGCCGGCTCGGCCGGTTCGGGCTCCGGCGCACGCGGACGGGGCCGGGATCTGACCGGCACACCGTTCCCGCTCGGCGACTGGGGCGAGCCCGCCGAACGCCTCGACGAGCTGTACCGCTGGGTCGAGGCCGATGCGCTGCGCACCGCCGACTGGTATCTGAACGACCGGGTGTGGAAGCGGCGCGGCGCCAGGGCGTTGCGGACCGGTACGGCAGCCGGGGCGGTCGCGGGAGCCGCGCTGCCGTTGCTCGATCTCACCGGGGCGCTGAGCGGGGCGGCGGGATGGGGCTATCTGTCGCTGCTGCTGGGCGCCGCGTGCATGGCCTTCGACCGGTTCTTCGGCCTGACCTCGGGCTGGATAAGGAACCTCGCCACCGCCCAGGCCGTGCAGCGGCGGCTTCAGGTGCTGCAGTTCGACTGGGCGTCGGAGTGCGTACGGGAGGTGCTCGGCCCGACCGAGGGCACAGCCAGTGAGGCCGCCGAGCGGTGCCTGGGGGTTCTGCGGCGGTTCTCGGAGGACATCACGGAGCTCGTACGGACCGAGACCGCGGACTGGATGGTGGAGTTCCGGGCCGGCCCCGCGCCGATGGGGATGCAGGCGTTGTCGTCGGGCAGCGGGGGCGGGGGGCGTACGGACCAGGGGGCGCTGCCGGGCCGGTTCCCGATGCAGACGATGGCTCGGCCGAACATGCCGCGGCAGCGGCCTCCGGAGTCCCCGCGGTGATTCCGCCGCGGGGACTCCGGAGCGCCTGGCCGTCCCTGCGCGGGCGTCCGGTATCCGGTATCCGGATCTGGTATCCGGAATCGAGTATCCGATTCAGCTGAAGATGATCATGGAGCCTTGGGCGAGGCTGCGCGTGGCCGCCGCGTGCAGGCCCAGCCAGACGTGCCGCTCGCGGGCGAACGGACTGCCGTCGTACGGAATCGGGCCTGCCGGTTCCTCCAGGGACGTCGGTGCGGCGGGTGGCAGCGGGGCGGCCGGCGGGTACGCCGGGTCGATGCCGATGGACATGGCGACGAACTCCAGCTCCCGCAGCAGCCCGTGCGCGGAACCGAGCGGACCGCCGCCCGCCAGCAGGTCGTCGCCGGAGAGCGGAGCGGCGAAGTCCAGCGGGACGTACGCCCCCGCGTGGTCGTAGTGCCAGACCAGGTGGGACTGCCGGGCACTCGCCTCGAACATCTCCAGCAACTGCTCGTAGTCCCCGCCCAGTTCGTCGACGGGTGTGACAGCGAGGCCGCTGAGCTGGAGCAGATAGGCACGGCGCAGGTAGTGCAGGGCGTCGTAGTCGAAGCCTGCGACCGGAGCGACGTCGCCGGTCAGGCCCGGCATGTAGGCGTACACGGGGACGGGCGGCAGCCCGGCCTCGCTCAGCGCCTTGTCGTAGACGGCTATCTCTTCGGCGAACGGGTTGTCGGGGCTGTGGCACAGCACATCGACGAGGGGGACCAGCCACAGGTCACAGGCCACGAAGTCTCGCTCTCCCACGGGTGCGCATCGGAGTCATCGGTTTATCGGGTATCGGTTCGGGTTCATCGTGTTCATCGGGTTATTCACGATGGTCGGGACAGCGTAATGCGGTGGGCTCATTGCGCACAGTGGCCGACGGCCGCGGATAGCGGCCTGCCGTGTTCCGTGGTCGCCGGCCCGCAGCCGCCCGGTCAGCGCGTCGGGGGCTGCGGCTGCGGCGCCTCTGCGGACGAGGCCCGTCCGGCCGGCTCCGGACAGTGGCCCGGATGCGCCGGATCTCCGGCCGCGAGCCGGTCCGCCCAGTTCAGCGCATGCGCGTTGTACTCGTTCATCACCGCGCACACGGCGTCGCGGTCGCCGAGGGTGATCGCCGCGACGAGTTCCGGATGGCCGTGCCACAGCCACTCCCGGACACCCACGTCGTGGCGCAGATACGGCACCGCGAACACCCATGCCTGGACGCGCAGCCGGTGCAGGAAGTCGGTGATGTACGTGTTGTCGACGAGCGCGCCCAGCTCACGCCAGAACCGCAGGTCGTAGCCGATGAGGATGTCGAGGTCGCCGCCCTGGGCCGCCCGTGCGGCCTCCTGGGCCCTGCGGCGTACGGAGACCAGATGGTCCCGGTGCGTCACCTTCTGCGCGGCCGACTGTGCGGGCCCGCAGAAGAGGCCGCGAATGACTCCGTCGATGACCAGGGCCCGGGCCTCGACCATCGACCGGTAGTCGGCGACGGTGAACTCACGCACCCGGAAGCCGCGGTGCTGATCCGATTCGAGCAGGCCCTGCGCGGAGAGATCGAAGAGCGCCTCGCGCACCGGAGTCGCGGAGACACCGTACTGCTCGGCGATCTGCTTGACGGTGAACTCCCGCCCCGGCCGCAAACGCCCGGCAAGCACTTCGTCACGCAGCGCGTCCGCGATCTGCTGCCGCAGCGTACTGCGGGTTACAGCTCCGCTCGCGCACATGGCGCCCCTCCCCTTTTTCGGCTTTCGGTCACCTTAAGCCAGGGTCGCCCTGCCCGGATCCGGGCAAGCAGGGGAGGGGCGTGGAGGGTGTGGCCGGGCAGGGAAGCTGTTCCGCCGGGCGGACCCCGCCGCTACACCGTGTACTCGTCCGCGACCGACAGCGCCGCGTCGAGAGCCGCGAGGCCCTCCTTGGCCTCGGCCTCGGTGATGTTGCAGGCCGGAACGGCGTGGGTGCGGTTCATGTTGATGAAGGGCCACAGGCCGTTCTTCTTCGCTGCCGCGCCGAAGGCCGCCATCGGCGCGGCAGCCTCGCCTGCCGCGTTGTACGGGACCAGCGGCTCGCGGGTCTCCTTGTCGCGGACCAGGTCCAGCGCCCAGAACGCGCCGAGGCCGCGGACCTCGCCGACCGACGGGTGGCGCTCGGCGAGCTCGCGCAGGCCGGGGCCGAGGACCGTCTCGCCGATGTGGGCGGCGTTCTCGATGACCTTCTCGTCCTCCATCACGTGAATGGTGGCGACCGCGGCCGCGCAGGCCAGCGGGTGGCCGGAGTAGGTCAGCCCGCCCGGGTAGGCGCGGGTCTCGAAGGTGGCGGCGATCTCGGCGGAGATGGCGACACCGCCGAGCGGTACGTAACCCGAGTTGACGCCCTTGGCGAAGGTCATCAGGTCCGGTACCACGTCGAAGTGGTCGGCGGCGAACCACTTGCCGGTGCGCCCGAATCCGGCCATCACCTCGTCGAGGATGAAGACGATCCCGTACCGGTCGCAGATCTCGCGCACGCCCGCGAGGTAGCCGGGCGGCGGTGTCATGATGCCTGCCGTGCCGGGGATCGTCTCCAGGATGATCGCGGCGATGGTGGCAGCACCCTCGAAGGCGAGGGTGTCCTCCAGGTGCTGGAGCGCGCGGGCGCACTCCTCGGCCTCGGTCTCGGCGTGGAACGGCGAACGGTAGAGGAACGGGGCCCAGAAGCGGACGACGCCCGCCGAACCGTTGTCGGACGGCCAGCGGCGCGGGTCGCCGGTCAGGTTGATCGCGGTGGAGGTGGCGCCGTGGTACGAGCGGTAGGCGGAGAGCACCTTCGTACGGCCGGTGTGCAGCCGGGCCATCCGGACGGCGTTCTCCACGGCCTCCGCGCCGCCGTTGGTGAAGAAGATCTTGTCCAGGTCACCGGGGGTGCGCTCGGCGATGAGGCGTGCGGCCTCGGAGCGCGCCTCGATCGCGAACGCGGGAGCGAAGGTGGCGAGTTTGCCCGCCTGCTCCTGGATCGCGGCGACGACGGTGGGGTGCTGATAGCCGATGTTGGTGTAGACGAGGCCGCTGGTGAAGTCCAGGTAGCGATTGCCGTCGTAGTCCCAGAAGTACGCCCCCTCGGCGCCGGCGACGGCGAGCGGGTCGATCAGGCCCTGGGCGGACCAGGAGTGGAACACGTGCGCGCGGTCGGCGGCCTTCACGGCCGCACCGGCAGCGGGGTCGACATGCGGGGCATGAGGGGCATGAGGGGTCATGCCGTGAGCGTAGGACGCGCCGAGAGCGGATCGACATGGCCACCTTGTATGGCGTGGGGCGCTCTGGTGGGCAGGGTGTCGCGTCGGTCCGGCACAGCCGGCCGGGCTGACTGCGGCGTGGTGGCAGGCCCTCTCCTCCGTGGCCGAGCCGTTGCCCGTGCCCGGGATCGGCCCCCGCCACGCGGAGTTCGCGGCGCGGCGGTGGAAGCGGTGGGGCGGCAGGCTTTTCCAGCCCGTCCGGCGTCTGAGGACGAAACCGGAGGAGGAATCGCCGGACACCCCGCAAACGGACGTGAAATACCGGACCCACCGGGGCACACCCCGCGCCGCTATTCTCAACGCGTTCCGGCGTTTCGCCGCACGGGGGAGGACGCACACCATGGAAGAACTCGGGCCCGCCGACCCACAACGCATCGGCGCCTACCGCCTGCTGGGCCGGCTCGGCGCAGGTGGCATGGGCCAGGTCTATCTGGCCCGCTCCGACCGCGGCCGCACCGTCGCGATCAAGCTGGTACGCGGCGACCTCGCCGAGCAGGGGGAGTTCCGTGACCGCTTCCGCCAGGAAGTGCGGGCCGCCCGCCAGGTCGGCTCCACCTGGACCGCCCCCGTGCTCGACGCCGACACCGAGGCCGCCGTGCCCTGGGTCGCGACCGGATACGTCGCCGGGCCCTCCCTCCAGGCCACCGTCTCCGGTCGCGCGGGCGCCCGCGCGGGGGCGGCTTCGGGTACGTACGGTCCCCTGCCCGAGCGTTCGGTTCACATCCTGGGTGCCGGTCTCGCCCACGCCCTCCAGGCCATCCACGCCGCCGGTCTCATCCACCGCGACCTCAAGCCCTCCAACATCCTGCTGACGATCGACGGACCGCGCGTCATCGACTTCGGGATAGCCCGGGCGCTCGACACCATGGCCGACGGCGGCCTCACCCGCACCGGGGCCCTGGTCGGTTCGCCCGGTTTCATGGCACCCGAGCAGGTACGCGGCGAGCGTGTGACCCCGGCGTGCGACGTGTTCTGCCTGGGCTCGGTACTGGCGTACGCGTCCACCGGCCGGCTTCCGTTCGGGTCGTCCGACAGCGGTGTGCACGCGCAGATGTTCCGGATCGCCCAGGAGGACCCGGACCTGACCGGCGTCCCCGTGGACCTCGTCGAACTGATCAGGGACTGCCTGAACAAGGACCCGGCCGCCCGCCCGACGACAGACGCGATCCTGGAACGCCTGGCCGACGACGATACGACGGAACCCTGGCTTCCGGGTGCGCTCATCGCCCAGC
This sequence comes from Streptomyces sp. NPDC111516, assembly GCF_055635345.1. NCBI lineage: Bacteria > Bacillati > Actinomycetota > Actinomycetes > Kitasatosporales > Streptomycetaceae > Streptomyces > Streptomyces sp. NPDC111516. The sequence goes on along the minus strand of NZ_JBVKBV010000021.1, from coordinate 40,824 downwards.
TCGGGCGTCATGCGGTCGAGTTGCTCGACGCCGAGGACCCGGAGGAGGCAGCGGAGGCTCCCCTGTCGGAGATGGCACCCCCACCGCCCCCGGCTCCCGCGGACCGACCCGTCCACACACCCCCCACGATCCTCGGCGACCCGACCCCGCCCAGCGCGCCCGCCCCGCCCCCCGGACCCCCCTCTCCCGCATACGGCTATCCGCAACAGCCCGGCCAGGGCTTCGGCCCTCGGCAGAACCACCCCGGGTACGGATATCCGCAGCAGCACGAGCCTCAGAACCACCCACAGCAACCGCAGCCCGGCTTCGGAGCCACACCCCCGTACGGCCCCCTCTGCCCCGGCGCCCCGCAGCCCGTCCCCGAGCCCGCCCGCCGCGGCAAGGCGTCGACCATCGCGCTCGTAGCCATCGCCGTGCTCGTCGCCATAGGCGCCGGCGGGTCCGTCTACGCGCTCATGAAGGACAAGGGGCCGGGGCTCGACCCGTCCCCCACCACCTCCCCGTCCGCGTCGGACTCGCCCGGCGCCGACGACCCTCCCCCCGTGGACCCGGACCCGGACCCGTCCTCCTCCGACGACCGGAAGAACAGCGACGGCCCCGTCCCGGCCGGCTACCTCGGCACCTGGTCGGGCTCCATCGACAACGCCGCGGGCCACTCCACCCGGAACCTCGTCATCCAGCAGGGCACGGTCGGCCAGACCGTCCTCACGCTCACCGCGGACGGCCCGCTCGACACCGGCGGCTCCTACCACTGCGTCTTCCAGGCGGCACTGACCGCGGAGCCCAGCGGGCCCGTCGAGGTCGGCCCGTCCACGGTCACAGTCGGCGAGCCCATGTCGTCCTGCACCGCGGGCAAGGCCACCACGCTCACCCTGCTCCCGGACGGCTCGCTGCGGCGCGAGAACACCGACAGCGGCGAGCAGCTCACGTACACCAGGGCCGACTGATCCCGGACCGCCCCTGCACCCCCACCTCGCCATGAACGGGCCCTCGCCGATCTCATCCGCATCCGACGGCGCGGTGCCGGGCGGGTGTCCAGCCCCGTGCCGTTCTCCCTGCACGTCACCCTCGGCCAGGACTACCTGCCCCGGCGTGTGGGCACCGCGGAGGGCATCACTCTGGGCCCGGCCGTCAGCATCGGCGGTATCGCCGGACCGGTCATCGGTACCGTCGCCGACGCCACCTCCTTGCAGACCGCCCTCGCAACCTCTGATCGTCCTGCCTGCGCTCGGCCGGGTTCTCCTGCGTACCCTGAACGAGCCCGAGTTGCTCGATGCGGCCACCGGCCGCCCGCCGGCCACGACACAGCGAAAGGCCCCGAACCCGTGACCGACACCGTGAGTGTTCCGCCCCGTGACCGGCAGTTGCCGGAGACCGCACGCACCCGCCACCGCCGTCTCCGCGAGCAGGGGAGCCTCGACCGCGACGTACTCGACGCGATCCTCGGGGCCGGCTTCGTCTGCCATCTCGGTGTCACCGTCGACGGAAACCTCCTGGTGGTCCCCACCGTTTACGGCGCCGACGGCACCACCCTCTACTTCCACGGCTCCGTCGCCAGCCGCAGCCTGGTCGCCTCCCCCGAAGCGACGGTCTGTGTCACCGTCACTCACGTCGACGGCCTCGTCCTGGCCCGGTCGGTCTTCGAGCACGGCGTCAACTACCGCAGTGCCATGGTCTTCGGCACCCCTCGTCTGATCACCGACCGGGACGAGAAGCTCGCGGGCCTGCGCTGCCTGACCGAGCAGGCGACACCCGGCCAGTGGGACTACGCCCGCCGCCCCAGCCGCAAGGAACTCGCCGCGACATCCCTGCTCGCTCTGCCGCTGGACGAGGCATCGGTGAAGATACGTACCGGGGCACCGGACGACGGCGACAGCGAGGACGCGCAACTCGGCGTGTGGGCAGGCGTGCTGCCGCTGCACACGACCTGGGGCGAGCTGCAACCGGACCCCCTGCTGCCCCCTGGCATCGAGGCCCCGGCCCATCTGGCCCGACGCGCCCGCACAGCAATGAAGTGAGAGGAGCTCATGGGGGCACCCGGGAGGTATCCGGGCCGCGCTAGACCAACGGCCTGGCCGACATCAGCAGATGCTGGTGGACCGGGCGCGCCGCCTCTTCCGCCGCGTCCGCCCGGGACGCCCATCCGGTGACCATCGCCCGCTGACCGGGGCCCAGCAGATCGAACCGGACCACGGGTGCCTCGAACGAGGCCAGGGCGTCCATCAGATACGACGGGTTGAAGGCGACCGTCAGCTCGTCGGTGCCCCCGAGCTCGGCAGGCAGACGCTGGGAGGCGACATCGTCCTCGTAACCCGCCTGCAGCAGTACCGAGTCGCCGGAGAACGTCAGGTGGAGCGGACTGCCTCCCTCCGCGACCACGGCGACGCGCTTGACGGCCTCGACGAGGGGCGCCCGGTCCAAGACCGCGTGGACGGGGTCCACCATCGCGAACAGCTTGTCGTGGCGCGGCAGTCGGCCGTCCAGCAGACGCACCGTGGTCCGCATCCCGGCCAGTTCGAATCCGACCGAGCCGGCGTCCAGCGCGAGTTGGACCATTCCGACCCGGCTGAAGGAGCGGGCGATCTCGGTCAGCCTGCGGGCGGAGATCACGACATCGGCCGAGACGTCGTCATGCCCGGGCTTCCACGGGAGCGTGCGTACGGCGAACCGGTAGCGGTCCGTCGCGGCGAGGGTCATCGTGTCGCCGTCGAGCGCCAGCCGGATACCGGTCAGGGTCGGCAGCGTGTCGTCCCGGCCGGCCGCCACCGCGACATGGGCGACGGCCGCGGCGAACTCCTCCGCGTCCACCGCACCGAGCACCTCCGGCAGTGGCGGAAGCGCCGGATAGTCATCGAACGGCAGCACCGACAGCCCGAACCGGGCGCTGTCACCGGCCAGTGAGAACCGCGAGCCCTCGACCGCGCACTCCACCGCGCCCTCGGGAAGCACCCGGCAGACATCGAGCAGCCGGCGGCCCATGACCAGCACCTTCCCGGCCCGTACGGTCTCCGCCTCCACCTCGATGCACGCGGATGCCTCGTAATCGAGGCCCGAGATGCGCAGCCGCCCGTCGGCCGCCTCCAGCAGCAGCCCGCCCAGCACGGGAACGGGCGAGCGCGTGGGCAGCACCCGGGCCGCCCAGGCCACGGCGTCGGTCAGTGCACTGCGCTCCATACGGAATTCCATGGCGGCGGCCTCTCCCGGTCGTCTCAGATCGTGATCGCGAACGTGGTCCTGATCGTGATCCGACCCTAGGGGCCGCCACTGACAACGCGAGAAGAAGCGAACCGGCTGCGACCGACGACAGCGGCCACCCCGGTGAGCCGAATCGGCTCTTCAGCGCTCGCTGCTCCAGGCGCCGAGTGCGCGTCACGACCTGTGGCTGGGCTTGCGGACGCTGGATGCCACGGGGCCTACGCCGCCCGGTGAACCGGAACGGGGGCTGAGCCTGTGCGCGACGCCGAAGGGGCTGCGGATCCACTGTGAGGGCTTAAAAGAACATGGTGAGGGCCGGGACTCACCGCCCCGGCCCTCACCACGTGTTCGCGCTCCCGTGGGGACTCCTTCACAGGAATCCGCAGGGACTCCTTACAGGAAGGAGTTGATCTCGATGGTCTCGGTGCGGCCGGGGCCGACACCGATCGCGGAGATCGGGGCGCCGGACATTTCCTCCAGCGCCTTCACGTACGCCTGCGCGTTCTTCGGCAGATCGTCGAAGGACTTGGCCTTCGTGATGTCCTCGGACCAGCCCGGCAGCATCTCGTAGACCGGCTTCGCGTGGTGGAAGTCGGTCTGGCTGTACGGGAGTTCCTCGACGCGCTTGCCGTCGATCTCGTACGCGACGCACACCGGGATCTGCTCCCAGCCGGTCAGCACGTCCAGCTTGGTGAGGAAGAAGTCGGTGAGACCGTTGACCCGGGTCGCATACCGCGCGATGACCGCGTCGAACCAGCCGCAGCGACGGTCGCGACCGGTGGTGACACCACGCTCGCCGCCGATCCGGCGCAGCGCCTCGCCGTCCTCGTCGAGCAGTTCCGTCGGGAACGGGCCCGCGCCGACGCGGGTGGTGTACGCCTTGAGGATGCCGATGACCCGGCTGATCTTCGTCGGGCCCACGCCGGCACCGGTGCAGGCGCCGCCCGCGGTCGGGTTCGACGAGGTGACGAAGGGGTACGTGCCGTGGTCGACGTCGAGCAGCGTGCCCTGACCGCCCTCGAAGAGGACGACCTTGCCCGCGTCGATGGCGTTGTTCAGGACCAGCGTCGTGTCGGCGACGTACGGCTTGATCTGCTCCGCGTACTGGAGCATCTCCTCGACGATCTTGCCGGACTCGATCGCGCGCCGGTTGAAGACCTTGGCGAGGAGCTGGTTCTTCTGCTCCAGGGCTGCCTCGACCTTCTGCTCCAGGATCGACTCGTCGTAGAGGTCCTGGACGCGGATGCCCACACGGTTGATCTTGTCGGCGTACGTCGGGCCGATGCCGCGGCCCGTCGTACCGATCTTGCGCTTCCCGAGGAACCGTTCCGTCACCTTGTCGATCGTGACGTTGTACGGGGTGATCAAATGGGCATTGCCGCTGATCAGCAGCTTGGACGTGTCCACGCCGCGGTCGTTCAGCCCACTCAGCTCGGAGAGCAGGACGGCCGGGTCGACGACGACACCGTTTCCGATGACCGGGGTACACCCCGGCGAAAGGATTCCGGAGGGGAGGAGATGAAGTGCGTACTTCTGGTCACCGACCACCACCGTGTGGCCGGCATTGTTGCCGCCTTGGTAGCGCACCACATAGTCCACGGATCCACCGAGCAGGTCGGTGGCCTTTCCCTTGCCCTCGTCACCCCACTGAGCACCGAGCAGCACAAGTGCGGGCACAGGCGTACACCCCTTCCGGGCGGGGCATGTCCAAGGTCAGGGGGCGTACGTAAACGTCGTACATGCCGTACGACGATGTACGACAAGGCCTGAACCGTCGAACCGGGTGCCCCGGAATAGACGAAGCCCCTGGCGCAATAGCGCAAGGGGCTCTTGCACCAAGATGCTACCCGAGGAAGGACCGAGGTGTCGGCTGCCCAGCCCCCCGGCGACGGTGCGCACCAGCTGCTGGTGGTCATCGACCCGGTAGCCCGCCGGACCGACGGCGAGTCCGTCCGCATCGCGAAGGACGTGCTCAGTGCCGGTTCGCACGCCAAGATCTGCCTGCCCGACGGGCCCGAGGAGTTCGCGCGGGCCTTGTCCCGCCGGGGGAGTCGGCGGCCGGTGGTGGTCGGCGACGACCGGGCGCTGCGGCGGGCGGTGGCCCTCATGCACCGGGAGCGGGAGCCGGCCGGGAACGCGCTCGCGCTGATCCCGGTCGGCGCCGCGGCCGCGCTGGAACTCGCCCATTCGCTCGGCGTGCCCCGGGGCGCGGTGGCGGCGGCGCGCACCGCGCTGGACGGTGCCGTCCGCAAGCTCGACCTGCTGGTCGACGACAGCGACGGCGTCGTCCTGGGCGCGGTGCGCATCCCGGCCCTGAGCGCGCTGCCCGACGCGGAGGCCGACCGTACGGGTGTCACGGCGGTCTGGGACACCTGCCGCTCCCTGGTCCGCACCCTGGTGCGCCCCGCCCCGCCCCCGTCCCCCGCACCGCCGCGCACGCACCGGCTGCGGATCGAGGCGGACGGCGTCCTGCTGAACGATCTGGACCGCCCGGTCGAGTCGGTGACGGTCACCTCGCAGGGCGGCGACGGCGGCCTCGCGGAGGTGGTGATCCACCCTCCGTCGGCCGACCCGGTCACGGCGGAGGCGAAGGCCGTCACGGTCTCGGGCTCGGACTTCCGCTACCGCGCGGACATACAGGTCGGCGGCCCGGTCCGGACGCGGACGTGGAAGGTGCGGGCGGGCGCCTGGGGGCTGATGCTGCCGGTGGTCGAGGGGTAGCCTCCGGCGCGGAGCAGGCCGGGCGCGGCCGGGTGCGGCCAGACGGAAGGGTGGGGCTGCGGATGTCGGACGGTTCGGGCGATGCGGACAGACCGGGGACGGGCGCGGGGGCGGTGCGGGCGCGTCCGGTCGCGCTGGACCTGCCGGGGACGAGGGACGCGCTGGAGCGGTACCGGACCTCGGCCTGGCACTGGTTCGGCGGCGGCGCGGCGGGGGTGTGCTCGGCGGTGTTCCCCGCTGTGTTCCTCGTCGGGTGGTCCGTGTTTCCGACGCTCGGCGGTCTCGGCGGTGCGTTGCTGGTGGGCGGGGCCGTGGTGAGGCACCGGGCCCGGCGGATGCGGCGAGTGCTCGGCGCCGGGCCGTGGGTGGCCCACTCCTCGGTCGCCCTACAGCGCGGCAGCAGCGGGGCCGCCGTGGTGCTGAGCGGGCCCGGAACGGGCGAGCTGCTTCCGCTGGCCCCGTCGACGCCGCAGTGGCGCTTCCCGCTGCTGAACGGCCCCGGCGGGGTGCTGTGGTGGTGCGGCGATCCCCGCAAGGGAGGTGTGCTGGCGCCGCCCGGCGGTACGGAACTGATCTGGGCGAAGCCGGTGCGGGGCCGCCGGGCCCGTTCGATCGCGGTCCGCCCGCAGGTCAGCGGCCTCTGCACGCGCCCGGCCCCGCGCCAGCCGCAGATCACTACGGGTGCTACGGGTGCTACGGGCGATGCGGGCGTGGTCAGGGCGGCGGAGGCGCCGGTCCCGGCGACAGTGGTGGCGGCGCGGAGGCGGCGACCCTGGTGGCGGGGGATCTTCCGCTGGGTGTTCGTCCTCGGCTGCCTCCTCATGGCGCTCGCCACCTGGTGGTCGGTGGCGTCCGACGACGCCCCGTCCGTCGACCTGACGGTTGTCGGTGAACGCGGTGACGGCCGCTGTGCCGTGCGGTGGACCGATCCGTTCGACGGGCGGGAACGCACGGGGCTGTACCACTGCGCCCGGTACCGGGCCTCGGTGGAGGGCTACGAGAGCGGCTTCGTCGTGTCGTACCCGCCGTTCAAGGGCGATCTGTACGACTCGGAGCTGCGCGGCACCCCGGCCTTCATGGTGACGGACGTGGTCGGGTTCAGCGGGCTGGCGCTGATCGCGTTCGGGGCCGTCGGCGGGGTGGTCCGGCTAGTCGTACGGGGGCCGTTGCGGAGCCGGAGGCTGCCGCCGCACGCGCTGCCCGACCGGCCGTGGGTACGTGACGGACCCGCCACCGGGCCGGGCGCCGGACCGGATGCCCCGCCCGACGCGGAGCCCGGCCCCGCGCGCTCGTGCCCGTCACCTATTCCGCGTTGGCCGAAGCGGCGGAACGGCAGGCCGGGCTGCGCGGCCCGGACCCGGTGAAGCCGCGGGCGGTGGGCGATGTGCGGGTGGGGCAGGAGGTCACCTGGTGGCGGGTGCCCATGTTGCGGCGGGTCGCCGGAACCGCGGGGACCTCGTGGTCCCTTGGGTACGCGAGCATCGTCGCCCTTCTGTGCTGGGTCCTGGGCACCGATGTGGTCCCGGACCTGTTTCAGGGACTCGCCGTGCTGAGCGGGGCCCTGGGGCTCTACGCCGCCTGGCGGACGTTCAGCTCGGGCATCCCGCTCGCGCGCCTGCTTGCCCGTGCCGCTGTCGCTCCGGAACCTCGGCCCCGGCGATACGTCCTGCTGTACGAGGCGGCCCGCCCGGCTGCCGGACCGCTGCTCGTGCTCTTCCCGGCAGCGAGGGCGGGCGACGGAAAGGACGGAGGAACGGGTGAGGGAACAAGTGAGGGAGTGGGCGAGGGAGTGATCGGTGCGATGCCCGAAGTCGCCGACGGCGACGCTCTCCCGGAGGGGCTGCTGCGGCTTCTGCCGCCGGGGCCGGACAAGTGCCCCTGGGCCGGGCTGCCCGCGCCGACCGGCACTGCGGAACTGCGCGGCCGGCCCGACGGGCTGCCGTTGGTCGTGGCCTGGATAGCGGGCCGCCCGTACTGGCCTCAGGACGTGTACGTGGACATCGACCCGTCCGACCCCCGCACTCTCGACGCACTCTCGGACATGGCCCCCGGCCCGGTGTAAGGACATCGGCCCGGCGCGACAGGCATCCGCACCGCGCGACAGGCATCCGCCGACGCCTCTTCGGATGTGCGCGACCCAGCCCTTACTTACGCTCGCCCGCCGTCACTTACGCTCGCCCGCCGTCGGGAGATCGAGCGTCTTGCGGTGCTCGCGCCAGCGGTCCATCATCTCGCTCAGCTCCGCCTGCACGAACTCGAAGAACGCCGCCGTCTCGGCGAGCCGGGCGCCGGCCGGGGTGTGCTCGCCCAGGGTGCGAGCGCCTTCCTTGAGCGTGCTCTCCCAGCGGGTGAGCACCCGGTCGCGGCTGGCGAAGGTGGTGTACCAGACCTCGTTGTGCAGGCGGTAACGGTCACGGCGCGAGCCCGGGTCGCGTTCGCGGCCGACCATGCTCACCTGGGTGAGGTAATTGACCGCGCCGGACACGGCCGCCGGGCTGATCTGCAGCGCCATGGCGAGCTCGGCGGAGGTCATCGACCCGCCGTCGTCCGCGAGGAGCGCGGCGAAGACACGGGACGCCATCCGCTGCATACCCGCCTCGGTCATCTCGGACGCGAACCGCTCCACGAACCGCGACACGGCCTCCGCGTCGCGCTCATCACGCGTGTTCTGTTCGGTTTCGCTGGTCATCGCCCGATCGTCTCCCCTGATTCCCGGCCCCCCGCCGTGTCTCCAACTTTATACGCTTCCTTAACTTCACAAATTTGTGAACGTAACGTACCTTCAGAAACATGACGAAGGCAATCACAGTGGCCGGGCTGCACAAATCCTTCGGCCGGACACACGCACTGGACGGCCTCGACCTCACCGTAGAGACCGGCGAGGTCCACGGCTTTCTCGGACCCAACGGGTCCGGGAAGTCCACCACCATCCGGGTGCTGCTGGGTCTGCTGCGGGCCGACTCAGGCGCCGCCCAACTGCTCGGCCGCGACCCCTGGATCGACGCGGTGGAGCTCCACAGACGCGTGGCGTACGTCCCGGGTGACGTCACGCTGTGGCGCAACCTCTCCGGCGGCGAGGTGATCGACCTGTACGGGCGGCTGCGCGGCGGCCTCGACCCGGCCCGGCGCGCCGACCTCGTCGAGCGGTTCGAGCTCGATCCGACGAAGAAAGGGCGTACGTACTCCAAGGGCAACCGGCAGAAGGTCGCCCTCGTCGCCGCGTTCGCCTCCGATGTGGATCTGCTGATCCTCGACGAGCCGACGAGCGGGCTCGATCCGCTGATGGAGGAGGTCTTCCAAAGCTGCGTCGCCGAGGAGCGGGCGCGCGGGCGGACGATCCTGCTGTCCAGCCACATCCTCAGCGAGGTCGAATCGCTCTGCGACCGGGTCAGCATCATCCGCCAGGGGCGGACGGTGGAGACCGGTTCGCTGGCGGACATGCGCCACCTGACCCGTACGAACATCACCGCCGAGCTGGCCGGTGCGCCCAACGGGCTCGCGCGGCTGCCCGGCGTCCATGACCTCGACATCCAGGGCCTGCGGGTCACGCTCCAGGTCGACACCGACAAGCTGGACACCGTCCTCAAGTCGCTCTCCGCATCGGGTGTACGGACGCTGACCAGCACCCCGCCCACCCTGGAGGAGCTCTTTCTGCGCCACTACGCGGCCGACGCGGGCGACAGCGGCGAGAGGGTGGGGGTGGCGACGCGATGACTGCCGTGACCACGACCGCACCGGCCGGGGCGGGACGCCCGACCGGAGCCGGGGCCAGGGCCGGGGCGGGCCGGCTCGCCGGTACCTGGACCCTGCTGAGGCTCGCGTTGCGGCGGGACCGGATCATGATGCCGATCTGGGTGATCGTGCTCGGCGGTTCCTTCTCCTCCGTCGGCAGGTCCTTCGCCTCGCTGTACGACACCGCCGCCGGGCGCGCCGAACTCGCCGCGTCGATGAACGCCAACAGCTCGCTCCGCGCGCTGTACGGGCCGGTCTTCAACGACTCCGTCGGTGGGCTCGTCAGCTGGCGGATGGTCGGCTTCGGTGGAGCGATGGCGGCCGTGATGAGCATGATCGTCGTCATCCGGCACACCCGGGAGGAAGAGGAGACCGGCCGTCAGGAAATGCTCTCCTCCGCGATGGTGGGGCGCCGCGCCCCGCTGACCTCCGCGCTCCTAGCCGCGCTGATCGCCAACGCCGCGCTGGCGTTGGTGATCGCGGCCGGTATGGCCGGGTCCGGCGCGGGCGGCGCCGGAGCGATGGCGCTCGCCCTGGCGGTCGCCGGGATCGGTGTGCTGTTCGCCTGCACCGCAGCGATCACCGCGCAGTTCACCGAGAGCGCACGGCTCGCGAAGGGGCTCACGGCGGCGGTGATCGGTGCCGCGTTCGTCCTGAAGGCGGCGGGCGACTCGGCGACGGACGACGGCTCGTCCGTGCTGACCTGGCTCTCCCCCATCGGCTGGGCGGAGAACGTGCGCGCGTACGCGGACGAACGCTGGTGGGTGCTGCTGGTCATCGCCGCCGCGGTCGCCGTCCAGGCCACCCTCGCCTACTTCCTGACCGGGCGGCGTGATGTCGGCATGAGCTTCCTGGCGACCCGGCCCGGGCCGGCGCAGGGGCGGATCTCCACGGCGTTCGGTCTGGCGCTGCGGCTCCAGCGCGGTGCGCTGATCGGCTGGACGCTGTCCTTCGCCGCGGTCGGTGTCGTCTTCGGCGGGCTGACCGGCAGGGCGGCGGACCTCGTCGGCGACAACGCGAAGACGAAGGAGATCTTCGAGCGGATGGGCGGACAGGCCGGTCTGACCGACGCGTTCCTCGCGGCGATGGTCTCCATGCTCGGGATGGTCGCGGCGCTGTACATCGTCGCCTCGGTGCTGCGGCTGCACGGCGAGGAGACGGCCGGGCGCGCCGAACCGGTGCTGGCGGGCGGGGTCGGCCGGATCGGGTGGGCGGCCGGTCACCTGGTCATCGCGTTCGGCGGCGCGGCTCTGATCATGGCGGTCGGCGGCCTCGGCCTGGCCGCCGGTTACGGACATGAACTCCCGGCCGTGCTGGGTGCGTCGATGGTGCAGTTGCCCGCGGTCTGGTTGCTGGGCGGGATGGCGGTCCTGCTGTACGGGGCGCTCCCGAAGGCGGCGGTGGCGTCCTGGGGCGTGGCCGGGATATGCCTGGCGCTGGGGTGGATCGGGCCCGCGATCGATCTGCCGCAGCCGGTGATGGACGTATCCCCCTTCACGCATCTGCCGAAGCTGCCAGGAGGCGCGGGAATGGAGTGGGGGCCTGTGCTGGCACTCACCGCGGCTGCGGTGGTGCTGGTGGGGGCAGGGTTGACGGCGCTGCGGAGACGCGATGTCCTCACGTGACAGGGGCAGAGAAGGCGGCGGGAAGGGCGGTCTCGGGATGAGCGCGGGGCTCCCCCGGAAGTGCAACCTTCCCGTGGTGCGCACGCGTCCCCCAGATCATGGGGAACCGACGCGAAGCCATCCGAGGAGTCGCCGGATGCGTGGTCGCCGCCGCCGGTGGGGCCGCGGGGATGCTGACCTGGGCCCCCTACGGCCGACGCGGCATCTTCGGCGGCTTCGAGGGGGAGTCGGAGTGGAATGTGCTCTGGCTCGGGCTGCCGGTCATGACTCTCGGCGGCATCGCTGCCGGAATCACCCTCTTCGCCCTCGTCCGGGGAAAGTGGCGGCAGGCGCTCGGGGCGGGGGTGCTCCTCACGGCCCTCGTCGGCTTCGGGGTCGCGTTCGACGTACTGGCGGGCCCGCCGCTGAACTGCGATCCGGGGGCGCCGTGCTGAGTCCGGGCCCCGTCTGTCCCCCCGTCCCTTTCCCCCGTTCTCCCTCCTCCCTTCGTCCTCACTCCTCCCTTCGCCCCCGCTCGCTCCGTCACAGCTCGACGCGCAGTTCCTTCAGGCCCCTGATCACATAGCCCGGGTTCCACTCGGGCTCGGCCGTCAGGCACAGATTCGGGGCACGACGCAGCAACTCACCGAATGAGGCGGCAAGTTCGACCCGGGCCAGCGGGGCGCCCAGGCAGAAGTGGATGCCTGCGCCGAAGGCGACGTGCGGGTTCTCCTGGCGGGCCAGGTCCAGGGTGTCGGGGGCCGGGAAGCGGGCCGGGTCGCGGTTGGCGGAGCCGAAGAGGAGGGCGACCTCGGAGCCGCGCGGAATGACCGTGCCGTCGATCTCGATGTCGTCGAGGACCCAGCGCTCGAAGAGCTGGAGCGGGGTGTCGTACCGCATCAGCTCCTCGATCGCCGTCGGCAGCAGCCCGTGGTCGGCGCGCAGGGCGGCCAGTTGCCCGGGGTGGCGCAGCAGGGCCCACCAGCCGTTCACCGTGGTGTTGACGGTCGCCTCGTGGCCCGCGTTGAGCAGCAGCACGCAGGTGGAGATCATCTCCTGTTCGCTCAGCCGCTCCCCCTCGTCGTGGGCGGCGATGAGTGCGGAGATCAGATCCGTACCGGGGTTCTTGCGCCGCTCCTTGATCAGCTCGCGCAGATACGCGGAGAAGTCGAGCGAGGCGCGGACGGCGGAGCGGGCGGTGTCGTCGGACGGGTTGAGTTCGTACATGCCGCAGATCGCCGCCGACCAGGGCCGCAGCGGGGCGCGGTCGGACTCCGGGATGCCGAGCATCTCGGCGATGACGGCGACGGGCAGCGGCTCGGCGACCGACGTGAGCAGATCGCCGCCGCCCGCCTCGACGAACGAGTCGACCAGCTCGGCGGCGAGCCGTCGCACGGTCGGGACGAGCTGCTCGACCGTACGCGGGGTGAACGCCTTGGAGATCAGGCGCCGGATCCGGGTGTGGTCGGGGGCCTCCAGGTCGAGGAGCCCCTGCCCGTTGAGGGTGTGGAAAGGCTCGTGCTCGGCAGGCGGCGGCGTACGGCCGAACTCCTCGTGGGTGAAGCGGTGCAGGTACGTACGGCCCAGGCGGCGGTCGCGCAGCAGGGCGGACACGTCGAAGTGGTGCGGTACGAGCCACTGGTCGGTGGGCTCGAAGTAGTGCACCCGGCCGGTGGCCCGCAGCCCGGCGTAGGCGGGGTACGGGTCGGCGACGAACGCCGGCGACCAGGGATCGAAGGGTTGGAAAGGTTCGAAGGAGCCATCGGCCGCGGTACGGGAAGACGGGTACATGTACGGACGCTAACCGGACGGGACGGCCGCCGACCACCGTCCCCGGGCGGCCAACCACCGCCCGCATCGGCTCCGCTCCGCTCCGCTCGGCTCGGCTCAGGAAGGTGTGACCAGCCGGGCCTCGTACGCGAAGACTGCCGCCTGCGTGCGGTCACGTAGCCCCAGCTTCACCAGGATGCGGCTCACATGCGTCTTGATGGTGGACTCGGCGACCACGAGATGCGACGCGATCTCCGCGTTGGACCGGCCCTGGGCGATGAGCACGAGCACCTCCGTCTCGCGCTCCGTGAGGTCGCCGACCCGGGCCGAGGCGGGCGGTCGCGGAACCTCGGCGAGCTTGGAGAACTCGTTGATCAGCCGCTTGGTGACGGTCGGGGCGAGCAGCGCCTCACCGGCGGCCACCACCCGTACCCCGTCGGCGAGTTGACGGGCGGAGGCATCCTTGAGCAGGAAGCCGGACGCCCCGGCCCGCAGCGCCTGGTACACGTACTCGTCCAGGTCGAAGGTGGTCAGCACCAGCACCTTGGCGTCCGCGTCGGCGGCGACGATCTCGCGGGTGGCCTCGATGCCGTTGAGTTCCGGCATCCGGATGTCCATCAGCACCACGTCGGGGCGCAGGGCCGCGACCTGCGCGATGGCCTGCCGGCCGTCGACGGCCTCGCCGACGACCTCGATCCCCGGCATGGCGTTGAGCAGCACCGAGAACCCCTCGCGGACCATCATCTGGTCGTCGACGATCAGCACCCGGATGGACGGGGCGGCGGAGGTGAAGGAGGAGGAGGTCATGCCTGCTCCACCTGCACCTTGTGCGACTCGTACGACTCGTACGACTCGTCCGTATCGCGGGCCGGCTGGACGGGGATGAACACGGTGATCTCGTAACCGCCCTCCGCCGTCGACTCGGCCGTCATGTCGCCGTCCAGCATCGCGACCCGCTCCCGCATCCCCGTGATCCCGTGGCCGGCCCCCGGCGAGGGCTTCACCGGACCGGTCGGCGGCCCGTTGACGACCCGCAGACCGAGTCCGCTCAGCACATAGCCGATCTCCACCTTGGCGGTGGCGCCCGGTGCGTGCCGCAATGTGTTGCTGAGGGCCTCCTGAATGATCCGGTACGCCGACAGCTCGACGCCCTGCGGCAGTTCACGTATCGCGCCGGTGACCGTCTTCTCCGTCTCCAGGCCGGCCTCGCGGACATTGGCGAGGAGCCCGTCGAGCTGGGCGAGGGTCGGCTGCGGGGCGTCGGGCGCCTGGTAGTCCTCGGCCCGTACGACGCCGAGGACCCGGCGCAGTTCGGTGAGGGCGGCGACCGCGTTCTCCCGGATCGTGACGAAGGCCTGCTCCAGCTCGGGCGGCGGATTCTCCACCCGGTACGGGGCGGCCTCGGCCTGGATCGCGACGACCGACATGTGGTGGGCGACCACATCGTGCAGCTCACGGGCGATGGTGGTGCGCTCCTCGAGCAGTGTGCGCCGGTCGCGTTCGACGGCCGTCACCGTGCGCTGGACGGTCACCTCGCGCTCCGCGTCGCGACGGATCTGCACCACGGCCACCACCAGCAGCGCGAACGCGGAGGCAATGGCAAAGGCGGAGGTCGTCGAGGTGGGGCGCCAGCCGCCGAAGTTCTCCAGCGTGGTGCCGAACACCAAGGTGAAGCCCCACATCCAGGCGGCGGTACGAGGCCGGGTCCGGGCCGCGACCACGACCAGCACCGTCAGATGCGAGAGGAAGGTGCTCGGCGTCCAGGGCCAGTAGCCACCGCTGGCGACCGCCGCGAACGGAGTGAGCGCCATCGACATCCAGAACGCGCCGACCGGCCTGACCAGCGTCATCAGTACGGAGATCACAGGGAGCAGCACGATCAGGATGAGGTCGACCGCGAAGCGCAGAGCGAAGGAGTCCGCCGAGACGAGGCCCACGAAGGCCGTGAGCAACGCGGCGGCCCCGACCAGCGCGTGGGGCGTCCAGGCGGCACGCTCACGCATCCGCTCCGGCAACTGCCGCAGCAGCGGCCCGTCGGTCCGCATCCGCTCCAGCGGACGGTAGGCGAAGGCGTTGCGGAAAAGGTCCTGCCGCAGGCCGTGCAACGCCCCTGCGGCCACTCGGAACTCTGGGCTTCTGCTCTTGGTCTCGGTCACGTTTCCAAGGTAGGGGCCGGATCGGCCCGGGTCGTCAGCAGCGATACGGATCCTGCGCCGTCCGTCGCAAGTACTACGGGGCCGCACCGGCGCCGGACCGCCCGCTCACCAGGCGAGCTGGGCGAGCTCCTCCGCCACCACCGCGCATGCGTCGCTCGCCGGATCGATCAGCGGGTAGTGGCCGACGTCGGGCAGCAGGGTCAGGCCCACCGTCTCGCCCGCCTTCGCCGCCGCGTCGACGAACGCCTCCGCGACGGCCTGCGGCACATCGAGGTCGGTGGTGCCCTGTACCACCGTGGTCGCGATGCCGGTGGGCAGCAGCACGGCCGGGTCCGCGTGCGCGGCCCGCTCCTCGAAGTCCTCCTCGCGGCCGAGGAACTGGCCGATCGCCCCCGAGCACACGTCCAGCTCGACAGCGGTGGTGAAGTCGGCGATCGGCGCGAGGGCGACGACGCCCCGCAGCGGCGGCGGTGCGGGCAGCCGCCAGGGCGAGCCTTCGGGCAGTACGTGCCGGGCGGCGGCCCACAGAGCCAGCTGCGCGCCCGCGGAGTGCCCGGTGACGACGATCCGCCGGGCATCGGCCTCCGGGAGCTCCCGGGCCAGCAGCGCCGGCAGCGCGTCCATCGCCGCGGCGACATCGTCGAAGGTCTCCGGCCAACGGCCCGCGACCGGACCGGAACCCCGCTGCTGCGGGATCTCGCTGCCCCGCCGGTACTCGACACTGGCCACGGCGAAGCCGCGCCGGGCCAGGAAGTCCGCGAACGGCGACACGTGCTGCCGGTCGTACGGCGCCCGCCACGCGCCACCGTGCACGACGACCACGACCGGCGCACCGGCCCGGCCGTCACGCGGGGCGTAGAAGTCGATCACCTGGTCGGGATGGTTGCCGTAGGCGGCGGACGCATCGGGGGCGACCGGTGGATGCGAGAGGGCCGACTCGGTCTCGGCTGCGTCACGATCACGCGCGGCAGAATCCGACATGGTGCTCCAACCGTCCTGTATCCGGGCCGACAGCCCAACAATCCAACAGCCCACCGGCCCAACTGGCCTGATCTGCGGGGACGGTACCAGTACGGAAGGTTCCCGTCCCCGCCGAAGGATCAGGCAGGCAGCACCTCGCCCAGCACCCGCGCCGCCCGCTCCACGTCCGCGAACCCCACGTACAGCGGGGTGAACCCGAACCGCAGCACGTCCGGCCGCCGCAGATCCCCGACGACGCCCTGTGCGATGAGCGCGCTCATCACCGGCTCCGCGTCCTCGCACCGCAGCGCGACCTGGCTGCCGCGCTCCGCGTGCGCGGTCGGGGTGAGGGAGGTGACCCGGCCCTCGGGCACGTAGGCGGCGACGCACTCCAGGAAGAAGTCCGTCAGCGCCAGGGACTTGGCCCGTACCGCGTCGACCGACACCCCGTTCCACACGTCCAGCGACGCTTCGAGTGCCAGCATGGACAGGATGTCGGGGGTGCCGACCCGGCCCCGCACGGCGCCGTCCGCCGGGGCGTACCCGGGTGTCATGCCGAACGGGTCGGCGTGCGACGTCCACCCCGGCAGGGGTGAGTCGAAGGCCGCCTGGTGGCGCTCGGCGACGTACAGGTAGGCGGGCGAGCCGGGGCCGCCGTTCAGGTACTTGTACGTGCAGCCGATCGCGAGGTCCACGCCGTGCGCGTCGAGGCCGACGGGCAGGGCGCCCGCGCTGTGGCACAGGTCCCAGACGGCGAGGGCACCCGCCGCGTGCACGGCGGCGGTGAGTCCGGGCAGGTCGTGGAGCCTGCCGGTGCGGTAGTCGACATGGTTGAGCAGGACGGCGGCGGTACGCGGACCGAGGGCGTCCGGTACGTCCGCGGGGGCGACCGGGACGAGCCGGTGGCCGGTCATCCGGGCCGCGGATGCGGCGATGTATCCGTCCGTGGGAAATGTCGTCGCGTCCACGAGGATCTCGTCCCGGGCATCCGTCGCCAGCCGGCTCGCGGCGACGACGGCCTTGAAGACGTTCACGCTCGTGGAGTCGCCGACGACGATCTGCCCGGCGGCGGCGCCGACGAGCGGGGCGATCCGGTCGCCGATCCGCTCGGGCGCGGTCCACCAGCCGCTCTCGTCCCAGGACCGGATGCGCAGCTCGCCCCACTCCCGGGTGAGGACCTCCTGCACCCGGGCGGGTACGTGGGCGGGCAGTGCGCCCAGCGAGTTGCCGTCGAGGTAGACGGTGTCGTCGAGGGTGAACAGCTTGCGCAGATCGGCGAGCCGGTCGGCGGCGTCGAGTGCCGCGGCCCGCGCGGCGAAGGTCTCAGACATGGCTGCGCGCCGTCCACAGCTCGGGGAAGACGTTCTTCGCAGCCCGTTTCTCCAGCCACGCGACCCCGGCGGAACCGCCGGTACCGGTCTTCGAACCCATCGCGCGACGGGTGGCGACGAGATGGTCGTTGCGCCAGCGCCACACAAGTTCACCGACGTCGGTGAGCGCCTCGCCGAGCCTGACCAGTTCGTCGTGCTGGTCGGGGTTGGCGTAGATCGCCGCCCAGACCGCCTCGACCTCGGGGGACGGTTTGTACTTCTGCGTGAGGTCCCGGCCGAGCACGGCCTGCGGTACGGGGTGGCCGCGCCGGGCGAGCAGGGCGAGCGCCTCGTCGTACAGGCTCGGCTCGGCCAGTGCCTTCTCCAGCTCGGCGTGGACGCGGGGCGCGCCCCGATGCGGCACGAGCATGGACGCGGACTTGTCGCCGAGCAGGAACTCCATCCGCCGGTACATCGCCGACTGGAAGCCGGAGCCCTCGCCGAGGGCGGCGCGGTAGGAGTTGAACTGGGCGGGGGTGAGCTGGGCGAGCGGCGTCCAGGAGGCGTTGAGCGCCTCCAGTTCCCGCACCGACCGCTTGAGCGCGTCGCGTGCGACGGTCAGCCGGTCCTCGCGCAGGGCGTGCGCTGCGGTCTCCCACTCGTGGACGATGACGGTGAACCACAGCTCCATGACCTGGGTGGTGACCAGGAAGACCATTTCGCCCGGGTCGTCGGAGCGAGGGTGCTGGAGATGGGTCAGGACATCCGCCTGGACGTAGTCCTCGTACGGAGTCGTTCCCGCGAAGTCGAGGTGCGGGGTCTGCGCACCGGTGGCTTCGGGGTCGGGGTGGATCGTCGACATTGCTGTCTCCTCGACACGAGCTTCCGGGTAGCGGTCCGCCCCTTCCGTGAGGTGGTGGAGCTCCGGTCCCCTGTCGGCATCCTAGACGGGGCCCGCGGGAGTGCGCAGACCCCGCAGACGTGGGGCTCTGTCTGCGGGGTCCGGTATGTGTGCGACCGGCCGGATACGACCGGCTGTGAACGTCCAGCGGTGAACGTCCGAACCGTGAACGTTCACGGTTCGGACGTCTAGCCGAGGGTCTCCGCGGCGGTCGGCGAGGAGTCGCGGAGGAAAGTCGAGCAGCGCTCGTACTCCTCCTGCTCACCGATCGCCTGGGCGGCCCGCGCCAGGGCGTGCAGGGCGCGCAGGAAGCCGCGGTTCGGCTCGTGCTCGAACGGTACGGGGCCGTGGCCCTTCCAGCCGGCCCTGCGCAGCGCGTCGAGGCCGCGGTGGTAGCCGGTACGGGCGTAGGCGTACGACTCGATGACGCGGCCGCCCTCGAACGCCTCGTCGGCGAGCTGTGCCCAGGCCAGGGAGGAGGTCGGGTACTTCGCGGCGACATCGGCGGGGGCCGTGCCGCTCGCGAGCAGCTCGCGCGGCTCCGGGTCGTCGGGCAGGTGGGTCGGGGGAGGTCCCCCGAGCAGGTTCTCGTGGATCGACATGGGTTCAAGTGTGCCTGTCACCTGCGCGCCGGGGTAGCCGGGCGCCGTACGGAGGGCTGGTTCGCGCCGGAAGGTGCCCGGGTGCGCCGGGGTACGCAGGTGTATCGCGCTGAGGTCCGGTCCGCGCCGGGGACGATGGCGCCCCGTCGAGAGTCAGTTCACGCCCTGGTCCCCCTTCTCCTCCTGCACGGGCTTCTCCTCCTGCACGGGCTCCAGGGGCGGGGCGCCGACGCCGCAATGCACCGTGCACTCCGGCCGCGGCTTCTCCTCCTCCCCCGCCGCTGCGGCAGGCTTCCGTACGGTCGCCCAGGCGATCAGCGAGCCCAGTACCAGCAGCCCGGCGCACATCGGCATGGCCCGCCGGAACGTCGCGGCGAACTCGTCGGCGTTCCGGTAGGCCTCCGGGCCCATCCCGGCGAGCAGCGGCAGCGCGGCCACCGCGATCAGCCCGGCGGCGCGGGCGGCCGCGTTGTTGATCCCGCTGGCGAGGCCGGCGCGTGCGGTGTCCACGGAGGCCAGAACGGTCGCGGTGAGCGGAGCCACCACGGTGACGAGTCCGATGCCGAGCACCCCGACCGCGGGGAGCACATCCGTGAAGTAGCCGGAGACGGAGTTCGATCCCGGCCCGACCCGCAGCATCAGCAGCACTCCGGCAGCGGCGACCAGGGGGCCGACGGTGAGCGGGATGCGGGGCCCGATGCGCTGCCCCAGCTCGCCCGAGGAGGCCGAGAACAGCAGCATCAGCACGGTCATGGGAAGCAGGGCCGTGCCCGCGCCGAGGGCCGAGTACCCGGCCACGACCTGGAGCTGGATCGCCGAGAGGAAGAAGTAGCCACTGAGTGCCGCGTACACGCAGAGGGTGATGATGTTGACGACGGTGAACTGCCGGGACGCGAACACCGACGGCGGCAGCATCGGGTCCGGCCGCCGACGCTCCACCCGCACGAACGCCGCCCCGAGCACGATCCCGCCGACGGCCGCCCCGATCACCGCACCGGACGCCCCCTGTCCCGGCGCCTCGATCAGCGCGTACGTCACCAGGGCGAGGGCGAGCGCGCCGAGCACGGCGCCCAGCACGTCGAAGCGCCCGCGCGCATGCGGGTCACGCGATTCCGGAACGTGGCGCAGCGCCACCGGCAGGCAGACCACGGCGAGCGGCACGTTGAGCAGGAACACCCACCGCCAGCCGGGCCCGTCGACGAGCCACCCGCCGACGAACGGCCCGACGGCCGCGCCGACCCCGCCGAGCCCCGACCACAGCCCGACGGCGCGGGCCCGGTCGTCCGGATGGAAGCTCGCCTGGATCAGCGCCAGCGAACCGGGGGTGAGGAGTGCCCCGCCGATGCCCTGGAGGGCGCGGGCGGCGATCAGGACGGCGGCGTTCGGCGCGATGCCGCACAGCACGGACGCGGTGGCGAACCAGACGACTCCGACGACGAAGACCCGCCGCCGCCCGTACCGGTCGCCGAGGGCGCCTCCGAGGAGGATCAGCCCGGCGAGCGTCAGCAGGTAGGCGTTGACGGTCCACTGGAGGGCGGCCAGGTCGGTGCCGAGGTCCTTGCCGATGCGGGGCAGGGCGACGTTGATGACGGTGGAGTCGAGCATGGCCATGCTGGAGCCGAGGACGGTGGTGAGGATGACCCAGCGTCCGAGCCCGGATGCGACACGAATCTCACCGGCGGGTGTCTCGCCCATGTGAGCAGCATCCCCGCTCCCTGTCCGCGCGGCCAGTCCGGATCCGCGGGGGGGGGACAGCCTCCTCGGCCCGTCGGCCCAGGTCCAGAACGTGTCCGGCCCGATGACCGAGGATCAGAGCGCTACCGCCCGTACGCCCCGGATCAGCGCCTCCACGCCCGCCTCGGCCTTGGACCGGGGACACCCGACGTTCAGCCGTACGAAGCCCTCGGCCCCGTACACCGTCCCCGGCATCACCGCGACCTTCTCGCGCTCGATCAGCACCCGCTGCAACGCCTCGTCGTCGCCGACGCCCGCCGGGCGCAGATCGATCCAGGCCAGATAGCCGGCCTGCGGCGGCTCCCAGCCCAGTCCCGGGAACGCCTCGTTCAGCCGTTGCGCGACCAGCGCCAGGTTCCCGGCGACATAGGCGCGGACCTCGTCCAGCCACGCCCCGGCCTCCCGGTACGCGGCGACGTGCGCGGTGAGCGACAGCACCGCCGGGGAGGCGAGCCCCTCCGCCGTCTCCATGCGGCGCAGGAACTCCGTCCGGTCGGCCGGGTCACCGATCAGACCGTACGAGCCGGTCAGCGCCGGGAAATTGAACGCCTTCGACGCGGAGGAGATCAGCGCCCAGCGCCCCTCACCGCCGACCCGCGTCCACGGCACGTGCGCGCGCCCCGCGTGCACGAAGTCCGCGTGGATCTCGTCGCTGATCACCGCGACCCCGTGCCGAGCGGCGAGCGCGGCCATGCGGCTCAGTTCGTCCTCCGTCCACACCCGGCCCGTCGGATTGTGCGGCGAACAGACGAGCAGGACCTTGCTGTCGGAGCGGGCGAGCTCGCGTTCCAGCGCGGCCGTGTCCCCCACCGGCACGCCGCGCAGCTCGCGCCCGAGCCCGGTGATCGCCTTGCGGAAACCGTCGTACGTCGGGGCGTGGACGACGACGCCCTCGCCGTCGGCCGTCCACATCTGCAGCAGCTGCGAGAGCTGGCTGAGCACGGACGGCCCGTACACCAGCTGCCCGGTGTCTATCCGGGTCCCGTACCGGGTCGCGTACCAGTGGGCTATCGCCGAGCGGAAGTCGTCCTGCTGCCACATCGTGTAGCCGAACACCCCGTGATCGAGCCGGGCCCGCAGCGCGCTCAGTACCTCCGGCGCGGTCTCGAAGTCCATGTCGGAGATGGTGAACGGCAGCAACCCGTCCGCCCCGAACCGGTCCGCGACCCCGTCCCACTGGACGCACCAGGTGCCCCGGCGGTCGACGACGGTGTCGAAGTCATAGCGCGCACTGGAACTCACGGCGATACCCCATACCTTTCTCGGACATGGCATGGGCCCGGCACCCCCAGGGGTACCGGGCCCACGGCGATACTTCGTACCGGCCGCTACTTCAGCTTGGTGCCGGTGGAACGCAGGTTGGCGCAGGCCTCCGTGACGCGCTTGGCCATGCCCGCCTCGGCGGACTTGCCCCAGCTGCGCGGGTCGTAGACCTTCTTGCTGCCGACCTCGCCGTCGACCTTCAGCACACCGTCGTAGTTGCGGAACACGTGGTCCACGATCGGGCGGGTGAAGGCGTACTGGGTGTCGGTGTCGAGGTTCATCTTCACGACGCCGTTCTCCAGCGCGGTGGCGATCTCCTGCTCGGTGGAGCCGGAGCCGCCGTGGAAGACGAAGTCGAAGGGCGACGACTTGCCGTACTTGGCGGCGACGCCCTCCTGGAGGTCCTTGAGCAGCTCGGGACGGAGCACGACGTTGCCCGGCTTGTAGACGCCGTGGACGTTGCCGAAGGAGGCGGCCAGCAGGTAGCGGCCCTTCTCGCCCAGGCCGAGCGCCTCGGCGGTGCGCAGCGCGTCGTCGACGGTCGTGTACAGCTCGTCGTTGATCTCGTGCGTGACGCCGTCCTCCTCGCCACCGGTCGGGGTGATCTCGACCTCAAGGATGATCTTGGCGGCGGCGGCCTTGGCGAGCAGTTCCTGGCCGATGGCCAGGTTGTCGGCGAGGGTCTCGGCCGAACCGTCCCACATGTGGGACTGGAACAGCGGGTTCTGGCCCTGGGCGACGCGCTCGGCGGAGATGTCGAGCAGCGGACGTACGTAACCGTCCAGCTTGTCCTTGGGGCAGTGGTCGGTGTGCAGCGCGACCGTGACGTCGTACTTGGCGGCGACGATGTGCGCGAACTCGGCGAGGGCGACGGCGCCCGTGACCATGTCCTTGTTGTACTGGCCGCCCAGGAACTCCGCCCCACCGGTGGAGATCTGGACGATGCCGTCGCTCTCCGCCTCCGCGAAGCCGCGCAGTGCAGCGTGCAGGGTCTGGGTCGACGTCACATTGATGGCCGGGTAGGCGAACCTGCCTGCCTTCGCCCGGTCGAGCATCTCGGCGTAGACCTCGGGGGTTGCGATGGGCATCTGTCCGCTCCTTGGGATGTGCGGGTGTGCGTTGCTGGTTCCCTGACCTGGGGGCGACGTCATCGTCGCCCCCATCTTCCCAGACTCTCGCTCCGGCTCCACCCGGCCTGCTGCCCCCATGCCCGGGCGGACGATTCACGGGTATGCGCCAAGGGTGGGCTGTTTCACGTGAAACAGCCCACCCTGGAAAAAAACCGCAGGTCAGCCCGTGCGTCAGGCGAGATCGAGGTCCGCCACCGTGTAGGCGTGGACATATGGGAGACCGGCCTCGGCAATGGCCGGAGCCGCACCCCGCTCCACGATCGTGGCGACGGCGACAACCTCGCCACCGGCCTCGCGGACCGCCTCGACGGCCGTCAGCGGCGAACCGCCGGTCGTCGAGGTGTCCTCGACCACCAGACAGCGGCGGCCCTTCACGTCCGTGCCCTCGATGCGGCGCTGCATCCCGTGCGCCTTCTGTGCCTTGCGGACGACGAACGCGTCCAGCTCCTGCCCGCGCGCGGCGGAGGCGTGCAGCATCGAGGTGGCGACCGGGTCGGCGCCCAGCGTCAGCCCGCCCACGCAGTCGTAGTCCAGCTCGGCGGTGGCGTCGAGCATGACCTGACCGACCATCGGAGCGGCCTTGCCGTCCAGCGTGATGCGGCGCAGGTCGATGTACCAGTCGGCCTCAAGACCCGAGGAGAGGGTCACCTTGCCGTGTACCACGGCCTTGTCCTTGATCTGCTGGAGCAGCTCAGCACGTACGTCAGTCATGGCTACGAGCTTAAGGCGCCCGCTTCACGGCCCGCGCCGACCGGTCTCACGGCTCCCGCCGGAACACCCGGCTCGCGCCCACACGCGGATCAGAGCCTGCGCCAGCTCCAGGTTGTCGCGATCTCCAGCGGTTCGATCGGGGTGACGTACTGGGGGGCGGTGTTCAGGCCGTTCGGCGGACCGGACTGCGGCTCCACGCAGACCGCCTCGGCCTGCTCGTCGTAGATCACGACCCACTCGGCCCGGCACTTCACGGTCAGCTCCAGCTGCTCCGGCCAGGTGAGCGTCACATCGACGCCGTCCGGCATCCCGAAGCAGTCGTCCCACGGGCCGGGCAGGGGCGGGATGCGGCGGCCGGTCGGCAGATGGTTCTCGCCCCGCTCCTCCTGCCAGGCCGCATCGAAGGCCAGCTGTACGTCCTTGCCACCGCCGCCGAGGTCGCGCAGGAACCAGGGGTGCCAGCCGGCCTGCGCCGGGAACGAATCCCCGTACGTCTCGATGCCGAAGGCGAGCGTGAGCGAGTCCTCGGCCAGCTCCACCGTCTGCGTCACCCGGCCCTGATACGGCCAGGGGTCGGCGAGGTCGTAATAGAACGCGGCCTCCCGCTCGCCCACCCGGGCGGTGTGCCAGGCCGTGTCCCTGCCGGTGCCGTGGATGGCATGCGGCGGGGAGTTCAGCGGCAACCGGTGCGCGACGCCGCCGTTGTGGAAGAGCCCGTTCTCGGTGCGCCCGCACCACGGCACCATCGGGAAGCAGCCGTACCGCTCCCCCTGCCGCAGCAACTCGGTGCCACCGATCCGCAGGCTGCTGATGCGACAGCCGTTCTCGGGGCTCACGGTCAACTCTGCGTCGCCGACGGACAGCCGGACGTCCTTCTCGCTGCTACTCACCCGACCGACATTACTGGCGCGGCTACCTTCGCCGCCTCAGCGCCCGGCTCACCACGACCGCCGATGCGAGCGCGAGCGCCGCGGCTGGGGCGACCCAGCGGAGTGTGGCGCCCGCAGTGGTCGAATCGGGTGACGGTACGGGCGCGTACCGGCCGCGCGGCGGCGCGTGGTCGACCTCCTCGGCGCTGCGGCCGATCATCGTCCGCCTGGCGTGCGCGGCCTCGGCCGGGGGGCCGTCGGGGACGGTGAACTCCACCTCCGCCTCGGGGTCGAGCGACGGCGGCGGAACAGGAGCGTCGAAGACGGATCCCGTGCCCGGGGGCTTCTCGCCGGCGGGCGCCTCGTCCGCGGCGGCGTCATCCGCGCCGGTGACATCGGCATCCTCATCGGCGCCGGCGGCAGCGGCGTCGGCGCTGTCCGCGCCGGAGTCGTCGGCGGCATCCGGAGCGGCGCCGCGGGCGTTGGCCGCGCCGGTCGTGTCGGCCTCCTCGGCCGCCTCCTCGATGGCCTGTTCCACCGCTTCCCCGACGGACCGCTCTGCCTCGTCGAGAACCTCGCCCACCGCCTCGCCGACCGCCTCACCACCCGCGGAGCCGTCCGCACCGCGCTCCGCCAGCGTCTCCGTCACCAGCTGCTGCGCAAATCGGTCCAGCAGGCGGCAGGCCGCCGCGAGCGCCGCCGCCGGGTCCAGGTCCAGGATGCGGCCGTCGCCGCTCGCCGTACCCGCGAACCCGATCGCCGTACCGCCGTCCTTCCGCGTCAGGCCGATCGTCAGGGCCAGCTTCGCCGAGCCGGTCCCCCGGGCCTCGACGCCCTCGCCCGTCACCAGGATCCCGGCCTCGTCCGGACCGTTCTGCGGGGCGGCGGTGAACCTCAGCGCACCGCGGTACGTGATCGTGTGGCCGTCGACCCGGATCCTGAGCCGGCCGGACAGCGGGCCCGCGGACGCGTCGGCGTCCTGCTGGAGCCCCGGTACGCAGCGCGCGACGCGGGCGGGATCGCCCAGCGTCCGCCGAAGGGACGAGACCGGAACCGGAACGAACACCTCATGCTCCATGGAAACCGAGCCTACTCAGCCCCGGCCCTCCCGTCAGCGATTCCGCATCGCAGAGCCGTCGGGCTCGGAGGAGCTCACAGAATGGGCGCCCGGGTCACCGCTCCTCCCAGTACCGCGGATGCACCAGCGTCGACGGCGGCAGCCCGCGCGGCCGGGCGCTCTCCGCGTCCCGCCCCGCGCGCACCAGCGAGGGCTGTGTCAGCGACCTCAGCTTCGGCACCCCCGGGCCGAGGCGGAGCGCGGGCGCCCCGCCCCGGCCGGCGAGGACGAAGCCCCAGCCGTCCTCGGCCTGCGCCCGGTGCGTGGCCCGGTCGCGGCCGGCCGCGAAATCGGAGAGCCGGCCGCTGATCCGGTACGGGCGGGTGCGCAGGCCCGCCGCCCTCATCGACGCCTCCACCGTCCAGTACGTGCGCGGCCGGGTGACCGGCGGGCCCCCGTGCACCACCAGCCGGCCGCCCGGGGCGAGGGCCTCGGCGATCAGGCCGTAGAACTCCGTCGAGTACAGCTTCGTGCCGGCGGAGATCCCGGGGTCGGGCAGATCGGAGATCACCACGTCGTAGCTGCCGTGCGCCCCCCGCAGCCAGTTGAAGGCGTCCGCGTCGACGGCCGTCAGCCGCGGATCACGGAACGCGTGGGCGTTCAGCGCCGAGAGCGCGCGGTCGGTACGGGCCAACCGGGTGAGACCGGAGTCGAGCTCGACGAGGGTGACGCCGCGTACGTCCGGGTAGCGCAGCACCTCCCTGGCGGCGAGGCCGTCGCCGCCGCCCAGGATGAGTACGCGGGCGCGCGGCCCGTTCATCGCCGGGTGCACCAGCGCCTCGTGGTAGCGGTACTCGTCGCGCGCGCTGACCCGCAGCCGCCCGTCCAGATACAGGTCGAGGGAGCTGCGGCCCGCCCCCGTCAGCACGACCTCCTGAACCCCGGTCTGCACCGCGACCCGCACCCCGTCCCCGTACACGGCGCGCCGCGCCGCCCGCTCGAAGTCGTCGACCAGCGCGGTCGCGGTGGCGAGCACGGCGATCACGGCGACGTTGACCAGGATGAGCAGCCACCGGGAGCGCGGAGTGAGGTCCCGCCGGAACACCCACAGCACCAGCACCCCGCCCGCGGCCGCGTTGACCGCGCCGGTGAACAGCGCCCCGGTGAGCTGGCCGAGCACCGGCAGCAGCAGAAAGGGGAACGCCAGCCCACCGACCAGCGCGCCCACGTAGTCGGCGGCGAACAGATCCGCGACGGTCCCGCCCGCGTCCTGCCGGTCGACCCGCTGGATCAGCGTCATCAGCAACGGGATCTCCGCACCGATCAGGACGCCGATCGTGAGCGAGAACCCGACCAGGGCGAACCGCGACTCCCCGATCCAGGCGAACGACGCGTACAGCACGACCGCCGAGGAACCACCGACGAGTGCGAGCGCCGCCTCGATCAGCCCGAATCCGACTGCGGCACGGCCGCGTAAACGTTTCGCGAGGAGCGAGCCGACGCCCATCGCGAACACCATCACGGAGAGCACGACGGATGCCTGGGTGACCGAATCACCGATCAAGTAGGACGCGAGCGCCACCAGTTCGAGCTCGTACACCAGACCGCAGGCGGCACAGATGAAGACAGCGGCCAGCACGAGACACCGACCGGTCCTCGGCCGTACGGGAAGACGCCCCGCGCCCCCTCGCAGTAACACCTGCTGGTCGATCATGATGCGAACGCTACGTCACGAGAAGGTGGCAGCCTGTCACCCACAAGGATGTAAGTTGCGTGCTCACAACGGAGTTGGGTCCGTGTCAGAGTGCTGCCGCCGGAATCCGCGCCCCCACTCGGGTGCGCGTCACCACCAACTGCCCGTCCTGCGGGTACGCATGCCAGGTGCGCCACCACACGTGGCCCTCGGTCCGCTGGGCGAGCATGGCGGTGAAGGCGTGCGGGCTGCCGGGGAACGTCCCGGCGAGACCGTGGGGATGGTCGGTCACGAGCGCGAGGAGCTCCTGCGCGCGCCCGGCGAACGAGCCCGCCGAGAGCGTCTCGACGCGCGCCGCGAACTCGTACTCCCATTCGCCGAGCCGTTCGGCGACCCCGAGCGGCAGCGGTGTGCTGCCGCCCGGGATGCACGCGACGGTTTCGGAACAGGTGCCCCGGTCCTTCTCCAGGAGCACCTGGTGGGAGGCGCCGAGCAGGCGCAACTGGAGCCGGGCACCCGCGAGATCGAGGTCGAGTGCAGCCAGGGCGGGGAGCGGTTCGCGCCCCAGCGCCCAGGCCAGGTCAGCAGCACGGGTGTCGGAATAGGCCGTCTGGAGGGTCGTGAGCATGGGTCGGCTCCGCAAACAAGCGTGGACACATGGACAGGGGACGCCTCCGACGTGATGCACGTGGGAGGTGGGAAGCGCCCGATCAGGTCCAACTGGGGTCCGAGGGCTGGATGTTCTCTCCAACGAGGGAATCACGAATAAGCCTCATCCACAGCGTTTTTACCCAACTTGCCGCAGTTTCCATCCCCTCGGGGGCCTCTCGGATCATCTGTTCACCGGCCTCTCGCCGAATGCCCAACAAAAAGGTGCCCGGCGGGAGTTCGCCCGCCGGGCACCTGTCGGGCACCGGACCGCGCGGGGCCGGCACCGGGCAAAGGACCCCGCCCGGTCACGGATCAGCTGCCCCGTGTCAGCTGCCTCCGCCGCATCCGCCCCCGCCGCCGCCGCACGAGGAACCGCCACCGCACGAGGAGTGGCCGCCGCCGCACGAATGCCCCCCGGAGTGACCGCCCGAGTGACCGCCCGAGTCACCGCTGCTGCTTCCGCAGGACGAGCCGCCGCCACCGTCACCGCCTCCGGCCCACCAACTGCCGCCCGCGGCGCTGCCACCGCTCGTACCCCGGCGCACGCTCCGTCCGCGCGACTTCTTCCTGCTCCCGGCCCTCTTCACGAGCGAGACGATCAGTCCGATCACCGCCGCCGCGATCACCAGTCCGACAAAAGTCCGCACCGGCCTCACGTCCTTCCGTTCCCCCGAAGCGAGGTCCCCCGCTTCCGTCCGCTCCGTCCGCTTCTTGCGTGAGTGGGGGATGCCCCTGTCCCCGTACGGCCAAAGCAGACTTGAGCAACTCCAGAGCTTCCGCGCAGGATGGCGGCCATGACACAGGGACGACCGCTGCTCAACCGCCGCCTCGCCGAGTTCGGCACGACCATCTTCGCGGAGATGTCGGCGCTGGCCGTACGGACCGGCTCCATCAACCTCGGCCAGGGCTTCCCCGACACCGACGGCCCCGAAGAGATCCGCGAGGCCGCGATCCGTGCCCTGCGCGCCGGGCACGGCAACCAGTACCCGCCGGGCCCCGGCGTTCCCGAACTGCGCACCGCGATCGCCGACCACCAGCAACGGCGCTACGGGCTCGCCCACGACCCCGACACCGAGGTCCTGGTCACCGCGGGCGCCACCGAGGCCATCGCCGCGGCTCTGCTGGCCCTGCTGGAACCCGGCGACGAGGTCATCGCCCTGGAGCCGTACTACGACTCGTACGCCGCCTGCATCGCCATGGCGGGCGGCAGTCGCGTCCCCGTCACGCTCCACCCCGACGCGACCACCGGCACCTACCGTCTGGACCTCGACGAACTGCGCGCCGCCGTCACCCCCCGCACCCGGCTGATCCTGCTCAACACCCCGCACAACCCCACCGGCACCGTCCTCACCCGTGAGGAACTCGGCGCGATCGCCGCACTGGCCTGCGAGCGCGACCTCCTGGTCATCACCGATGAGGTCTACGAGCACCTGGTCTTCGAGGGCGAACACCTCCCGCTCGCCGGCTTCCCCGGAATGCGCGAACGCACCGTCACCATCGGCTCGGCCGGCAAGACGTACTCCTTCACCGGCTGGAAGGTCGGCTGGGTCACCGCTAGCCCCGAGCTGGTGACCGCCGTCCGCTCGGCGAAGCAGTTCCTGACGTACGTGTCCGCGGGCCCGTTCCAGTACGCGGTCGCCGAGGCGCTGCGCCTGCCCGACAGCTACTTCGACGGGCTGCGCGCCAAGCTGCGGGCGAAGCGGGATCTGCTGAGCGACGGGCTCACCGAGGCCGGTTTCGAGGTCTACCGCCCGGCCGGCACCTACTTCGTCACCACCGACATCCGCCCCCTCGGCGAGAGCGACGGCTTCGCGTTCTGCCGGTCCCTGCCCGAGCGGTGCGGGGTCGTCGCCATCCCGAACGCGGTCTTCTACGACCACCGGGAGCAGGGTGCGCCGTTCGTACGGTTCGCCTTCTGCAAGCGTGACGACGTGCTGGCCGAGGCGGCGTCCCGGCTGAAGCGGCTGTAGCGGAACGCGGTCCGGCCCGGGGCGACGGTCTTGAGGACCGCCGCCCCGGGCCGGGCTGTCACTGCCGTGCGGGGCTCAGGCGCCCGGAGAGGTCGGGTCCCCGCCGTCCGTCTTCTCCTCGGCCGGCGTCAGGCCCAGACGCTCCTGCAGCCACTTGTCGAACTCGATCGAGGCGCGCACCCAGCTGACCGTCGACGAGACGAAGTGCTCCAGGCTGACACCCGTACCGATGAGCATCTGCGCCTCACCGATCAGACGGACCGAGACCTCGGTGTCCTCGGAGCCCTCCTCGGGCTCGTGGGTGTGCGTGTAGACCTTGGGCCACAGGGTGCGGCGGTTCCAGTCGTCGATCGCGTCGAGAAGGACCGGACGCTGGTCCGCGGCGTGCGGTCGGTCGTAGAACGTACGGACCGAGAAGACCTGCTGCTCGTCCTCGCCGCGGAACATGAAGTAGGTGCGGAAGTCCTCCCACGGCGCCGCGAGGTCGCCCTCGTCGTCGACGACGTACTTCAGCTCCATCTGTTCGAGGAGCTGCTTGACGAGGTCCTGGTCAGGGACAACGGGGCCCTCGGGTCCTGCCGCCTGCGGTTCGGGCTGGCCCCCGAAATTAGGAATCGAGGAAGGATCGATAGACATCGCTGGGTACTCCTGTGGATCGCACGTGGTTTCCTTCCGTCGACCCTAGCCGCGTTTGACGGCCAGTAGGTCTACGCCCTCCGGGGAATCGTCCCCGCATCGGCTTCCCGGGCCCGCGACCAGGCAACGGCGACAGGGATCGCACACAGCACTCCGAGGAGTCCGGACGCCCCGATGGTGTCCGACGACGACCCGGACAGCTCCGCTGCCAGGCCACCCGTGGCGACACCGATCCCCTGTATGGCGATCAGACCCGACCTGGCGAGCCCCAGCGCCTGGCCGCGCCGGCCGGCCGGAGTCAGGAGCACGAAGGTGGCTCCGGCGGTGATCTGATAGGCGGAGCACACCCCCGACGCCATCAACACGAGCACCGCCACACCCACGCCGGGACCGAGCCAGTAGATGAGCAGCGGCAGATTCGCGCCGATCGCCAATGGCCCGAGCAGGCGGCGCCGCCGCTCGTCCCCGACCCGAGCCCGCCCCAGAAGAGCTGCGCCCAGCACCATTCCCGCCGGATGCGCGGCGAGCAGGAGTCCCACCGAGGCGGCGCCCCCGCCGACCTCGTCCGCGAAGGGGGCGGCCAGCCCCTCCGGCAGGACGACGAACCCCGCGAGCCACCCCAGCGCGACCAGCGACCGCAGCCTGCGATCCGACCAGATCAGTGCGGCCGCCCTCCCGACCTGAGCGCCGAGCCGCGCCTTCCGCTCGTCGGCACCCGCCGCGGGACGGGCCTTGACGCCGAACCTGACCAGAGTCGCCGAGAGAAGGAAAGTCACCGCGTTCACACCCAGGGAGAGGTGACTGCCCAGCCATACGACCAGCACACCCCCACCGGCAAAACCGACCAGCTGTCCGGCCTGGTGAGTGATCAGCATGACGCGCTGACCCCGCTCGTATCTCTGCTCACCGAGCACGGTCGGCAGCAGTGCGCCCTGCGCAGCGCCGAAGGGTGCCTCGGCCAGCTGGGCCAGCACCAGCAGCCCTGCCAGCAGCGGCAACGGCGTCCCGGGCAAGGCCATCAGCGCAACCAGCACCGCCCGCACCAGGTCGCATCCGATCATGACCGTGCGCCGGGGAAAACGGTCCGCCAGGCCGGACAGGAGCACTCCGGACAGCAGAGCGGGCAAGGTGGTCAGCGCATACGTCGCCGCGGTCCATCCGGCCGAGTCGGTGCGTTCGAACACCAGCAGCGACAGGGCCACGCGTGCCAACTGGTCACCCAGGATCGACTGGGCATAAGCGGCCCAGAGAGTACGAAATTCGCCGAGGTGAATGAGATTGTCACGTCTGGGCTTTTTGGGACCCGGACTTATCTCATCGCTTATCCGTTCGACCATGCGCGTACCCTACCGGCTGCCGAATTCGGTATCTGTTCCTCCTTGGAGCAGGTCACGGAAGGTGGCTCGCGGTGTCCTGATTATTCGCGTGGACCCCGGCGGGCGTTGCGGGCATCCGGGCATCTGCCCCCTTGCAGGGGCAGGTTGGTGCGACCTGGGGCAGAGGAAGGTGACGTGAATCCGCACCTCGACGCGGAGTGGGGCGTTCGGCTCAATATCGACGTTGAACAACGGATCAACGATGACGGCGATCGATTTCCCGTTCTCCGGAAATCACCGCAATTCTTCTTCTATTGCACTGCGGCGCAGACGACGAGTCCCCAGCCGGAACGCGTGGTCTTCCGACTGGGGACAGGACGTCGAACAGGTCGTACGCCGTCTACCGGCCCTACAAGGTCTTCCCCGAGGTCGCGGGGCCGATGAGCAGGCCGTCCCCGACCCGGTCCACCCGGACGGTGTCCCCGTCCTTGACCTCGCCCGCGAGGATCTCCTTCGCGAGCCGGTCGCCGATCGCCGTCTGGATGAGGCGGCGCAGCGGCCGTGCCCCGTAGGCCGGGTCGTTGCCCTCCTCGGCCAGCCAGTCCAGGGCCTCCGGCGTGACGTCCAGGGTGAGCCTGCGCTCGGCCAGACGCCCCGCGAGCCGGTCGATCTGGAGCTTCGCGATGTGCGAGAGCTCGTCGCCGGACAGGGCGGAGAAGACCACCAGGTCGTCGAGCCGGTTGAGGAACTCCGGCTTGAACGAGGCCCGTACGACCTCCAGGACCTGTTCCTTCTTCACCTCGGGCTCCGTCAGCGGGTCCATCAGGAACTGACTGCCGAGGTTGGAGGTCAGGATCAGGATGGTGTTGCGGAAGTCCACCGTCCGGCCCTGTCCGTCGGTGAGCCGGCCGTCGTCGAGGACCTGGAGCAGGATGTCGAAGACCTCGGGGTGGGCCTTCTCGACCTCGTCCAGCAGGACGACGCTGTACGGACGGCGGCGGACCGCCTCCGTGAGCTGGCCGCCCTCCTCGTAGCCGACGTAGCCGGGCGGGGCGCCGACGAGACGCGCCACGCTGTGCTTCTCGCTGTACTCGCTCATGTCGATGCGGACCATGGCCCGCTCGTCGTCGAACAGGAAGTCGGCGAGCGCCTTCGCGAGCTCCGTCTTGCCGACACCGGTCGGGCCGAGGAAGAGGAACGAGCCGGTGGGCCGGTCGGGGTCGGCGATTCCGGCGCGGGTACGGCGTACTGCGTCCGACACCGCCCGTACGGCCTCGGTCTGCCCGATGAGGCGCTTGCCGAGCTCGTCCTCCATGCGGAGCAGCTTCTGGGTCTCGCCCTCCAGCAGGCGGCCGGCCGGGATGCCGGTCCAGGAGCCGACGACGTCGGCGATGTCGTCCGGGCCGACCTCCTCCTTCACCATCGTGTCCTTGGCGGCCTCCTGCTCGGCCTCGGTCGCCTCCGCCAGCTCCCGCTCCAGGCCGGGGATCTCCCCGTACAGCAGCTTGGAAGCGGTGTCGAAGTCGCCGTCGCGCTGGGCGCGTTCGGCCTGGCCGTGCAATTCGTCGAGGCGTTCCTTCAGCTCACCGACGCGGTTGAGGCCCTGCTTCTCCTTCTCCCAGCGGGCGGTGAGGCCGCGCAGCTCCTCCTCCTTGTCGGCGAGGTCGCGGCGGAGCTTCTCCAGGCGCTGCCTGGAGCCGGGGTCGGTCTCGTTCTTGAGGGCCAGTTCCTCCATGTGGAGGCGGTCGACGGCGCGCTGGAGTTCGTCGATCTCGACAGGCGAGGAGTCGATCTCCATGCGCAGCCGGGACGCCGACTCGTCGACCAGGTCGATGGCCTTGTCGGGGAGGAAGCGGGAGGTGATGTAGCGGTCGGACAGGGTCGCGGCGGCCACCAGCGCGGAGTCCGCGATGGAGACCTTGTGGTGCGCCTCGTAACGACCCTTGAGGCCGCGCAGGATCGCGATGGTGTCCTCGACGCTCGGCTCCGCCACCAGCACCTGCTGGAAGCGGCGTTCCAGGGCGGGGTCCTTCTCGATCCGCTCGCGGTACTCGTCGAGCGTCGTCGCGCCGACCATGCGGAGCTCGCCGCGGGCCAGCATCGGCTTGAGCATGTTGCCCGCGTCCATGGCGGAGTCGCCGCCGGCGCCCGCGCCGACGACGGTGTGCAGCTCGTCGATGAAGGTGATGATCTGCCCGTCGCTCTCCTTGATCTCGGAGAGGACGGTCTTCAGCCGTTCCTCGAACTCGCCGCGGTACTTGGCACCCGCGACCATCGCGCCGAGGTCGAGCGAGACGAGCCGCTTGTTCCGCAGGGACTCGGGGACGTCACCCTTGACGATGCGCTGGGCGAGCCCCTCGACGACGGCGGTCTTGCCGACGCCGGGCTCGCCGATGAGTACGGGATTGTTCTTCGTGCGCCTCGACAGGACCTGGACGACACGCCGGATCTCCTGGTCACGTCCGATGACCGGGTCGAGCTTGCCTTCCCTGGCGGCGGCCGTGAAGTCCGTACCGAACTTCTCCAGGGCCTTGTACTGACCCTCCGGGTCGGGGGTGGTCACCCGGCGCCCTCCCCTGCTCTTCTCGAACGCGTCCAGCAGCCTCTTCGCACTGGCCCCCTGAGCGCTCAGGATCTCACCCGCGCGACCGCCCTCGGCGGCGATCCCGATCAGCAGGTGCTCGGTGGAGATGTAGTCGTCGCCGAGCTCCTTCGCGCGCTGCGCGGCGTCCGCGATGACGGCGAGCAGCTCGCGGTTGGGCTGCGGCGGGGCGACGGTCGACCCGGTGACACTGGGCTCCGCGCCCAGGAGTCGCTCCGTCTCGGTGCGTACGGCGATCTGGTCGGCCTCGACGGCGGCGAGCAGGTCGATGATGTTCTCGTTGTCCTCGCCCGCGAGCAGCGCGAGCAGCAGATGCCCGGGGGTCAGATCGGGGTGTCCGTCCTTCACGGCCCTACTGGTGGCCGCGTTGATGGCGTCCCGGCTCTTGTTGGTCAGCTCGGCGTCCACGTGCGCTCTCTCCTCCTTGCGGTGACGGGTCTCTCCACAACACTGACTGAGTCAACGTGCACAAAGTTGAGTCTATTCCACTCAATCCGAGACACACGCCTCTTCCGGGTCCGATTCCGAGTCAACCGGCCGGAGAGAGCCGCCGCCACCGCAGGGGCGGGCCGCGGATCCGCACTCCCTACCCTGTTCCCCATGGCAGTCGACGTGACGAATCCGAGCCCCGAGTACCTCGCGTTCTGGCGTGAGTACCACCTGTGCACCCTGACCACCCCCCGCTCCGACGGCACGCCGCACGTGGTGCCGGTGGGCGTGACGTACGACCCCGAGGCCGGGGTCGCCCGCGTCATCACCAACAAGGGCAGCCAGAAGGTCGCCAACATCCTGGCCGCGGGTCCGGCCGGCGCCCGGGTCGCGGCCTGCCAGGTCGACCGCGGCCGCTGGGCGACCCTGGAGGGCCGCGCGACGGTACGCACGGAACCGGACGTGATCGCCGACGCGGTACGCCGCTACGCGGAACGCTACGAACGCACGCCGGCACCCAACCCGGACCGCGTCGTCATCGAGATCGCCCTGGACCGGGCGCTCGGCAGGGCGTGAGCAGGACTGCGGGCTCCCCGGGGCTCCCCGGGGCAGCACAACGGCGCCATCGTGTTCAGGTCACGATGGCGCCGTTGTGTGGGGGAGTGCCGAGCGACATGTAACGACGGGGGATCGCTCAGGCACTGCGGGGGGTGGCGGAAATAGTCTCTGGCTCGAACAGCTGGTGGTCCCGCCGGTCGAGGTTGACGAAAATCATGTCGTACCGAATCGCGCAGCGAACGGGCTGCGGGGCTCCACGCGGCTTGCGGAGGCACCGGTAGGCACGCACTTCGTCGTCTTCTTCGCGTGCGACAACGATGGGGTCGCCGAACAGAGTGACCATCAGCGAGTCGCCACAGCGGGGGATGGCAGTGACGAGATCGATGAAATGCCAGCCTGATCGGTAGGCCGTGGCCATTTCCCGCCGGAAGGTCCGGTCGTCCGGCGGGATGGTCATGCGCCCTGATGGGTCGGTTCGGACCAGGCGATGTCACCGGGCTCGACTGCCGCGTCGACGCTCCAGGCGATGTCGCCCGGCGCAGACGCCTGAGTGGACCACGCGATGTCACCCGGCGCAGACGCCTGAGTGGACCACGCGATGTCACCCGGCGCAGACGCCTGAGTGGACCAGGCAATGTCACCCGGCGAGGATGCTGCCTCGGTGCTCCAGGCAATGTCACCCGGCGAGGATGCTGCCTCGCTGCTCCAGGCAATGTCGCTGCCGCTCAGCACCCCGAGTCCCAGGGCCGCGACGAACGAGGCGGCAAGCACCGAGCGAAGCATTCGCTTATACATAGTCGGCTTCGTCCTCACTTGTGGATTCTTCTCCCCCGCACCAAAGACGATGTCTCACCTCGGCACACGAACACCACTGAGTCGATGCATCATGTTCCTGCATGTTCAGGAACATGGGGGGTGGAGAATATGGTCACAAGCGATACAAAGCCGACACATCCTCACGGGATCACTGAACTATGCGAAGCCGGGGGCCGTCTCTACGCCAGTGCTTTGCGCTCGGGACGCATTGCCCGCAACGAGGTGGAACCGGCGCCCTGCCTCATGGACTTCGCCCTGCTCCACCCCGACCCCGACGATGCCGACTGGCTGCGGCCCGTCCCGCCGTCCGCCGCTCTGGCCAAGCACCTGCACCCCATAGAACGCGAGATCCAGGAGCGCCGGCGACATTCGGTCCTGCTGGCCGAGTCCTTCGAGCCGTTCATGGACATCAGCGCCCAGGACCCGCCGACCACGCACGCGATCACCGTGCTGGAGGGCGTCAACCGGATCAACGCGGCACTCGATCTTGCCACGGCGGAGTGCCGCTCCGAAGTCCTCACCGTCCAGCCCGGCGGCGGCCGTAGCGAAGACCGCCTCAGCGAAGCCCTGGAAAGGGGCCTCTCCGTGGTGGACCGCGGTGTCAGCATTCGCACTCTCTATCAGCACACGGTACGTCACAGCCCCGGCACCCTGGCCTACGCCGAGCGGATGGCCGACGACAACGTGGAGATCCGGACGCTCGAGGAACTCATAGAGCGACTCATCGTCTTCGACCGCACGGTCGCGTTCATACCAGCTCAGGACGACCGTCAAGTCGCCCTGGAACTGCGCCACCCCGGGCTGGTCGAGTACCTCGTCAAGGTTTTCGAGCAGCTCTGGACCCGCGCGGCTCCCCTCCTGGAAGAGGTCAAATACGACCCGACTCCCAAGGGCATCAGTGGTGTTCAGCGCTCCATCGCCCAACTCCTCGTAGAGGGGCATGTCGACGACTCGATCGCCCGCCGCCTCGGCATGAACGTCCGCACCTGCCGCGCGCACGTCGCCAAGCTGAACGCCGCCCTCGGCAGCAGCAGCCGGGCCCAACTCGGCTACCTGATAGCCAGGTCGGGGATCCTGGAACAGGATCCTGACTGAAGGGGCCACCACCACAATACGGGCACGGATCAGTGGCCGCCCGGCGAACTCCAGAAGCGCACCATCGAGCAATCCATCGAACGCCTCCTCGCCTTCGACCGTGCCGTGGCCTTCAGACCCGCCACCCCCGAGCGCGACGTGGCCCTGAAAATCCCCCCGCACTGATCCGCTACTTCGTCCGGGTCTACGAAGTCCTGTGGGCGCAGGCCACCGCCGGCGCTCGCCGCTCGGCGATCAGCACGCCGGAGCCTCCCACAACTCCGCGGCCGCGCACAGGGATTGGCAGCGGTCGCAGGGGCCACGAGAGAGACCATCGGCAATGACCGTTCATCGCTGGCTCTCAAGCTCTGGCAGGCCCCGGGCAAGTAACCACTCCGCACGGCAGAGAGGCAGCCTCCCGCGCATACGGGCGAGGCCCGCCACCCGTGAAGCACACGGGTGACGGGCCTCGCCCGTCGTGCGGGTACGCCGGACCCGCTCAGTCCTTCGGCCGCTTCGGCCGCCAGACCACCAACGCGCTGGTCTGCTGCACATCCTCGTACGGCACCAGATCGCGCCGGTACGAGGCATGCACCTGGGCCTCGCGCTGCTGCATCGCCGCCGCCGCGCCGTCCACGGCCGCCGAGAGTTCGGCGACGCGCTGCTGGAGGGCCGCGACCTGATTCTCCAGCTCGATGATGCGCTTGATGCCGGCGAGGTTGATGCCCTCGTCCTGCGACAGCTGCTGCACGGTGCGCAGCAGCTCGATGTCGCGGGCGGAGTAGCGCCTGCCGCGCCCGGCCGTGCGGTCGGGCGAGACCAGGCCGAGGCGGTCGTACTGGCGCAGCGTCTGCGGATGGAGGCCCGAGAGCTGGGCCGCGATCGAGATCACGTACACCGGCGATTCATCGGTCAGTTCGTACGGATTGCGTCGTCGGCCGTCCACCTCAAGCTCCCTTCGCTGCCTGGAAGAGTTCTGCCCGCGGGTCACGGCCCGCAGTCGCCTTCCGGTAGGCCTCCAGTGCCTCCCTGGCCTCGGCGCTCAGCTCCCTGGGCACCGTCACCTCGACGGTGACCAGCAGGTCGCCCCGGGTGCCGTCCTTGCGTACCGCACCCTTGCCCCGGGCGCGCATCGTACGCCCGTTGGGGGTGCCGGCCGGCAGTTTCAGGGTGACCGGCGGGCCGCCGAGCGTGGGCACCTTCACCTCGCCGCCGAGCGCCGCCTCCGTGAAGTCGACGGGCACGGTGACCGTGAGGTTGTCGCCCTTGCGGCCGAAGACCGGGTGGGCGTCGGCATGGACCACGACGTACAGATCGCCGGCCGGTCCACCGCGCTCGCCCGGACCGCCCTTGCCGCGCAGCCGGATCCGCTGACCGTCCGAGACGCCCGCCGGGATCCTGACCTGCATGGTCCGGGAGGACTTCGCCCGTCCACTGCCCTTGCAGACATCGCAGGGGTCCTGGGCGATGAGGCCCCGGCCCTTGCAGTCCACGCAGGGATCGGTGAGCGAGAAGCCGCCGCCGGTGCCGCGCGACACCTGGCCGGTGCCGAGACAGGTCGGGCAGACCCTGGGGGTGCCGTTCTTGTCACCGGTGCCGGAACACGCCTTGCAGGGCGCCTGGCTGGACATCCGCAGCGGGACCGTGGCCCCCTCGACCGCCTCGGTGAAGCTGAGCGTCACCTCGGACTCGATGTCCTGGCCGCGGCGCGGCTGCACCCGCGTCCCCGTACCGCCCCGGTTGAACAGGCCGCCGAAGACATCGCCCAGACCGCCGCCGCCGAAACCGCCGGCTCCGCCGCCCTGGCCTCCGCCCTGCGTGCCTCCGAAGAGGTCGCCCAGGTCGAAGTTGAAGTTGCCTCCTGCGCCCGGGGGGCCGGCCCGGAAGCCGCCGTTGCCGAAGAGGGCGCGCGCCTCGTCGTACTCCTTGCGCTTCTTGCTGTCGCCGAGGATGTCGTTCGCCTCGGAGATCTCCTTGAAGCGCTCCTCCGCCTTGTCGTCGCCCTTGTTGGCGTCCGGGTGGAACTCGCGGGCGAGCTTCCGGTACGCCTTCTTGATCTCGGCGTCGGTGGCGTCCTTGGGGACGCCGAGGACCTTGTAGTAGTCCTTCTCGACGAAGTCCTTCGTGCTCATCGACGTCCCTCCTTCCGGACGATCGGCCATGCGACCGGCCCGTTGGCCGGTCGCATGGCCGGGCGGTGCGCCGCGAGGTGGTCAGACGGGGTGTCAGACCTCCTCGGTGCCACCGCTCTCCTCGTCGGTTGCCTTCTCTTCC
Source organism: Streptomyces sp. NPDC111516 (assembly GCF_055635345.1). Taxonomy (NCBI): domain Bacteria; kingdom Bacillati; phylum Actinomycetota; class Actinomycetes; order Kitasatosporales; family Streptomycetaceae; genus Streptomyces; species Streptomyces sp. NPDC111516. Next base: position 1,090 of record NZ_JBVKBV010000021.1, on the reverse strand, counting down.
TTGGCCGCGGCCGGTGTCGCGCCCGGCTGGGGTTCGGCCACCGCCACCCGCGCGGGGCGGATGGTGCGCTCGCCGATCCGATACCCCGGCTGCAGGATCGCCACGCAGGTCGTCTCGGTGACATCCGGCGCGTACGAGTGCATCAGGGCTTCGTGGATCGTCGGGTCGAAGGGCTCGCCCTCCTTGCCGAACTGCTGCAGGCCCAGCTTGGCGACGACCGTCTCCAGTGATTCGGCCACCGACTTGAACCCGCCCACGAGCTCGTTGTGGTCCCGGGCCCGGCCGACGTCGTCGAGCACGGGCAGGAGCTCGGACAGGAGACCCGCTACGGCGATCTCCTTGACCGTGGCCCGGTCCCGCTCGACGCGACGGCGGTAGTTCTGGTACTCGGCCTGGAGCCGCTGGAGGTCGGCAGTGCGCTCGTTGAGCGCCATGCGGACCTGGTCCAGCTGGGCCGTCAGACCGACTGTCTGTACTCCGTCCCCGGCCTCCGGCGCCTCCTCCTCCGGAGAGGAGGAGGCTTCCTTCGGCTCAGCTCCGTCGGAGGGGACGTCGGGCTTCTCCTCGAAGCCCGGAGTCTCCTCGGTCACGCCGCACCGCCCTTCGCGTCCTTCTCGTCGTCCACGATCTCGGCGTCGACGACGTCGTCGTCCGCCTTGGCCTGCTGGGCGCCCGGCTGCGGGTCGCCCTGCGGGCCGCCGTCGGCCTGGGCGTTGGCGTACATCGCCTGGCCCAGCTTCTGGGAGACGGCCGCGACCTTCTCGGTGGCGGTACGGATCTCGGCGGTGTCCTCGCCCTTGAGCTTCTCCTTCAGCTCGGTGAGCGCGGTCTCCACCTCCGTCTTCACGTCACCGGGGACCTTGTCCTCGTTGTCCTTGAGGAACTTCTCCGTCTGGTAGACGAGCTGCTCGCCCTGGTTGCGGGACTCGGCGGCCTCGCGACGGCGGTGGTCCTCCTCCGCGTACTGTTCGGCCTCCTCACGCATCCGGTTGACCTCGTCCTTCGGCAGCGAGGAGCCGCCGGTGACGGTCATCTTCTGCTCCTTGCCGGTGCCGAGGTCCTTGGCGGCGACGTGCATGATGCCGTTCGC